>DAITOA010000008.1:0-88532 GCA_036834365.1 Thermodesulfobacteriota bacterium | reverse complement strand
TACCGACGTATCCGTAGGGGAGCAGGCTGATGAGGTGCAGGCCGAAGGCGGCATCGGGTTTCACGTCTTCGAGCAGGCCCTCTTTGATCATGACCTTGGCGCCTCCGAGATTCTCTTCGGCGGGCTGGAACACGAACATGATCCTGCCCTTCAGGGAGGACTTGAGAGAAGAGAAGAGCTTCGCCGCACCCAGGAGGATGGCCATGTGGCCGTCATGGCCGCAGGCGTGCATGACGCCCGGGACGGTGGAGCGGTACTCTGTTTCGTTGAGCTCCTGGACGGGCAGTGCGTCCATATCGGCCCTGAGCATGACGGTCCTGCCCGGCAGGTCTCCCTGCAGGATACCCGCAACGCCGGTGATGGCCAGGCCTGTCTTCACCTCCAGACCCAGGTCGGCAAGGTAGCCTGCGATGACCGACGAGGTCCTCTTCTCCTCGAACCCCAGCTCGGGGTGGGCATGGAAATCCCTGCGCAGGCGGATCACCTCGTCCCGGAGCGACCGGGCGATCCCGTCAATGGTTGCGAGTGGTAGTATGGTCATGTCGCCGTGCCCTTCCCATCGGTGGTGCCGTAGTATACCCCGAAACGGATAGGGGCGAAAAATGAAATCTCCGGTTCTAGGACCTCTTGGTCCCCACGTGCACGGAAGAGACCTCGGCGCCCGGGCATCCCCGGCCGAGCGTCACGACGTCCAGCTGCCACGGGCACGCCTCGATGACGTCTCCGCCGCCGTCGACAGGCAAAGAGGGTGTGCGGGAGGCGGGTAATGTCACACGTGCAGGGTCACCGGCCCGTCCGAGCAGTACGGCCAGGAGGATCATGACCGCAATGAAGGCCGCCATCGTCATACGCCATGCGTGCATACGTTCGAACTCCTTTCCTTTCAGCATGCCGGGATGCTATCATGACAACGTTCCATAAGGCGGAACGACACATACGGGATGGAGATTTTCATTGCCTGAAAAATTGAGCCCTTACGCGACATATGGCGAAAAGATCATAAAACTCTTCGCCAAACTCCTCTTCTCCGGACAGAGCTACTCCCTCACCGACCTGAGCCGCATGCTGGGGTGCTCCAAGCAGACCGTGCTCAGGCTCATGGACGATATCCGCAGGTCCTACGGGGTGGAGATCGAGGAGACCGTGCAGGAGAGGAACAAGTACTACCGGCTCAAACGCCCGGGAAGGGTGCCGCCCGCCCTGGCTCTGACCGGAGGAGAGATGAGCGTGCTGCTCATGTGCCAGGCCTTTGCCAGACACCTGCTGGGCGATTCCCTCTTCGAAGAGGCGGCCACGGCCCTGGAGAAGAACCGGGCCCTCGCTTCCGCACCCAGGCCGGACGGCCACCGGCACTTCACGTCCTTCAGGCCCGGGAGCATCGACTATACGCCCCACGAGGGGGCCATCAGGACGCTGCTGGAGGCCATGGAGTCGGGGAGGATCTGCACGGTCGACTACCGCTCACTGCTCTCATCCAGGTCCAAGAGGTTCCTCGTGATGCCCCTGAAGATCTTTTCCCACAACGATACCGTCTACCTGAGCGCCAGGTATGCCGGGAAACCCGGACAAGCACCCTCCGGCCGCGACTATGATCCCCTGCTGGCCGTGCACAGGCTCAGGAGAGTGGAGATGACGGACCAGGCCTTCGAGTACCCGAAGGACTTTGACTTCGAAAAGATCTACAACCGCAACTTCGGCATCATCAAAGGCGATGCGTTCGACGTGGAGGTGGAATTCACCGGGCTCTCGGCACGGTATGTGGCGGAGCGCATGTGGAGCCCGGACCAGCGGATCAGCCGCCCGGACCCGACGACCGTCAGGCTTTCCTTCAGCACCTCGTCCGAGCGGGAGCTCCTCTCGTGGGTGCTCTCCTTCGGCGACGAGGCAAGGATCGTCAGGCCGGAGCGCATGGTCGTCCGGTTCATGGAGACACTGCGGCGCATGCAGGAGCTCTATCCGGATCCCATTGACGGGTGATGACGGGATACGGGGTTACCCGGACGCGAGAAAATCGCAGATAAGGGACAGGACCTTTCCGGGCATTTCCTCGTGGGGGGAATGGCCGCAACCTTCCAGGATCTCCACCCTCAGGCCCTGCATCTTCTCCTGGAACCTACCGGTCAGGGAGACGTCCAGGTACCGGTCCCGGGCGCCCCAGACGAGCATGGTTTCATGCATGAGGGAAGGCAATCCTCGGCTTACCTCTTTCCATGAGAGGTTCCGGGAAAGCGTCAGCTGAACCCTGCGGTTGGAAGGAACGCGCAACGGCAGGAAGACCTCCGTGACCATGTCTTCATCCACCAGGGAGGTGTCATGAAAAGACCTCATGAGCCTGCGCCGCACCATGCCCCGCGTGAGGAATTTCAGGAACACCTCTCCCAGGACAGGTACTTTCAGGAGCTCCCATTCGAGGACATCGGGCACGTCGAGCCCGCTGGAATCGATGAGCACGATCCTGTCCACCATGTCCGGAAACGCCATCGCAAAGGCCAGCACCCAGCCGCCGCCCCAGGAGTGTCCGACAAAGGATGCCTTTTCCATGCCAAGACCCGCCATGAGTTCCTTCAGGACGGCGACCATGTCCCGTATGCCCATGGGGCTCCTGCTGTCGCGGATGAGCGTGTATCCGTATCCAGGCATGTCGGGGGCACACGTCATGAAGGACCGTGAAAGAGGCGTGATGATATGCCGGAAGGAATAGAGCCACATGCCGCCTCCGTGGACGAGGATCAAGGGTTTTCCCGAACCGGCGAGGAGGTAGTGGAGGACATGGGAATCGGTCTCGAGGTGCAAGGTGGCATGGGACCTGAGGAATGGCGATCTTTCCATGAGGCTCTTCATGGCAGTGTCCATGCATGACATAATACGTGAACCTCGGGATTATCCAAGTTCATTTTGAGGTAAGGGCTTGACAGTGGAGATGAAGACAGTAATACATAGTAATACCTATCATGCGTGCAGGGAGATCAGCCATGAAGAAGCAGGGGATCATCACGTTCAAGGTGGATGATGGGCTATTCGAGGTCATCAGGGACATACCGAACCGTTCGGAGTTTATCAGGAACGCCATCCTGACGGCACTGGGTAATATCTGCCCGCTGTGCAACGGCACGGGCATCCTTACGCCGAACCAGAAGACCCATTGGGATGAGTTCTCTTCAGACCATGTGGTGGAGACATGCCGGGAATGCAGCGAGCGCCACATCGTCTGCATGTGCGGCAGGTAGGAGGCCGACGAGAGGACGGGAGACGGAATATTATGAATATGCATGACTCAGAGCGGAAAAGCGTCCTGCCGAAGGTCCTTGGCCTGATCGGTATGACGGTCCTGTGGTGTCTGGCGTTCCTTCCCGTCCAGGGTTCCTGTGCAGAGGCAGCGGCCGGGAAGATCGGGGTCTTTGTCAGCGTGCTTCCGCAGGCATATTTCGCCGAGAGGGTCGGCGGAGACCGTGTGGAGGTGAACGTCCTGGTGGGGCCCGGCCAGTCGCCGCACACCTTTGAGCCCACACCCAAGCAGATGGCGCGCCTCGGCAGTGCCGCGCTCTTCTTCAGGGTCGGAGTGCCCTTCGAGAACTCCCTGGTTCCGAAGATCGCACGGTCGTTTCCAGCGCTGAAGATCGTGGACACCAGCAAGGGCGTCAAGCTCCTTGCCCTCGCGCACCATGAGGACCATGACCAGGGGGAGGAAGGAGACCATGGGCATGAGGAGGGCGCCCCGGACCCCCATATCTGGCTCGATCCGGCGAGGGTCAAGATACAGGCAAGGAACATGTGCGAAGCCCTGGTTTCCATCGATCCCGCGAACGCCCCGTATTACCGGGCGAACCTCGTCGCCTTCACGGCTGATCTGGATCGTCTCGATGCACGGCTCAGGAGGATCCTTGCCCCTGTCAAGGGTTCAAAGATCTATGTGTTCCACCCCGCCTTCGGCTATCTCGCAGATGCCTACGGCTTCATCCAGGTGCCCGTGGAGATCGAGGGCAAGGAACCCGGTGCGAAAGAACTGGCGAAACTCATCAGTCAGGCAAAGGCCGACGGTGTGAAGGTCATCTTCGTTCAGCCCCAGTTCTCCGCAAAGAATGCCAGGGCCGTCGCCAGGGAGATCGGGGGGGCTGTGGTTCCCATAGACCCGTTGCCCAAGGACTTCATAACCGAGATGGAGAGTACGGCGCGGGCCATAGAGTCTTCAACCCTGAAAAAATAGCGGCAAGGACCTTTCATGCAGAGAATGGAGCCAGGGGGGATGGATGAACGGATATAAGGACCGGGCAGTGGAGTTCCAGGGGGTCTCCTTTGCCTATGACGGCACCATGGCCCTCGAAGATGTGACCTTCACCATCGACCGGGGGGATTTCCTCTCCATCGTGGGACCCAACGGAGGCGGGAAGAGCACCATCCTCAAGCTCATCCTCGGGTTGATCAGGCCGAAGTCCGGCAAGGTCACGGTCTTCGGGGACAGCCCTGAGAGGGCCAGGACACGCATCGGCTATATGCCCCAGAACACGACGCTTGACCCTCTCTTCCCGGTCAGTGTCAAGGACGTGGTCCTCATGGGAAGGCTCGGAACCGGATTCATGGACGGGTTCTACTCGCACGCCGACCGCATCAGGGCTGAGAAGGCCCTGGACATGGTGGGGATGAAGGGTTTCATGAAGCGCCCGTTCTCGGCGCTTTCCGGGGGACAGTCGCAGCGGGTCCTGCTGGCACGGGCTCTGGCGACCGAGCCGGAGCTCCTTATCCTGGACGAACCGACGTCGAACATCGACACGGCCATTGAAAGCGAGCTCTATGACCTCCTCAGGAGGCTCAACGAATCCATGACCATCGTGCTCGTGACCCATGATCTCGGGTTCGTATCGAAGCACGTGAAGAACGTCGCGTGCGTGAACAGAAGGCTCGTCTCCCACCCGACATGCGATATATCGGGGGAGGTGATCAGCGCCATCTACGGGAGCGACATGCAGATGATCAGGCACGACACGATATCCGGCCGGGGGCACGGACATGGCTGAGTTCCTGGCCGACCTCCCCAGGTATGCGTTCCTCCAGTACGCCCTTCTCGCCGGGGTGCTCGCGAGCATCGCCTGCGGCATCGTCGGCACCTATGTGGTGACCAGGCGCATAACCTCGGTGGCAGGCGCCATCGCACACAGCATCCTCGGCGGGATGGGCGCGGCCAGATACTGCCAGGTGGTCCTCGGCTGGTCGTGGTTCGATCCCCTCATCGGGGCGGTCCTCTCCGCCATCGCGGCGGCCGTGGTCATCGCCATGGTCAGGATCACGGCGAGGCAGCGCGAGGACACCGTGATCGCCTCCGTCTGGGCCATCGGCATGGCGATCGGGCTCCTCTTCATCTTCAGGACGCCGGGTTACAACGAAGACCTCATGAGCTACCTCTTCGGCAGCATCCTCATGGTGACGCCGGACGACCTCAGGCTGATGGGGGGGCTGGACGTCCTCGTTGCCGTCGTGGCGCTGCTGTTCTACAACAAGTTCCTTGCGGTGTGTTTCGACGAGGAGTTCGCCCGCATCAGGGGGGTGAGGGTGGAGGCCTACCACATCCTGCTGCTCTGCCTCACCGCGCTCACCGTGGTCCTTCTCGTCACGGTCGTCGGTATCGTCATGGTGATCGCGCTGCTCACGCTTCCTGCGGCCGCGGCCTCCCACTTCTCCCGGAAGCTCTGGCACATGATGGTCCTTTCAACCCTTTTCACCGTGCTCTTCACCACTGCGGGCATGGCTTTGAGTTATGGACCCGACCTGCCGGCCGGTGCGACCATCATCATCATCGCGGGTGCGGCGTACATACTGGTCGTTTTCTTCCACCAGGCCTTTTACAGGGCCATCAGGGCGGAGAGGGGATGAGCATTCCTCCGGGAATCCGCCTGTGGGACGCTAAAGGTTCCCGACGTTACCTGCGGGAGAAGATGATCATCCTTTGCCCACCAGGGGGAGCACCTTGTCGATCCTGAAGGTCACCAGGAACTTGTTCTCCTTGTAATATTCGTCATGGGGGATGTAATGGCGACTCCTCCGGAGCGTATTGATGACCTCGACGTTCTCCTCCTCCCGTATCATGGTGAGGTAGAGCCTCCTGCCGGTATAGTGTTCCCCGTCTTCCATGAACAGGTAGACCGCATGGGGATTTTTCGTGAGATTCTCATGGGAGAGGCGCTCCGCCATGATGAATGCAACGGTGTCGTCATCCATGAAATGAGGCCTGGCATAGACCGCGGCGTTGACCGGACCGGCAGGGTCCGAGGTGGCCAGAATCCCCTTCCCCCTGGCATGCTCGAAATATTCGGATAATTTCATCACTGTCCTCCCCGAGGTTCTTTTTCCCTCTTATAGGGTCGTTGCCCGGGAAGTCAAAGGAGAGGAACCGCAGTGGATGAAAATCCAGCAGGCCCACGGTGAAGATAAAAAAATAGGATGGCGGTTAGGGCATAGGACGCGCCATCCCTTAAGAGGAGGTTAAAATCTGTGTCGGTGTGTTCTTATTATTTTTGATGCAATTGTGATCAAAAGGATGCATTACCCGGAAATTTACCCTTAGGCTACAGTAATGCACGAAATATTGCTATTTATGCAACATCAAACACATTTAACAACTCCAGAATCCTGCCCCATCAGCGTGTTGCATTCACGGGCACCGTTCCGTATGATGAAATCCATGGGATTTTCAGGTTGATCATCACCGTTTGCGGGAAGAAATTGGCTGGACTTGAGCGTACCGGTAGGTACAATAGGGCGGCAGGGTTGATTGAAATCTTTTTTCATGCGCGGGGAGCCATGAGAAGAATCATTCCATCGGTGTTTTCAGCAGCATTCATCCTGATGGCCATGACGGTGTGCACCCTGTTCGACCGTGGCGGATCCGTCCATGCGGAAGACGCGGCAGGCCAAGGGGAACAGCCCGCGATGACGGGGGGGTGCCGGGAGTGTCATGCGAAATTCTACTCTTCATGGTCCGTTTCATCCCATGGTCTTTCCCTCCAGTCGTGCACGAAGGAATTCGCACGAAGGAACCTGGTCCCGCAGGAGGTCGTGATCTCCGTAGGCGGGGTCGGATACCTTGCGGATTTCAGCAGGGAGCCCGGGATCATGCGGAAAACAGGCACGTGGCCATGGGAAAACAAGGAGTACCGGATAACCCATGCCCTGGGGGGGAGGGGTGTATACTATTTCTTCACCCCCGCCCGGAAGGGCGGCCTGATGACGCTCCCCCTCGCCTATGATGTGCGGGAAAAGGCATGGAAGGACGCGGCCGCGACGGGGACAGTGCACGCCCGTGTGGAAAAGGGCCCATGGGAAGACACTGCATTGACCTTCGATACCGCGTGTTACGGATGCCACGTGGATTCGCTTGCCACGAATTACGACTTCAAGACGGACTCCTACCATACCGTACCCCCTGAGCCGGGCATACGGTGCGAAGCGTGCCACGGGCCCGTGGAACAGCATGCCGCGGTCATGAAGGGCATCTCCGGCGGGGCGGTCCCGGCGGACCTCAGGATCATCAGGGTCGGGGGAGACCCGGAAGGTCGGCTCAATACCTCATGTGCGCCATGCCATGCGAAGATGAGTCCGATCACGAATGAATACAGACCCGGGGAGCCCTTTTTCGACCACTTCAACCTCGTTGCCCTTGAAAACCCAGGGTACTTCCCGGACGGCAGGGATACCGGCGGGAACCATACCTACACATCGTGGCTCATGAACCCGTGCGCCGGCTCCGGGAAGCTCGACTGCCTCCACTGCCATACCCCGGGAGGAGGAAGCCGGATCGATGACAAGACCCCGGCCAACAGCCTCTGCCTGCCCTGTCATGGGGAGATCGTCTCCGATCCCGATGCCCATACGCACCATGGATCCCTTTCCAAGGGCAGCATGTGCATATCCTGCCACATGCCCGGGACCGGCGAGGGTCCCGCCCGGCATGCCGATCATTCGTTCCTCCCGCCCTCGCCAGCGTCATCCAGGGCATTCGGGTCACCGGACGCCTGCACCATGTGCCACAAGGATAAGGATGATGCATGGGCCGACCAGTGGGTGAGGAAGTGGTTTCCGGACGATTACCAGGCCCCCGTGCTGAAGCGGGCCGGGCTCGTTCGCGCAGCACGGGACAAGGACTGGTCGCAGATCGGCGCCATCCTCTCGTACATCGGATCGGATGATCGCGACGAGGTTTCCGCGGCTTCCCTCATACGGTTGATCGGGGACTGCCCTGATCCGGCCAGGGTGCCTGCCCTGAGGGCGGCCCTCAAGGACCGGTCACCCCTTGTCCGCTCGTCCGCGGCAGAGGGGCTCGGCGGAGTTCTGTCACCCGAGGTCATCCAGGGACTGCTCGATGCGACCGGAGATCCGGTGCGCCTCGTGCGCGTCAAGGCGGCATCGGCCCTGATGCAGCACGGGAAGGTCGCTCTTCCCGAGGGATATGCCAGGGATCTGGGCAAGGCAACCGGGGAATACCTCGCGTCCATGATGGTGCGCCAGGACCATTGGACCTCCCATCATGCCATGGGCAATTACTTCCTCGAACAGGGAGATGCAAAGAACGCCCTCATGGCCTACATGGCGGCATCCAAGCTCGACCCCCGTGCAGTGCCCCCCCACGTGAGCGCCTCCATTGCCCTGGCGAAGCTGGGGAACCTGAACAAGGCCGAAGAGGAGTTGAACACCGCGCTGCGTATCGATCCGAAGAACGCCCTGGCCCTCTACAACATGGGCCTGCTGAAGAACGAGCAGGGCAAATCCGAGGAGGCGATAACCTGCCTGAAGGAAGCCCTGAAGGTTGATCCGACCATGGCACCGGCGGCTTTCAACCTGGGCGTCATCCTGTCTGCGGACCGTGTGAAGGAAGCCATAACCTGGTCGAGACGGGCGTACGAGCTGCGGCCGGATGCGAAATACGGCTACACCCTGGCCTATTTCCTCAAGCAGGGCGGCGACTGGAACGAGGGTATCGACGTGCTCAGGCAGGTCATAGGGAGGTACCCTCTCTACGCCGATGCCTACCTGCTCCTGGGCGAGATCTTTGAGAGGAAAGGCAAGATAATGGATGCCGAGGAGGTTTATCATCAGGGGATGTCCGTAGAGGGTATGCCCGATTTTGAAATAAACAGGATCGAGAAGAGGCTGAAGAACATACGCTGACAACAGCGTCATGCGACCTCCTCTCCATCCGGAAGGCAGGAGAACTGGATGCTCACCTGGCCAAAGAATCCGCGCATCTATGAGATCAACGCACTGGTCTGGATTCGGGAGCTGAGCCTGGCCTGCGGGTATGACGTGACCCTGGCCACGGTGCCGAGAGAGGCATGGAATGCGGTGGCGGATCTCGGCATGGATGCGGTCTGGCTCATGGGGGTGTGGGAGAGGAGCCCTGCCGGGAGGTCCATGGCCCTGGGTCACCCCGGCCTCAGGACTGAATTCATGCAGACCCTCGGGGACTTCCGGGAAGATGATGTCCTCGGCTCACCCTACTGCGTGCGCAGGTACGAGGTCGACGAACGACTCGGCGGGCGCAAAGGCCTTGCGGCCGCCCGGAAGGAGCTTGCCAAGAGGGGCATGCTCCTCATGCTCGATTACGTGCCCAACCATGTGGCCTCCGACCACCCCTGGGTCACCGAACACCCGGAGTTCTTCTTCAGGGCCACGGAACAGGAAAGGATGGAAGACCCGGCGCAGTTTGCAGACCTGGGCGGGCGGATATTCGCCCTCGGGAGGGACCCCTACTTCCCGGCCTGGACGGATGTCCTCCAGCTCAATGCATTCCATGAGGGCATGCGGGGTGCCTCCATCGATGTCCTCAAGGATATCGCCTCGCAGTGCGATGGTATCCGCTGCGACATGGCCATGCTTCTCATGAACGACGTGTTTGAAAGGACATGGATCGAGTTCGCCGGCGCGCCGCCGGAGGACGAGTTCTGGGAAGTGGTCATACCGGCGGTGAAAAGAAAGTTCCCGGACCTGCTCTTCATGGCCGAGGCCTACTGGGACCTCGAGTGGAGCCTCATGCAGCAGGGTTTCGACTGCTGTTACGATAAGCGGCTCTATGACCGGCTCGTCCGGGGAAACGCCGAGGGCGTGAGGCTCCACCTTGGCGCGGACGCCGCTTTTCAGGAGAGGCTTGTCCGTTTCCTGGAGAATCACGACGAGCAGCGGGCATCCGCGGCCTTTGATGAAAAAAGGCTGAAGGCGGCTGCAGTCGCAGTGGCTACCCTTCCCGGCATCCGGCTTTTCCATGAAGGTCAGATCGAAGGAAGGATGGTGAGATTGCCTGTCCAGCTGATACGCCGACCTCACGAGGAGCCGAACGAGGGTCTCAGGGGATTCTATGGAAGACTGCTTTCTGCAACCAGGTGGGACCTGATGACCCAGGGGACCTGGAAGCTCTGCACCATTTCAGGGTGGCCGGACAATGCCACATGCAGGAACATCATCGCATGGAGCTGGCGGAAGGACGACCAGCGCTGCCTGGTCGTCATAAACCTATCGGACAGGCAGTCACAGGGTCTTGTGGTCCTGCCCCACCTCGATCTTGCCGGTGCGTCATGGAGCCTTGTGGACCTCATGAGCGGAGCGGTCTTCCAGCGCCCGGGGGATGATCTCGTCCTGTCGGGCCTGTACGTCGATCTGTGGCCATGGGGATACCACGTGCTGAGGTTCGAGAGTCCACAGGCGGCGCATGGAACTCAATGAGAGAGGAAGATCCGCATGCCTGACAGGAGCGGTCCGGGGTGAAGGCCGAAGGCCCCGGAGGCCTCCGCGACAGGCGTGAAGCCGCACCGGGAACAGACGACCTCGCTGCGGTTCCTCACATAACAGCCCACGGCCATGCTGCCGTCCGGATTGATATTGGCAAGCAGGCGCTCCCTGCATGTCCAGGTGTTGTCGATCATTGCCTTGAGGCCCCAGGCGGAGTTCAGGACGGGATAGCCGGCCTTCTTGAGGGAAAGGGCGGCGGTCAGCGCCTCCCTGCGGTCCGGTGGCGACAGGGCAAGGTCGTCCTCCCCCTGGTTGTAGGGATAGAAGATCTGGACCGTGACGCCTCTGACCGACGGGATGGCCGAAACGCTCCGCACCACCATGGGAAGCTCTCGCCAGTTGCGCCGGTTGAGCGTCATATGGACAAAGAGTCTCGGGTGGTTAGAGGACCGGAGGTTCTCCATCACCCTGTCGTATGACCCGCTCCTGAGTTCGTCATGGGTCTTTCCGGCACCGTCGACGCTGACCCAGAGGATATCCGTGGGCACATCCAGGCCCACGGTCCCGTTGGTGGTGGCGGCCACGCAGGAGAACAGATGCCGGGCATAAAGTGCGAGCTCGGAGAATGAATGCCCGCCGTCGTTCCAGAGCAGGGGCTCGCCTCCCTCGAAGACCACGATGGGGCAGCCGGCTTCAGCCAGCGCATCGAGGGATCTGAGGGCAACATCCCACGACATGTGCGACCCCGGCTTCCCTGCAAGGAGGTGGAACGGGCAGGCCCTGCATGCGAGGTTGCAGCGGTACGTGAGCTTGACGCTGGCGATGAGCGGGACATCCCTGCCCAGCATGCGCGATTTCAGGAAGAATCCGGCGATGTGGGCGAGCTTCCTCATGGGTCCGGGACCGCTGTAGGCTGCGACTCGCGGATCCAGCGGCGGTATGAGGCTGTCCTGGAAAGGGCGAACACGGCACGGTCGGGGGCGGAATAGGACATGATGCCGTGGGCGTCGAGGAAATCCACCGGATTGTTCTCGAAGCGGAGGTCGAACGACATGATGTCGATGACCGGCACGATGGGTCTCCGGTACTTCCCGACGAGCTCGACGACCAGCTCGAAGAGCTTCCGCTCTTCGAGGATCATCATGTCGGCGGCGTCCTTCACCGCTTCGACGGGGATGGTTTCGGATCGCATCCAGCCCTTGGCGCGCAGCGACAGGTAACCCAGTCCCATGAGCAGAACGGCATCGGCGCAGTCGTGTTCCATGAGCTCGGTGATGGTGTCCGTAATGGCGCTGACCCGCGACGGTGCGACCAGGTCGATGGGATTTCCCCTGCTCCAGTAGGGGGGGAGGATCCTGTCGAGGGTCTCCACCAGGGATGCATCCAGCGGCTCGATGGCGAGACCGCCTGCTATGCACGCGTCCGTTGCGAGCACCCCCCAGCCTCCGCCCAGGGTTATGACGGCCACCCGGTTGCCCTGCATCCTCGGCTGCATGAGCATGCCCGCCACGTCCACCATCTCGTCCATGGTGTCCACCTGGATGATGCCCGCCTGGCGGCACATGGAGCAGAAGATCTCGTCGTTGCCCGCCAGGGCTCCGGTGTGGGACATGGCGGCTGCGGCACCCCTGCCGGTCCTGCCGCCCTTGATGAGGACGATGGGTTTGAGTGGGGATATCCTCCGGGCGGACTCGAAGAAACGCCGGGGCTGTCTCAGCCCTTCGACGTAGAGACAGATGATCCTCGTCTTGTCGTCATACTCCAGATATTCGAGGAAATCCTCCAGGGTGAGGTCGGCCTCGTTGCCGGAGCTGATGAGCCTGCTGATACCCATGCCCCGGCGCAGGAACCGGTAAGAGATGGACGAACCGAGGTTGCCGCTCTGGACGGCCAGGGCTACACCTCCCGGCTGCAGGGGCATGGAACCCATGAGTGCATGCATGATGGACGGGTAGGCGCTGAACACGCCCATGGTGTTGGGTCCCACTATGCGCATGCCCCCTGCACGGGCGGCCTCGACGACCTGCCGTTCGAGAAGGGCGCCGGCTTCCCCCGTTTCGGAAAATCCGGCCGTGATGACGATGCCCACCGGTATCTTCCTGGCGGCACACTCTTTCACCGTGTCCAGCACAAGGGAATCAGCCACCACGATGACGGCAAGGTCGACGGGATCGGCAATCTCGTCCAGGGACGAGTACATCTTCCTGCCGAACCACTGCCCCCCCCTGGGGTTGACCGGGAAGACCTCCCCGGAGAATCCGCGCTTCACGATGTGGTGGAGGATGTTGAACCCCCACTTGAAGACATTGGAGGAAGCTCCGATGAAGGCGATGTTTCTGGGCTCGAAGAGGCCTTTCAGGCTGTTGACGCCCGCCATGGATGTCTTAGTATTTCCCGGGAAAGTCGGGCTTCCTCTTTTCCTTCTGGGCACGTACACCCTCGCGGGCGTCCTGGCTGGAAAAGATGGGCATGCCGATCTCCACCTCGCGGGTGAAGAGCTCCCCGAGCTCTCTCTTGCGCATTTCCCGGTTGAAGCGGATGATGCCCTGGGTGGCAAGCGGTCCGTTTGATGCGATCTTTTCCGCAAGGTCCATGGTGGTGTCCATGAGCTTGTCCCTCGGGACCACACGGTTGAGAAAACCCCACTCATACATGGTCTTTGCATCAAAATTGCCTGCCGTGAGGAGTATCTCCAGGGCCCGGCAGGTCCCGACATGCCTGGGCAGGAAGATGTTGCCTCCGCCGGTGGGCATGATGCCGAGGCTCGCCTCGCGCATCTGGAAGACCGCATCCTCGGAAGCGACCCTGAGGTCGGCGCCCATGACCATCTCGAAGCCGCCCGTAAGGCAGTATCCGTGAATGGCGGCGATGACCGGCTTGTTCACGAAGCTGATCTTGAGCATGGCCTCGCCCACGCCGCAGCCGTCCCACCCGCAGGCGACCCATTTCTCGGCTTCGTTCTCGGGCTCCCTGGCGCCGGTGAGGATGGGGATGGCGGTCTTGAGGTCCATTCCCGCGCAGAAGATGCCGGGCAGGGCGGAATAGAGCACCGCCACCCGGATGGTGCTGTCTTCGTTGATGTCGATCCAGGCCTTGTGAAGTTCGAGCAGGATGCCCGGATCGAGGGCGTTGAGCTGTTGGGGCCGGTTCAGGCCGATCTTGGCGATGTGTCCGATTTTTTCATAGATGATACTCATGAGTCCTCCCTTCTCGTGAACGGACCAACATGTAAGGTGTAACGGGCCTGCGGACATTTGTCAACATCATGACAGGGCACGGCGGGTGATCGAGGAGACAAAAAGAAGGGGGTTATATTGCTTCCTGCAAAACAATCTTTATATTATTTCGATAGAAAGGGCTTTCAAAGCCCGATGGATACGATGGAATGCGCAGTAGAATTCGAATCGGGTGAAGGGGGTGCGCCATGGCGGAGCGCGAGTACCATGTGATCGATCTCGTAGGCACCAGCCATGAATCATGGGAGAAGGCCGCAACCGCGGCGATTCAAACGGCGGTCGGGGTCATCAGGGACACACGCATCGCCAAGATTCTCAAGATGGATATGCACATCGACGGGAAAGGCAAGCTCGTCTACCGGGTGAAAATGAGGATATCATTCAGGTACCATATGATCTTTTCCCTTACACCAAAATTTCACAAACATTCTGAGCACTGGTAGGCACAGGATTTTCAGGCCCCAAAGGGGAGGATGAAAGGAGATCGTCATGGCAGAGAGCGTCTACAAGGTGATCGAGATCATCGGAACCAGTACGGAGTCATGGGAGAAGGCGGCTGAGGCGGCCGTGAAGACGGCCTCAAAGTCACTGAAGGACCTTCGTATCGCAGAGGTCGTCGAGCTGGACCTCCAGATCGAAAACGGCAAGGTGACGAGCTATCGCACCAAGTTGAGCCTCTCGTTCAAGTATCAGGGCAAGGAGCTCTAAGAGACACTCTCGAACGTCACGGCTCGTCCGGGTGCGGCACTGCAGCGAAGGCTACTTGCACTCGTATCCCACCAGCACCGTCGTGCCGTCGGGCCCCACGATCACACCCCTCCCGCTGAAGTACACGATCACGCCAGGCTCCCAGGCCAGGTCGAGGGGATAGTCGGGGTCATCGCAGGCGGCCTTGTAACCCCTTCCGATATCGCTCGGCGCTACGCCGATGTACGACTTGTCGAGGTACCAGCTTGTCCTGTGCAGGGGATCAGCGGCATCACCCATCTTCAGCCATGAGGGGACCTCTTCCCTCGCGAGGTCCGGGTCGGCACAGCGGATCGACCGGAGCTTTGAACGCACTTTCTTGGCATAGACGCCCTTCGGATACTTCAGCAGGTAGGTGGAGAAACCCGTGGAGGTCCCCAGATCCAGTGCCTTCTGATATCGCATGGGCTCCACCTTTTTCAGGGCCTGCGCGGTGAATTCGCTATCAGGATGCTTCCTCAAGAATTCGTCATAGGCCTCTATCGTATTGATGGACGTGGCCATATCCCAATCGATGTGAACGGTCGAACATCCTGAGATGCCCAGAAAAGAGACGAACATGATGCACAAACAGATGCTCTTCATGACAATACCTTCCCTGTAACAATGCTCCGCTTGCAGCCCGAGGCCGACATGGGGCGGCAAACGGCCGAGTGCAAGAAACTTATATAATGATACCATACTTATTGCGGGACACCAAGGGTTGCATTGCAGGGGTCGACCGTGCAGGAAAATGTCTCCGGAGCGGGTGTCAGCCCTGGAGAACACCGATCCTTGCAAGCATGTCGGATACCGAGGAGAGGACGGGGCTGGCGTCCGGGAGTTCCAGGAGTGACCGCCCCCTGAAGTCGAAGTCCCTGATGAGTTCGTCCTCGGTGATCCAGCCATAGATGGGGAGCCGAGTCCTGGCACGAATGTCATCCGTCTCGGCACGGTTCCTCACCCTGTTGAGGATGAGCCCCATGCTCTTGAAATCCACGGCCTTCTTCTCGCTTGCAACGCGGGATATGGCATGGGCCACCCCGAGTCCTTTCACCGAGGTGTCCGATATCAGGACCAGGTGGTCCACGGTCTTCATCACCCTCCGGTTGATCTGCTCTATGCCCGCCTCGCCATCTATGAGCACGATATCAAAGGAACCGGCCAGGTCGCCGATGATGTCCTTGAGGAGGCTGTTCACCTTGCAGAAGCATCCCTCGTCCTCGGGACGGCCGATGGCCAGCAGGGAAAACCCATCCCGCTCCTCCAGTGCGTCGAAGACCTCGTAATCCAGGAGTCTCAGCGTCTCCCGGCCGCCCTGGGCTTCGCCCTTCCTGATATCCCCGATGAGCGACTTCCTGATATCGTCGACGGTCTTCCTCACCCGTATGCCGAGTGCAGTCGCCAGGCCCACCGCCGGGTCCGCGTCAATGGCCAGGATCTTCAAACCGGACCGGGAGCGCAGCATTCTTACCATGAGCGATGAGATGGAGGTCTTCCCCACGCCCCCCTTGCCGCACACGGCGAGTATCTTCGTGTCAGCCATGCACGGACCTCCGTGATCTATCCATGAGGCGATCCCTCATCCCCTTGAGCCCCTCGGCCTCGCCGCACACTGCACGGTAGTCACAGCTCGAGCACTCGAAGTCCATCTCGGAAGCCATCTTGTTCATGGCCGCGACGATCAGCCCGGAGGGGGCGGTGATCTCCCCGAGCCTGCGCACGTCATGCACGGAGGATGTGAAGAAGATGATCTCGACGCCCTTCACATAAGGTGTCTTCCGGTAGAGCCGTATGATGCTCGACCCGAGGACGTGCGCCGAAAGACCCTGCGCGAGGGCGTCCCTGCTGATCCGGCACCACTCGCGCATGTGCTGCGAAACGGCCCGGATCATGAACCCCTTGAGGTCGAGGTCGTAGCGGAGGAGATCAAGATCCCTGTGCCTCTCGTAGGCATTGTCCTCGGAGAAACCCTCCACGGCGAGCAGGACAACCTTGCCGAAGGGGAGGCTCCTGCCGTGGCTCTCGGTGAAATCGGGGCCGATCATGGTTACGGTTCCCGGGTCGATGCAGGAGATATCTTCCGTCCACAACAGGCAGGAGACGGATTCCGTCTCGGGGCTGCCGAGCTCGAGGGCCATGTCCTCCTTGAAGACGATGTTCCTCCCACCGCCGCACGGCCACTGCACCTTCTCGTCGGCGGGCCAGGACCTCCTGCACGCTGCAGCCTCCACGAGTATGCGCAGGGCATCGATGGTACCGGCAAAGAGCTCCATGGGATCCTTCCGTCAGCCTTGACAGGCCGCATCGCCGGCCATGACCGCCGCCCCCAGGGCGCCTATGATCTGCGGATCGACACTCAGCCTTGAAAGCTTCGTCCCCAGGGCCTCCTCCAGGGCGGCGAACATCCCGGGGTTCTTGGCCACACCGCCGGTCATGGTGATCTCCTCATCGAGCTCGATGCCCCTGGCCAGTGAAGCCACCCGGTGGGCCATGGCACGGTGGAGCCCGGCCACGATGTCCGGAATGTCCCTGCCCGCGTTGATGAGCGAGATGATCTCGGTCTCGGCAAAGACCACGCACTGGTTGGAGATAGTTACCGGGTTGCCTGACGAAAAGGAGACCCGGCCCATCTCATCGAGGGAGATGCCCATGGCGCCGGCCATGATCTCGAGAAACCTCCCCGTGCCGGAGGCGCACTTGTCGTTGTAGGCATAGCGGATGACGTTTCCCTTGGCGTCGAGCCTGATGGCCTTGGCATCCTGGCCGCCGATGTCGATGACCATGCGCACGTCCGGCAGGAGCCACTGCGCCCCCACGCCGTGACATGCGATCTCCGAGACCGTCGCCCTGGCGAAGGGTATGGCGTTCCTTCCGTACCCCGTACCCAGGCAGCAGGAGACATCGTCCATGGTGAGGCCTGCGGTTTTCAGGGCGCCCCCCATCACCTCCCGGGCGGAGTCCTCGGGTTCCGGTCTCGCGAAGATGACGTGCGAGGCCAGGATCTCTCCGTCCTTGAGGATGACCGCCTTCGCGCTGAGCGAACCCACATCGCATCCCGCCGTGATCATCCTGCAACCCCCTCCATCTTTTCCCTGGCGAACACGGCCGCGCCCAGTGCCCCGATGATCTGCGGATCCACCCTGAGCCGGCGTATACTGATGTCGAGCAGCTTCTCCAGTGCCGACACTACGCCCATGTTCTTGGCCACACCGCCGGTCATGCAGACATCCTTTTCGACGCCTACGCTCCTGGCAAGGATCGCCACCCTGCCGGCCATGGCCTGGTTTACGGCCGCAGCTATATCGGCCTTGGACCTCCGTGCGTTCAGGTGGTGGATCACCTCAGCCTGCGCCCACACCGTACAGGTCGAGGCCAGCATGAGAGGCTCGCCGGACTGGGGGGAGAGTCTGCCCAGTTCGTCCAGGCTTATGCCGAGGATCCGCGCCATGACCTCGAGGAACCTCCCCGTACCGGCGGCGCATTTGTCGTTGGTGAAGAATTTGACCACGTTTCCGCCGGGATCGAGCCTGACTGCCTTGCAGTCCTGACCGCCGATGTCGATGACGGTCCTCACCGTGGGCATGAGCCACTGGGCCCCCCTGGCGTGGCAGGCGATTTCCGAGACCGCTTTGCCCACGAAGGGGATGCGCTGCCTGCCGTAGCCCGTCCCCACGCAGAAGGCGATGTCCTTCATGGAGAGGCACGATGAGGTGAGGGCCTTGTCCATGACCTCGCGGGCCGATTCCTCGGGTTTGAATGTCGAGTCGATGACGGCATGTCCGAGGATACTCTTCCTGTTGAGTATCACCGCCTTCGTCGTCAGGGATCCGACATCGCATCCTGCAACGATCATTGTGCAATCCTCCTCAGTTTCAAGAATTCGCTCATTCTGTCGGTGATGGCCTCCCAGGAGGCCACCCGGTCGTCGAAGGCATCGGCGAACAGGATGATGGTGGGTACACCCCTGTGCTCGAGGTCCCGGGCCAGGAGTTTGTTCATGCCCCAGCTGTTCCGGCATCCCATGCTCCCGATATAGGCCACGAAATCGGGCTTCAGGAGTCGAGCTGCTCCCATCAGGTCGTCCAGCCACATGCCGGGGGCATCGTATGGTCCCCTTATCTGCTTGATCATGGGCATGCGCGACATCTGGGCGCACAGGGAGTCGATCATGGAGTCCATGCCGGAAAGATCCAAATGATAGGCCTCATCCTGACGGTCGGAGGCATAGGGGGCATCGTCATGCCAGAAGGTGAACAGGATGGACCCGAGGTGACTGATGTCGTTCTCGTCCATCCAGGCCCAGAAACGTGCATCGGTGGTGTAGTGATCAATATAGCAGAACAGCCCCCGTGCTCGCTCCTTCGTGGAACTCGTCCCGGAAATACCGGCGGCCGCGTTTTCCCTTGCGACCCTGAGCATGGATTCCAGGAGGTCGGTATAGGGTTTCTGTCCGCTCATCATGAACCTGCCGCCGTAGAGCAGGAGATCGTATATGCCGGGCACCGGCGACGGTCTGAGCCTCATGAGATCGATGAGCTCGGTCGCGAGCATGTCCTGGCGGCGGAGCTCGGCCAGGATCTCCTTGAGCCGGTCCTCGTTCAGGGTCGCTCCTGTCTGCTCCTCGATGAAACGAAGCATGCTCCTGAAGTCCTGCCGTTGGTACCGGGAGGTGCGTTCGCCGGTGATCGTTGGGGGGTAGTTGAGCTGGAAAAAGGGTACGTCGAGAAAGGCGGAGGCGAACGAGAACGAGTTGGCGTTGGTGTCGCAGATGCCCGGGGTGTCGCAGATGATGAAGTCGGGCCTGACCGCCAGGCCCGAGAGGAATGCCCCGAGGGACCCGCGCTGGGCCGAGCACGAGGTCTCGGTGAAACCGACCTCGCAGCAGTAGTCGAGATATTCGCCCGTTCCCCGCTTGAGCACCACGGTCCCGAGCACGGTCATCACCTCCAGCATCACGGGCACCACGTCGAAGGCGTAGAGGACCGGCGTTGCCATGCAGAATGTGGTCAGTGCCGCCTTCCTTCCCCGTTCATGTGCGGTGGCGCACATCCCGGTGTAATCGGCGATGAGCCGCAGGAATCTTCGGCCGGGCTCCCCGTGTTTCACGAAGGTATCGAGCACGTCGGCGAAGTGGGGCACCAGCGAGCAGAGGGCGTCGTACTCCTTGCGCGACCCGTCGGTGCTCCGGGAGGCGTTTTCCAGGATGCTCCACATCATCCAGTCAAAGGGGTACTCTCTCGTTTCACGTTTCATGTGTGGGTCCTCACAGGGTCATGCTGACGTTCGCCCCGGCCTTTATGCGCTGAATATAGAGGCCGCAGCGCTCCCTGAGCACGTTCATGTCGGTCTTCCTCTCGATGAACGTCAGCGCAGGCAGGGCGGCATCACGGAAGAGCGTGAGCGCATCGATGGCCCGCTGCCGTTCCACCAGGACCCGGTTTGAATCCATGGCGATGTCCCGTATGACGTCGATGGCGACCTGTTCGTTCTCCATGTTCCCTCCACAATGAGTCGGCGGGGTGAGCCCTTCGTCACGCGATCCCCCTGACGTGGATGAACTCGCTGATCCTGTCCGTCACCGCGTCCCACGACATGACACGGTCGTCGAAGGCGTCGAGGAAGAGCATCAGCGAGGGAAGTCCCTGTTTCTCCAGGTCTCTGACGAGGAGCTTCACCGCACCCCAGGTGTTTCTGCACCCCACGGTGCTGAAGTAGACCACGAAGTCGGCCTTGAGGAGCCTTGCCAGGCGCAGATTGTCGTCCAGCCACATCTGCGGCGCATCGTACGGGCCCCTGATCTGCTTCACCATGGGCATCCTCGCCGTCATGTCCGCAAGGGTATCGATCATGGAGTCCAAGGAGCCCTTGTCCAGGCGATAGCCCTCGCCGTCGTGAGTCCCTGCATACGGGGCATCCGCCTGCCAGTACCGGCACAGGATCGAGCCCAGGTGGCTGATGTCGTTCGCATCCATCCAGTCCCACAGCCTGGCGTCGGTGGTGTAGTGATCGATGTAGCAGAACATGCCGCGAGCCTTCTCCCGTGCGGTGCTGTTGCCCGGCAGGCCCTTGACGGCATTCTCCCTGCACCTGTCCACCATGGATGACAGGAGCACGGTCAACTCGGGCAGCCCGTTGGCGCAGCTCTTCGCGCCGTAGATCATGAGATCGTAGATGTTGGGCACCGGGTTGGGGACGAGCATCTGGAGGTCGGAGAGCTCGTTGATGAGCTCATCCTGTTTCATGGTCTCGTCGATGATCGACCCGAGCCTGGCCGTATCGATCCGGGTCCCCGTATGCCCCTCGAGGAAGGAGATGAGGTGCCGGTAATCCTGCCGGTGATAATCCGACGACCTCTTTCCCGAGACCTCCGAAGGGTAGTTGAGCTGATAGAACGGGATGCCGAGATATGCGGAGGCGAAGGCATAGGAGTTGGCATTGGAGTCGCACCATCCCGGGGAGTTGCACACGATCATGTCCGGCCTGGTGGCCAGCCCGGACAGGTATGCCCCCAGCGCACCGCGCTGAGAGGAACAGGAGGTCTCGGTGAAGCCGATCTCGCAGCAGTAGTCCAGGAATTCGCCCGTTCCCCGCTTGAGCACCACGGTGCCGAAGATGGTGAAGGCCTCGAGGCAGATGGGCACGATATCGAGGGCATAGAGGATGGGCGTGGCCATGGAGAACGAGGTCAGGGCTGTTTTCTTTCCTCGTTCACGGGCCGTGATGCAGTTCCTGATGTACTGCGACACAAGCCGTATGAACCGGATGCCCGGTTCGCCCTGGCGTATGAAGATGTCCAGGGCGCTGCCGAAGTGCGGTATGCAGGACAGGAGGCTCCGGTACTCCTTGGGCGTGCCGTCGCATACCAGCGCGGCGTTCTCCAGGATCGTCCAGATGTTCCAGTCGTAGTTGTATTCCCGGGTCTCTCTCTTCATGAAACATCCCCTTCGCTCATGAGATCCTTTCCATGAATGCATCGATGCGCATCCTGATCCTGCCTGTCTCCACCAGCGGACCATACTCACGTTCGATGCGCATGCAGGGAATTCCCCGGGCCTCGAGGTCCCGCTCGAAGATGCCGTTCTCCGAACCGTGCAGGTCGCAGAACCTGATGTTCTGGAGGATGATGCCGTCCACCCGTGCGCTGAGGGCCCTCTCATGGATGAATGCGAGCCTTTCCTTGTAATACCCGAACATGCGGGGGCAGAACTTGTGGCTCAGGTACCGTGCGGCCAGCGCCTCGATAGGGTCTCCCTTCTCGTCGACAAGGTCGTGGTATGATCGGGACCCGAAGCACATGGTGTCGCTCACCACGACCCCGCCCGATGACTCTAGGAGCCTGAAGAAGTCCAGGTCATCACTGGTGCTGCCCACCACCATGAGACGCTTCCGGCCGTTCATGACCTGTGACGGCTTTTCCATTCCGGGCAGGAACTTCCTCAGCATCCTCGTATACTCCTCGCGGGGCATGGCAAAGCCCGCCAGCACGACGGCAGCCGCATCCTCTCCGGACAGGGGGGTTTCAGGAGAGGATCTCAGGTCATCGAGACCTATGAGCAGCCTGCGCGCCCTGTTGTAGAGCCTGATGGATCTTCGCAGGACAGGGGTCCCGATTGATACCCCGAAGTGCTCTTCCAGGCTCTTCACGAAGGCGCGCAGCTCGTCGGCATACCAGGCAAGGCTGTAGTCCGCCACCTTGTGGGGCACACCCAGGTAGCGGAAGTATCCGGGCAGCGTTCCCGGATAGTCCTCACCCGCCTTTCTCCAGCACTCGTCGAGCCTTCTCATGGAGTCGCACCCGTTCACGATTACGGCGCCATCGAGGAAGGAGTATCCACCCTGGCCCGCGAGCTGGAGGATGCACTTGGGAAAGCTGCAGATCACCGGGCCGAAATACGTGTCACCGATGGACAGCGTAGTGGTGTTGATGCCCCTGAGACGGTACGGCAGCATGCCTGCGGCGTGGATGATCTCATCGGGCACGAAGGTGCAGGGATAGCCGATGACCTTCCTGCCCCGCTCCTTCCATTCCTCGACATACCGGTTCCCGATGGACCGTGCGACTTCCCTGAAGGACTCGATCATTGCTCGCCTCCTGAGAAGGACAGCGCGTTCTGCAGCACGGGCACGGCCGACTGCACAACCGGCCGTGCCGCCTCGATGATCTCGGGGACCATCCACTCGAGGGCTGTCCTGATCTCCTCGGCATCCAGAGAATCGGCGATGCTCGTGAAGAAGGAGGAGAACATCTCGGGCCTGATGCCGTGGAGATTGTTGATGAGCCGGACAAGGGTATTGACGGCCTGTGATATCTCGTAGGTGTCGAGGTCCGAGAGGCCCTGCGAGACGGATCGGGCCATGGCATCCGTGTCGATATCGCCATAGAGGCGGGTCATGCGGGAGAAGGTCCTGATGAGCGGATTCTTTCTGGATCCGAAGGCGGAGATCATGGAAAGAACCGGACCGGGATGGTCCCTCAGGGCGTCGGCAACGGCGTGCGCAAGGGCCTCCCTGTCTTCCGCCAGTGCCGTTCGGGACTTGGCCAGGAGGGAGGAATCGACGAGGGGGACCGCATCCTTGAACAGCGCGGTAAGGTACACCTGCAGCAAGGGTCTGCCGGCCTTTGAAAGGAGAAGGTTGCCGGTATGCAGGCGCCTGATGAATTCATTGACCGAATTCATGAGGTGAGCGGCTTCCCTGGCATCAATGCCCTTAAGGAGAGAGAGCACGAGGTCGGCCAGAAGGTCGGGTCCGACCTTCTGCTCTATGGGTTTCAGAAAGGCCGTTAGACACCTGATCGCCGTGTTGGCCATCGCAAGCCCCGTTGCGAGGATGCTCCCGACCTTTGCCGGGTATTTCCAGAGCTGCTCGTTGAAGGCCTCCACGGTCCTGACGGTGCAGGGGGCCGCTCCCTCCATCATCTCCCGTATCTCGCCGAAGTCGGTGCTTTTCAGAAAATCGTGTATGGTTTCCCCGCGCCCGTGCGCATGGCAGATCGGATCCGAGGCGTGGTCCGCGTTGACCCTGCGCGCCCAGGAGGTCAGGAGTCTCCCCATGCCGGAGGACAACGGGGTGCGCTTCCCGTCCGTTCCGGGATGAAGTACCCTTGCAACGATCCATCGTGCGGGGGGTGCCACCCGCGCCCTGATGCCGCCGGTGCTCCCCCACCCATCCATGAGGTCATTGAAGACCCCTGAGATCAGGTTCCTCGTCCCGGCACGCCGGACAATCTCGCCCACCATGCCGGCCAGGATCTGCGCCGGTCCGGACTGGTTGTCGGTCGCATTCATCTTCGAACCTCCGCTTTGTCTATCTCATTTCATCCAGGGCCTTTCTCCCGGCCTCGGAGAGATAGGATTCGAACACGGTGTTGCTGAGCGAGGTCAGGGTCAGGATCGCCTCCTCGCGGGTGAATCTCGGTTCCATGAGGTAACTGTGCCCCATGTGCATGGCCATGCCGACAACCGCGTAGGCAAGGGCGTTGGGGTTCACTCCCTCGATGATCCCGATGTCCAGCCATGTCTGCACGTCGTCGGCCAGGTCCTGCGCGATGTCGCTGTAGTGCCTCCACACGTTGCCGTCGAGCTCTTCGTCCACGCCGAAACTGCCGCGCAGGAGGATGAGGAACTGATGGCGGTGGCTGTCGATGTAGTCGAAGTAGGCACTGAACGTGTCATCGAGCTTCGCGAAACGGTCGATGCGGTCCCAGATGTTTACCGGTTCGCGGAGTCTTCTGATCCGGTCACGGAAATCCTCGAAGTTCCGGCGGGTGATCTGCTCGAAAAGGTCGCGCTTGTCCTTGAAATAGTTATAAAAGGTGCCGGCCGACATGCCCACGGCCTTGACGATGTCCATGACCTGGGTGTTGTGGTATCCGAGGCGGCTGAAAAGGTCCTCGGCCGCCTCGATGATCATGTCACGGGTGTACTGCCTCTTTTTTTCGATGAGGTTCGACATGGATCTTCATCCCCTCAGGAAGATGGAACGGCACCTCTCCCGAGCCTCTTCATGAACCTTTCCTTTGCAAAGGACCATGCCCACGAGCCGATGCGCCACTTCTGATCGAACAGGGCACCGGCCATGGTCTTGACCGCCCTGTCCATCTCCGGGCGGTCGATGCCGTCGAGAACCCTGGCAAGGAAGGTTCCGAAGGCAATGGGCTCGACCGCATTGACTCTCCGGGTGCATCGGTTCACGCATGCCGAAACGACTCCGGGCCCATGCCTGAGAATGGTCCTGCCTGCCTCGGCCCTGAGGTCGTCCGAGGCATCCCACAATGACGTCATCAGGCCTCCCCAGGCGGCGCAGCAGCGTCCGGCGGCATCGCGGTCGATGTCCTGGAAGAGGCTCATGACGAACGACGTGAGCATCTCGGGCGTGTATTTGTCCCTGAGCTGCAAGGCGAGCTC
The DNA here is from genome assembly GCA_036834365.1 of Thermodesulfobacteriota bacterium. Lineage (GTDB taxonomy): Bacteria > Desulfobacterota > Desulfomonilia > UBA1062 > UBA1062 > MWEI01. The sequence continues at coordinate 63,451 of DAITOA010000008.1, read as the reverse complement.
GGTCCATGCCTTGACAAAGGCGTTGACGACGACGGGCAGGGATCCGATGACGGCGAAGAAGACCTCCGGGTCTTCGCGCAGAAGGGTCCTCACCAGGTCGCTGCCCGTGGCCGGGCTCATCCCGGAAAGGTTCGTGCGGAGGATGTCCTTGATCACCGGTGATCTCAACATCAGGCCCAATATGCCGATCTTTTCCCTGTCATCTGCTTCAGTGAGCACGACGGTTCCTCCTCACGGCTCTCCTGCCCTGTCCTTAACGGATTTCCATGCCTCCCCGAAGACCGGTCCGAGGTCACTGCCGAGTCCATCGATCTCGACAACGAGACGCGCCAGGGTGTCTCTGTCGATCTCCGACAGGAGCGATTCCACGAATCCGGCGAGCAGCGGGGCGGGGAACTTCTCCCTCACCTGGACGATGAGCTCGCAGGCTGCCAGGAGGACCACGTTCGCAAGGGAAGGGAGGGCCCCCGCCACGGCCAGGGGCACCTCGATATCCCTGCCCAGCAGGGTGCGCACGAGCAGCGGGCTGTTCTCCGGGTCGATGTTCTTCAGGAAGAGACGCAGGCTGTCCTTGAAGGCGGGCTTGTCCAGTAGCTCGCCCAGGATATCTGCCGTGGTTGCCACAAGGCCTCGTCGTACATGACCTTCCATGACGCCACCTCAGAGGGTCTCGCAGTTGAAGAAGTACCGGGCGGCCTCCATCTGGCAGAGCTGCTTGCCGCCCATCCAGAGCTGGATGATCTTGATGTCGCGCCAGTGCTTCTCTATGTCCCAGTTGCGGTCCGGACCGTGATGTCCCAGCACGTCCATGGCCTTGCCGAATGCATCCACGGCCCGGTCGGACACGAAGTCCTTGATATTGCGGATACGCCCCACCACGTCTTCCGATATCAGGGGCTTGCCATAGGGTTTGTTGCGACGGTCTCCGATCATGGCTGCCTCGTGCCCGAGGATGCGGCAGATGTCGATGTCACCGGCGATCCGGCCGATGACGGCGGCAACGGCGTCGTTCTCCTTGAGGGGACGGTTGTTGTAGGTGCGGGTGGAGACGAACTCAAGAAGACGTTCATACAGGTTCATCATGGCGCCGGTCAGGAAGGCGATGCTCCCCACCTGCCCGATGGAGATGAGCTGGTAGAAGGCCTCGGCATCTCTGCCGGGGCCATGGGCACGGTACCAGGACGGGACCCGTACGTCCTCGAACCAGATGTCTCCGTTCTTGTCCGCCGACATGCCCGCCTTTTCGTAGGCACCGCCCTGGGTGACTCCCGGCAGATCCGCAGGCACGTAGATGAAGGCGAAGTCCATCGGATCGCCCGACCCGGGTTTCGTCGTGCAGGGTACCCCGAAGAGTTTTGAGACGCCTCCCGAGTTGGTGGGCCAGAGCTTGTGGCCGTTGATCACCCACTGGTCCCCGTCGAGACGGGCAGTGGTGCGTATGGTCCTGCCGCCCAGGAGGCCCAGGTTCTCGATGTCGGCCCCGCCCTGGGGCTCGGTCATGGCATTGGCCGCGAACACCGCTTTCTGCGTATTGCAGAACATGGGAGCGAATTCCTTGGCCAGTCTCATATTCACGTACGGCTCGGTGAGGATGACGAAGAGCGGCCAGAAGGTGACGGTAAGGGCCACGCCCATGCCGGTATCCGCCCTTCCGACCTCCTCGCAGAGCATATAGGCGAGCCTGAAGAGATAATCGGACCTTGCCATGCCCCAACCGCCGTATTCCTGGGGGAACAGGGCCTTCTGGAGGCCAAGACCGCCCATGAGCCTGTCAAAGGCGGGTCCGATGAGGCGGTGATCCTTCCAGTCCTCATCGTAACGGCGCCGTTCCGGCATGACCCACTCGTCGAGATGTTTCCTTATGATACGACGGAAGTGGCGGTCGAAGGGAGATATGTATTCTTCAGGCCGCGAGAACGCATCGATATTCTTCATTGAGCCACCCCTCAGACCTCGGTGCAGTTGTAGAAAAACCTCGCCGTGTCCATCTTCACGGGTACCTCTGCCCCGACGCCGCAGAGCACCGACTGGATCGTCTTCACGTCCCTCCAGTTCTTCTCCACATGCCATTCCCTGGCATACCCTGCGGACCCCATGAGCTCGAGGCCGCGGTTCATGGCCCGCACGACTCCCTGCTGCGCCCTGGAGCCGATCATCTCCGCAAAGGTGAAGGTTCGAACGGCGGATGAGCCGGCCAGCCCGCCCGGGCCGGCTATGATGTGAGACAGGTCGTGGAGGAGGAGCCTGGCAAGGGCGATCTCCTCCGCCACATCCGCAAGGACCGATGCGCACAAGGGGTTTTCCTTCAACGTGGTCCGGCCCTTGATGACACGGCTGTCGCTCCAGTCGGACAGCAGCTCGAAGAAGTTGATGGCGGCACCTGTGCTCACTCCGCCCAGGAGGAGATTCAACCAGGTGTAAAGCTCTTCCACGGCGCCGTCGCGTTCGATGATGTTCTCCCTCGAGACCTCGACGCCGCAGAGATGGATGTCTGCATTTGAGCAGGCATTGAGGCCCGTGGTGAGGAGGGCGGAGTCCCTCCTGACCCCCCCGGCATTGCCGGGAACGATGGCGATGCAGGGCTTTCCGTCCTTCGCTGCGCAGACAATGCAGAAGAGATCGGCCATGCCGCCGGCAAAGAGCGGTCGCAGTCCCTCACCCGAGACAGTGAACGGTTCCATGTCTCCCCTGAGAACCGCAAGGATCGATCTCCCCTTGAAGAGCGGCGAGCAGGTCCCGCTGTGCCCGGCCCCGGGGAGAATGACTGCCGCAGTCTTGAGCTCATCTCCTGAGAACATCTCCGAGATCGAGTCGCAAAGGGCTGCGCGGTAGTTGTGCTCCATGGAGAAGAGTGCAAGGGTGCTGCACATTGAGGCGAAGAGAACCCCGGCCGATGCGTCAGCCCTGCCGATCTCGCTTGCCAGGGCCAGCATGCCGGGGGCACGGCCCGGGTCACACCAGCCGAGCCCACCGGCATCCGACGGCAGCAGGAGTTTCTGGAGGCCTATATCAATGTCGAGCTTTCTCCGTTTCACATCAAAGAGTGTTTCGTAATTCTCCCGATACTCCATGCGCCTGGACACGATCTCCCTGTCCGACCACTGGCGGACAAGACGCACCATGTCCGAGCATTCATCATCCATCCATTCCCTGGGATATGGGAAGAGATCGTCCACATTCCTGTTCATGCATCCTCCGGGTATCGAATGGTCTTCAGAACAGAAAAGAGTGGGGCGCACAGTAATGATGGGAGATCGGACATGGCCATCGTGAAAAGGCGGTACCACCTGGTGACAGAAACCATCCTCATACATTCCCCCATGGAGGAAAGATCCTCCAGGCACACAAAAAGCACACTACAATCGATAATGAAGATTCATTACATTGAAAGATAATTACTATTACTCCGTATGTCAAGGGTAAAGATAATGAAAATTATTCTATTCCGGTTTGTAATGAATGCTGCAGGGGACGGAATGTCAGGTGTTTTTCAGGACGAGCTCCAGGGCCTTCTTCCCTTGTTCAGTGAGGTATGCCTCGAACATGGCAAGGATCATCCTGATGAGGTTTTCGATGATCTCCTCGCGGGAGTGTTTCTTCTCGACAAGATAGGAATGGATGAGCTGCAGGGTCATGCCGCTCACGGCGGTACCGAACAGCATGGGGTCGATGCCCTCGATGACCCCGTCCTGTATCCACTGCTGGAGGTCTTCCCCCGCATCCTGGGCAAAGCCCATGAAATAGTCCCACACGCTGCCGTCGAGTTTTTCGTCCACACCGAAGCTGATGCGCAGGAGCATGAGGATCTGCTGGGGGTTGGCATCCACATAATCAAAGATGGCGTTGAAGGTTTCCTGGAGGATCTTGGCGCGCTCAAGGGGATTCCAGATGTCATACGGCTGGCGGAGGAGCTTCACGGTCTCACGCAGGGTCTTCAGGCTCTCGATGGTGATCTGCTCGAAGAGGTCGCGCTTGTCCTTGAAGTGGTTATAAAAGGTCCCCGCCGACATACCCACGGCCTTGACGATGTCCATGACCTGGGTATTGTGGTAGCCGTATTTGCTGAAGAGTTCGCAGGCGGCCATGATGATGCGGTCCCTGGTCTCTTCCCTTCTCTTATCTGAAGTCTTTGCCATTTCCTGACCTGATCAGGTGGGCGGAAGATACCGCCTGCACCAGCTGGTTTCATTGGGGAAGATAAGGCGGTGGACATCAGATGTCAAGAAAAATACTTGGAAATACCACGAATAAAACACTTCCTGTGTTCATCCGTTCAGATGAAGCAAGGTCGGGGCAGCAAGGGTAAATGGCATGGTATCGATGCATTCCCATGTCCGGTCGCGTAGGTCTGGACTGGTCCATGAAATTGTGTTACTCAACAGACGAGCCTTCAGCAAATGGCTGAAGAAGTATAAATCATGTATGAGGGGGAAAATCTATGAGGCGCTTGAGTCTTTTTGCAGCGGTATGTTTTGTGTTCGTTTTCATCTCTGCGGCCATTGTCCCGTCCTGTCTTTATGCAGCTGATATGAAGAAAGTGGTCGTCGGCACGGACGCCACCTGGCCTCCCATGGAGATGCTCGATGCCGGCAAGAACATCATCGGGTTCGACATCGACTTTCTGAGAGCCGTCGCCAAGGAGGCAGGATTCGAAGTCGAGTTCAAGAACACCGCCTGGGACGGAATCTTCGGCGGGTTGGACACGGGCAACTACGATGCCGTTATCTCGTCGGTGACCATCACGGACGAGCGCAAGAAGAAGTATGACTTCTCGCTGCCCTACATCAATGCGGGCCAGGTCCTCGTGGTACCCAAAACCACCAAGGGCGTGAAGACCTTGTCCGACCTCAAGGGGAAGAAGGTCGGTGCGCAGATCGGTACCACCGGCGCCATGGAAGTGCAGAAGGTCAAAGGCGTGGAGCTCAAGAACTACGACGAGATAGGACTCGCCTTCGAGGACATGGCTGCGGGCAGGATCAACGGCGTGGTGTGCGACACCCCGGTTGCTGCGGACTATGCTCTTCAGAGGGCCGAGTACAAGGCAAAGTTCATGATCGTGGGCGAGCCTTTCACCCAGGAGCAGTACGGTATCGTGGTGAAGAAGGGCAACAAGCAGCTCGTGGACCTTCTCAACAAGGGCATCAAGGCCGTCCAGAAAAAAGGCATCGACAAAGAGCTTGAGAAGAAGTGGTTGAGATAGCTCCCAAGAAATTCAAGAAAAAGAAGCTCGATGAGCACCAAAAGGTCCTCATCGACGTAGGTGACGGGGCCGCCATCCCCACCAAAGAGGATGTCGGCCTCTTCACTGCATGGCGAGTGGCCTTCTTCGGCGCCATAGCGCTTACCGTCTTTCTCTGCGTCTACAAACCGGACCCGTACCTGGACATCATGAAGTTCGTGCCGGACGGCATCCTGGTCACCTTCGAGGTGACGGTGCTGTCCATCATGCTGGCGCTGGTCATCGGGTTGTTCACAGGTCTGGGAAGGATATCCAAGAATAAGTTTATAAACGGCATCGCGTCTCTGTACGTAGAGGTCATCCGTGGTATCCCGCTCCTTGTCCAGCTCTTCTACATCTATTTCGGGCTCGGACGGTTCGTGCAGCTGCCGCCGCTGCCCAGCGCAGTCATAGCAATGGCCGTCTGTTACGGAGCCTACATGGGTGAGATCTTCCGCGCGGGCATCCAGGCCATACCCAAGGGACAGACCGAGGCGGCCCGCTCCCTGGGTATGACGCCGGCGCAGTCCATGTACCATGTCATTCTGCCCCAGGCGGTCAAGACGATCCTGCCGCCTGTAGGCAACGAATTCGTGGCCCTGCTCAAGGATTCGTCTCTGGTGTCCATCCTCGCCGTTGCGGACCTGCTGCGCAGGGGAAGGGAGTTTGCATCCCAGAGCTTCACCTATTTCGAGACCTACACCATGGTGGCGCTCGTATACCTCATGATCACCCTGTTCTTCTCTAAGCTCATCAGCATCATGGAGGATAAGATCAGTGCAGACTGACGAACGCCGCAAGATGGTGGAGATGAAGGGCGTCACCAAGTACTTCGGATCGCTCAAGGCGCTGGATGAGGTCTCCCTCGACGTCTTCGAGGGCGAGAAGGTGGTCATCATCGGCCCGTCGGGTTCCGGAAAGAGCACGCTTCTGCGTTCCATCAACCGCCTTGAGGAGATCAATGCCGGAGACATCATCGTTGACGGTTTCGACATCTACGACCCCGGGGTGAATATCAACAAGGTGCGCGAAGAGGTGGGAATGGTGTTCCAGCAGTTCAACGTCTTCCCCCACAAGACCGTGCTGCAGAACCTCACCCTGGCTCAGACCGTGGTAAGGAGAAGGTCGAAGAATGAGGCTGAAAAGATAGCGTATGCCTTGCTCGACAAGGTGGGGATCCGCGAAAAGGCCGGTGTCTACCCTACCAAGCTTTCAGGAGGCCAGCAACAGCGCGTGGCCATCGCCCGGGCTCTCGCCATGCAGCCGAGGCTCATGCTCTTCGACGAGCCGACCTCGGCGCTCGACCCCGAAATGATCGGCGAGGTGCTGGACGTCATGGTGAACCTGGCCAAGGAAGGCATGACCATGATCGTGGTGACCCACGAGATGGGTTTCGCCCGCGAGGTCGCCGACAGGGTCATCTTCATGGACTACGGCGTGATCCTGGAAGAGGGCTCCCCTGAACATTTCTTTGCCAACCCCACCCATGAACGCGCCCAGCAGTTTATGCGGCAGATCCTGTAAGAGGTGTACCCCGAAGCCCTGCGGAGTGACAGAAAGGCCGGATGAGGGCACTCATAATTCGTTGACAAGGAACCGATCTCTATGCAAAAGAATTCTCCTGTGCCAGCGTAGCTCAGTGGTAGAGCAGCTGATTCGTAATCAGCAGGTCCAGGGTTCAAGTCCCTGCGCTGGCTCCAGTATAATTCCAGTTTTTTCCATTCACTTATACCCGGACCAAGTAATTTTAATCTGCAACTTTATGATATTGCCGGCTATAGTTTGATTCTGTCTTTTCCGTCTTGATTTTCTTCTCGAATGACCACATAATGGATACTCATTCAAAAGCGATATCAGCATTTCTCATCGGCCAGCTGCAACAGGGTAAATGTCCTGTAACATTTTATAATTTCAAACTTTAATCGTTTGCTTGAAGAAAGTTAAGGAGATCGGTATGAAAGAGGACACCGTATCCAAGAATCTTGGCTACCGCGGTTATCTTATTCAGCCATCTTCATTCCAGAGGTTCGAAGACAAGTGCTGGCATGCACGATGCTGCATCATGCATCCCGATGCGAACGGCAACCTGCTCGCCCAGGAGTTCATCATAAAAGACTGCCTCCTGCATTCCGAGCAGGAGGCAGATCTCCATGCCATAGAATGGGCAAAGGTCAGAATCGATACGGTAATGGGGTAATCGGAAAAAAGTGACCATCGCAGTGCATTCAGTCCCTCTACGGGATTAATACGAGCATCCGGCAGGACCTGCAGTCGAAATCCAGACGGAATCGCCGGCCGCCGTTCTCCATGAAGAGCGGTTCTGACAATTTCTTGCAAGGTTTGTTGCGGGGACACGCGCCAAGGCATCTCCGTATGCAGTGTCTGGTAGTCATGACAACGGTTCCCGGGGAAGGCTTCTGCAGCTCAAAGGCGGGCTCGATTCTTGTCACTCCGTGTCTCATGTAAAATTCTCGGGCCTTCCGGTTGCTGACATTATAGCTGTAGTCGAGCTCCGAGACGGGGTAAAGCGCCGCAGGTCCGGTCGCCGGCAGCCTGACCGGTCTCCGGTACGACCTTTGACGTTGTTCCTCCATGGCGTCGAGAAGCTCCCGGCGAAGGCGGTTGAGCTCTGCCGTACGTATGAAACAGGGTCTGGTCCGTATCTCCAGGGACGACAGGAAGAATGTACTGTCCGCAAGTTTCGAGAGCTGTCTTTGCATGGTGGAGACGGCCTCGCCCGGTTTTTCCGCAGTCTCTTTCGGGATGGAAAGGGTGACTGAGGCTTCAATCCCGTCTTCATCCCGTCCTTCGAGCACAAATCCTTCCGGTGCCTCCCGGAACACAAGGCTCAGGCCGCACTTCCGCCGGGACGTCCTGCCGGAAAGCCCACGGAGAAAGAGATGGTCATGGTTGCGGAAGACCGCCATACCGGGCGTGAGGCCGTCCACCGGCTGGTGGACACGGACACGGGCGCCGTCCGCCGTGACCACCTGCATGCCTTGAAGCTCCCTTGACCTGTTGAAGAAACACAGCCCGTCGCCAGCATTGATTCCCGCTGCGTCCGAATCGAGCGTGAACCAGTTCGTTCCGCATTGCCTGACAATGCCGATCTCCTCTCCCAGGGACTTGGACGTGTCGGGAGACCAGACGCCGTCGTCTTTGTCATGCAGAAAAAAGCACGTCGACCCACGGGAGAATGTCCTGCGAGGATCCGGGGAAAAGAGGATCTCGGTCTTGCCGCCGGAAGACCGCCTCAGATCGGACCGGGATTCCAGGACGGAGTCAATGCAGGTGCGGTAGTAGGCCGTTATGTTCTTCACGTACGCCGCATCCTTCAGGCGCCCCTCGATCTTGAAGGAGGTGACGCCGGCATCGATCAGGTCGGAGAGGTGTGCGCTCCTGTCCATGTCCTTGAGGCTCAGAAGGTGGCGACCCCGCTCGAGCACCCGTCCGTCTGCATCGATGAGGTTCCACCGCAGCCGACAGGGCTGGCCGCATGCGCCGCGGTTGGCGCTTCGTCCTCCAAGGGCGGCGCTGAGGTAGCACCTGCCGCTGTGGCTCACACAGAGAGAACCGTGAACAAAGGCTTCGAGCTCGATGGATGTCTCGCGGCGAATGCCGCGGATCAGTTCAAGGGAGAGTTCGCGGGCCAGGATGACGCGCTGGAAACCGACCCGTTCCAGAAACCTGATATGGCTGACATCCATGTTGTGCATCTGAGTGCTGGCAATAAGCGGCAGTGGCGGAAGGTCGAGCTCAAGGAGTGCCATGTCCTGAACGATCAGGGCGTCGACTCCGGCATCCCAGGCCCTGCGTGCCGTGGCTTCGGCCGTGGCGAGTTCGTCGTCGAAGAGGGTGGTGTTCAGCGCCAGGTAGACCCTTGCACGGTAACGATGGGCATGACGGGCGAGCTTCTCGATATCTCCCATGGGATTGCAGGCCGAAACACGTGCCCCGAAGGAAGGACCTCCGATATAGACCGCATCTGCCCCATGATCGATTGCCGCAATGCCGCACTCGAGGTCTCTGGCCGGGGAAAGGAGCTCAATGGATGTCATCACCGGTCATCTAGTACAAGTGCGGCCGGGGTGACAAGGGGAAGATATCGCAGGGAGCGGCTATGACATGCCTTACGAATCTGTCAGTCGCCCTCGCACCGCTCTTTTAAGGCGGCGAGATCCTCAGATGAGAGTGTGGCATCGTCCGATGCGTTGAGGCGGTACATGATGGACCGGGGATTGTCGTTGTGCTTCAGACCCAGAGAATGTCCGAGCTCATGGGCAAGAATCCTCACGAGCCTGGTATGGTCAGTGAAATGGAAGATGGTTATGCTCTGCCTGCCGTCCTTGATCTCGAAGCATCCCTCGCTGAATTCGTTTCCCAGTTCCTTGCCGGTGTTGTTGTACTTCACCACCTCAAGATTCAGGTTGTTGGCTATCTCGTTGATGACCACCACCAGGCTCTTCAGGGTCTCAGCGGAGTTCTCCACCGAATTCCTGCGAACCTGCAGGTCCTCTCGCAGCGCATCGAGCGCCTCCTTCTCGGTGCTCAGCCTCTGGTATGCCTCCTCCGACAGACCCCCGCCGCGAGATGCGGCCTCGTTTTCATCCGCCAGTGCCTTGATGCGTGCATTGTAGGATTCGATATCACGTTCCAGGGCGGCCTTGTTGTCCCGGAACTCCGCCTCAAGGCACTCGAAATGTGCCTTGAGGGCCTCATACGATCCCTTTGAATTGTCGATATTGATGCTCAGGCCATTGAGCTTGTCCGAGGCCGCCTGGCGGTGGTCATAGACGAAATCGATCGCAACGACGCCTTCTCGTTCCTCCCGGAACAGTTCCCGGCCAGATGCCCGTTCCCACACGACAGCTGCTTCGGCCACGGCATCGGCGACCTCCTGCCTGGTCAGTCCGAAACGCTCATCAATGGTTCCGATCCGGTAACTAACCGGATTCCGACACGGTTTTTGATCCTGCTGGTGAAACCCGGCCAGGAAGAGGATGACGACGAGGACAGGCAGGGACCAGAGAGACAGTCTCAGCCATTGCGGGGAGGATGTCTTTGCTCGTGAACCCTTCATACCAGATGATTTCGGGTTTTTCAGCGAAGTCCTTTACGGTCAATTTTCCAGTAGGGAAAGGACATGCTCGCGCCGGTGCTCATTGAAGGATGGGTGAGGGAAAGTCATGTCCGTACGAAGACGGCATCTTTCCTTGGGCAAGACTCACACCCTTATCCGGTACCAGGCGACTCGGAATCAATAATTGGTTGCATCGGGCGGATGGTTCATCCGCCCGGGTTCGGTTCAGGAAAGGGGATATTAATCCTGTTTCTGGATGCTCTTCAATTTGAGGAGGTCGATATCGGTCTGAGGCTGATACTTCTTAATCAACCCGCCGATAGCCTCGTTCACGAGGAGTGAGAGCTCTTTGCCGGTGAGGGCGGAGAGGACTGTGAGTGCTTTGGCATACCTTTCTTCGATGTAATAATTCCTTTTGATGAGCTTCGCGTTCTTGTCGCTGCTTCTCAAATCCAGCGGCTTCCTTCCTCTTGTTCCCATAGTTCTTCACCTCTCTGTTGGAATGCTGCTTTAACCTTAGATGAAAACTATTCAATTCGGATTCATTTTTCAAGAGAAATCCGAGCAACCAAGCCTTTCAACCGCACCGTGAATTTGATAGTATCGGGATTAGAAAGTTACGACACCCATGGATATCCTGACGATGATGAAGCAATATGCGCGGCATGTCCGCTCCGGGCCGGGCCGGCGCATTATTGAAGAGGGAAGCTACGGTGATTCCTTTTTCTGCATCATCAGCGGGAGGGTGAAGGTCAGCAGGAGAATCGGCGAAACCGAGGAAACCCTCAGGGAGCTCCATCCAGGGGACTTTTTCGGGGAGTTGGCCCTCATCCATGACAAGCCGCGGGCTGCCACGGTGACCGCGCTGGATGAGACCGAGCTCTACGAGATGGGGCGTGAGAGCTTCACCGAGATGCTCCGCACCAGCCCGGACATCACCATGGAGATCCTCTCGACATCCTCCAACTGGCTCCTCGAATCCGACCGGCAGAATATCGAAAGGCTCAGGGAACAGACTCGTGAACTCGCGGTACTCCTGCAGCTCAAGGATCAGCTGACCGTGTCGCTCGCGCAGGAAAAGGAAAAGTATCAGTCTCTGGTGGAGCATTCCCTGGTCGGGGTCTTTGTCGTCCAGGATTCGAAAATTGCATTCGCCAACAACCGGTTCTGTGAAATGTCCGGGTATCAATCCGTTACGGAAGCCCAATCGATCCCCCTGGAGGACATCATGATCGGCGGGAGCAGAGTCTCCCTCGTCGGCGAAGGAGGCGGCAGCGATATCGAGCACTACGAGATGAAGATCAGGACGGCTCCCGGTGAAGAAAAGGTCTGGGAGATACGTTCCGTTCCCATCGTCATGAACAATGCCCGGGCCATTCTGGCGAATGCCGTCGACCTGACCGAGAAGAAGCGGCTGGAAGAAGAAAATGAGCGCACCAGGATGCAGCTCATGCAGGAATCCAAGCTTGCCGCCATAGGTTTTCTCGCAGCCGGAATCGCTCACAACCTCAACAATCCCCTTTCTTCCATTTTCTCCGTGGCCCAGGTGCTCAAACAGGAACACCCGGATATGGAAGAGGCCGACCGGATCATCCGGCAGTGCCGGATCATGACGAACATCATTAAGAACCTGATGGTGAAGAGCAGGATGGACCAGTCTGATGAGCTCATGCCCATCGACATCAACAGCCTTCTGGACACGGAGCTGAAGATCTACGAAGCGCACCTCGATTTCAAGCACAACGTGATGAAGGAATACCTGCTCGGTGAAAATCTGCCCAGCATCAGGGGAGTATACAGCGATTTTTCCCAGGCGGTCATGAATATCGTGCAGAATGCCGTGGATGCCATGCACAACAGCCCCATCAAGAAACTCACCGTTAAAACTTATGCCGACGATCGGCATGTATTCATTGAAATAGGTGATACCGGGTGCGGCATACCCCCTGAAAACCTCGACAAGATTTTCGTACCCTTTTTCACCACCAAACCCCTCATGAGCGAGAAGAAAGGCGTGGAACCTACCGGGACAGGACTGGGTCTCGCCTCAAGCCTTCAGCTCATGCAGAAATACAATGGAATGGTCCAGGTAAAGAGCTTAAGCGGACACGGGACCACCGTTACCATTGCCATCCCTTTGTGAGCGCACGACCCGCAGCCCGGCGGCAGAGGTTTCTGCAGCGGCATAAATCCATTTGACGCAGGATTCTGATAGGATTATCTGATCATCCCAGATAGACCGGAAGGCGTGCGACGCCGTGTGGCCCGTCACGCGAACCACCCGTCATAAACAATGGTTCCATCACGTTACGATGCGATAAGAAAGGGTTGAAGAGACATGAGGAACAATGGCAAGAACATGAAGAATACCGGCTGTGTTGTGATTGCATGTATGATCGCTGCTGTCCTGCTCGGATGCCCGTCAAGACCGACGCCCCCTCCACCCGAGACGACGGCGCCGCCGAAGCCGGCAAAGGTGGCCGTGGTTCTCGGTGCCGGCGCATCCAAGGGCTTCGCCCATATCGGTGTGCTCAAGGTCCTCGAGGGGCAGAAGATCCCCATCAACATGGTCGTCGGTACGAGCGCGGGGAGTCTTGTGGGATGCCTCTATGCTTCCGGGCTCAGCGCATTCCAGCTCCAGGACCTGGCCATGAAGATAGAAAAAAAGGATGTCATCGATTATACGGTTCCGAACAACGGTTTTATCAAGGGTGAGAAGCTTGAGGATTTCATCAACAGGACCGTGAAGAATGCTCCCATCGAGAAGCTGAGCATACGGTTTTATGCGGTGGCCACCGACATCGCGAAGGGAGATGAGGCGGTGTTCGTATCGGGAAACACGGGCAAGGCGGTCCGGGCCAGCTGCTCGGTCCCGGGGGTCTTTCAGCCCGTGAAGATGACGGGCAGGACATACGTCGACGGCGGCGTGGTGAGCCCTGTCGCGGTTGACGTGGCAAGGCGCAACGGCGCCGACGTGGTCATTGCCGTTGACATCTCGGGCGGGATAGAAGGCGATATACCCCAGGGCACCATGGATACCATCCTTCAGTCCGTTGACATCATGTATGCCAAGATCAGCGAATTCCAGCTCAAAAAGGCGGATATCGTGATACGGCCCGATGTGAGGAACATCGGGTCCACCGAGATGGAGAAGCGTCATCAGGCCATCCTCGAGGGAGAGAAGGCCGCCTTTGCCGCACTGCCTGCGATCCAGAAGATCATGGACAGGCTGAAGCAGGAGAAGCGTATCTAAGCCGCTGCCGGCCCGTGACCGGGAAGCGCCGAGTTTCAGTCGAAGAGCCCTATGTAGCGGTACACCACCCAGAAGTGTGCAGCGCTCCCGCACATGACGAAGAGGTGGAAGATATCATGATACCCGAATAAGGGAGGCCTGTCGTCTCGTGTGTCGAGCACATAGAACAGGGTGCCCAGGCAGTATGATATCCCGCCCGAAAAGAGCCAGAAGATGGCCCATGGCTGGAGCGTTCTGAAGATGGGCCCGGTTCCTGCCAGAGAGAACCATCCGGCGAACAGGTAGAGCAGGACGCACAGGCCCTTCGGCACGTGGATCCAAAACACCTTGAAGACGGCGCCGAGGATTGCAATCAGCCATATGCAGGTGAGCATGGTCCATCCGAAGGCTCCCCGGAAGGGAACGAGGCAGAACGGGGTGTAGGTCGCGGCGATGAAGATGAAGATCATGATGTGATCGATCTTCCGGAGACGGGTGATGCCCTCTTTGGAAAAGGGAAGCCAGTGGAACAGGGTGCTGATCGTATAGAGCAGGACCATGGCAATGCCGAACACCCCATACCCCGCGAGGTGCCATGGCCTGACAGGTGAGGAGACTTCATCCATCAGGATCCAGAGGCCAGCCACGGAGAGCAGGGCGCCGATGAGATGGGTGAGGCCGCTCATGGGTTCCCTGAGGCCGAGGAAGGCATCAAGGATTTTCCGGAAGAGCGGTCCTTCGTTGCGGATCAGGTTGCGCGCGGGAGCGGGTAACGTCTGAACGGAAGGGAAGGTGGCCGCAGCCTTTTCGTTGAATATGCCATGGGAAGGTGCCTTCTCTCCTGTAACCGCCATGCTGTACTCCATGAACCCATATACATTCAAATTTACAGTGCACCCATTCACGTAGTATGCCAGTTGCACATGAATGTATAATATGCTGATATTTTATCACATATTGTTGAAGCACCCGTATGTGAAGACAGGTGGGGCATGGGGTATGGAACAACATTTCTCAAAATGGGTAGTTGATGTCATATTACAGTAAGTGCAATTGGCATTGAGATGGATTCGTCTCCCATGATACAAAGCATCCTTGTCCGTATCCAGGAGGTGGATGAGCATGAGCGATCACGATGAGTCGAGCGGTGTAAAGGATGATGTGTATTATTTCCAGTGCGAGAAATGCAAGAGCGATATCTTCTGGTCGGAGATCCGTCCATCAGTACGTCGTGCTGCGCGGGTATTCAAATGGGTACGTGCAGGCTGTCCCAATGAGGCCTGCGACCACCATCTTACCCTGAGCAATCCGGACAAGGTGTATGACCGCGATGAGGCAAAACGCATCTTCGAGGAGATGAAGAGCAAGGGATTGCGTGTTTTCTGGGTCTAGTGTCGAGATATTTCTCGCATGAGACATTGTTATTGATGACGGTACCATGCCTTGACATATAACTTTCGAATGAATTATTCGAATCTCTGAACGTCATGAGACGATCCACTGATGAGAAGAGACAGATGATTCCGGCTCAGGTATGGCCGGTGTCCCATTGAAGGAGATCCATGATCCCGATCCTGCATGTCTCCTCGTCACAGCCTCCATGTTCGGATACGGACGCACGACACCCTTTTGATCGGAAGAGTGTGCACCGACAGGTTTGCTGAACAGGGGGAGAAAATTGATTGCCGGGCATGAGATCATGCCCTGATGTGGACTATGGAACGGGTCTTTGCATAAGGGGGGAGTCATGAAATTCATCCGATGGGAAAGGGGCGGAGACCGGCATGACCACTGTCTGAGGATGCGCCGGTTCGTGTACGCGGCATGTGCAGGCCTCTTCATCGCTGCAGCGCTCTTCGCACCGGGATGCTCGCAGAAGGCCGAGGAGAAGAAGGCCGAAAAGATCGTCAATGTCAAGGTCATGACAGTGAAGAAGGAGACGGTCAGGCCTTACATTGAGGCGGTCGGAAGCCTGGAGCCGAACGAGGCGGTCATCGTCAGCTCCGAGGTGGACGGGATCCTCAGAGAGATTCTGGTGGATGAAGGAGCCAGGGTGACCAAGGGGATGGTCCTGGCAAAGGTGAACGATACCGATTTCCGGCTCGGCGTCCAGGCGTCGTCCGCGGCCCTCAAGCAGGCCAGGGCCAACCTTGAGAATGCTGAGACCATGTTCAAGCGCATGGATGCCCTCTACGGCCAAAAAGTCGTGTCCAAACAGGAATATGACAACGCACTCACCAGGCTCGACGTGGCAAGGCAGGATGAGGACCGGGCATCGGCCGCGCTGTCCCTGGCCCAAGAACGTCTCGACAAGGCTATCATACGATCCCCCCTGAATGGCGCCGTGAAACAGAAAACGGCCACCGCCGGGGACTTTATCGGTGCCGGGCGGCCGGTCATGGTGGTCATCAGCATCGACCCTCTGAAGCTGAGCTTCTCCGTTGCAGAGAAGGACATCGGGATCCTGAAGATCGGACAGGATGTGGTGTTCCGCGTGGACCCGTTCCCTTCCCGGGAGTTTTCAGGCACCCTGACCGTGATCTACCCGAGTCTGGACGAGAAAAGCCGGATGCTCAAGGCCGAGGCCGAGGTCCCGAACCGTGCAGGCGAGCTCAAGGCCGGCATCTTCTCGAGGGTGAAACTCTATACCGGAAAGCCCAGGCAGACGGTCGTCATACCCATCACATCCATCCTGTATGAAGGGACCAAGACACGGGTCTTCGTGGCCGAGAACGATCTTGCCAGCGAGCGGGCGGTCAAGGTCGGCGGTAAGTACGGAGAGATGATGGAGGTCATCGAAGGGCTGCAGGAGAACGAACGGCTCGTCGTGGTGGGGCAGAACGTCCTGACCGACGGGGTGAAGATCCATGCGGTCAAGTAGCGTGCGGGTCGGCCGGGGCGGCTTCCCTACAGAAAGGATGAAGAGCCGTGTGGATATCTGATACCTCCATCAAACGACCGGTCTTCGCCACCATGGTGATCATGGCCCTGGTGGTCCTCGGTCTCGTCAGCTACCCGGAAATCGGCGTAGACCTCTTCCCCAAGGTCGATTTCCCCATCGTGAGCATCACCACGGTCCTGAAAGGAGCCAGTCCGGAGGTCATCGACATCGACGTCACGGACAGGATCGAAGAGGCCGTCAACACGGTCAGCGGCGTGAAGACCATCACCTCCACGAGCGGCGAGGGCTACTCCAGCATCATCGTCGAATTCCAGCTGGAACGGGACATCGACCTGGCGGTCCAGGATGTCCGGGAACAGATAGCAGCCGTCCGCAGAAATCTGCCCGATGACATCGAAGAGCCGGTCATCCAGAAAGTGAACCCCGATGCGACCCCCGTCCTGTGGCTGAACCTGACCGGCGAGAAGAGCATACCAGAGCTCTCGACTTATGCGGACGAGATCCTGAAGGAAAAGCTCCAGAGGATCGAGGGGGTCGGGTCTCTGTGGCTGGGCGGACTCCAGCGCAGGCAGATCCGCATATGGATCCACATGGAAAAGCTCAGGGCCTTCGGCATCAGCCCCGGCGAGGTGGCCGCCGTGCTCGGCATGGAGAACGTCGAGCTCCCCGGCGGGCGTATCGAGAGCCTCACCAAGGAATACTCCGTCAAGGTGAAGGGAAACATCCGGGACGCCTCGGAGTTCAATGACCTCGTGGTGGCTTCCTACCAGGGCGTACCGGTGAGGATCAGGGACATCGGCAGGGCGGAGGACGGGGTAGAGGAGCAGCGCACCTATACCCAGTACAACGGGATGCCCTGCGTGGGCATCGGCGTGAGGAAGCAGACCGGCACCAACACGGTGGAGGTCATCAACCGGGTGAAGAAGGAGCTGGAACGTATCAACAGGACCCTGCCGCCCGGCATGAAGATCAATATCGCCTTCGACCAGTCCGTGTTCATACAGGACTCCATCAACCAGGTGCAGCACCACCTCATCATCGGGTCCATCCTGGCCGTCGTCGCCGTATTCGTATTCCTCAGGAACGTCAGGACGACGCTCATCAGCGCCGTTGCTCTTCCCGTGTCCATCATCTCCACCTTCACCCTGATACGGGCCTTCGGCTTCACCTTCAACAACCTGTCCATGCTGGCCCTGACCCTCTCCGTGGGCATACTCATAGACGATGCCATCATCGTCATCGAGAACATCTACCGCCATATAGAGGAGGGCATGGCCCCCCGAGAGGCGGCGGCCTTCGCCACCTCGGAGATCGGCATGGCCGTCATGGCAACCACCCTGGCAATTGCGGTCATCTTTCTTCCCGTGGCCTTCATGAAGGGCATCATCGGCAGGTTCTTCATGCAGTTCGCCCTGACCGTGGTGTTCTCCGTGGCCGTATCCCTCCTGGTCTCGCTGACCCTGACCCCCATGCTCTCGTCCATCTTCCTCAAACCGGTGCACCACGATGCCGAGGAGCGGAAGAAAGGCATCTTCTCGCGCATTTCGGACACCCTTGAGAGGTGGTACAAGAAGGTCGAGCAGGGCTACCGGCCCATGCTCGCCTTCTCCCTGGACCACCGGGGCGCGGTCCTCATCGGCACCCTGGTCATATTCGTCTTCAGCATGTACCTGGTGAAGTTCATCGGTAAGGAATTCGTGCCTCCCGAGGACCAGGCCCAGTTCATCGTGAGGCTGGAGTCGCCCATCGATTATTCCTTCTCCCAGGCCGATGCCATGTTCAGGCAGGCCGACAGGATCGTACGGGAACGCCCGGAGGTCACCGCGGCTTTCTATGCCCAGGGGCTCAGTTCGGGAGGTTCAGGCCAGGTCAACAAGGCGGTCATCTTCACCAGGCTGGTACCGAGAAGCCAGCGCGACAAGAAGCAACACGAGATCATGGCCGAGCTGCGCAAGAGCCTGAACACGATCCCCGGCATCAAGGCCACGACCGAGATGGTCTCCATGCTGGGCGGCGGCATTCGCGAGGTCCCCATCCAGTACATCATCAGCAGCCCGGACATGGAGGGACTGCAGAAGAACACCCGGGAGGTCATGAAGGAGCTCGCCAAGGTCCCGGGCATCGTGGACGTCGATACCTCGTTTGAAGCCGGAAAGCCCGAGCTGAAGGTGTACATCGACCGGGAGAAGGCCGCAGACCTGGGAGTGAGCGTGGCCTCCATCGCGGAGGCGGTGAATCTCCTCATCAGCGGCGAGGTGGAGATCACCAAGTTCAAGGACGAGACCAGGTCGAGGCGCTACGATGTGAGGATGCGCCTGAGGCCGGAAGACCGGATGAACCCCGAAGACCTCGGCAGGATCTCCCTGCGGGCAAGGGACGGGAAACTCGTCGAGCTCTCCAACATCATCAGCATCGTGGAGGGAGGAGGCCCGAGCAGCATCAGCCGCTACAACAGGCAGCGCTCCATCTGGGTCTTCGCCAACCTCGAGGACAAACCCCTGGCAGAGGCCATGAGTTCCCTCGACGACATCTCCGCCCGGGTCCTGCCCGCGGGCTACAACACCGCCTACGTCGGCCAGGCCGAGACCATGGCCGAGTCGTTCAAGTACCTCATGCTCGCCCTCATGCTGGGCATCATCCTCGCCTACATGGTGCTGGCCGCCCAGTTCGAGAGTTTTCTCCACCCCGTCACGGTCCTGCTGGCCATGCCCATGTCCTTCATAGGCGCCTTCGGCGCGCTCCTCATCACGGGCAAGACCATCAGCATCGTGAGCTTCATCGGGCTCATCCTCCTCATGGGCCTGGTGAAGAAGAACTCCATCCTGCTGGTGGACTACACGAACACCCTGAGGGAGCGGGGGATGTCCCGCCGCGAGGCGATCCTCCAGGCGGGACCGGTAAGGCTGCGGCCCATACTCATGACCACCTTCGCCATGATCTGCGGCATGCTTCCGGTGGCCCTGGGCATCGGGGAAGGTTCCGACATACGATCCCCCATGGGCATCATCGTCATCGGCGGTCTCCTGACCTCGCTGTTCCTGACCCTTGCCGTCGTGCCGGCAGCATACGACGTCTTCGACGACTGGAAGGAATGGATCAGGGCCAAGGTAAGGAACATATAACGGTTATGCGCAGTGATCCGATCGAAGGAGAGGTTGTGCCATGAAGATGGTCTTCATCGTCTATTCCCAGGCAGCCGACTACGATATCATCTCCGCCATCAAGAAGACCGGGATCAAGGGATACACCAAGTTGGAAAAAGCCAGCGGCGAAGGGATCGATACCGAGCCCAAGCTGCACACCCATACCTGGCCGGGGGAAAACTGCGTGCTCTTCCTTGCCTTGGATGAGGCGGAGCTCCCCGGGCTCATGGAGATCGTAGGGGGGCTCAAACGCGATCATCCCCGGTCTGGTTTGAAGGCCTTCATCCTGCCCATGGAGGAAATCATCTAGAAACTGGCTGCAGAACCAGATGGCTCATCATTTCGAGTGCAAGGCATGACATTTCGACCTCACGTCATGTCATTTCGAGCGAAGCGAGAAATCTTAGCCCCCTGCCTTCAGAGATTTCTCAGTCATTTCATTCCTTCGAAATGACAGGGTAAACCATGAAATCCGGTGCCAGGCATCGAGCCGGTCCGACGGCAGCAACCCTGCTTGCAAAAGCAGCACATGCCCGCTATCATGGCGTCATTCAACCCGTGAGGCCTGTTCCCATGATGAAGGACATCCTCTACGAAAAGGTCGAGCAGCGGCTCATCGAGAAGGAGCTCGACCCTAAGAAATCCACCATGCTCGCCCAGTGGACCTGCGCGGACCATCAGGGGAGCTTCCGGAACGACACGGAGACCCTCTACATGAGCGGCAAGGGCGAATACTTCATCGTGTATGAGGGAGGCCTGAACGCGGGATTCCACGAGCTCCCCGGCGTAGAATCGTGGTTCGGGGGGAGCTACACCCGATCCCTGCCCGTTGAGGACGCCTTCGTCTGGTGCGAGGAGACGGGAAACTACGACGCCATCCTTGAACACGTCCCGTTCTTCTTGATGTCCATGGAGAGACGAAAGAAGGACGGGGACTCTACAGGTTGAACCCCACCCTGACCAGCAGCGTGACGAGATCGCTGTCGATCAGGTCGTCGTCGAAGAGGACGTGGTACTTGAAGTCCAGTCCCATGTTGATCCCCCGCTGCAGCGGGAATTCCATCCCGGCGCCCAGGTAGAGGCCCATCTCCGTATCGGAATCGTCGTAGACGCTGTACTCGTAGTCGAGGTAATAGATCCCGAGGCCCGCATCGGCATAGAGGTTTACGCTTCTGCCCGCCTGGCCGGTGAGCCGGGGCCCGAAGAGCAGGGACGTGATGGATATCTCCGCATCCCCGGGGCCGTCGATGTCATGGGTCGCCGTGGTGAGGTTCGCCTCCAGGCTCACCATGCGGTCGAGACGATACCCGCCGTAGATGCCGAAGGCCACCGCATCGTCCACATCGTCGTGGGAATCGGTGAGGAACTCCGAACCCAGCTGGATGCCGGCGTACAGGTTGTCGGCGGCGCTGATTTGTCCTGCACACAGCAGAAGCATGGCGACGGCGGTGATGATGGACAGCTGTTTCATGGCATTTCCCCCTTCATGCACCCCTCAAAGACAAAGGGTGATGAGGTGTCAGGTACCAAGACAACAGGTCCAGGTCAAGGGCCTGTTTCGGGAAGGGGCGGGGCAGGGCTGCTCGCCCTGCCCCTTAAGCCGGGTCATTTGCCTGCCATGATGGAAGCCACGTCCGCTTCGGGCGTGGTGATGGGCTTGATGTCGAACTTTTCCACGAGCACCTTGGCCACGCTGGGTGAGAGGAAGGCCGGGAGCGTAGGGCCGAGCCTGATGCCCTTGACCCCGAGGGCGAGCAGGGCGAGCAGCACGGCCACGGCCTTCTGCTCGTACCATGCGATGTCGAAGGAGATGGGGAGCTTGTTGATGTCGTCGAGGCCGAAGACCTCCTTGAGCTTGAGGGCGACGACTGCCAGCGAATAGGAGTCGTTGCACTGGCCTGCATCGAGGACCCGTGGTATGCCGCCGATGTCGCCCAGGGGCAGCTTGTTGTAGCGGTACTTGGCGCAGCCTGCGGTGAGGATGACGGCATCCTTGGGCAAGGCATCTGCGACCCGGGTGAAGTAATCACGGTCCTTGTGCCTTCCGTCGCAGCCGGCCATGACCACGAAGCGTTTGATTGCGCCGGATTTGACCGCATCCACCACCTTGTCCGCAAGGGCGAGCACCTGGTTGTGTCCGAACCCGCCCACCAGCTCGCCGGTCTCCAGCTGTCTGGGCGCCGGGCAGGTCTTGGCGAGAGAAATAACCCCGGAGAAATCCTTTGCCTTGCCGTTGACGCGGTTCGGTATGTGCTTCACCCCCGGGTAACCGGCGGTGCCCGTGGTGAAGATGCGGTTTTCATAGGTGTCCTTGACCGGGATGATGCAGTTCGTGGTCATGAGGATGGGCCCGCCGAAGGCCTCGAATTCCTCTCGCTGGTGCCACCACGATCCCCCGTAGTTGCCCACCAGGTTGTTATATTTCTTGAAGAAGGGGTAGGAATGGGCTGGCAGCATCTCGCCGTGGGTGTACACGTCCACGCCCGTACCCCTGGTCTGTTCGAGGAGCTCTTCGAGGTCCTTGAGGTCGTGGCCCGAGACGAGGATGCCCGGGTTGGTCCCGACCCCGAGGTTGACCTTGGTGATCTCCGGGCTGCCGTAGGTTGTGGTGTTGGCCTTGTCCAGCAGGGCCATGGTCTTGACTGCAATGTCGCCAGCCTTCATGACCAGGGCCACGAGCTCGTCCGCTGTCTTGTCCTTGGTGGTGGCAGCCAGTGCCTCGATGATGAACCGGTAGATGTCCTCGTCCTCATAGCCGAGCACCATGGCGTGGTGGGCATAGGCCGCTATGCCCTTGACCCCGTAGACGAGAAGCTCGCGGAGCGAGCGCACATCCTCGTTGTCAGTGGAGAGCACGCCCACCTCCCTGGCCTTGGCGGCATATGCCGTAGTGGGACCCTTCCAGACGGCTGCATCATGGAAGACTGCCCTGGCGGCGTCTCCCGCCCTGGTCTTGAGCTCGTCTCGCATCTTGAGGGCCTCGTTGATGTACGAGGTGATCTTGGCCGGGTCGAAGTTGGTGTTGGTCAGGGTCACAAACAGTGCGTCCGAGATGAACCTTCCATAGGAATTGTCGAGAGACCCCTTCGCCATGACGGCCTCGCCGTACAGTGAAACACCCTTGAGCACGTGGATGAGCAGGTCCATGAGGTTGGCGGTGTCTTCGGTCTTGCCGCATACGCCTCTGACTGTACAACCCTGGTTCTTTGCCGTTTCCTGACACTGAAAACAGAACATGTCGTTCCTCCTCCTTGTTTTTATATTGATGAACAAGGAATAGGGCATAATTGATAAGACGTACTTGACCTGAGTCAAGCCGGTGAAGATTTTTATGGAATCAAATGGTATGCTTGCAGAAAACATCTGGGAGGGGGGAGTGTCATGCATTTTCTGCTCATCGCCAGAGACGGCTCTGATGAAAAGGCCCTCGAGCGCAGGCTCGCAAACAGGGAAAAGCACCTTGAATCCATTACGAAGCTCAAGGAGGAGGGCAGGGCGCTGTACGGCGCGGCCTTGATCGATGAAGGAGGTGCCATGAGGGGTTCCGTGCTGATCATGGATTTCGAGACCAGGGAGGAGTTTGACCGGTATCTGGAGAATGAACCATACGTGATCGGCAAGGTCTGGCGGGAAATCGAGGTGAAGCCATGCCGGGTGCCGGAGCTGTTCAGGGAGAAGTGATCTTATTCGGTTCGTACGTTGCAACTGTGACAGTAGATCCTGGGGTAAAAGTCCCCGCCATGGGGAACAATTCCCCGAATAAGGCTTTCGCTGCAACCCTGATCTTTTCTGTAATTTCAATATAATTCAGGATATATACCCAGTGGCACCCATATTGCCTTATCCCCTTCAGCAGCCCATGGTCTATTCATGTGCCGCTTCTTTTAAACCAGTCATGAGGAGGATCTGCGCGTATGTGGGTAACGACCTGCCAGGGAAGCGCCTCAGTGGAAGCGGCCATCAAGCAGTTCCTGCCGCCGTGCCAGGAGCGGTGTCCCATCAACGAGGACATCCAACGGACCAATGTCCTCATCTCCATGCTGCCGGAAGATCCGGTCCAGGCAAGAGAAGGCCTCATCCAGATCGGCGACTACCTTTATGAGAAGAACCCGTTCTTCCCGGTCTGCGGCTACGTGTGCGGCGTGTGCGAGCTCGGCTGCAACTACAAGACCAAGGGTGGTTCCATCCGGAGGCGCCTGCTCAAGCGGTTCGTGTCGGACAACTACCTTTCCTATCTTGACAAGAAGGAGGAGTACGACGTCGTCAAGGGAAAGGAGAACGTGGCGGTCATCGGGGGCGGTCCCGCCGGGCTCATGTGCGCCTTCGAGCTGGGACGACGGGGTTACCGGGTCACCATCTTCGAGGCCCTCAACCGTCTCGGCGGAGCCCTGTGGCTCATACCGCACTACCGCCTGCCCAAGGACGTCCTCCAGCGGGTCATCCAGAACATGCTCCGCATCGCCGGTGTGGACGTGAAACTCGGGGTGAGCATCGGGGATGGCAAGCTCTCCCTGGAGAAGCTCCGCAAACAGGGGTACCAGGCCGTGTTCATCGCCAAGGGAACCCCGCAGCCCAGGATCCTCACCTTCGGAAAGGACCCGGTGGAGAACCAGGACCTTGCAGGCGTCATGTACGGCCAGTCGTTCCTCTACGAGGTGAGCCGCGGCATCCTGCCCGGCGACTACTTCGAAGGCAGGAAGATCGTCGTCATCGGCGGCGGCAATGTGGCCTTCGACGTGGCTCGCTCCGCCCGCAGGCTCGGCGGTGACGTCACGGTGGTGTCATTGGAGAGCGAGGACAAGACCAGCAAGGACGGTCTGCCCGCCGACCAAGAGGAGATCAAGGGCGCCTGGGAGGAGGGCATCAACATGGTCTGCTCCCGCGGCGTGAGCAGCATCATCGGCAAGGGCGGGAAGTTCACCGGCATCAGGACGCCGCTGTGCACCTGTGTCTTCGACAAGGAAGGCCGGTTCAACCCTTCCTTCGACCTGAGCGACGTCATGACCATCGACGGCGAAATCCTCATCATCACGGTGGGACAAGGGCCTGACCGGACACTCCTCCAGCACGAGGGTCTGCTGGATGAGTCCGGCAGGCTCGCCGTTGACCCGCTCACCCTCCAGAGCACCCGTAAGGACTGGGTATTCGTGGGAGGGGACGTCAGGCGCGTGGGTTATATGGTGGATGCCATGAAGGACGGCATCGAGGCTGCAGAATCCATCGAACGCCACCTCAAGGGCATGGACATATCGTCGGGGAGGAAGAAGGAGTTCGAGGCCTTTGAAATACCGCAACTCAAGGACGCGGATTACAAGGAAGAACCTGAGATCGTGTGGATCCCCCCGGAGAAACGCATGCATTTCCAGCTCTTCGAACGGGGCTTTACCCTTGCCGAGGCCATCGAGGAGGCCAGGCGCTGTCTGTGCTGCGGACCCTGCGTATCCTGCAAGGCCTGCGTCTCCATCGGGCTGCAGAAAGACATCCCCGCGGTCATCGTCAACAAGCACCTCTGCAGCGGATGCGGGATATGCGTATCCTCCTGCCACTACGGTGCGGCCTATCTGAGACAGGAGAACGGTTCCGTCATCTCGGCCACCGACACCTACCGGTGCAAGGCGTGCGGCATGTGCGTGTCTGCCTGCCCGGCCCAGGCCCGCGAGCTCACCGGGATCGACATGCAGGACCGTATCGTTGAGGTATTTTCCTCATTGCAGGAGGCGAGAAGATGAAGAACCAGAAGGAAGCCCCGGCATATACCCCGAAGCTCGTGTGCTTCACCTGCAGGTTCGGGTGGGGATATCTCAACGGGGGGAGAAAGTACGAGGAACTGCAGCATGTCGTGCCGGTCATGTGCAGCGGCAAGGTGGATGCCGCCTATATTATGGACGCCTTCAGGAAAGGCGCCGACGGCGTGCTGATACTGGGCTGTCCGGACGGGGAGTGCCACTTCCAGAACGGTAACTACCAGTCCCGTAAGCGTGTCCTCCTCCTGCGCAAGACCCTGAAGGAGTTCGGCATCGAACCGGAGCGTGTCGTCATAAAGCTGGACGTGGACCCTGACGGCACTACCATTCCCACCGTCATCGAGCAGATGCGTGAGAGCATATCGAGACTCGGGCCGCTCGCTCCGTCGGTATAGCCCCGTGCAATAAATGAAATGACAAGGAGCTGCTATGGCTGAAAAACCCAAGGTCGCCATTTACTGGCTCACCGCCTGCGGCGGGTGCGACGAGACAATCGTCGACCTGAACGAAGCCATCCTGCAGGTGGCCGACGCCGTGGACATCGTTCTCTGGCCCGTGGCCATGGACTTCAAGTACAAGAGCATCAGGGAGATGAAGGACAGGGCAATCGCGTTGTCCATCATACACGGCTCGGTGAGGAACTCGGAGCAGGAGGAGATGGCAAAGCTGCTCAGGAAGAAGTCCGGCATCGTGCTGGCCTTCGGGTCATGCGCATGCTTCGGAGGGACCCCCGGACTCGCGAACTTCAGGTCGAAACAGGATATCTTCAACTGGGTCTACCGGGACGCACCCACCGTGGTCAACCCCAAGGGCAACGTCCCCCAGGCCGAGACCAAGATTGACGGGTACCGCCTGACCCTGCCCGAGTTCTACGAGCAGGTATATCCTTTGAACCGCATCATCGACGTTGACTACTACCTTCCCGGTTGCCCGCCGCCCCCTGACCTCGTAGCCCATGCGGTGTTCGCCGTGGTCGAGGGCAAGCTTCCACCCCGGGGCGCCACCCTGGCACCCCGCAAGCCGCTGTGCGATACCTGCCCGAGGAACCAGTCCAAACCCCTCAAGATGGAGATCGATAAAGTCGTGCGGATCCACGCCGTGGAGGCCGACCCTGACAAATGCTTCCTTGCCCAGGGCATCCTGTGCATGGGGCCTGCCACACGGTCGGGATGCGGAGAGACCTGCCTGCGCATCAACACGCCCTGCAGGGGGTGCTTCGGTCCGGTGGAGGGGATCAGCGATGCCGGGACCAAGTTCATATCAGGGCTGGCGGCCCTGCTTGGAGCCGAGACCGAGAAAGACGCGGCCGATGCCGTGGACGGCATCACCGACCTGGCGGGATTATGCTATCGCTTCAGCCTCCCGTCCGTATCATTGAAAAAGAGAATCCCTGACGGTGAGAGGTGAATGCCATGACCCAGAAGATATCCATCGACCCCATAACCAGGCTTGAAGGACACGGCAAGATCGAGATCTTCCTCGACGAGAAGGGGAATGTGCAGGATGCATACTGGCAGGTGGTGGAATTGAGGGGTTTCGAGAGGTTCTGCATCGGAAGGCCGGCCGAGGAGATGCCCAGGATCGTGCCGAACATCTGCGGCGTATGCCCATCCGCTCACCACATGGCCGCCACGAAGGCCCTGGACGACCTCTACTCCGTGGAGCCGACCCCGGCCGCCCGGCTCATCCGCGAGCTCGAGTTCAATGCCTTCTACATCGAGGACCACTACATCCATTTCTTTTTCCTCGCCGCGCCGGACTTCGTGGTGGGACCCGATGCGGACCCCAGGGAGCGCAACATCCTGGGGGTCATCGGCAAGGTGGGCAAGGAGATCGGGCAGAAGGTCATCGAGGTCCGCAGGAGAAACCGCGACATCATCCGCCATATCTTCAGCAAGGCGCCGCACCCCGAGGGAGGACTTCCCGGCGGTGTCCCGAGGGGGTTCACCGAGGAGGACCGCACTTGGGTGAAGGAAACCGCCGACTTCTCCCTGGAGTTCGCCCGGTTCGCCATACAGCTCTTCAAGGATGTGGTCCTGGCCAACAAGACATATGTGGATCTTATCCTGAACGACGCCTACAGCCTCAAGACCTACTATATGGCCCTGGTGGACGAACTGAACCGGACCACCTTCTATGACGGCACGGTGCGCGTCGTCGACCAGCACGGCAAGGAGTACACGAAGTTCCATCCGCGGGACTATGACAAGGTCATCGGAGAGTGGGTGGAGCCCTGGACGTACATCAGGCTCAACCACCTCAAACCCCTGGGGTGGCACGGCCTCAAGGACGGCGAGGGCACATCGCTGTACCGCGTGGCGCCGCTGGCAAGACTCAACGTGGGGGACTCCATGTTGACCCCCCTGGCCCACAAGGAGTCGCAGATCATGTTCGAGACCCTCGGGGGGAAGCCCGCCCATCAGACCCTGGCCACCCACTGGGCCCGCCTCATCTGCGCCCTTCAGGCAGCGGAGCAGAATGTGGAGATCGCGAACAACCCGCTGCTGACCAGCAAGGACATCCGAAACATGAACCTCAAGCTCAGGAACAAGGGGGTCGGGTGCGTGGAGGCCCCTAGGGGCACCCTGTTCCACCACTATGAGACCGACAACGACGGGATCATGACAAAAGCGAACCTCATCGTGGCGACCCAGAACAACGCAGCACCCATCTGCCTGTCCGTAAAGAAGGCGGCAAAGGCCTTCGTCAAGGGGCCCGACGTGAAGGAGGGGTTCCTCAACATGGTGGAGATGGCGTTCCGCGCTTATGACCCATGCCTGTCCTGCGCCACCCATTCCATGCCCGGCACCATGCCCATGACCGTGAATATCCGCGACCATGAGGGGGTGCTGGTGAGAAGGCTAACGAGGTAGCTTAGCCGTGAAGACGCTCGTGCTGGGCATGGGCAACCCCATCCTCGGAGACGACGGCATCGGGCTCGTGGTGGCACGGGCTCTGGAAGGTAAGGCGGCAGACTCCGTCGTGGCCACGAGCACCATGATCGGCCTCGATCTCATGGATATCATGACGGGCTATGATCGCGTCTTCGTCATCGATGCCATGTGCACCAGGGAGGGCGAACCCGGTGAGGTCAGGAGGATATCCCCTGAGGGCGGGCCCGGG
Source organism: Thermodesulfobacteriota bacterium (assembly GCA_036834365.1). Classification (GTDB taxonomy): domain Bacteria; phylum Desulfobacterota; class Desulfomonilia; order UBA1062; family UBA1062; genus MWEI01. The sequence goes on along the minus strand of DAITOA010000008.1, from coordinate 35,009 downwards.
ACCATGCACCTGTTCACCTCACACGGCCTGCACTTCTTCGAGATCATCGACCTGGGCAGGAGCTGCGGCATCGACATGCCCGAGATCGGGGCGGTCTACGGCATCGAGATCGGTGATGCGGTGTGCTTTGACGAGGAGCTCTCCGATGGTCTCAAGGATAAGCTGGATGGCATCGTAGAGATCATACTTAGAGATATGGGGTGAAGAACCCGAGGATTTCTGCCAGATAGTATACTTGAGAATTCCGGCCTGCCGTTTCGTGCATCCCGCATGTGAAGATTTCTGAAGCAGTCTGCGGGATGCACGAAACGGCAGGTTTATTTTTTCACCCATGCAGTGAAACAAATATCCCCCCCTTGCCTGGCCGCTGATTTGCATATACTCTTCCTGAAAATCTAACACCAAGAGGAACAAGACATGTGCTCCATACTCGGTATCTTCGACATCAGGACTGATCTGAAGGAACTCCGCAGCCGGGCCCTGGAAATGACCCGCACCATGCGCCACCGCGGGCCGGACTGGAGCGGCATCTACGTGAACGACCGGGCCGTCCTGGCCCATGAACGGCTCTCCATTGTGGACGTGAACAAGGGCGCCCAGCCGCTCTACACCGCGGACGGAAAGGTGGCCCTGGCGGTCAACGGGGAGATCTACAACCACAAGGACCTCAAGAAAACCCTGAAAGAGCCCCACCAGTTCCTGACCGAATCCGACTGCGAGATCATCCTTGCCCTGTACCGGCAGAGGGGCGCGGATTTTCTGGAAGACCTCAACGGCATCTTCGCCTTTGCGCTCTACGACAGCGAGAAGGACGTCTACCTCATAGGACGCGACCATATAGGCATCTGTCCCCTGTACACGGGCCGCGACGAACACGGCAACTTCTACGTGGCCTCCGAGATGAAGGCCCTCATGGGGGTGTGCAACCAGGTAGAGGAGTTTCCCCCAGGTCATCTCCTCCTCAGCACCGAAGGAGCCCCCAGGCGGTACTACGAGCGGGACTGGATGGAATACGGCGCCGTGGAGGGCGCCAGCAGCAGCATAAGGGATCTCAGGCGGGCCCTGGAAGAGGCCGTGGAACGCCAGCTCATGAGTGACGTGCCCTACGGCGTGCTCCTGTCCGGAGGGCTCGACAGCTCCATCATCTCCGCCGTGGCCAAGAAGTACTCGGCCAAACGGGTGGAGACGGGCGGGTTGAAGGATGCCTGGTGGCCCCAGCTGCACTCCTTTGCCATCGGGCTGGAGGGGTCTCCGGACCTCACGGCCGCCCAGAAGGTGGCGGACTACATCGGCTCCATCCACCACAACTTCACCTTTACCGTCCAGGAAGGTCTCGATGCAGTGCGCGACGTGATCTACCATATCGAGACCTATGACGTGACCACCATCAGGGCCTCCACGCCCATGTACCTCATGGCACGCAAGATCAAGTCCATGGGCGTCAAGATGGTCCTGTCCGGCGAAGGCGCCGACGAGATCTTCGGCGGTTACCTCTATTTCCACAAAGCGCCGGACGCCCGGGAGTTCCACGATGAGACCGTGCGGAAGCTCTCCATGCTCAGCAAATACGACTGCCTGCGCGCCAACAAGTCGCTTGCCGCCTGGGGAGTGGAGGGCCGGGTACCGTTTCTGGACAAGGAATTCATGGACACGGCCATGCGCCTCAACCCGTCGGACAAGATGTGCACGGGAGGCAGGATGGAGAAGCACATCCTGCGACAGGCCTTCGAGGATTACCTTCCGTCCGAGGTCGCATGGCGCCAGAAGGAGCAGTTCTCCGACGGCGTGGGATACAGCTGGATCGACACCCTGCGCGATATGGCGTCCCACGAGGTGAGTGACCTCCAGATGGAAAACGCACGGTACCGGTTTCCCATCAACACACCGGTCACCAAGGAGGCATACTACTACCGGTCGATCTTCCAGGAGTTCTTCCCCCTGGACAGCGCGGCCCGTTGCGTCCCCGAAGGCCCGTCGGTGGCCTGCTCCACGCCCACGGCCATCAAGTGGGACGAGGCGTTCGCACGGATGCCTGACCCGTCGGGAAGGGCGGTGAAGGATATTCACAAGGACAGCTACAAGTAGAGGAGTCTTTTCGACAATATTGAATCAATTAGGGAGCACTGCACGAATATGTTCCGATTCCGGCTTTCTAAGCGGTGAGCGTACAAAGCAATAGTGCCCTCTTGACCGTACCTGCCGAATGAGTTAAGCATGGCCCCGTGATTGCAGGAACCCGTCAGTCACAGACTATCCTAAGGCTGGTGAGCAATGAGCATGCAGGATCAACCGGACGATCACTGGCACGAAGAATGCGGCATCGTAGGCATATACGGAGATGAACGGGCAGCAGAGCAGGTGTACCTCGGGCTCTATGCCCTCCAGCACCGCGGTCAGGAGAGTGCCGGGATAGCGTCCGCCGACGGGTCCTGTCTGGAACATCACAAGGGACTGGGGCTCGTATGGTCGGTCTTCGCCGATCCCGCGGTCATGCCCAAGCTCACAGGTCACGCGGCGATCGGCCACAACCGTTACTCCACCCGGGGGACCACCACGCTCATCAACGCCCAGCCCATCCTGATCGAGTGCAGGACCGGAAAGATCGCGGTCGCACACAACGGAACCATCACCAATGCCTCCCAGCTCAGGAAGGACATGCAGGACTCGGGCTCCATCTTCCAGACCACGTCCGACAGCGAGATCGTGCTGCACCTCATCGCCAGGTCGCGGGAGGGCGACGTCGTCTCGTCCGTCATGGACGCCCTGAAAAAGCTCGTGGGGGCATACTGTTTCGTGTTTCTCACGCAGGACACGCTCATCGCGGCCCGTGATCCTCTCGGATTCAGGCCCCTGAGCATCGGCAGGCACGGCGATGCGTTCATGGTCGCCTCCGAGACCTGCGCCTTCGACATCATGGGCGCCGAGTACATCCGCCCGGTGAAGCCCGGAGAAGTCGTCGTCATCGACAAGGATGGCATGAGATCCCTTTGGCTCCCGGAATCGCCGAGGAAGAGCTTCTGCATCTTCGAGCACATATATTTCTCCCGGCCGGACAGCCTCATCTTCGGGGAAAAGGTGGACAAGATACGGCGCAAGCTCGGAAAGAGACTCGCCGAGGACTCACCGGCGGATGCGGACATCGTGATCTCGGTTCCCGACTCGGGCAACACTGCTGCCCTGGGATTTGCACGGGTATCGGGACTGCGTTATGAAATAGGACTCATCAGGAACCACTATGTGGGCCGCACCTTCATTGCCCCCCACCAGGACAAGCGCAAACTCGACGTCAAGGTGAAGCTCAACCCGGTGAGCGGCGTGCTCGACGGAAAACGTGTGGTCCTTGTGGACGATTCCATCGTTCGGGGCACCACCATGCGTCAGATCGTGCGGCTGCTCCGGGACAAGGGGGCCCGTGAGGTGCACGTGAGGATCAGCTCGCCGCCCATCATGCATCCGTGCTATTACGGCATCGATATATCCAAGCACTCCGAGCTTATCGCCAGCGAGAAGTCCATCGAACAGATCAGGGCGTACCTGAATGCCGATTCCCTGGGCTACCTCACCATACCGGGCATGCTCAGCACCGTTGAGAACCCGGGCGATTACTGTACTGCGTGCTTCAGTGGGGACTACAGCACCCCTCTGCCGGAGCAGTTCGACAAGTACTGCATCTGAACCGTGCCTGAACGGCACGAATATGTATCAATCGCCTCCCGTGACTTTCGATACCTTGTATAGTAGACGACGCAGCAGCGTCAGGATCTGCCGGTCCGTCAAAATATCCTGTTTCCACATGGCATGTAGGTTGCTTATAATAGAGCCATTCACGAGAAGGCCTTGAAAGGGGCCAAATAAACTCCAGGAGGAAAAAGATGGGTTTCATCGGTGAAGATCTGTTCCATTTCCAAGCGACCATCGGCCAATCCGGTTCAACATTCGAAGAGTTCGTTCGCGACAACTACGTGAACAAGTGGGTCAACGACACCATCTACAACGCTATGAACGTGCGCACCACGTTCGTGACCGCCATAAATAATTATCTCGTGAATGAAGGCCTCCTGAATCTGGAACGCGTTGAGATGAGCCCGGTGACGGATCCGCTGGCCCACGATGTGGAGCATGTGCCCACGATTCACTACAAGGGCATGCCGTACGTGGCGACGCACTCCATGATCTACATGAAGTTCCTCGCGTGCTTCAATCCGAAGCTCAAGGGCATATTCATCGACTCGCCGAACATCAGGCTGGAGATCGAGAGCCCCCAGAGGAAGCAGAGGGGTAAATACCTCATCGACTTCTCCCAGATCGATGTCGAGCTCAGGAGGAACAGGGGAGTCGATTTCGACCAGTACAAGAACGATCCGGACAGGGTGAAGAAGATGCTCAAGGAGGATTTCGAGAGGGCCGTGGACTTCTTCGAGCGGATGATCATCGCTGCCGTCACGGCCATCGCTGAGAAGAACGAGGACAGCCTCAAGGACCTGGGCGTGGCCATCGAGGTTCCCAAGCAGCCGTTCCCCCGGGTCCGTCACGACGAGGCCCTGAAGAAGTACGGCAAGGTCGACCTCGACGCAAAGGTGGGGGAGGACGTGAAAGGACAGTTCTTCTGGGTCACGGGCCTCATGAGGGAGAACTACGACCTCATCTACCCCTATATCCAGGCTGACGGGAGCAGGCTGCCCATCTCGTCCTTCTCCTCGGACATGATCTACAACTACGATATCTGCGCCAAGTCCATCCTGAGAAAATCGGGTAAGTTCACCCCGGCCCTGGAGGTGCTCTCCGGCGCCATCAGGGAATGGCTCTATGAGCCCATCATCTGCCGGCTCATCGACAACAAGATCATCCCCGAGGCCCCGGTGTTCGAGAACGGCATGCTGGAGAACATCGCCAACCTCGACGGTTACGGTCCGTTCCTGACCGCGGTACACATGAAGGACAAGAAGGGGAGGCCCTACTTCCCCGAGACCATGGGCGCAGGCATAGGCGTGGAGCGGACACTGTACGCCCTGCTGAAAGGGTCGAAGATCGAGAAGATCGACGATATCACGTGTTTCGGAAAGAACCCGGACACGTACCCGATATTCCTCTTCTAGGAACAGTCGCTGCTTCGCCGGGCAAACCCCTCCGTCTCTTACGACGCGGGACGGAGGGGTCATCATTTTATTCTCGCAGGGAGAGAAGAAATCCTGGCAGAGCTCTCTTCCGTGAAGATGATGCATAGAGAGGACGTATCCGAAAGGTGGCTGAGAGGGATGGATTCGAACCACCATAACGAGATCCAGAGTCTCGTGTCCTGCCAGTTAGACGACCTCTCATCAACCTCACCACATAATGCAATGTACATGCCTATGCCGGCAGGAGCAGGGCATGGACAACAGGCCACAGGAGATGCCTGCATGTTTCTCCATATCCGGGGTCTGCAGCACGTGTCTTCAAGGAACAATAATGTGAAAAGCAATCGGAACTGTAACATTATTGTTGATGCGCATCAGGCAAGAAATGCGTAATGTCCTATAATATCAATACACTATTTCATTATCGACTTGGCACCTTCCTTGCTGAGGGGAGGACGAACTACGGGAATGGATCATTGCACGGCACTATCAATAACTATGGAGGAACGCATGAAGGCCAGTAACACATTCGCTGCTTACGAACGAAGCTATTTCATTGAAAAGGAGAAGGAGGTACAGGTCTCCAAGTATTACGGTGAAGACATCTTCAGCACCAAGGTGATGATGGAAAAGCTGCCCAAAGGTGTCTATCGTAAAGTCATCGAGATCATCAACGAAGGGAGCAAGCTGGACCTCGATACCGCAAACTCCGTTGCCCACGCCATCAAGGAATGGGCCATCGACAAGGGGGCCACCCACTACTGCCACTGGTTCCAGCCCATGACCGGGACCACCGCCGAGAAGCATGATTCCTTCATCGAGTTCACCGATGCAGGCGATGTCATCGAGAGGTTCTCGGGAAAGCAGCTCATCCAGGGTGAACCCGACGCATCGAGCTTTCCGAGCGGGGGACTGAGGTCCACCTTCGAGGCCCGCGGCTATACCGCATGGGACCCCACCAGCCCCGCTTTCATCATCAAGAACGGCCTCGGCACCACCCTGTGCATCCCGACCATCTTCATCTCCTACACGGGTGAGGCCCTGGACAAGAAGACACCCCTCCTGAGATCCATAGATGCCATCAACAGGAGCGCCGTCAACCTCCTGCGCCTGCTCGGCAACAACGAATCGAAGAAGGTGTTCGCCACCCTCGGACCGGAGCAGGAATACTTCCTCATCGACCAGGACTACTACTACAAGAGGCAGGATCTGGTCCTGAGCGGACGGAGCCTCCTCGGAGCGGCTCCCCCCAAGGGTCAGCAGCTGGAAGACCAGTACTTCGGCAGCATCAAGGAAAGGATCCTCTCCTTCATGCACGACGTGGAGGAAGAGCTCTACAAGCTCGGCATACCGGCCAAAACCAGGCACAATGAAGTGGCGCCCAGCCAGTTCGAGATAGCCCCGATCTTCGAAGAGGCAAACCTCGCGGCTGACCATAACCAGCTCGTCATGGAGACCATGAAGAGGGTGGCGATGAACCACAAGCTGAGCCTGCTTCTCCATGAAAAGCCGTTCGCAGGGATCAACGGCTCGGGCAAGCACCTGAACTGGTCTCTTTCCGACGATCTCGGTAATAACCTGCTCAATCCCGGCAGGACCCCCCATGACAATATACAATTCCTCGTTTTCCTCATGGCGACCATCAAGGCGGTCAACGTTCATGCCGACCTTCTCAGGGCCTCCGTCGCCTCGGCCGGCAATGACCACAGGCTCGGCGCAAACGAGGCTCCCCCTGCGATCATCTCGGTGTTCCTGGGCGAGCAGCTCACCCAGATCCTGGACGACATCGAGAAGGGCAAGATCTCCAAGGCCACAGACGAAGCCATCATAGACCTCGGCGTCTCGAAGCTGCCTGTCCTGAGCAAGGACAGCACGGACAGGAACAGGACGTCGCCCTTCGCCTTCACCGGCAATAAGTTTGAGTTCCGGGCCGTCGGTTCTTCTCAGTCCATTTCCTTCCCGGCCACGGCGCTCAACACCATTGTCGCCGAGAGCCTTGACATCCTTGCAACAAAGATCAAGGTCAAGGCAAAGGGCGGGAATGTCAGCCAGGCAGCCCTGGACGTCATCAAAGAAGAGGTGAAGGCCAACAAGGCGATCCTCTTCATGGGAGACAACTACACCAAGGAGTGGGAGGCCGAGGCCGCGAAGAGGAAGCTGCCGAACAAGAAGACCAGTGGTGAGGCGCTGAAGGATCTCATCACCGACAAGGCCTTCAAGCTCTTTGAAAAATACGGCGTGCTGTCATCCGTGGAACTGAAATCACGTTACCATGTCCGTCTGGAGCGATACATCAAGGAAGTCGACATCGAGGCGGTAACCCTGGCCAATATGGTGCAGAACCAGATCCTGCCTGCAGCCCTGCAGTACCAGAGGGTGGTTGCGGGGTCCGTAAGGTCGGCCATCGAGGTCATCGGTGACGGCAGGGGGCTGAAGCCCCAGAAAGAGCTCGTGAAGACATTGAGCTCACTGATCGGCGATACGCAGAGGCTGGTGAGCGAGCTCAACCTCAGGATCGACAAGGCAAATGCCATCTCGTCGGAAGAGAAGAAGGCATCGTACATCTGCAGCGAAATCAAAAAGACCATGCTGGACATCAGGGAGAAGGTCGATACCCTCGAGCATTATGTGGACAACGAGCTGTGGCCCATACCCAAGTACTGGGAAATGCTCTTCATCAGCTAGAATAGCTTCGGGGGGCGACGGTGATCGCCCCCCGAGTTTTATCTCAAAGATATGGCCTTTTCCGGGCAGATCTCCTGGCAGCAGTAACAGGCGATGCATGTACCGAAGTCCGCGACGGGCACTGCATCCTCCATGGTCAGCGCCGATACGGGGCACTGGTCCACACACGTGCCGCACCCCGTGCACAACTCGGGATCGGCCTTGGGCCGCATAACCATGCGGCTGTGGATCATGGACTGCACGGCCTCATTGTGGAGTACCGCCTCGCCGCCTGACGGAGGTAGCCTGAAGCCGTCGAGCCGCTGCAATGTCCCGATCACCTCGCAGGATCGGAGATCGTAATCCCCCAGGCCGGCCTCCTTTGCCTTCAGGAGAAACCGTAGCCGTCCCGGGCTGATGCCCATCATGGCAGCAATGACCACATCCATGGCCACCGCATTGTCGGAGGCCAGGATAAGGCCGATATCCCGCAGATCCGTCGAGGCAGGACCGTTGCCCTCCATGCCCACGACGGCATCCACGATGAACAGATCAGGCACGCGGATCCGGAATACATCGACGAGCATTTCCTGGAACCGCTCGGCATCGCCGGATGCCTTGTGGAGCATCGCCTTCTGTGCGCCGGGCAGATAGCCGTAACAGTTCTTGATGCACCCGGTGACCATGGTCAGGCCGTGGGTCTTGAACTTCGGCAGGCTGATGATGATGTCCGCATCCAGGACCGCCCTGGACACGCTCACCTCGGGCATGAATGCCGGATTGAAGGAGATCTTGACGGATTCGTCCCCGATGTTCCGATAATGGCCCTTCGCGGCATCCATGAGGCCTGTCCGCCGGAAGCTTTCCTCGTTCGCCCCGTAGTTGAACAGTCCGGGGTTGTCGCCCACAATGAGGTCTCCGGGATACATGGATTCCACCTTGTCGACCACCGCCCTGAGGAGCGAGGGGTGGGTCGCTATGCCTTCTTCGGGAAGGGACGCCCGGAGCACATTGGGCTTGATCAGCACCTTGGCTCCCTTCAGGTCCAGAGGGAACAGATCGAACGCCCTGTCCACGGCGCCCGCGACATCCGCATAAGTGGCAGGATGGATCATTACCTTCGTCATGACGTCGTGCTCCTGTCGGGTAATACGCCTTGCATGCAAGGCCGGATAAGCATAGCCCAATACATGTGTGCTTTCAACCAGGCAAAGTACCTGCTAGCATACAGGATGACGGATAAGATGATCTTCAGAGAGGCATGCTCATGCAGGCACAGGGACACGAAGACCGCATAACCCTCAAGGACTCTCGGGAGGTGATGATCAGGCCGATACTTCCCGCCGATGGAGAGCTCCTCGTGGATATGTTCAACAGGATTTCCCGCCGGACCGTTCATCTGCGTTTTCTGAGAAATCTCGATGTCCTTCCTGAAGCCATGGTCCATCAGTTCACGCACATCGACTACAAAACCGACTTCGCCCTGGTCGCCGTGAGCGAAGAGGGGGGAAGGGAGGTCATCATCGCCGTAGCCCGCTATGCATACGATGCCCACGAGGACGTCACGGACCTGGCCCTTGCGGTCCGGGATGACTGGCAGAACCTGGGCCTGGGCAAATCCCTGCTCAAAAGGATCATCGCCGCCGGCAGGGAACGCGGCGTTTCACGCTTCGCAAGCATGATGGACCCCGGGAACACCCGTATGGAACATATCCTCCGCAACCTCGGACATGAGGTGCACTATTCAGCGCGAAGCGGTTTCTATGCGGTCGAGATCCTGATCTGAAAGGATGGTATCGAACCACGCGATTCCGATTCCGGTACCAGTTTTTTCCTGTTGTTTTTCTGGGGTTCTTTTCGTAGCACCCTTGGCCCGATTCCGTGCTACACATATAGCTGAAAACCGGAGAAAGGAGGTCAGCCCGTGGCCCGCATAATAACAAGGTTCGTTTATAAAGCCTTGACCTACCTTACACTCTCCCCGCTCAGTCCCGATCCATCCGTCCCTGACCATGAAATACAGTATAAATGGTGGGGGGACGACCGGTACGATCCCTGATGATGGGCCGATCTTCCCGCTCACTCTATGGCTGACGCAATTTCCTGCTCGACCTTTTTCATCATACCTGCCTCGGTGATCTTCTCCCCGAACTCGTCCACCACGTAGAACACATCCGTACATGGGTCGCCTGTGTGCGACAGGAACGCACGGTGGATATCAAGCCCGAGTGAGGAGATGGTCCTGGCTGTCCTGTAGAGTTGTCCGAACCTCCGGGGCGAGTGCACATCGATGAGGGTAAAGAAGTCTGAGAAGGTATTGTCCAGCGTGACCCGAGGGCGTGACGACGACCTTATGGCGGATTCGGTCCTGAGCGGCCTTGTGCCGTCCACACCGCTGGCGATGTCCAGCTTCCCCGTGCATGCCGCCCTGAAATGCTCCGTGATGCGATCCCAGTGGGCATAGTCCTCCCATGGCGGGACGACATGAAAGGTGTCCACGGCGATACCGTCGAGCCAGGTGAAAACCTGGGCCGAGAGGATATCGAGGTGGTTCATGGCGAAAATCCCTGCCATCATGGCAAAAAGCCCTGGGCGGTCTTTCGTGACGATGGTGATCCGGACATGGTTCCCGTGCTCACGTATGTCGACGGTGATGTCGTCAAGCCCCGATATCCCGGCGCTGAGCCTGAGGTGACGCTTGATGAGCTCCGTGTCCGTATGGATCACGTAGGCCTGGGGAAGGACCCAGAGGCGCCCTCCCTGACGGGCGCCGAGCTCTTCGGATACCTCCCTGATGAGGCGGTTCCATCGCTCCTCCAGGATGATCATGGTGTTCGGATCCCGCAACACACCACGCTGGAGAGCGTGAAGGGCCTTGGAAAAGAGTTCCAGGAGCAGACTCGCTTTCCATCCATCCCAGGCACGCGGACCCGTGGCACGTGAGTCGGCAACGCTGAGGAGGTAGAGCATGGCGAGAGATTGTTCATCCCGTGCGATGCGTGCACATTCAAGCGCCACCTTCTCCTCGGAGAGGTCGCGCCGATATGCCGTATCGGGCAGGAGGAGGTGGTGATGCACAAGAAAGGCGACGAGATCCGCCCTCTTCTCCGGGAATCCCATCCGGACGGCAATATCGTGGGCCAGGGATGCCCCTATGAGGGAGTGGGGGCGGCCGTAACCCTTGCCGATGTCATGGATGAACGCCGCGAAATACAGGACTTCGCGGTCCTGAACCAGGTTGAATACATCCCCTTCCTCCCGTTCAAGCGCATGGAGCTCGTGGATCGTCCGTATGCTGTGGAGATCCGTTGTCCAGGTGTGATAGATGTCCACCTGCGTCCTGCCCTTGATGGTTGCGAACTCGGGGATGAATCGTTCAAGGATGCCGGTCTCCAGCATTGCGGTCAGGGCGGACATGGCGTGTTCGCCGTCAAGGATGCGCAGGAATCTTTCTCTGACTTCATCGCCCTGATGTTCCGGGGAGATGAGGTTGTGCGATTCCCTCAGGTTATTCCTCGCCCTGCCGGACAGGGATGCGCCGAGTGTTGCCATGTGAACGAATATGTCCAGAACAAGCAATGGTCTCGGACTGATCTCTTCCGGGTGTGAAAAGGAGATGAGGCCCGCCTCGAGCCTGAAGTCGGGATCGATCACCCGGGGCGTGCTTCGCCTGTTGAGCCCGAAGTCGGATATGTAGTGGAGCCGCATAGATTCGGCTATGGACTTGATGGAAAGAGCGGCGCAGTGAAAACTGCGCATGAGGAGTTCCGAGGATGTCTCGTTTCCATTGCCCCTGAACCCCAGTTTATCCGCAAGAGGTTTCTGGTACTCGAAGGAAAGCCTGTCCGTCTTTCTGCCCGAGAGCTCGTGCAGGCGGTACCGGATCTCGAGGAGTCTGTCCGCAGCTTCTTCGAGCTCCCTGCGGTCAGCTGGAGTCAGGTAGGATGAGGCCGAAACGGCCTTGGGATTGTACGATGCAGCCTTGAGCACCCACATGAGGCAGTGGTAATCCCGCAGGCTTCCGGTGCCCTCCTTGATGTCGGGTTCCAGGTTGTACGATGCGTCGCCGTACCGTTCATGACGCTTGGCGATATGTGCCTCGAGGTACTGGAGGAACTTCTTGGTGTCACGGATATGCCGGTCTCCGGCACAGGATTTCGCCAGGTCGTCGAAGAGATCCCGCCTCCCGCAGAGATATCGGACATCGAGGAGAGCGGTCCTGAAAAAGAAATCGTCCCTGGTGTCCCGCAGCGCCTGTTTGACGGTCCGCACGCTGTATCCCACGGTGAAGCCCCTGTCCCAGAGGGGGTAGAGAAGTCCCCGGAGGTTCTTCTCCGTTTCCTCGAGGGAGGCCCTGCGGTCGATGAGGAGCAGGAGGTCTATGTCCGAGTGAGGGCATAGCTCCCTCCTCCCGTAACCCCCGACGGCCGCCATGCACCACTGCAGGTGATCGGCCTTCCCGAGACCGCTGGTGAGTGCGATGACGGTGTGGTCCGTACGGTCAGTGAGCTCTCTGGTGAGCGTTTTTCCTTCCATTGTCCCGGCATGTCTCCATGGACTCCGGGCATGGGGTCCATGGTCCCCGCACCCGGAGTCCCGGCGGCCTAGATGGCCCCGTCTCCGGATTCACCGGTACGTATGCGGATCACGTCATTGATCGGCATGATGAATATCTTCCCGTCGCCTATCTTGCCCGTACGTGCCGTGTTCATGATCGTTTCTACAGCCTTTTCCACCAGTCCATCCGGAACGACGAGCTCGAGTTTGATCTTGGGGATCAGGTCGACATTGTATTCGGCGCCCCGATAGATCTCCTTGTGTCCCTTCTGGCGTCCATGGCCCTTCACCTCGGTGATGGTCATGCCGCTGATACCTATGGACTGGAGCTCGTTTTTCACCTCGTCCATCTTAAAGGGTTTGATGATGGCCTCTATCTTCTTCATGGTCTTTTCCTTTCAATATTCTTGTGGAAGTAGCTTCATCCGCGTCGGGTGTGTCCACCTTCCATACGGTTATCTCAGGTAATATCCCGCTTCACCGTGCATGCTCCTGTCCAGGCCCTGCACCTCCTCGTCTTCCTCAACCCGCAGACCGGTGATCTTCTTGATCACGAAGAGGATCAGCGATGTCATGATGAAGGAGAAGACGATGGCTGCCACCGCCCCGGTGAGCTGGACCAGGAACTGGTGAGGGTTCCCGTAGAAGAGCCCCTGGGCATTGACCGAAGCGAACAGGCCCGTGGCGAGAGCGCCCCAGAGCCCGCCGACACCGTGTACGCCCACCACGTCCAGGGAGTCGTCATATCCCAGCTTCTCCTTGGCAAGGATGGCGAAGTAGCAGAGCATGCCAGCCACAAAGCCGATGAATACGGCAGGCAAGGGAGTGACGAAACCCGCCGCAGGAGTAATGGCTACCAGACCGGCAACGGCACCCGATGCGAACCCGAGGGTTGTGGGCTTTTTCCTGATGATCCGCTCGAAGATAATCCACGAGAGCGCGGCCGCTGCAGTGGCGACGTGGGTGGTGAAGAAGGCGAGGCCGGCGACACCGTTGGATGCAACGGCGCTCCCTGCATTGAAACCGAACCATCCGAACCAGAGCAGGCCTGCCCCGAGCATGGTGAGGGTGAGGTTGTTGGGGTAGAACGGCTCCTGCCGAAAACCCGTACGCTTGCCGATGATGAGCGCTGCAGCAAGGGCTGCGACGCCGGAGTTGATATGGATGACCGTGCCTCCGGCAAAGTCAAGCGCCCCCATTTTGCCGAGCCAGCCGCCGCCCCAGACCCAGTGGCAGACGGGGAAGTAGACCAGCGTGGTCCAGAGGATGGTGAAGAGGACGAAGGCGGAGAACTTCATGCGCTCGGCGAACGCGCCCGTGATGAGCGCCGGGGTAATGATGGCGAACATGAGCTGGAAGGCTGAAAAAACGAGGTGCGGGATTTTGTCGGAATAGGGCCCGGGATCCATTCCCACGCCTGATAGCCCGACCCACTTCAATGACCCTATGATGCCACCGATGTCAGGCCCGAAGGCCAGGCTGTAGCCGAAGAACACCCAGAGCATCGACACGATGCCGAGGCACATGAAGCTGTGCATCATGGTGCCGAGCACATTCTTCGAACGCACCATGCCGCCGTAAAAGAGACCGAGTCCCGGTGTCATCAACATGACGAGTGCTGTTGCCACCAGCATCCACGCTGTATCTCCCGAACTAATCATAATGAATCCTCCTTGTAGGTTTCTGAGAGGGCTGCATAGCAACGGAAATGCCAAGCATGGTTAATGCCATTATCTTATTGATTATACATATGATATTGATTAGATGGCAGTGCCTTTATTACACAATATTGTTGTTATTTATATTTTATGATACTTTTTTGAATTATTTAACTTGATAGGTTTCAAATATGTGTTATATATGGCACCTGCAAGCGCCGATAGGATGCACACAAGAGGAGAGTATAATGAAACCGTTCAGCTATGACGACCTGCAGGTGCTCCACGATATCGCCCGTATCATCGCCTCGCCGCGTGACCTGCGTATGCAGCTCGAAAAGGTTCTCCAGGACCTCAGCTCCAATACCGGTATGAACAGGGGCATGATCTCCATCCTCGACAGGGATACCGGTGTCGCCATCCTCGATGTGGCCCACGGAGTCGACATCGACGGCCTGGATATCACCTACCTGCCCGGAGAAGGCATCACCGGCCAGGTGGCCCAGACCGGCAAACCCATGGTCGTCAGAAATATCGGCAAGGACAAGCAGTTCCTCGACCGGACGGGCGCCAGGAAGAAGCTGAACCAGGAGGATCTCGCGTTTCTCTGCGTCCCCATCATCTATGACGAAAAGGTCGTGGGGGTCCTTTCCGCGGACAAGGTGGCCCAGGAAGTGGACAACCAGGAATACGAGCTGAAGCTCCTGGGCGAAGTGGCGGAGCTCATCGCCAAGGCGGTGCACATGCGGGCCATCGAGGAGGAGAACCGCAGGCTCAGGAACATCATCGGCAGGAGCCAGCGTCCCTCGGACGAGATCATCGGAAATTCGAAGACCATGAAAGAGGTCTTCGGCCTCGTATCACAGGTGTCGGACTCCAATACCACCGTGCTCATCCACGGTGAGACCGGCACCGGCAAAGAACTCGTGGCAAGGGCCATCCACAAGAACAGCCCCCGCTCCAACGGACCCTTCGTGGAAGTGAACTGCGCTGCCATGCCCGATACCCTCATCGAGAGCGAGCTGTTCGGACACGAACGGGGGGCCTTCACGGGCGCCAACCAGAAACGCAGGGGGAGGTTCGAAGAGGCCAACGGCGGAACCATCTTCCTCGACGAGGTCGGCGAGCTCTCGTCGCTGGCCCAGGCAAAACTCTTAAGGGTGATCCAGGAACGCCAGTTCCAGCCGCTGGGATCCAACAGCATCGTCAAGGTGAACGTGCGGATCATCACCGCCACCAACCGGGACCTCGACCAGGACGTGGCATCAGGCAAATTCAGGTCGGACCTCTATTACCGTCTCAACGTGTTCCCGGTCTACATGCCGCCTCTGCGTGAACGGGGAGGAGACATCATTCTTCTCGCCGACTATTTTGTGGAAAAATATTCACGGCAGGTCAAGAAGTCCATCAAACGTATCTCCACCCCTGCCATCGACTTCCTCCTGGCATACCACTGGCCGGGGAATGTCCGCGAACTGGAGAACTGCATGGAACGGGCCGTGCTCCTGGCCGGAGGGGACACCATCGACAGCATTCATCTCCCCCCCTCGCTCCAGATGAAGGCGGCGGCTCCCGAAAAGAAACATCACGGGAAGCTCGAGAGCCTGGTGAATACCTATGAGCGCTCCCTCATCATCGATGCGATGAAGGATGCCAAGGGGAATCAGAGCCAGGCGGCACGGCTTCTCGGCACGACCAAGCGCATCATCCAGTACAAGGTGGAGAAGTACTCCATCGATACCAAAAGGTTCAAGGCGAAGAAGGCATAGTGCGGCCAAGGAGCCGGGGCTCCGTGGTTATCCTTTCGAAGGGGGAGAAACGATATGACGGGGCTGAACCGTACATTCCCCTTGGGATCAAGATGTCCTGTGAGATGATCGGATAAGACAGGCCTCACGTCATCCTGTCCCGCTGCGCCGATGTAAGACATTCTCCTACGGCGCGTAAGACGTTAAACCTCCTTGAAAACAGAGTCCCCCTGACATTCAAACAGCACATTCTCGACTATATAGCTCTGGCAGCAGGAAAGCGCGGGCAGAATATCGGCCCGAGAACCGGCATGAATTAAGCGCAACGGTTTGTTTCACTACTGTGTGCTTGGTTAAAAAACAAGGAGAAGGAGAAGGAGAATGGCTGCTACGAATGAACAAGATTTTTATGACAAGGTATTCCCCGTTCCCGACAGAGTAAGGGAGAAGTCACACATCAAGAGCAGGGCCGAGTACGAGCGCCTGTATAAAGAATCCATAGAGAATCCCGATGCGTTCTGGTCGAAGCAGGCCCTTAAGAGGCTGAGCTGGTTCAAGCCTTTTGAAAAGGATAAGGTTTCGGACTGGTCATTCGGCGATGACCTCCATGTGAAATGGTTCGAAGGCGGAAAGCTCA
Source organism: Thermodesulfobacteriota bacterium (assembly GCA_036834365.1). Classification (GTDB taxonomy): domain Bacteria; phylum Desulfobacterota; class Desulfomonilia; order UBA1062; family UBA1062; genus MWEI01. The sequence goes on along the minus strand of DAITOA010000008.1, from coordinate 18,628 downwards.
ACGTCAGCTACAACTGCCTGGACCGCCACCTGAAGACGAAGAAGACCAAGGCGGCCATCATCTTCGAGGGAAACGACCCCAACGACTGGAAGGTGTACACCTACGGAGATCTGTACCGTGAGGTCAACAAATTCGCCAACGTACTCAAGGATCTCGGCGTGAAGAAGGGTGACGTGGTCACCATCTACCTCCCCATGATCCCCGAACTGGCCATCACCATGCTCGCCTGCACGAGGATCGGCGCCCTCCATGCCATCGTGTTCGGCGGTTTCTCCTCCGAGGCCCTGAGGGACAGGATCAACGATTGCAAATCCAAGCTGATCATCACCTGCGACGGGACGTACCGGGGTGCCAAGGCCGTCCCCCAGAAGGACAACGCGGACAAAGCCATCGAACAGTGCCCGACCATCACGAAGCAGGTCGTGGTAAAACGCACCGGCACGAACGTCAGCATGAAGGAAGATCGCGACATATGGTATGAGGGCCTGATGGAAAAGGCAGCCAGTTATTGCGCCCCCGTAGAGATGGACGCTGAAGATCCAATGTTCATTCTCTATACATCGGGCTCCACGGGAAAGCCCAAGGGCGTTCTCCATACGACCGCAGGGTACCTCCTCTACGCATCCATGACCCAGGAGATCGCCTTCGACGTAAACGATGAAGACGTCTACTGGTGCACCGCCGACATAGGATGGGTGACCGGACACAGCTACATAGTATATGGGCCTCTCTGCAACGGGTACACGAGCATCCTGTTCGAGGGCGTCCCCAGTTATCCCGGATTCGACAGGTTCTGGGCCGTTGTCGAAAAATACCGGGTCAACAACTTCTATACCGCGCCGACAGCCATCCGGGCAGTGGCCAAAGAGGGTGACGAGTGGGTCGAAAAGCACGACCTCTCATCCCTGCGGGTTCTTGGTTCCGTGGGTGAGCCGCTCAACCCCGAGGCCTGGTGGTGGTACTACAACAAGGTCGGCGGGGGCAGGTGCACGATAGTCGACACGTGGTGGCAGACTGAGACCGGCGGGCACATGATCCTTCCATTGCCCGGAGCCATCGACATCAAACCCGCCAAGGCCATGGTCCCGTTTTTCGGTGTAGTGCCGGCTCTTCTCAGTGAGGACGGCAAGGAAATCGATGGTCCAGGAAAGGGCGCCCTGTGTATCAAGAAGGCATGGCCCGGGATGCTTAGGGGTATCTACGGCAATCAGGAACTGCTCAGAGAAAACTATTTCTCGCAGTTCCCCGGATATTATTTCTCCGGCGACGGCGCCGAGAGAGACTCCGATGGTGACTACAAGATCACTGGCAGGGTGGACGATGTCATCAACGTATCGGGTCACCGGATGGGAACGGCCGAGGTGGAAAGCGCGCTGACCCTCCATCCGAGCGTCGCCGAGTCGGCCGTAGTCGGTTTCCCGCACGAGATCAAGGGGCAGGGCATCTACGCATTCGTCACGCTGAACACGGGTGTTGAAAAAACGGATGCATTGAAGAAGGACCTCATCGCCTTGGTGCGCAAGGAGATCGGGCCCATCGCCACCCCAGATCACATCCAGTGGGCCGACGGGCTACCCAAGACACGCTCCGGAAAGATCATGCGTCGGGTGCTCAGAAAGCTGGCAGCCAACGACTTCACCGATCTCGGTGACACATCGACCATGGCAGACTCCTCTGTCGTCGGAGACCTCGTGGCTGGAAGAAAGAAGATAGGCTAAAAGGCAAAAAGGTCCGGCCTGAAGGTCGGACCTTTTGTGAAAATCCTAGTTGGTTTGTAACATTCTCCTTTTTGCTTTGCACGCTTTAAAGTTACAAAACAACTGTCTCTAGCAGCACAACTAGGATGCGGGGGCCGGACTTGTTCCGGCCCTTTGTTTTTTATCTACGGCATTCTTTAAAATCAAGAAAAAAGTGTAAGGGCTGCACCTCAAGTATACGGGGTGAGGTCGACATATCCGTGCAAGGCGGCGCTCATGCCCTCGATGGCGTCTTTCAAACGATCACTGAGGAAGTGCATGCTCCATCCTCCGGGAAAGAGCCCCCCGGGAGCCGAAACTACTCTGATTGAATCGGGAACTTCAAGGAGAGGGATACCATGTTTCCGCACTTGCCGCTTACCTTAAACCGGAATCGTTTGAGGATCTTGATGATGGGATGATTTTCATGGATTGTCTCGGCCGTAATGAGATTGACACCCCAGTGCCTGGCCAGGTTTATGCTCATTTCGGATAACATGAAGCCCAGGGTCTTTCTCTGCCATATATCGGAAATGATCACTGAATACTCGGCTTCGTCCCGTGCCGTCAGCCTGATGAGGCGTGCAATGCCGACGACCTTTCTGCAGTCACCCTCTGTGGTTTCCGCGATGATGGCGCATTCCTGTTCGGGATTGATGTCGCAGAATCGATGGGCCCTTTCTGGAGTCGGGTGGAAGGGAGACAGAAACCTCAGCCACAGAGATTCCTGCGAGCAACGGTTCACAAAATCAGTCCACAGATCCTTATCGCCGGGCTTCAGGAGACGGAAACAGATCGAAAGGTTGTCCATGATGAAAACCCTTCCCGGCAGGAAGCTCTCCGGGGATTTCATATGATCTCCTTCATTGGTTCGGCTTGTCTTGAAACGATGCTATCTTCTGCATGATATCATGGGGCGCCGGGGACCTGTATCAGGCAACATCCTGTTCTCGCGTCGGCAGAAATTTGTCGAGATGACGGTGATCATCTGACAGTGACACATGTATTGACTTACGTTTTAACGTTTGCGCAAGGGTGTCCCTGCGTCTCGGCGAAAGGGGCCACAAGGATGTATCAGGAATCGAGGAGGTGGTTGTTCACGGCATAGAGGGTCAGCTCTGCGTTCTTCTTCATGCCCATCTTATCCATGATGCGGGTACGGTAGGTGCTGACGGTCTTTATGCTCAGGCACAGTTCACCGGCGATCTCGCTTACCGATTTCCCCGATGCGAGCATGAGCATGACCTGGTGTTCACGGTTCGAAAGCACTTCGTGCCCCTGTTTCTGTGCACTGGAGTCCAGCTCAATGGCAAGTTTTTCTGCCAGGGACGCCGTGACGTATTTTCCTCCTCGGGACACCTTCCTTATGGCACAGATCAACTCATGGGGGGCGCTGGACTTGGTCAGATATCCCGAAGCACCTGAACGCAGCGCCCTGACGGCGTATTGTTCCTCGGGGTGCATGCTGAGGATAAGCACCGGAAGCCTTGGCCTGGCCTTCAGGATGTCTTCGAGGGTTTCCAGGCCGCCCCTGCCGGGCATTGAGATATCGAGCAGAACGACGTCGAAGTTGCCTCGGAGGACCTTTTCCAGGGTATCCTGCCCGTTTCCCGCCTCATCTTCAACAACGATGTCTTCCAGGTTGGAAAGTATCTGCTTTACGCCTTCACGGACAACGATATGATCATCCGCAACAAGGATTCGTATCATGTCAGATTGCTCCTCGTTCCATAGGGATAACGACTTTTACCCTCGTTCCCCTCCTGCACCTTCCGGTTATCCGGACCGTGCCGTCCATGAGATTGACCCGTTCGCGGATCCCGAGAATCCCGAAGGACCTCGCGTTTTCGGCCTGTTTGCGGGTGATTCCCTTTCCATTGTCCACGACCTCTAGGATGATCTCACCGCTGTCCTGGATGAGCCGCACACATACCATCGAGGCCTGAGCGTGACGGGCCACATTGGTAAGGGTTTCCTGGAGAATGCGGAACAGGTTCGTTGCAAGATCTTTCCCTATGGAGCTGTCCCTACAGTCCACATAAACATCGCACTGGATGCCGGACCTGTTGTGGAAATCTTCGGACAGCCACTCTATCGCCGCCGTCAGTCCGAGATCGTCCAGCAGAGTGGGGCGCAGTTCGGCCATTATCCGGTGAACGCTGTCAATGGTCGTATCGACGAGATGCGACATGCGGTGCGTCTTCTCCCTCAGTGGTGCGCATCTCTCGGGCAACTGCCCTCCAAGCCAGGAAATATCCATCTGGAGTGCCGTAAGCGACTGTCCGAGTTCGTCATGGATCTCACGTGCGATCCGGGCGCTCTCCTTTTCGCGGATGGTCTGGAGGTGAATAGACAGGTTCCGGAGCTGCTCTCGAGATTGCTGGAGCTCTTTCTCGGCACGTATCTTTTCCGTTATATCTTCATAGGTAATAACGATCCGGCGTTCTGACAATTCCTCGCCGATTCGCGCAGCCCTCATCCTGCAGAGAATATCCCTGCCGTCCTTATGGCGGCAGCAGAAATCGTTCACAAAGGTGCGCTGATGCGCGAGCGTGGAATAGAAGTAATCGGCAATATCATTCGCCTCCCTGTCGTTGCGGTAGAAAAGGTTGACATTCCGGCCGATGAGCTCTTCTCGATCCCATCCGAACGTGTCTTTGACGGCGTTGTTCGCAAAAATGATCAGGCGGTTATGCAGTCCCACGATCGCCTGGGGAACGGCATCCAGGATGGACGACTCAAGGGCGGCGAGCTCCAGAATGCTCTTCCTCGTCTCTACCTTATCCAGGTCTTCAGGAGGATCTCGAAAGGCATCCTGTCCCCTTGAACGATCGCGCGACACATCCTTATCCATGGTCTACTCTTCGAACACCTGATATTATCAAGAGACAAAAACTCACAAGGGAAAAATCCCGCTTAGGGCGTTGAACCGACCCTGAGACTCTATGATAAAGGCGGGGGCAGGTCAAGAAACAAGAGGGGTTTTACCGAGAAAAGGAGCCAGCCGGCGTAGCGCCACTTCAAGGTACCACTTCTGACTCCTCGTGAAGACCCTCGTTGTCGAACAATATTGTGCCAATAAGGCCCTGCAGCACAAGATTGCTTCAATTATCAAGGCCGATCCTGACCCGGACCAGGGAAAGAACCTTTCAGGCAGAACCCAGCTATCTATTTGATTTAATATACTAAAGAGGCTCGTTTGGCACATTATTGTCTCTATTTTAAGTCGCTCTCCGGCCATGGCATGCTTCTGGCTACTCCGCACATAAAAGAAATCTATGCAGGAGGAACAATCGTGTGCCGCTTGTTCGCCGTTACCAGTGAAGAGCCCTTGTCCCCCATGGTGGCGATACGGGCGCTTGACGTCATGAAGGAAGGACACGATGGCTCCGGGGTCGGGCTCTTCATGACCGACCTCGGCGGGGACCTGGAACAGTTCAAGGGATCCCCCATACTCTCCGGGATATTCTCCCAGGAAGGAATCAAGAAGCTTGACCGGTACATGATGGAACTCGGGCTGCTCACCAAGTTCAAGCTGTCCATCCGGCCTTCCCGGAAACCCCCGGAGGGAACTCCCAGGCGAGACGTCTATCTCATCAGGGTATATGAATATCCGTACGAATGGGAAGGCCTTTCCGAGGCGGAGATCGCGGGCAGGCTCATGCAGATCCGGGTGGACCTGCGGAGAATGGGGGAGGAAGACCAGTCCATGATGGTCTTTTCCTTCTGGCCGGACACGATCATGATCAAGGAGGTGGGTGATCCCATGGAGGTGGCGGACTACCTCGGCCTCGACAGGCATGAGCTCAAGGCCCGCATTCTGCTGGCCCAGGGCAGGCAGAACACGAATTACGCCATCACCCTCTATGCCTGCCACCCCTTCTTCATCCAGGGGTATACCACCATGACCAACGGAGAGAACACCGCATTCATCCCGAACAAGGAGTACCTCCTGTCCCGGGGATATCCCGGTTACATGGGATATCAGTCCGACTCCGAGGTGTTCACGCACATCCTCCATTACAGCCACGCCATCCTCGGTCTCGGACTGGAAGAGTACAAGCACATCATAACGCCGCTCAAGGACGACGAGCTCCTGCGTCATCCCGACGCGAAATTCCTGCGCAACCTGAAGCATGCCTGCAGGTTTCTCACCATCGACGGACCGAACTGCGTCATCGGGTGTCTCCCCGACAAGACCCTGTTCATGGTTCAGGACAGCAAAAAGCTCCGTCCCGGCGTGGTGGGGGGAAAACCCGGCATGTTCGCCTTCTCATCCGAGATGTGCGGGCTCGACGAGGCCATACCCGACAGGGACATAAAGCTCGAATATCAGCCCATGAAGTATGACGTGGCATGCGTCGACGCATCGAGAACGGAGATAAGATTATGGAATCAGTGGGAACCCTGCACCCTTCCTCATTGAGTACCAGGGATCTTCCCTGGCGGATCCTCTGGGACAAGGAAAAATGCACCCTGTGCGGCAGATGCACCTCTGCATGCCCCGTGCGGGCCATCGAACTGGGCGTCCATCGCAAAAAGTCCCTCGACGTGGCCGTGGGGCTCGGGGTCAGGCCTTCAAGCCTCTACCAGGTCTACCACGGCATCGATCAGGTGACCGATCCTTCGCGGGCGTGCATCGGATGCGGGCTGTGTACGCAGGTCTGCCCCAATGACGCCGTCTTTGCGGTCAGGAGCGAAGAGAACGACAAGCTCAGGTTCCACATCAACAAAGGCGGCGAGCCGAGGAGGAGGGGCGGCCGGAGAAACGATACGGGGAGCACCCTGGACCGAATCAAGTTCATCAGGATTTCCATGCTCACTGACCCCGCCCTTGATGCGGGAAGGCACGAGTTCGAGCTGAGGACCCTGCTGGGAAGAATCCTGCCCCCTGAGGAACTCCTCAAGGCATCGAAGGAAAACATCTGGATCCCGCCGGTCCGCGAGATATATCCCCTCATGGTCGGCGGCATGTCCTTCGGGGCCCTTTCTCCCACCATGTGGGAAGGCCTACAGATGGGCATCGCCTACCTGAACGAGGAGCTGGGCATGCCGGTGAGGATGTGTACCGGGGAGGGAGGGTGCCCTCCGCGGCTCCTGCGGTCGAGATTTCTCAAGTACGTGATCCTCCAGATAGCAAGCGGGTATTTCGGCTGGGACGAGATCATCCATGCCCTGCCCGAGATGAAGGAAGACCCCTGCGCCATCGAGATCAAGTACGGCCAGGGGGCGAAGCCCGGGGATGGCGGCCTGCTCATGTGGTACAAGGTGAACAAGCTCATCGCCGCCATCCGGGGTGTGCCTGAAGGGGTGAGCCTTCCCTCTCCTCCCACGCACCAGACCAAGTACTCCATCGAGGAATCGGTGGCGAAGATGATCCAGTCCATGTACATGGCCTGGGGATTCAGGGTGCCCGTATATCCCAAGATATCCGCCACCACGACGACCCTGGCCGTTCTGAACAACCTCGCCCGGAATCCCTATGCCGCGGGCCTTGCCATCGACGGCGAGGACGGCGGAACAGGGGCGGCTTACAATGTGTCCATGAACCACATGGGGCATCCCATTGCCAGCAACATCAGAGATGCGTATCTCACCCTGGTGAAGATAGGAAAACAGAACGAGATCCCCCTGTTCGCAGGAGGCGGCGTCGGCAAGAACGGCAACCTCGCCGCCAATGCCGCGGCACTGATCATGCTCGGCGCAAGCGGCATACAGGCAGGAAAGTACATCATGCAGGCAGCAGGGGGATGCGTCGGTTCTGAGGCCGACCGGTGCAACATCTGCAATATCGGGCTATGCCCCAAGGGCATAACCTCACAGGATCCGAGGATATACCGGAGGCTTGACCCCGAAGACGTGGCGCAGCGTCTCGTGGATGTCTTCTTGAGCTTCGATTCCGAGCTCAAGAAGATCCTGGCGCCGCTCGGGAGGTCCACTGCTCTGCCCATAGGCATGTCGGACGCCATCGGCATCGATGACCGGGATGCGGCCGAGCGCCTGAGCATACGCTATGTCGTCTAGGGAGAGACACGGAGATACCATGGCATATCACGAAAACATTTTTATTCCCGGCATGGAGGATGACAAGAGGGTCGAGACCCGGGTGCTCGAGGAACGCATCCAGAGGGCGGTCCAGTCCGGGTATCACAGGATCGAGGTCCAGGCCTACGGGCAGCACGGCATCGGTGGAAGGATCTGGAACACCGACGGCAACCCGGTCAAGCTTGATATCCTCGGGTACCCCGGACAACGCATCGGATCCATGGGTTCGCCCATGACCACCATCGAGGTTCACGGCCCGGCTTCCGATGACGTCGGCTGGCTCAATGCAGGCGCCCGGATCATCGTGCACGGCGATGCCACCAACGGCACGGCCAATGCCATGGCCCAGGGCAAGATCTATATCGCCGGCGACATCGGGGCCCGGGGCATGACCATGACCAAGAGCAATCCCCGCTTCGCCCCTCCGGAGCTCTGGGTCCTCGGCGGCGTGGGAGACTCGTTCGCCGAGTTCATGGCGGGCGGCATCGCAGTGGTCTGCGGCATCGGATCGCACCACCGGAAGAACCATATCCTGGGTCACCGGCCCTGTGTTGGCATGGTGGGCGGCAAAATCTTTTTCCACGGCGTTCAGAAAAGCTTCAGCGAGGCCGATGCAAAGCTCGTCCGCATCAGCGATGAAGAATGGGAATGGCTCAAGGCGGGCCTCAATGAATTTCTGGCGGCCGTGGGGAAGGAATACCATTACGAGGAACTCATCAGCGACCGGTCGGTCTGGCAGCTCATTACAGCCCGCCAGCCGTCGGAAAAGGCCTCATCGAAGAGGCCCGGAATGAGCCGGTTTCGCAGGGACGTATGGGAGAGGGAGCTCGGTCCTGGCGGGCTCATAGGCGACCTCACCAACATCGACCGGAGCCCCGTTCCCGTCGTGACCACCGGAGACCTGAGGAGATACATCCCCTCTTGGGAAAACGGAAAGTACCTTCCCCCCTGTCAGGCAAGCTGCCCCACCGGCATACCGGTCCAGAAACGATGGGCTCATATCCGGAAGGGCGAGATCGACGCCGCCGTAGACCTCTCGCTGAACTACACGCCGTTCCCCACCACCGTCTGCGGCCACCTCTGCCCCAATCTCTGCATGGAGGGATGCACCCGTACCCGGGGCAACATGACCCCTGTCGATACTGCGCTTCTGGGAAAAGCGAGCCTGCATGCCAGGGAGCCCAAGCCGCTGCCGCCCACTGGCAAAAAGGTCGCCGTCATCGGTGGTGGTCCTGCCGGTCTCTCCGTTGCCTGGCAGCTCTGGATGAAGGGTCACGAGCCCGTTGTATACGACAGGGCTCACAACCTCGGCGGCAAGATCCGCAGCGTCATACCCTTCAGCAGGATACCCCGTGAGGTCTTCGAGCACGAGCTTGGCAGGGTCACGGACAAGATCACCAGGGGCAAGGTCGGGAAAGACGGTATCACCGAAGAGCTTTTCATGGACATCCGGGACCGTTATGAGTATACGGTCATTGCAGTGGGGGCGCAGAATCCCCGTGAGCTGAGGATCAAGGGATATGACAAGGCCGTCTCCGCGTTGGATTTCCTGCGCCAGGCCAAGGAGAATGCGCTCGTTGTGGGGGACAAGGTGGTGATCATAGGAGCAGGCAACGTCGGGTGCGATGCCGCGACAGAGGCCTTCCGGCTGGGAGCCAAAGAGGTCACCCTTGTGGACGTCCAGAAACCCGCATCCTTCGGCAAAGAGCGTAAGGCTGCGGAAAAGGCGGGCGCAAAGTTCCTGTGGCCCGTGACCACCGAGTCCATCACCAGGAAGGGTGTCGTGCTCTCTTCCGGCGAGGTCCTTGCCGCCGACACCGTGGTCGTATCCATCGGGGACAAACCCGATCTCGAATTCCTTCCCGATACGATCGACACGGCGGGCGGGTTCATCAAGGTCGATGAACGGTATCGCACCTCCGACGCGAAGATCTTCGCCATTGGTGACAGCGTAAGGCCGGGCCTCATCACGGATGCCATCGGCGCAGGCAGGAAGGTCGCCGAGGGCATCGATGCCGCACTGAGAGGAGCGGAAGAGGATTTTGACCGTCTTCCCGCCATCGACCCCGCACGCATCAGGCTCGAATACTACGACCCCGGAGCGAGGGATTTCAAGGACCTACAGACATGCTCGTCGTCGTGTGCTTCCTGCGGGGGCTGCCGTGACTGCGGCCTGTGCGAGTCGCTCTGCCCGCAGCAGGCGATTTCGCGGAGGTCCCTTCAGGGTGAAGAATACGAATACGTGGTGGACCCGGAGCGCTGTATCGGGTGCGGCTTCTGTGCCGGGGCATGCCCGTGCGGCATATGGGAACTGAAGGAGAACGACCCCATCGGGTAGGACATGCACTGCCTGCCGGGGGTGAAGACATAACTCAATCGATGGAGGACGTGGAGATGTTCAACTGCAAGACCAAGAGTGATGTTCTGAAGGCGGTGAAGGAATACGACATCAGCTTTATCCAGTTCTGGTTCACCGACGTGCTCGGCAGGCTGAAGAGCTTCCAGATCACGCCGTCCGAGCTTGATGAGGGCATTGACGAGGGCATGGGCTTCGACGGATCCTCCATCGAGGGATTCGCCCGCATCCATGAGAGCGACATGATCGCCAAGCCCGATCTGACCACCTTCCAGATGCTCCCCTGGAGGCCTGCGGAAAAACCCGTTGCACGGATGTTCTGCGACATCCTGAATCCTGACGGCACTCCCTACGACGGCGATACGAGGTATGCACTGAAACGGATACTCAAGAGGGCCGCCAAGATGGGCTATAATGCCTACCTCGGTCCCGAGCTGGAGTATTTCTACTTCTCCAACAGCACTAACCCGGAGATTATCGACCGGGGCGGCTATTTCGACGGGCTTCCCATCGATCTCGGCACGGATCTCAGAAGGGAGACCATCTTCGCGCTGCAGAAGATGGGCATCAGGGTGGAGTACAGCCACCACGAGGTCGCCCCATCCCAGCATGAGATCGATCTGCGCTACGCCGAGGCCCTGAAGATGGCCGACATCGTCATGACCTACCGCACGGCGGTCAAGGAGATCGCCCGGCAGAAGGGCATCTATGCCACCTTCATGCCCAAGCCGATCTTCGGCCAGAACGGTAGCGGCATGCACGTGCACCAGTCTCTGTTCAAGGGCGACGAGAATGCCTTCTTCGACGCCAAGGATAAGTACCACCTCTCCAAGGTGGGCAAGGGCTACATCGCAGGCATCCTCAAGCACGCCCGCGAGATCGTGGCCGTGACCAACCAGTGGGTGAACTCCTACAAACGTCTCGTCCCCGGTTACGAGGCACCGGTGTACGTGTCATGGGCCCGCAGGAACCGTTCGGCCATGGTCCGCGTCCCCATGTACAAACCCGGCAAGGCCAATGCCACCCGCATAGAGTTCAGGGCTCCGGATCCTGCCTGCAACCCTTACCTGGCTTTTGCAGTTCAGATCGCCGCGGGCCTCGAGGGGGTGACCAAGAAGTATCCCCTTGCCGATCCCATTGAGCAGGATATCTTCGAGATGGACGAGCATGCCAGGGAAGAGGCGGGGATCAGCTCTCTGCCCGGAAACCTGTTCGAGGCAATCCAGGAGGTATCCAGGAGTTCCCTGGTACGGGAGGCCCTGGGCGACCATATCTTCGAAAAATTCATCGAAAACAAGAAAAGGGAGTGGGACAACTTCCGTATCCATGTCAGCAAGTATGAGATTGACACGTATCTTGCGTTGCTATAGATGACGTTACCGGCCACCCGGCCCCGAAGGGACCGGGTGGCCTTCAGAAGTATAAGCGATCACCCACAGGAGCCCGGTCTTGATAGGAAAGGCAAAGGAACCCGCTGTCCTGGTGCTGGAAGACGGCACCGTATACCGGGGAAGAGTCTTTGCCGGACACGGCGACCGCTTCGGCGAGGTGGTCTTCAACACCGGCATGGCCGGTTACCAGGAGATCCTCACCGACCCGTCCTACAAGGAACAGATCCTGGTCATGACCTATCCCCTCATCGGGAACTACGGGGTCAACGACGAGGACGTGGAGTCTTCGGGAATCCACCTCGAGGGGTTCATCGTCCGGGAATACCAGCCCTTCCCGAGTAATTTCCGTTCGAAGAGGACGCTGGCCGAATACCTGGATGCATACGGCAGGATAGGTATCGAAGGGATCGACACCCGGGCCCTTACCCGGCGCATCCGCACCCAGGGTGCCATGCGCGGCGTGGTCTCAACGGATGCGGACCATATCGATGACCTCCTGGACAAGGTAAGGTCCTATCCGGGCCTCGTGGACCGCGATATCGTCAGGGACGTCACCGGCGATGCCCCGTTCCGCTGGAAGGGAAACCGCAGGGAGCTCCTGGAGGCACTGTCCGGGAAGTCGGACCGCCCACGGGTCGTGGTCATGGACTGCGGGGTCAAGCTGAACATCCTGAGAATGCTCGAAAACAAGGGGTGCGAGGTCATCGCGGTGCCAGCATGGACGAAGGCGGCCGCCGTCCTTGCCATGGACCCGGACGGGCTTCTCCTCTCCAACGGCCCGGGCGATCCTGCCCCGCTCACCTATCTCATCGATACGGTCAGAGAACTCCTCGGAAAGCTGCCCGTCTTCGGCATCTGCCTCGGCCACCAGATCCTCGGGCAGGCGCTGGGGGGGGCAACGGCAAAGCTCAAATTCGGCCATCACGGTGTCAACCAGCCCGTGAAGAACCTGGACACGGGCAGGGTGGAGATCTCTTCCCAGAATCACGGCTTCGTGGTCCTGAAGGACACGCTTCCGTCAGGCACCCGGATGACCCACATCAACCTGAACGACGGTACCCTGGAGGGATTCCGTGTTCCCGAACTGAAGGCCTTCAGCGTCCAGTACCATCCTGAGGCCGCCCCAGGTCCCAAGGACTCCGGATATCTCTTCGGGGAGTTCATGGATCTGATGGGGCGACAGAACGCATAGACAGAAGGGGGAAGGCTTGCCAGAAATGCCCTTTGGATGCTATACAAGGCAACCCAAGGAGGGCATCCGGCGGCTCCTTGCCGGAACGATCGCTGATCTCTGCAAACCCCGCCGGATGAGGGATCCCATGTTCGAGCCTTGCGCGGCCAGGCGACACAGAAAATCGGTATGGAGGGTATGCTTCTGCAAGGACCCCGCAACCCTTGCAGGGCCGGCCGTCGTCTTCTTCCCCATACGCGACCATGTCCTGTGCTGCGGCCTTGCAGGCTTCGTATGCATCAAACGCCCCGCACCGATGACCGACGACTGCATCACGGACCGTTTTGCCGAGGCCATCGACGCAGTCTGTACCGCAGGCATTGCATCCCTGGCCTCCGGCACGATCGAGAAATCGGCATATCTGAGCCCTGCATCCCTGGAGGTGCTTTCCGGGAAGATCTACCTCCTGAAGCAGGACGCGAACCTCCAGCACGTGCTCTGCTGCGGCAGCGGCCTCGGGCGGCTCAGGGATCATTCTGAACGCCTGAAGACCTTCGTGGAGATGGAGGATGCTGCGCTCGAGAAGGAGGCCAGAAGCTTCCCCTCGGGGGATCTGGAGGCCTTTGCCGCACGACTGACAACCCTGAAGGACATCTCATGGTCTCTGAGAGAGGACATCATCAGAAACCATGACAAGATCCTGGCTCTGGCCGGTCCAGCCATCTTCGATAACCAGGGCTATTACGGCCGCTACCTGAAGATCAACGCCTGCCTCAATGCCCTGGACAGACTCGAGGTGCGGGGTCGCGACTCGGCGGGACTGCAGGTGATGGTACAGCTCGACGGGAGTTCCTCCGTGACTGCGCTGCGCCACACACTCACCCAGAAAGGGCTCTTCGAAGATCTGCTTGCTCGATGCCGCCCGGCGGACCTGATGGACGGGTCCATCCATTTCTGCGGGAACACGCTCACCTTCACCTACAAGACAGCCCAGATCACCGGCGAGCTCGGCGAGAACACGGCCAGACTGAGGAAGCACATCGGCGGGGACCAGATCCTCAGGGAGGTCCTCTCCATCGACAATGCCTCCGAGGTCTATCTCACCCATACGCGCTGGGCATCCGTGGGGGCCATCAACGAGATCAACTGCCACCCCGTAAACAGCCACACCGTTGATGTCCCTTCCTCTGAAGAGTACGGCGTGCCTGTGGTGCTCAAGGAGTATCCCCTCTATGGAAAGGGCGCCTGGACGATCAGCGCCGCGCTCAACGGAGATATCGACAACTATCACGCGATCAAGGACGCCATCGAGCAAGGCCGCAGGATGACGAACCCCGATGTGACCACCGACACGAAGGCCATACCGCTGCAGATCGAGCATTACCTCTACGAGGGGCATGATCTCAGGGAGTCCTTCCGCAGGGCGGTGAACGATTTCGAAGGTTCCCATGCCATCGCCATGGAAAGCAACCTGGAGCCGGGCAGGATCTTCCTCGCCCAGAAGGGGAGCGGGCAGACCATCTACGTGGGCCTGCTCGACAACGGATACATGTTCGCCTCCGAGGTGTACGGCCTGGTGGAGGAGACCCCCCGGTTCATCAAGATGGACGGCGAGACCATGCGAGTACCGGGAGACCCTTCCACGCAGGGACAGCTGTTTATCCTCAGGAACGACCGGGGTACCGGTCTGGACGGCATCGAGGCCATGTCCTACGACGGTCAGCCCCTTATCCTCTCCGAAGGGGACATAAACCAGGCGCAGATAACCACCCGTGACATCGACAGGGGAGAGCATCAGCACTTCCTCATCAAAGAGATCCTGGACGCCCCCTCTTCCATCCGCAAGACCCTGCGCGGCAAGTACCGGATCGTCGGGGGGGGGGAGGTGGTGTTCAATCTCGATGAAGGCGTGGTCGATGCCCGTACCAGATCCGACCTGGCCGCGGGCAGGATCAGGAACATCTACGTGGTGGGGCAGGGCACCGCAGCCGTGGCCGCTTCCGCCGTTGCGGAGGCCGTTTCCGCCTACCTCAGGTCCGCCCCCGTCAACGTTCAGGCCCGGAAGGCGACGGACCTGAGCGGCTTCCTGCTCGACGAGGACATGTCGGATACCATCGTCATCGCCATCACCCAGTCCGGGACCACCACGGACACTAACCGCGCCGTGACCATGGCCAGGCAGAGGGGAGCCAGGCTCATCGCCATCGTGAACCGCAGGCAGTCGGACATAACCACCAAGGTGGACGGGGTCTTCTACACGAGCGATGGCCGCGACATCGAGATGTCCGTCGCCTCCACCAAGGCGTTCTATTCCCAGATCGTGGCCGGATATGTTCTCGCGCTTTTCTTTGCCCAGGTCCTCAGGACCCTGCCCGGAGAGACGATCGCCCGCGACCTGAAGAACCTGGAGGAGGCCCCGGACCTCATGCAGGGCGTCATCGGGCGCAGGGAGGCCATACGGGCGACCGCATGGAATGTGGTGAGGAGGAAGCAGTACTGGGCGGTGGTCGGCAGCGGCATCAACAAGGTGGCCTCCGACGAGATCCGCATCAAGCTTTCCGAGCTCTGCTACAAGACCATCTCTTCGGACATCATCGAGGACAAGAAGCACATCGACCTCTCGTCCGAGCCGCTGATCCTCGTGTGCGCCGCCGGGAGCCCTGAGATCGTGCTGGATGACATCGTGAAGGACGTGGCCATCTTCAAGGCTCACGCCGCCAGCGTCGTGGTCATCACGGACGAGGGCGAGCACCGGTTCGATACCGTATCCGACGACGTCATCCACGTCCCCCACGCAGGTTTCCCTCTTTCGGTCATCTTCAACACCCTGGCCGGCCATATCTGGGGATACTACGCGGCATGCAGCCTCGACGCCATGGCGCGGTCCATGAAGGGTTTCCGGAGCAGCCTGGCGGAGATCGCAAAGGAGCACCGGAAGAAGGAGTACACCGTCTACGAAAGCATCGAGGACAAGGAGCTCCACCGGATCGTGGACGGGTTCGGGGCGGATTTCAAGACCTGGAAGGGTAGGGGTGAGCTCGCGTCGCTGAGCATCGGCGTGGCCTCGGACATCACCCTCCTGCTCAAATACGTCAAGGGCAAGCTTCCCGTGGAGGACTTCTGGCTTGAGTTCGAGGACAAGAGGGTGTCTTCCTCGCCCATCGACATGCTCGACCTCACCCTGAAGCGCGCGGTGGAAGAACTTTCCCGGCCCATTGATGCGATCCGCCACCAGGCAAAGACCGTGACCGTGGGCACGAGCAGGAAGGCCCAGGTTCCGTCCGGTCCCGTCTTTGCGGTGTTCGATGAGCTCGGCTACACGCCAGAGAGCGTCCGCGCCAAGGACGTCATGACCCTCAAGAAGCTCCAGGGTGCGGTGAGCCGGGTCAAGGGGTACACCCTCTACGAGGTGAACGGGCTCGACGAGGAAGGGATGCCCACCGAGGAGTCCACCCTGTCCATTGTGAAACGCCAGGGCGTATCCAGCGGCATGCGGTCAAGGTACGACAGCCCCGCCCCGCTGAAGGGGACCAAGAACACCATCGTGAGGACAAGGAAGGTCTATGCGGGTACCGGCAGGTCGGACAATGCCTCCATCATCGTCATCCCCATCCAGGGTCCACGGCGCATCATCACCCACCTGCTCCTGCTGCAGGTTGACTTCAACGAGGATATCGGCACGGCCCGGAAGAAAGAGATCATGGGGGTGAAGATCAACGACATCACAAACCTCATCAACGAGTACGACATCCCCTGGAAGGACGAGTACCTCGAAGGCCTCTCCGTGAAATTCCTGCTCGGCGAGGATGTCGAGGTGATAAAGAACACCATCATGCGCTCACTGGAAGAACGGCGGGGGTAAGCCAGGAAGCCGTGTCCGGAACACTCGCGAGAAAGGTGAAATCACGATAAAGGTGTACCATGCCCAAGCGGACTGACCTCAGGAAGATTCTCATCATCGGCAGCGGCCCCATCATCATCTCTCAGGCGTGCGAGTTCGACTATTCGGGCGTGCAGGCATGCAAGGCCCTCCGGGAGGAGGGGTACGAGGTCGTGCTCATCAACTCAAACCCGGCCACCATCATGACCGATCCTGGCATGTCCGACCGGACCTACATCGAGCCCATCACCCCGGAGATCATCGAGCTGATCATCGAGCGTGAACGCCCCGATGCGATCCTGCCCACCCTCGGTGGCCAGACGGGGCTGAACGTGTCGGTAGAGCTTGCCTCCCGGGGGATACTTGAAAAATACGGCGTCGAGATGATCGGTGCGAGGCCAGAGGTGATCCACAAGGCCGAAGACAGGGAGCTCTTCCGCGCGGCCATGGAAAACATCGGCCTGCGGGTACCGAGGAGCGGATTCGCAAGGACCATGGACGACGCCTATCGGGTGGCCGACGAGGTGGGATACCCCATCATCATCAGGCCTTCCTTCACCCTGGGCGGGATCGGCGGCGGTATCGCGTACAACCCCGAGGACCTCGGACGCATCGCCAAGGGTGGGCTCGATGCCAGCATGATCCGCGAGATCATGCTGGAGGAATCCGTCATCGGATGGAAGGAATTCGAGCTGGAGGTCATGCGGGACAGGGCCGACAATGTGGTGATCATCTGCTCCATCGAGAATGTCGACCCCATGGGCGTCCACACGGGCGATTCCATCACCGTGGCACCCGCCCAGACACTCACCGATCTCGAGTACCAGCAACTCCGCGATGCCTCCATTGCCATCATGCGGGAGATCGGCGTGGAGACGGGCGGATCCAATGTGCAGTTCGCCGTGAACCCCGCCGACGGCGAACTGGTCGTCATCGAGATGAATCCCCGGGTCTCCCGGTCGTCGGCCCTGGCATCCAAGGCCACGGGCTTCCCCATTGCCAAGATCGCCGCCAAGCTGGCCGTCGGATACACCCTGGACGAGATACCCAACGACATCACCAAGGAGACCTTCGCCTCCTTCGAGCCCACCATCGACTACTGCGTGGTGAAGATCCCGCGGTGGACCTTCGAGAAGTTCCCCGAGACCGATGACCTCCTCACCACCTCCATGAAGTCCGTGGGTGAGACCATGGCCATCGGCAGGACCTTCAAGGAGGCCCTGAACAAGGCCGTCCGTTCCCTGGAGATCGGGCAGTTCGGCCTGGGCGGGCCGAAGACGATCATGAGCCCCGAGGACAAGAAACAGGTCGTGGCCGGGCTCACCTATCCGAACTCCCGGAGGCTCTTCCAGGTTGCGACGGCGCTGCGCTCCGGCTTCACCATCGCCGACGTCTCGCGCCTGACCGGCATCGACCCCTGGTTCCTCCACCACATCAAGGAGCTCGTTGACGCGGAGGAGGAGATCACCCGGTCGGGGCCTGACCGCGATACCCTCTACGAGGCCAAGCGACTCGGGTTCTCGGACCGCTACCTCGCCGTGCTCTGGGGCACCACCGAGCATACCGTCAGGAAACTCCGCCACGAAAAGGGCGTGCTGCCCGTATACAAGCTGGTGGACACCTGCGCGGCCGAGTTCGAGGCCTACACCCCCTACTACTACTCCACCTACGAGGATGAGGACGAGGCGGCCCCCTCATCGAGGGAAAAGGTGATCATCCTGGGCGGAGGTCCCAACCGCATCGGGCAGGGAATCGAGTTCGACTACTGCTGTGTCCATGCATCGTTCGCCCTCAAGGACATGGGGTACGAGAGCATCATGATCAACTCCAACCCCGAGACCGTGAGCACGGACTACGATATCTCCAGCAAGCTTTTCTTCGAGCCGCTCACCCTTGAGGACGTCCTGCATGTGATAGAACGGGAAAAGCCCAAGGGAGTGATCGTGCAGTTCGGCGGCCAGACTCCGCTCAACCTGGCCCGCGGGCTTGCCGATGCCGGCGTCCCCATCCTGGGTACGCAGCCCGATGCCATCGATCGGGCCGAAGACC
>DAITOA010000007.1:0-102987 GCA_036834365.1 Thermodesulfobacteriota bacterium | reverse complement strand
AATACAACTAATGATACTACCAACATCTCATTCTGACAAGATGCATTATTGAAGGTGGACGGCAGCGTTCACCGGGCCGCGGCGAACCTTTTCAATTTTCAAACCGCTCGGTTCCGCGGCTCCGTGTGTAACGCATTGTTTGCCAGATTCTGCGACCGGCTGTGCTCCTGCGCTAGTTCGGTCAATGGTTGCAGATAGCATTTCTTCCAATACGGAAGTCCAAACGTCCGAACGAGCCAACCATAGAGCGGTCGTAGCCACTTGCGTTTAACGGTTACGATGTAGGTGTACTCGATTTCAGTCCCGCTTTCAGAGTCGTGAAGCAACAGTTGTTCTTTGCCAGTGGTGTTGAAGGTCCGGTTGAATGTTGAGGCGCGATAGCCATGCCCTGGAAAAAGTTCGGCATCAATTGAGACCTTTACGCGAGGGAAGATACGACCAAAAGATGCGGCTTCCGCGTCGATTTTCAAATGATTGCCTGTGTGAGATAGGATTGAGGCGGAATGTGCGAGCATTGGAAAATGTGTCGGCAAAGCCTCGAAGTCTGACGCAATCGCGTAAACTGATTCCCGTGGCGCGTCGATTTGCCAACGTGCGGTAATTGCCACCTGATCTATTTCTTCGGCTATGCGGTCCATCGTGTCCTTATTTGCTGGTTGTGTGAATTATTTCTTGTAGGGGTCTGCCATCTTCTTACTGAGAGATCTCATTATTACAGGGTCGAGACTCCGCTCCGCACCAAGTTCTCGGACACGTTGAACTTTTTTCCATGCTCCCTTGTAATCACGGTGATAGTATTTGGCCACAGCCCAATTAGCATAGAGAAGACCATATGTTGGTTCGAGTTTGCTCGCCTTTGTAAAGAGTTCGTCAGCTTTGCGGAGAAGGGCATCATCTTGTTTGTTCTCTCTTATGAGATAATCACGCCCTTGAAGAGAGTACCCATGTGCAAGGTCAGCAATTAACCGTGCGTTATCCGGGGCGAGGTCGTACGCTTTTTTCAGCATACTCATGCCCTGCTCCTCTTGGCCTCTCATTGAGAGAACGACACCAAACCCCCAATATGCCCCCGCGTTCTTGTCATCCAGTAGCCAGGCCTGATTGAATCGTTTCATGGCTGTAGATAAATCACCTGAGTAAACAGCTTGCCAGCCACGTTTGGCGGCCTCCTGTGCACCTCTTTCCCTGCTGCCACATGCTTTCACCATAGTGTTGATATAGTCTTGATCAGCATCTTTCTGTTCAGACGTTTTCTTTATTCCCCCATACATCGGTAGTTCATTGAGTGATTGAGCGATGGCACAGGATGCAGCCGCTATGATGATAGCCGCGATGGTAATAACGAAATAACGAATATGCATTGGATTATCCTCTATCGTCACACAACATGCAAATCAGCCGCGGACGGCGTTAAGCGTCCCCCTGGACCTCGGGCTGTAGCTCACCTACACTCCGTCCGTCATGGGTGGATGATTGAATGTTCCGGATCCTCCATGCATTCCATACGTCCGAGCGGCCGCTCCATTTCAGGGTGTTGCAACATGCTGTTTATGCTTAGAAAATACCAGACCCACAGGGAACTGTCAATCGGTTGCAGGAACGACAAGGGTGGATAAAGGGTGGACATTCTATTCGTACCTTGTTATAAACAGACAGGAATCCACCGGCATTTCACTGTTCAGGCAACATCGAAGAGGCTCACGAGGGGGAGGATGGATAGGAACAGGAGATCAACCGGCACCTGGCTTATCGCGGCCATACTTGTCTCCTTGCTCCTCCTGTCCGGATGTTCCGCCCATAAATCCGTCGTCGCACCCTACCAGCCCAAGCCCCTGTTCAAGCCCAGGGCCGTGGTCATCGCGCAGAAGATGGGCTATTCCATCCAGGTGGGCGCCTTCAAGAACGTCAACAACGCGGCCAGGCTCACGAAGAGCCTGGAGAAGCAGGGCCTCGACGCCTTCTACTTCGCCCACAGCTCGGGGTTCTACAAGGTCCGCTTCGGCAACTATCCGACCCTTGCCGGCGCGGCCGCCGAGGCGAGGATCCTGAAAGAGAAAGGCATCGTCGAGGTGTACTACGTGGTGAAGCCCGGCGACTACGCCGTGGCCAGGGGGAAGCCGCGTTCCGGCCCCTCGGTGAGGGACGACATCGTGGACACGGCCCACGACTTCATCGGGCTGCCCTACCTGTGGGGGAGCTGCGAGCTGAACGCACCCCTGGACTGCAGCGGGCTGGTCATGGCGGTCTATCAGCTCAACGGGCTGAACGTGCCCCGCACCTCGGCCGAGCAGTACGACAGCGGCACGCCCGTGGTCATGGATGACCTCGACAAGGGCGACCTGGTCTTTTTCGCCACCTCGAGCAGCGGGAGGGTCAGCCACGTGGGCATCTACATCGGCGAGGGAAAGTTCATCCATGCCCCGGGCAGAGGAAAGACCATTTGTGCCGATTCTCTCTCCAACGCCTATTACCACGACCGCTTCTACGGCGCACGCACCTATCTCCGCTGATCCACTCCGGCGGCAAAAGCTATTTATTCAGCCGATACACACCCCTGCATGCGGGGGCCGGACTCATCAATTTTCTGCATGATTTTCCGCAGATATATGGGCCAAACCCTTGACTCTCGGGAAAACCGCTTTAAACATTACACTAAGTGCTCATTCTTTTTAGATGTACAAGCAGGGATACACTGAGGATCTCAGAGTGATGCATTCTGATACGTAAAGGAGGTCCCGACCTTTATGAGTGAGCAGCCCAACACCGGTATTGTCGTGTCCATCAGGGGCAGCGTTGTCGATGCCCATTTTCCCGGGCGCCTCCCCGACATCTTCCACGTGCTCCGCGCCGGCGAAGACAGGCATATCGTCATCGAGGTGAACACCCACCTCAACGAGAGCATGATCAGGGGCATCGCCCTGACCCCGACGCAGGGCCTGGCCCGCGGCTCCGAGGTCATCGATACGGGGCGTCTGCTGGAGGTCCCGGTAGGCAAGGCGCTCCTCGGCAGGGTCATCAACGTCTTCGGCAGCCCCATCGACGCCAAGGGGGAGGTGGAAGGCACCCCCCGGTCCATCCACCAGCAGCCCGTGCCGTTGACCGACCAGTCCACGGTCTCCGAGATCTTCACCACCGGCATCAAGGCCATCGACGTGCTGGCCCCCCTGGAACGCGGCGGCAAGGCGGGCCTGTTCGGCGGGGCCGGCGTGGGCAAGACCGTGCTCATCACCGAGATGATCAACAACACGGTGAAGCAGCACAGCGGGGTATCCATCTTCTGCGGCATCGGCGAGCGCTGCCGCGAGGGCGAGGAGATCTACCGCGACATGATCTCGGCCGGCGTGCTCGGCAACACGGTCATGGTCTTCGGCCAGATGAACGAGCCGCCCGGGGCCCGGTTCCGGGTGGGGCACGCGGCGCTGACCGTGGCGGAGTACTTCCGCGACGACATGCACCAGGACGTGCTCCTCATGATGGACAACATCTTCCGCTTCATCCAGGCGGGCTCCGAGGTGTCGGGCCTCATGGGCCAGCTCCCGTCGCGGCTGGGCTACCAGCCCACCCTGGGCACCGAGCTGGCCGAGCTGGAGGAGCGCATCTGCAACACGAGCGCGGGCGCCATCACCTCCATCCAGGCCGTGTACGTGCCTGCCGACGACTTCACCGACCCCTCGGCCTCCCACACCTTCGGCCACCTGTCTGCCTCCATCGTGCTCTCCCGCAAGCGTGCCAGCGAGGGCCTGTACCCGGCCGTGGACCTGCTGCAGTCGTGGTCCAAGATGCTCATGCCCCACATCGTGGGGGACAAGCACTACCGCATCGCCCAGGAGATCAGGAAGACGCTCACCATCTACGAGGACCTCAAGGACATCATCGCCATGCTGGGCATCGCCGAGCTCTCCCGGGAGGACCAGCGCACCGTGTACCGGGCCCGCAGGCTCGAACGGTTCTTCACCCAGCCGTTTTTCACCACCGAGCAGTTCACTGGCATGCCGGGCAGGATGGTGACCCTTCAGGACACGCTGACAGGCTGCGAGCGGATCCTGAACGACGAGTTCGCGGACCTGCCCGAATCCAAGCTGTACATGATCGGCTCCATCGACGAGGTGCACGTCGATGGACTGTAAGATCCTGCTGCCCTCGGAGGTATTCCTGCACCGGTCGGTCGACAAGGTGGTGGCCGAGGGGGTAAACGGCTCCTTCTGCCTGCTCCCGAGGCACGTGGATTTCGTGTCCGCGCTGGTGGCGGGCCTGCTCAGCCTGTCTCTGGAAGGAAAGCCACCCGAGTACTTCGCCGTGGACCAGGGCCTGCTCGTCAAGAAGGGCGACGAGGTGCTGGTGTCCACGCGCAACGTGGTGCGCATCCCGAGCCTCGGCCTTCTCAGGTCCGTGGTGCAGGAGCAGTTCAAGGTCCTCGACGACAAGGAGAAGGCGGCCCGCACGGCAGCGGCCAGGCTTGAGGCGAGCATCGTGCGCCGCTTCATGGAGATGAAGAAGTATGGATAAGAAACCCAGGCCCGTCCATCTCCGCAGGGACGATATCGTGAAGAAGTTCACCAGCGAGGTGGTGAAGAAGGAGAGGCGCAAGATCCGGGGCCTCAGGCAGGAGGACAGGACGGTCTGGTTCGGCCTGGGCATGTTCGGCGTGGTGGGCTGGTCCGTGGCCATCCCCACCCTCATCGGGGTGGCCATCGGCCTCTGGATCGACCGGACCTGGCCGAGCCAGTACTCCTGGGCCCTCATGCTGCTCATCCTCGGCGTCCTGGTGGGGTGCATGAACGCCTGGTACTGGGTGCGCAAGGGCGGCATCGAGAAGGAAGAACCCGATGACGACGAGGAGGACAGCGAGTGAACGCCGTGCCGGAGACACTGCATCTCATCGTGGCCTTCGCCGTGGGCATGGCGCTGGGGACCTTCTTCTCCCTGCACCTGTGGTCCTCGGTGAAGCGGCTGACCGGGCCTCCGGGGATCACGCTCTCCTCCGTCGGCGGTTTCATCCTCCGGATGGTCGTCGTGACCTCGGGCTTCTACCTGGTCATGGACGGGCGCTGGGAGCGCCTGCTGGCCGCCCTGGTGGGTTTCGTGGCGGTGCGCGAGGTCTTGGTGCGCAGGCTCGGCAGGAAGCCGGAGACGACGTGAGGTGAAGGCATGGAGATCCTGAGGCTCAACCAGATCAGCCCCGACCAGGTCATCCTCTTCCAGTGGGGGTTCGCCCACGTCTCCGCCACGCTGGCCTACACCTGGCTCATCATGGCCATCCTCCTCGCGCTGGCCTTCCTGGTGGGGCGCACGGCGACATCCGACGTGAAGATCACCAGGTGGCAGAACCTGCTGGAGGTAGTGGTGGGCGGCATCAGGGAGCAGATCCACGAGGTCAGCCAGGACGACCCGGACCACTACATGGCCTTCATCGGTACGCTCTTCCTCTTCATCGGGACGAGCAACCTCCTCCTCATCGTGCCCGGGTACGTGGCGCCGACGTCATCGCTGACCACCACGGCCGCCCTGGCGGTCACGGTCTTCCTGGCGGTGCCCATCTACGGGATAGGGCGCAACGGGCTCTCCTATTTCAGGGAGTACTTCCAGCCCACCTTCATCTTCTTCCCGTTCCACGTCATGGGGGAATTCACCAGGACCCTGGCCCTGGCCATCCGTCTCTTCGGCAACATCATGAGCCACGACAAGGTCATCGCCATCCTGCTGGCGGTCACACCGCTCTTCTTCCCCATCATCATGCATGCGCTCGGCCTGCTCATCGGCATGGTGCAGGCATACATCTTCTCCATCCTGGCAATGGTCTACATAGCCTCGGTCACCCAGGTCCACCACGAGGGGCATGCACACAAGGAAGTACCGCAATGAGCGTGATCATATTCTTGAAAGAAAGGAAGGTGTGAAATGGACAGTCTGACCGTAGTTGCAATCGCTTCCATCATCACGGCGGGCGTCACCATGGCGCTCGGCGCCATCGGACCTGCCCTGAGCGAGGGTATCGCTGCCAAGCAGGCCGTGAGCGCCATCGCCCAGCAGCCCGACGAAAAGAACACCATCACGAGGACCCTGTTCGTGAGCCTTGCCATGATCGAATCCATCGCCATCTACTGCTTCGTCATCTCCATGATCCTCATCTTCGCCAACCCCTTCTGGGACCACTTCATCACCATGGCCAAAGGGGGATGATGGATGCACATCGACTGGTTCGTCTTCGCAGCCCAGATCGTCAACTTCCTCATCCTGGTGGCCCTGCTCAAGTATTTCCTCTACGACCGCATCGTCAAGGCCATGGACGCCCGCCAGGCGGGGATAGCGGCACGGCTGGAAGAGGCCGAGCGGCTGAAGGACGAGGCCCGGGCACGCTCCGAAGAGCTCGAGGAGAAGAACCGGGAGCTGAAGGAGAAGGCCGAGGAAGTCCTGAACCAGGCGAACCGGGATGCGGACGCCGAACGCGGCAGGCTCATGGCCCTAGTGAGCCGGGAGGCCCAGCAGAGCAGGCAGCGCTGGCGGGAGTCCCTCCTGCGGGAGCGGCAGGTCTTCTTCGAGGAACTTCGCATCAAGGCAGGCATGTTCATCTTCGGCACCATCAGGCGGATCATGAAGGACCTCGCCGACGAGGACCTGGAGGACAGAATGGTGCAGGTCTTCACCGGGCTCGTCAAGGGGATCGACCCCGGGCAGCAGGAACTCCTCAGGCGCTCGCTGGATTCGGGCACACCCATGATCACCCTGCGGAGCGCCTTCGAGCTGAAGCCCTCTCACCGCGAGAAGATCCTCGAGGCCATCGGGCCCTATATCTCGAAAGACGTCTCCTTCCGGTACGAGGTCTCCGACACGCTTCTCACCGGGATCGAGCTCATGACCCACGGGTACAAGCTCGCCTGGAGCATCGGTGACCATCTGTCCGCTCTCCAGGAGGACTTCAACAGGGCCCTCAGAGAGGAGATCCCCGAGGAGATGCCCGGGGAGGGAGAGCACGGAGAGGAGACACGGTGACCTTCGGCGTCGTCGCCGTGCCATGAAAGGGGTTGTCCATGGAGAACACCGGCAACAAAGGGACATTGAAGGAGTGCCTCGACGATACCCTCGATAAGCTGGACAGGGTGGTTTCCGGAAAGAAGCCGGGGCTCGCGCCCGAGGAGGTCGGGATCGTCACCTTCGTGGGCCGCGGCATAGCCAGGCTGTCCGGGCTGGACTCCATACGCTCCGAGGAGGTCGTGCGGTTCCCGGGCGACCTGTACGGGCTCGTGTTCAACGTTGATGCCGACGAGATCGGCATCATCATGCTGGACCCTTCCGAGGAGATCGGGGCCGGAGACATCGCCCACAGGACGGGACGCATCCTGGACGTCCCCGTGGGGGAAGGGATGCTGGGCCGCGTGGTGGACGCCCTGGGCAGGCCCCTGGACAACAAGGGCGAGGTCCACACCGCCACGCGCCTCCCCGTGGAGCGCGAGGCGCCTCCCATCATGCACCGCGACCCGGTAACGGTACCCCTGCAGACCGGCGTCAAGGCCATCGACGCCCTGATCCCCATCGGCAGGGGACAGCGTGAGCTCATCCTGGGCGACCGCCAGATCGGCAAGACCACCATCGTCCTGGACACCATCATCAACCAGCACGACAAGGACGTGATCTGCATCTACTGCGCCATCGGCAAGCAGAGCTCGGACGTGGCCAAGTCCATCGCAGTGCTCAAGGAGCACAACGCGCTGGACTACTGTGTCGTGGTGGTCGCCTCGGGAGAGGAGCCGCCCGGCCTCCAGTTCGTGGCCCCGTATGCGGCCACGGCCATGGGGGAGTACTTCATGGAGCGTGGCAGGGACGTGCTGGTGATCTACGACGACCTCACCCGGCACGCCCGGGCCTACCGCGAGCTGTCGCTCCTGCTCCGCAGGCCGCCGGGCCGGGAGGCCTTCCCGGGGGACATCTTCTACATCCACTCGCGCATGCTGGAGCGGTCCACGCACCTGCGGGCCGAGTACGGCGGCGGTTCGCTCACCGCGCTGCCCATCATCGAGACCGAGGCCCAGGACATGTCGTCGTACATCCCCACCAACCTCATCTCGATTACGGACGGGCAGATCTACCTCTCGCCCAACCTGTTCCAGAAGGGCATCCTGCCGCCCGTGGACGTGGGCAAGTCGGTCTCCCGCGTGGGCGGCAAGGCGCAGCTGCCGGCGTTCCGCGCCGTGGCCGGCGACCTGCGCATCGCCTATGCCCAGTTCGAGGAGCTGGAGAGCTTCTCCCGGTTCGGCACCAGGCTCGACGACGACACCCGCAGGCGCCTGGAGCGGGGCTGGCGCGTTCGTGAGATCCTGAAGCAGCCCCAGTACCGGCCCATACCCGTGGCCGAGCAGATCGCCGCGCTCACGGCCGTCACCGGCGGCATCCTCGACGAGGTCTCCGTGGAGGACATCGGGAAGGCCGAGAACGTGGTGCGCACGGAGGTGACGAAACGCCTGGAAGCCGTCTGTTCCCGCATATACGAGGGAGGCAAGCTCAGCCTGGATGATTTCAACGCCATGCTGAACGCCGCCAGGGACTCCATAGCGCCGTTGACGGGGAAGGGCAATGCAAACCCTTGAGTCGTTGAAACGCAAGATCAAGAGCACCGAGGACCTGCTCTCCGTGGTGAAGACCATGAAGGCCCTGGCTGCCGTGAGCATCAGGCAGTACCAGCGGGCCGTGGAATCGCTCCTGGACTACAGCAGGAACGTTGAGATGGGCCTGCAGGTGGTGCTCCAGTCACGCCCCAGGGAGGAGATGGCCACCGGCACGGTCCCCCTTTCGCGCGCGGGTGCCATCGTGTTCGGGTCGGACCAGGGCCTGTGCGGCCAGTTCAATGCCCAGGTGGTTTCCCATGCCCTGGAGGAGCTCGACCGGCTCGGGGTTCCGAGCATGAACCGCTACATCCTTACCGTGGGCGAGCGGGCCAAGGACCATGTCATGGCCGGAGGCGAGGAGATCTACGACAACCTCGCAAGCCCGAGCTCCACCGCTGGCGTCACCCCCATGGTGCAGGAGATCGTGATGATCCTCGAGGAATGGCACTTCGGCGCCCAGATCCAGCACATCTACCTCTTCTACAACCACTATGTCTCCGGGGCCACCTACCACCCGCACACCCTGCGGCTGCTTCCCGTGGACCAGGTGTGGCTCGAGGAGATCAGGTCGAGGAAATGGGAGTCGCGCTCGCTGCCCATGTTCACCCAGGACTGGGACTCGCTCTTCCTCGCCCTGCTGAGGGAGTACCTCTTCGTCTCCATCTACCGGGCCTTCACCGAGTCGCTTGCGAGCGAGAACGCCAGCCGGCTGGCCTCCATGCAGAACGCCGAGAAGAACATCCAGGAACACCTGGAGGAGATCCACGTGGCCTACCACCGCCAGAGGCAGATGACCATCACCGAGGAACTGCTGGACATCGTTTCGGGCTACGAGGCCATGAAGGGCGACGAGGGGCGGGAGAAAGGGGCCCCGGTGGAGCCTGTCCGGGAGATCTAGCCGTGCCCCGGGGTCAGGGCGTTCCTGATGGCCCTGGCGATCTCGCCCTTGACCACCGGTTTCGTCACGTATTCGCTGATGCCCAGAGCCCGGGCCTTCTCCTCGGACAGGATCTCGCTGAAGCCCGTACATATGATGACCGGAAGGCCGGGCTTCAGGCTCATGCATTCCTCCGCGAGCTCGGTGCCGGTCATCCGCGGCATGGTCTGGTCGGTGATGATGAGGTCGTACCGGCGGGGGTCAGCCCTGAACTCGTCATAGGCCTCGCTGCTGCTGGTGAACGCGGTGATGCGGTACCCGAGCCGTTCGAGCATCTCCTTCATCATGGTGATGACATATCCTTCGTCATCCACGAGGAGGATGCTCTCGTGCCCTCCCGTGACCGTTTCCTTCCGGTACTCCTTGGGCGTGAAGGTATCGGTCTCAATGCACGGCAGGAAGATGGTGACCGTGGTCCCTCTCCCGGGCTCGCTGTAGATCTTGATCTCGCCGTTGTAGGTCTTCACGATCCCGTGGACCACGGACAGACCGAGGCCCGTGCCCTCCCCGGGCGCCTTGGTGGTGAAGTACGGCTCGAAGACGCGCTCCAGGATGGGTTTGGGGATGCCGTGGCCCGTATCGCTCACGCTGATCTTCACGTACGAGCCGGGATTGAGCTTCATGGTCATGCAGTCCGCCGCGCTTATCTCCGACTCGGACATCTCGACGCCGAGGACGCCTCCCCGATCGCGCATGGCATGGAAGGCATTGGTGCACAGGTTGATGAGGATCTGGTGGATCTGGGTCGGGTCGGCAAGGACCGGCCTGCAGTTCGTGTCTATGTTCTGCCTGATCTCGATGGTCGAGGGGAGCGAGGCGCGCAGCAGGGTCAGTGATTCCTTGATGATCGGATGCAGCTCCAGGGGGATGAGCTCCTGCTCGGTCTGCCGGCTGAAGGTCAGGATGTGCCTCACCAGCTCCTTGGCCCGCGTCGCCGCCATGAGGATCTGTTCGATCTTGTTCTTCATGGGGCTCCCCCCGGGCACGTCGTCGATGATCATCTCGGAGTAGCCGATGATGGGGGAGAGGATGTTGTTGAAGTCATGGGCTATGCCGCCGGCCAGCGTCCCGATGGCCTCCATCTTCTGGGCCTGCCTGAGCTGGTGCTCCAGGCCCTTCTTCTCTTCCTCTGCCCTGTGGTGCGCCTCGATCTCGCGGAGGAGCTCCTCGTTGGACCGCGTGAGCTGGGAGGTCCGCTCGTTGACCCTCTTCTCCAGCTCCGTGTTCGCGGCGTTGACCTTGTCCTGTTCGATCTCCAGGAGCTTGACGAGGTAGAAGTCCCTGCGGGAGTAATGCTCGGATGAATAGCAGGCGAACATGCCGATGACGTTGGCGCTGAGGATGAAGAAGTTGTTGTTCAGGAGGATCTCCACGGGTGTACCGAGCCATATGGAGGCCGCCTCGTAGAAGGCCACGATGATCCAGCCTGCGAGGACCGCCCAGATGAAGCGGATCCTGAGGAACACGTATCCGAAGATGAGCACGAGGATGAGGCCTGCGTAATAGGAGTAGTTCACGGGCGGTGGGGCGATGACGATCATGATGACGATGCCCAGGCCGGAGATGGTGATGGCCGTGGCGAGGCACATCTGCATGTACGGCTTGAACCGCGGTGAGTACGAGAACAGAATCACGCCGAGGATGACCGGGATGACCACGGCATACCGGATCACCCACAGGATTCCCTTGGCCCCGGGGATGAGCATGGCGTCGAGGAAGCCGAAGACCCCGTAGAACACGATCCCCGAGACGAGGATGAGACGCACCTGCTTTAATGATTTGTTGAAGAAGTCGTCGAGAAACTCGGTCTCGAGCCTGCCGGGAAACGAGAGGGTGAAGGGGTTCAGCGGCAGATCCAGCGAGCGGGTGGTCCCATGCCCCGGATACCGTTGGAGGATCTTCCCTATGGTATTCAGGAATGCCGGTTTCCCCTGAATGGAGCCCTTCATGAGGGATTCCATGGACACCTCCCGGCCACGGCCTGCGGGTAGTGGTTGCTTCCTCTGGCCTGGATGGAGCGACCTGTCGGGAAAACAGAACCTGACGATGGAGCTTCATCGATCGAGGGGGACCGGCCTGGTCGGCGCATGGTCCATGATATGTTCGTTTCTCTCGTCACTGACGGGATCATCCCCCTTGACCTTTGATAATATATTGTATCAATCGGAAGGTTCCCGGCTATAGTTTAGTGTTGTTCATGTGTTCCCGTCCCGGCATGACTCGTGGGATCACCTCTGCAGGAATCATCACCGTGTACGCCGATGGATCCAAGGAGGAGGCGGAAGTTGATGATCCTTGCGAAATAGCCGTTGAAGGGGTACGAAGAGATGGCCAACGCACGGCCGGGATCATCCCGCCTGATCACAAGACAAGACTCTTTTCGAAAGGGGTATAAACATGAAGATGGAATACCTTTTACTCACCGTTGAAGCACGGGTGGCGACCGTCACCATAAACCGTCCGGACAAGGGGAATGCGCTTGCCCCGGAGGTCCTCGAGGAGATCGAGGCGACCTTCACGGCCCTGTCGGCCCGGGAAGACGTGAACGTCGTCGTGCTGACCGGCGGCGAGCGGTACTTTTGCGCAGGGTTCGACCTGACAATCATCAGGAAGCTGGAGAAGGTCTCCAACGAGGCCTATACAGCGCTGTTCCATCGTGCCTACCGTTCCATCCTGTTCTGCAGCCAGCCTGTCATCTGCGCCGTGGGCGGGCCCGCCATCGCGGGCGGGTTCGATCTGACCCAGATATGCGACATCCGGTACGCATCCGAGCGGGCGAAGTTCGGGCAGCGGGAGGTCGTCCTGTCGCTGACCCCCCTCATCGACCCCCTCTGGCGGATCATCGGCCTGGGCAATGCCCTCGAGGTGGCCCTGACCGGACGCATCTACGATGCCCACGAGGCCATGCGCATGGGGTATGTCACCAGGGTCTTTCCCGAGGGCAGGCTCCTCGAGGAGGTGGGCGCCATCGCCCGCGAGATGGCTTCCTGCGACCGGGGCTGCCTGAAGGAGACCAAGCAGATGACGCACCACCTCCTGGGCTCGGGTCTGAACGATGCCATGAGGGCCCAGGAATGGCTCTTCAGGTCGTACATCGGATCGCAGGACAATCACGAGCGGATCGATGCGCTGCAGGCGAAGCTGGCGGCCGGGAGGAAAAAGTCTTAGTACGGGCCACCCGATCCGTACGGTTCATCGGGGGGGACGTTTCGCTGCGGGCATCCTGCCGAGCCTGAGCTGCCCGAGAAGGGCCATGATCCGATCGACCTCGCGGCGGATGGCACCGGTGTCGACCCCCTTCACGGCGATCTCGGCGAGCACCGATTCCACGGCCCTGCCGTAGTCGTTCCTGAACCGCTTGTTGATCGCCTTCCAGGGGATTCCGGCCAGCGACGAGGCGGCGGATTCCAGGTAGTCGAGCTTCCCACGGGCCATGAGCACGGCCAGGATGGGGTAGCCAAGGTAGCCCTGCCAGCGGGAGGCGTTGTCGTCAGAGGTGACGAGCGTCATGTCCTCGTTCCACCGCACCCGGTAGACCTTCTCTCCCGCCGACGAGGTCACCTCGGCCTCGGTCTCCCCGGTGAACCGCACCCGGCGGTCGGCCACGGCGCTGAGCGCCTCATAGACCTTTGCCGCAGGCGGGAGCTTCCAGGGTTCCATTCACGACCTCCAGGGGTCTGCGTCCCCGTTCCATGTATATGACCGGGATGGGGACCTGTAAAGGTCTCCGTTGCATCTGGCCCCTCGGGTATCCGATGATGACCTTCACATCGTCCGAGGCGCCGGAGGACAGGCGCTTAACGGTCGCAGCGAGGCGCGCTGAATGGACCCGCCTCCACGGGTTTCGGCCACAGCATGTTCCAGAGGCGTCCGAGCATGGTCTTCCCGTCGGCCGGCACGAAGCACAGACCGTAGAGCGACCGGAAGCGGGATATCTTCGCCCCGTCGTAGGGGTGCCACACCCAGAACCTGTTCCAGAAGATCCTGGGCAGGGGCATGGTGTCGTAGTTCACGTGGCAGGCAAGGCAGAGGTCCTTGAGCCCTTCGTCGGAATGCACTCTTCCCAGGCCGCTCGCCTTGAATCCCTGCCAGGGCGTCTCGGGGAAGCCGTGGGTGACGATGGTCTCGTTCACCATGACCGTACCCGCATCGAGCTGTTCGGCGATACGCCTGCCGTTGCGGGTGCTCCTGGTGAAGACATAGGCGGAAAGCCCGTAGATGCTGTCGTTCGCAGCCCTGACTGCCTCTTCCTCACTGTGCACCTTCATGACGGGGAGCAGGGGGCCGAAGGTCTCATCGGTGATGACCTCCATGTCCGGTGTCACGTCCACCAGCACGGTGGGCTCAAAGAATCGTCCTTCCAGGGGAAGACGGCTGCCCCCGGTGAGGACCTTCGCCCCCCGGGAGACTGCATCACTGAGCTGCCGCTGGACGATGAGGACCTGCTCCTCGCTGGTCATGGCCCCGACCTCGGTGGAGCTGCTCTGAAGCGGGTGGCCCTGCCTGAGCCTCTTCGTCAGGCGTACCACCTCCTTCACGAAGGCGTCGTAGACATCCGCATGGGCGTAGACACGCTCCACCGATGCGCAGATCTGTCCGGAATTGCCGAAGGCCCCCATGACCACCGACCTGGCGGCCAGGGCGACGTCGGCGTCAGGGCAGATGATGGCGGGGTCCTTGCCCCCGAGCTCCATGGAGCAGGGGATGAGGCGCCGTCCGCAGACCGAGGCGACGACCCTGCCGATCTCGGTGGAGCCGGTGAAGTTGACGAAGCCGATGAGGTCGGAGCCCTTCTCGATGACCTCCTGTGCCATTCTCCCCGGGCCAGAGACGACCCGGAAGAGGTCGGGATCGAGGCCGGCCTCGTCGAAGAGCTCGCGCATCCTGTAGGCGATGAGCGGGGTGAGCGACGCAGGTTTGAGGAGCACCCCGTTGCCGGCCAGGAGGTTCATGATGACCGCCCCCGCAGGGATGGTGAACGGGAAGTTCCACGGCGAGATGATGAAGGTGACGCCTCTGGGCCGGTAGTGGATGTAGCTCGTGCGGTTCTTGAAGATCCACAGGGGCAGCGGCTCGGGGCTGAGGATCTTCTTCGCCCGGCGGGCGAAGTACGAGGCGAGGTGGATCACGGTGAGCACTTCGTGGGTGTAGGACTCGTAGAGAGGCTTGCCGTTCTCGGCACTCAGGAGGCGGGCCACCTCCTCGGAGCGGTCGAGCAGGATCCCGGCGAAGGCCCGGATGATCCGGCAGCGCTCCTCAACGGGTACCTGAGCCCACTTCTTCTGCGCAGCATGCACCTTGTGCAGGGCCTTCAGGGCATCCTCCGTGCCGTACACGGGGACTTCCCCGATCTTCTTCCCGTCGGCCGGTCCGAATACCTCGGCAACCTTCCGGGAGGCCTTGACCCCTCCTTGTTTCTCCACGGTATGCTCCAGCATTCTCATGCTCCTTTCCCCGCATGTCGGTCCGCCGGTTGCGGGAGGGTACGGCTCAGTCGTTGAACAGGTAGTCGTACCAGAACTTCTTCGACCGGTCGATGTTCAGGTCCACGTGGATGTGCTTGACCTGGGTGAACTCCAGGAGTCCCTGGGGACCCAGCTCCCTGCCGACCCCGGACTGCTTGTAGCCGCCGAAGGGAGCCAGCGGGCTGAGCAGGTGGTAGTCGTTGATCCAGACGGTCCCGGTGCGGATCTGCTTGGCCACCTCGATGGCCCAGGGGATGTCCCGGGAGAAGACAGCCCCGCCGAGGCCGTAGATGGAGTCGTTGGCCATGGTGATGGCCTCCTCGGTGGTGCGGTACCTGATCACGGACAGGACCGGGCCGAAGATCTCCTCGCGGGCGATGGTCATGTCGTTCTTCACCTCTTCGAAGATCGTGGGCTCCACATAATACCCCTTGGTCAGGTGGGACGGGTTGTGTCCGCCGACCGCGCACCTCGCTCCTTCCTTCTTCCCGACGTCGATGTAGCTCAGGACCGTGTCGTGCTGCGCCTTGGAGACGACAGGCCCCATGGTGGTCTCCGGGTCCATGGGGTCGCCGACCTTGATGTGGAAGATCCGTTCCATGGCCCGTTCCATGAACTCGTCGTAGATCGAGTCGTGGACGAAGCAGCGGGTGCCCGACTCGCATACCTGGCCCGCATGGAAGAAGGTGCCGAACAGGGCGCCGTCCACGGCGACATCCAGGTTGGCGTCCTCCAGGACGATGGAAGGGCTCTTGCCGCCCAGCTCGAGGGTAACCTTCTTGATGGTGTCCGCGGCCAGTTTCATCACCTGCCGGCCGGTCTCCGTGGATCCGGTCAGGGCGACCTTGTCGACCATGGGGTTGGTGCAGAGCTCTTCGCCGATCACGGAGCCCGGTCCGGTGATGACGTTGAACACGCCCGGCGGCAGATCGCACTCGGCCATGATCCTGCCCAGCTCCAGGGCGGACAGGGGCGTGTCCGATGCGGGCTTCAGCACGAGACTGTTCCCCATGATCAGCGCCGGTGCCGTCTTCCAGACCGCCATGAGGAGCGGGAAGTTCCAGGGGATGATGCCGGCGCAGACCCCGATGGGCTCCCGGTGGACGAAGTTCCAGGAGATGTAGGGCAGGTCGTTCCAGGGAAGGGGTTCATAGCTCGACACCCGTTCCCCCAGCTCGATCAGGGTGCGGAAGTGCTCGATGCTGAAAGGCAGGTCCATCAGCGATGCCTTGCGGAAGGTGGCACCCGAGTCCATGGACTCGATGGTGGCGATCTCTGTGGTCCGCTCGGCAAGCTTCTCCACCACCTTCATGAGGATCCGTGCACGTTCCTTCACCTTCATCCTGCTCCAGGCCCCGGAATCGAAGGACCTGCGGGCCGCCTCGACGGCCTTTTTCGCATCGTTCCTCGTTCCCACCGGCACCAGGGCTATGGGCTCTTCCGTGGCCGGGTTGAAGGATGGTCTGGTTTCACCGGTATCGGCATCGGTGAACTTCCCGTCGATGAACATCTGATAGCGTTCCATGGAAACCTCCTCTTCTCATGCCTGAAGTGATCAAAGGGCAGATGTATTGTATGTAAATAAATACATAATATAGACTGCGATGTTTCCTTACAATAGTCTGAACGACGATTTTTCTGTAGCAGCATAACCGACAGCGATGCTCTCCGTTCGAGTATGCTCATGGTAAGAGGGATGAGGTCTGAGGCAGGATCCCCCGGCAATGCGGAGGGGGCGACCGGGAGTTGGATGGGTAATCCTCAAAAAGGGGGGGGGAAGGTTAGCCGGAATGGACGTCCCCTTCCGATTCAAGGGGACAGAGACGATTCTCTTGAAGGATCGTCTCTGTCCCCGGTGACGCTACTGCTGTGCTTCTTTCTTTTCGTGATCCGCCAGCCACCGCGGGCAGTGGGTCTGGCACCAGGCCCTGCTCACGAGCCCGGTGATCATGGCCGAGGCCGTCCCCGGGTTGCCGATGGTTCCGAGGTACATGTGCACCACGATGAAGGCCCCGAGGAGCACCACGGCCCCTGCATGGGCCATGTAGGCCAGCCTTGCGATGATCGCAGGTACGACCAGCGGGTTCCACAGCCACATGAACAGGCCCGTGGCCGAGATGACGACGCCGCAGACGATGAGGATCCAGAAGAAGGCCTTCTGACCCGCATTGTACTTGTAGACCGGAGGGAGATCCTTGACCGGCCAGAGATATCCCCCGGCCTTGAGCACCCACTGGAGGTCGGCGTCTTCGAAGGAGCAGTCCCTGCTCCACATGTAGAACGAGTACGCCAGCATGCCGGTGAATACCACGCCGGAGTAGATGTGCATGAGCTTGGAGGCGTAGTAGCCGCCGAGAATAGTGGGTATGATATCCCAGGCCTGGAACTGGAGTCCGAGCCCGGTGAACAGGCAGAAGAGGCAGCTCGCTGCCAGCAGCCAGTGAACGATCCGCTCTTCCGCGTCCGTTATCCGTACAACCGCTTCGTGCGATGACATGTCATTCACCCCCTTCGTTCTTCTCGTGGACCTTGTGCGGGCCCTTGATCAGGTAGTGCAGCCCGGCCAGGCCCGCCACGGCGCCCAGGCCGATGAGGGTGAAGGGCTTGAACAGGTTCTTCCACAGGATGATGGAGAACGGAACTGCCGGGTGTGAAGGAAGCTCATCATAGACCTCAGGCTTCTCGGTGAGCACATAGATCACATGGGTGCTGCCCACGAACTTGTCGCCGTACACATTGGCGTCGCCGCCCAGTTCCTTGACCCTGGCATAGGCCTTCTCGATCATGACCTCTTTTTTGCCTATGGACAGCGCCCCGGTGGGACAGGAGAGCACGCATGAGGGTTTCTGACCTTCCTGAAGCCTGGTATAGCACAGGTCGCACTTGTAGATCTTCTCGTCGGCCTCGTTGTAGCGCGGGATGTCGAACGGACAGGCGGCCACACAGGCCTTGCAGCCGATGCAGGCCTCCTTATTGATTGCCACGGTGCCGAACTCGGTGTAGTACAGGGCACCGGTGGGACAGGACTTGACGCAGGCCGCGTTCGTGCAGTGCATGCAGCCGTCCTTGCGGAAGAGCCACCGGAGCGTACCCGACTTGTCCACGTGCTCCTGGAAGCGGATCAGGGTCCAGGTGTTCCACTGGAGGTCCTGGGGATTCTGGTAGGTACCATGCTGCCTCGTTCGGGAAGCCGGCATCTCATTCCATTGCTTGCACGCAACCTGGCAGCCACGGCAGGCGGTGCACCTCGATACGTCGATGAGTTTGACGAATTCTTGTTTCATGGCTTACACCCCCTGCACTTTGGCCACATTGACCATGAACGCCTTGTACTCCGGGCAGAAGGTATTTGCGTCTCCCACCGTAGTGGTGAGGAAGTTCGTGGAGTCGCTCCCGCCCTCAGGGTAGAGCCAGCCGTAGTTGAACGGCATGCCCACCTGGTGGACGGTCTTGCCTTCGACCTTGAAAGGCTTGAAGCGTTTGGTGACCATGGCACGGCACTTCGCCTGGCCCCGGGCCGATGAGACAACTACCCAGTCGGCGTTGCCGATGTTGAGCTTCTTGGCGAGCTCGTCACCGATCTCCACGTAGAGTTCGGGCTGCATCTCCAGGAGCCATGCCTGCCAGCGCGTCAGCGCACCGGAGCACCAGTGCTCGGTGCAGGAGTAGGTGGTGCATACATAGGGGAACTCTTCGCTCGCATTGGCCGTTTTGTCCATTTCGCCCTTGAAGATCTCGATGGCCGGGTTGATGAGCTGGCTCGAGAGCGGGTTCTTGGTAAGAGGTCCTTCCAGGGGCTCGTAGTGCTCGGGGAAAGGTCCTTCGGCCATGGCGGGCCCGAACAGGGAGCCGACGCCATCCTGTTTCATGATGAAAGGGTACTTGCCCTTTTCCTTGTCAGCCATGGGCGGCCACGGTCCGTCGGGCACGTCGCCAACCCACTTGTCTCCGGTCCACTCCAGGAGCTTCCTCTTGGGGTTGTACGGCTTGCCGTTCACATCGCAGGAGGCCCGGTTGTAGATGACGCGGCGGTTCACCGGCCAGCAGAACGACCAGTTTGGATACAGGCCGAGGCCGGTGGGATCGTCCTTGCCCCGTTTCTTCATCTTGTTCTCGCCGTTTGCCTCGAAGCTGCCAGCCATGATCCAGTTGCCGCTGGAGGTTGTACCGTCGGCCTTGAGCATGCCGAAGGTGGGTACGCAGTCGCCCTTCTTGAACTGCTTCTTCACGCCCTTGTCGTCGATCTCCACATCAACTGTGAAGTGCCCGTTGATCTGCTTGGAGACCTTTTCCACGTTCATGCTGCCATCGCGGTTCTTGTAATCCCACTTGAGGTTAAGTACGGACTCGGCATTGGGGCCGCCCTCCTTTGCATAGAGGGCCTTGATGGCGTCGATGATCCGGATCTGGATGTCGCCGCAGGAAATGGCGTCTCCGGGGGCATTGGCAGCCTTGTACTTCCACTGAACCCAACGGCCGCTGTTGCTCTGGCTGCCTTCCTTCTCCATGGTGGCTGAGGCGGGCAGGAGGAAGCACTCGGTCTTGACCTTTTTGGGGTCGACGCCAGGGCCCTTCCAGAAGGAGCAGGTCTCGTTGTCGAAGATGTTCGCCGATACGAGGAATTCCAGCTGCTCGAGGGCCTTCCTGGTCTTGCCCGTGTTGGGTGAGCTCACCGCAGGGTCGGTCCCGTAGGAGAAGAGGCCCTTCACCTTGCCTGCGAGCATCTTGTCGAAGAGATGAAGCTGGGAATAAGCCTTTCCGTCGTCCATCTTGGGTGTCCAGGAATAGCCGAAGCCGTTCTCCGGTGTCGCCGCTTCGCCGTAGAGGGCCTTGAGCCAGCTCACGTAGAAGTTCGGGTAGTTTATATAATAGTTCGCCGACTGCGGGTCGTTGCTCTTGGGTGTGTACTTGTCCAGGTAATGCTCAATCGTATCGAGTGAAGAAGACGGCATCTTGAGGTAGCCGGGAAGGTTGCCGTACAGGATGCAGTGATCCGTGGACCCCTGCACGTTTGGCTCGCCCCTGAGAGCGTTGATTCCGCCTCCGGCAATGCCCATGTTGCCCAGCAGGAGCTGGATGATGGCCATGGTGCGGATGTTCTGGCTGCCCGAGGTGTGCTGAGTCCAACCAAGGGCGTAGCACTCTGTTCCTGCCTTGTCCGGTACGCCGGTGGCTGCATACTCGGAGTATACCCTCAGGAGGTTTTCCTTGGACACGCCCGTGATGCTTGAGACCTTGTCGATGGTGTACCGCGAGTAATGCTGCTTCAACGCCTGGAACACGCACTTGGGGTCCTGCAGGGTGAAGTCCTTCATCGGTACGCCGTTGGCGTCCTTCTGGAAGGTCCAGGTGTCCTTGTTGTACTTGCGCTTCTCGGGGTCATACCCTGAGAACAGGCCGTCGTTGAACGAGAAGTCCTGGTGAAGGATGAACGGTGCGTTGGTGTAGTTGACCACGTAGTCCTTGAAGTACTTGTCGTTGCTGATGATGTAGTTGATCATGCCCCCCAGGAAGGCGATGTCCGTGCCGGACCGTATGGGGACGTGATAATCGCAGCGGGCAGAAGTTCTGGTGTAGCGGGGGTCGACGTGGATTAGCTTCGCCCCGGCGTCCTTTGCCCGAAGGATCCATTTGAACGCGATGGGATGGTGCTCCGCCGCGTTGCTGCCCATGATAAGGATAACATCACTGTTTTTCAGATCGATATAGTGGTTCGTCATCGAACCCCTGCCAAACGACTCTCCCAGAGCCGCTACGGAGGGGCTGTGTCAGACCCTTGCCTGGTGATCGATATACACCAGGCCCAAGGCCCTTACCGACATGCTGATGAGCCAGCATTCTTCGTTGTCTATGTTCGAGCTGCCCAGGTGGGCGATGCTCTCGGTCCTGTTCACGAGCTGTCCCTTGTCGTTGGTAACGACAAAGTCCTTGTCCCGTGCGTCCTTGGTGAGCCTGGCGATACGGTTGATGGCCCAGTCCCAGTCCTTCTCTTCCCACTTGTCGCTGTAGGGGGCCCGGTACTGCACCTTGGTGAGGCGGTGCTTGTTCGCCTCGGTCAGGTCGAAGAACCCGGCGCCTTTGGCGCACAGAGAACCCTCGTTGATGGGATTCTCTGGATCACCCTCGATGTTGAAGATCTTGCCCGTAACCGTGTCTACGCTGCAGATCAGACCGCACCCGACGGAACAGTAGGCGCAGACAGTGGTGTACTGTTTGGCCATCTTGAGGCGGTTCATCTTGTTGAGCTCGGCAGCGTATGCCTTTGCCGGCCTGAAGTTCAGACCAAGGGCGGATGCCGCCCCGACGGTCCCACTGAGCTTCAGGAAGCCCCTTCGTGTAATATCCATCCAACTCCTCCTTCTTTTGTATGTGAGGGGTTATATATATACCGGATGGCATATTATGAATTATTTCCCGGAGAGTCAACGAAAAATTCGCTTAATGTGATGAAATTATTGAATATATGTTAATGTTAACACAATAGATAGTGAGGCCTGCAGCTGCCTCTTGCCCCGTGAAGTGTCACTCGGGAGAAAAGGTGTTCCACGCGCAGGAGGCCATGGGAAGATATCCCTTCTCCTGCATGATCACGTCCAGGTGCACGAGACTCAGGGCGCACACATCGGCATCGAAGTCGATGAGGTCCGAGACGCGGTCCGCCGTGATGAGATAATGCCTGCACCGCTCGCACACGAAGGTGGATTCCTGTGCCTTGTCTTCAACGAAGAAGTAGGACATGGTCTTCTGCTCGGTATTGCCGCATGAAGGGCAGATGACCCGGCTGAAGGTCCACTCGTGGCCGCACTGGGAGCAGTGGAGTATGCGCGCGCTCTGTCCCTCGCGGATCTTGGCGATCATGGGTGCTCCGCCGCAGAGAGGGCAGTAACCCTTTTCCCAGGTAAAGTCCTGCAGGAGTTTTCCCCAGTCCCTTGCCCTCATCTCGAGGATGACGCGACCGGCCATGTGGGAGAGAAACAGGACGGCCTGCTCGCCGATGCCGTGGGCAGAGGCCAGTTCCTGCGCCATTGCCCCGGAGCTTCCGTCGAACGAGACGGTCCCTGCTTCGATGAGACCCTGGAGTCTTTCGAGATCGGGCGCCAGGGCGGGGAAGCCTTTAACGAGTTCCGGTATGAGGGTGAGGGCAATGGTCTTCCACGGATCGTCCGTAAAGAAGAGGCTGTTCTGGTCTCCCAGGGGAACGCCTTCCCTGAATTTCGCCTCATCCATGGCCAGGGCCTCTCCGTCACCCGATGCAAGGCTCCCGGCAAGGCGGTTCTTTTCGATGAGCACAGGCCTGAAGGCCTTGATGATGTCGCTGCTGTGGGGATTGTTCCGAACTGCCGAATCCATGATCTTTTCGAGTCTGGAGCGGGTGTCCGCAGTCTTCTTCACGGGGTCGGTCCTTTATGGAATAGTATGTACGGCAGGGCAGAACATACGTGATGCCATGGGCAGTGTCAAGATGTGAGAACTTTCCCTCGGTGTTATTAGGATAACCGAAAGCATAATAAAATAGCAGTTGTACGATGCTGCAGGATGTATTATTGATAGAGAAACATAATTGTATTGGAGGCAAGAGAATGCGCACCAGGATACTGCTCCTTGTTGTCTTGTTTGTCATGGCCGTCCTGCCGGCTGCAGCCGCGGACAAGAAGATCACGGCCGGCGTGGCAGCGAACTTCATCATGCCTTTCGGCGAGATTGCGGCGCTCTTCGAGAAAGAGACCGGAATAAAGGTCGAGCCCGTGTTCACCTCCAGCGGCAAGCTGTATACCCAGATCGTCAGCGGAGCACCCTACGACGTTTTCCTCTCCGCCGACGAGGAGCGTCCGGCGAAGCTTTTCAAAGACGGGCTGGCGGATACGCCCTTTGTCTATGCCAGGGGACAGATAGTACTCTGGTCTGCGGATAAGGCGCTCTGTTCGGGGTTCAAGGACTGGAGAGAAGCGGTACAGTCCGGCAGCGTGAAGAAGATCGCAGTAGCAAACCCCGAGACCGCACCCTACGGCGCCGTCTCCATGATCGCCCTCAAGGCCGCGGGACTGGAAGAGGCCCTTAAGGACAAGCTCGTATTCCCCCAGAACATCGGTCAGGCCTTCCAGTATGCATCCACCCGGGCCGTGGACGCAGGGTTCTGCGCCCTGTCCTCCGCGGTGAGCGAAGAGGGGAAGAATGGATGCCATTTCACCGTAGAGCAGGCGCCCCAGGTCGTGCAGGCCGCGTGTGTTCTGGTGAGGAGCACCGATAAGAAGGCCGCCGAGCGGTTCGCCGGGTTCCTCTTGACTCCCGTCGCCGTGGATGTGAAAGTGAAGTATGGATATAAATAGCATCATAGACCCTCTCTGGTTGTCCTGAAAACTCGCCTTTGCAACCACGGCCGTGCTGCTGGTGGTCGGGGCGATGCTGGCCTATGCGCTCGTGTACCGGAAGATCCTCTTCAGGAGCGTGGTTGAGTCGATCATCGCCCTGCCCATGGTGCTGCCGCCCACGGTGCTCGGTTTTTACCTCCTCATCGCCATGGGGCCGCGAGGGGCCGTGGGGAATGCATGGGAGGGCCTGACAGGCTCGTCGCTCCTCTTCTCCTTCACGGGCATCGTGATCGCCTCCATCTTCTACAGTCTGCCCTTCGCGGTGCAGCCTCTGAAGGCGGCCTTTGCCCGGATCGACCGGAGGATCCTGGAGAACGCGGCAGTGCTCGGCCTGTCCCCCCTGGCGATCTTCGTAAGGGTCATTGTCCCGAATTCCCTTGCCGGATTCGCAGCGGCCGCCATCCTGGTCTTTCTGCACACCATGGGCGAGTTCGGCGTGATCCTCATGGTGGGGGGCAGCATCCCCGGGGAGACAAGGGTGGCCTCCATAGCCATCTACGAGGCCGTTGAATCCCTGCGCTACCAGGATGCCTGGATCATGTCCGTGGTGCTGGCGCTGATCAGCTTCACCTTTCTCATCGTGGTAAATCGTGTCACCGGAAGGGAGGGCCTCAATGGTGCTGCAGGCTGATATCACCAGGAGGCTCAGCCACTTCACCCTCGACGTATCCCTTTTGTGCGAAGCGGGAAAGGTGCTGTCCATCGTAGGGCCCTCGGGCGCGGGCAAGACCACGATCCTGCGGATCATCGCAGGCCTGGAGGTCCCCGATGCCGGGCGCATCACCGTGGACGGTGAAACCTGGATGGATACCGCCGGGAAGGTGATGGTTCCCACCCGCAGACGTGCCTTGGGCATGGTCTTTCAGGAGTTCCCCCTGTTCCCGCACCTGAATGTCTGGAAGAACGTCTGCTTCTCGGCTCCCGATACCGCCCTGGCCCGTGCGTATATGGAGCGCTTCGGCATCTGGCACCTCAAGGACAGCAGGCCCGACGCAGTATCCGGCGGGGAGAGGCAGCGGTGTGCCATCTGCCAGGCACTGGCCCGTAAACCCAAGGTGCTCCTCATGGACGAGCCGTTCTCGGCCCTGGATCCGCTCACCCGGAGGAGGCTCCGCGATGCCGTCAGGGACATAAAGACGGAGTTGAACATCCCCATCCTCCATGTCACCCACGACATCCGCGAGGCGCTGTTCCTGGGAGATGAAATCCTGCCCGTGGTGAACGGACGTGTCTTCCACAAGTGGCTGCTCCAGTTCATGATCTCGGCCAGGGAAGGGTTCCGGTGCCCGGATTCGGGGGAGATATACGAAGATATCGAACTACCCATGCGAATGAAGGAGTGTTCAAGATGAATATCGGAACGTACCCTATTGACGATTACATGCATCTCGTGAAGTCCTTTCACGGCAATGTGGCCCCCGGCCTCATCATCGGCGGGTTCATGGTGGACCTGGCCATGAAGAGCCTCCCTGAAGGGGTCCTGTTCGACTCCCTGTGCGAGACCCAGTCCTGCCTTCCGGATGCAGTTCAGCTGCTCACGCCCTGCACCATCGGCAACGGCTGGCTCAGGGTGCTTGGATTCGGCCGCTTTGCCCTGTGCCTCTACGACAAGTACACCGGTGACGGGGTGCGGGTGTTCCTGGACCCGAAAAAGCTCGAAGACTGGCCCGAGATCAAAGCCTGGTTCTTCAAGCTCAAGGCCAGGAAGGACCAGGA
Source organism: Thermodesulfobacteriota bacterium (assembly GCA_036834365.1). Taxonomy (GTDB): domain Bacteria; phylum Desulfobacterota; class Desulfomonilia; order UBA1062; family UBA1062; genus MWEI01. The sequence continues at coordinate 77,900 of DAITOA010000007.1, read as the reverse complement.
TGCGGCGGTCCTGAGGGACCAGATCATCGAAGCGGGCACGGAAATCCTCTCCCTCGAGCCTGTCCATGTGGATATCGATTCCCTGGCGAAGAAGGGGAAGGGGGCCATTGCCACATGCCCATCCTGCGGGGAGGCCTATCCGGTGCGGGACGGATCGACCTGCCTGGCCTGCCAGGGGAACAGTCCGTACAAATACGGATCTCCCGGTGATACGCCTGAGTCCCGCCCCGGACTCAAGGTCGTTTCGGGGATGAAGGCCGAGAAAGACTGAGTCCGGGAGAGGCCGGGAATATCCTACCCAGTGTCACCCGGTTCCTGCCCACCGACTTGCTTTGGTACATGAGAGCGTCGACCCGGTTGATCAGGGTTTCCTGGGTGTCTTCCGGCAGGGCCATGGCGACCCCGAGCGAGGCGGTGACGGCTATGTGATGCTTGTCGTCGAGCATGAAGAAGCTCCTTTCGATGAACTGCCTGATTCGCTCGGCGAGCTGGGCGAGGTCGTTCTCGTCGATATCGGGAACGATATCCTTCGCTCCCTGTCCACCACGTATACGCCGTCGAAGAGACTGTCCAGGAGCTTTTCGTATGATATCTGTTCCATCAGTCGTCCCCAGGGTGATCCGCCCGGAAAGGTGGAACTGCATCGAGGCCTGAATTCACGAGAGCCACCCCATCCTTTTCACCGCGTCCACGATCATGTACCCGCCCAGAACGAGCACCACAACACCAAACAGAAGGCGAAGGACCGGAGCGGGCAGCTTGTTCGCAACGAGGGCCCCCAGCCAGGCACCGATGATGAGGGCCGCAGCCATGAGCATGGCGGCCCGGAAATCGACAGCGTGACGGCGGTAATATTCCAGGAACGCGATGAGGCCCACGGGCGGCAGGAGAACCGCCAGGCTCGTGCCGATGGCCCGGTGCATGGAAAAGCCCAGGATATAGACGAGGGCGGGCACGATGATGATGCCACCTCCGATCCCGAAGATCCCGGAAAGAATGCCGGCGCACAACCCGATGGAGATCAGCATCAGAATGATTTCAGGACCACCCATATCGATCCTCCTTATTCCAGATGATAATGCCCTACAGAGATCCGTCCAGGTCTTCAGCGACATTCCTTCCGCATGCACGGCATCTCTGGGCGCCGCGGAAGAGGGGGCCGCCGCAGTCAGGGCAGTGGTACCGCTCGCACACCGAGCGGGCCCACTCAATGCTGCCCTGCTCGTCGCCGAGCAGGGCGACCTTCTCGCGCCAGACCGGGATGGTCTGCAGCATGACCCTCCTTCCCGTGGCAAGGCCGAAGTTCTTGATCCGGTCGCAGGGCCAGTCCGGGCACTGGTGGCAGGAATAGAAGCCTTTGGCCCGGACACAGTCGCGGATGCCGCACATGGCGCAGTACCCATAGAGCTTCTTCGGGGGGTCGGGCTGCATGCACCCCAGACACTCCGTCTGTTCAGGTTTTGTGCCATACAGGTTTCCCATCACGGTCTTGAACTTCTCGTTGTCGTCCCGTGTGGCTATGTACACGCCGCACACGCCGCAATAGAGACCGCAGGGCGCCATGAGGTTCCGGTTCCTGAGCTCTTCCTCGCTCCATCCTTTCATGGAGGGGCCTCCTTTCATGGTTTATCACCCCGTTTGAGGGCACGTCAGTTCAGCAGAGGAGGGTATCGATCATTCGAGACAATGATCCCTTAAAGTAGTGTCGCCTGTAAAGAGGCAACGTGGTCAGAACGTGCTCATGTTCCGGAGAAGGGGCTCCGGCAGGGTCGTTACTGCACGAGGTTGGGTGGTGTGTCGGGGAGCTTCGGCTTCTTCATCGCCTTGTCCGGCGGTATCGGCTGGTTTATCGGTGTCTTGTAGTCCACAACGATGCTGATGCGCCGGTTTTTCGGATCGGCGGGATTGCTTTTGATAAAGGGTTTGGTATCGGCGTAGCCGGCCACCATCTCGATCTGGTTCTGCGGTACGCCGTTCTTCTCGAGCACCATCCTGGCTGCCGAGGCACGTTGGGTGGAGAGCTCCCAGTTGGTGTATCCCTTGTCCTTGTATGCCATCGAATCGGTATGTCCCTCGATGATGATCTTCCTGTCCATATCCTTCAACGCCGGGACGAGACCCTTCAAGAGGGATTTGCCGCTTGGGCTGAGGTCGGTGCCTCCCGCGTCGAAGAACGAGGTGCCGATGGTGTCCACGATCTCGATCCGCAGGTTGCCGTTGTCGTCGAAGATGAACACCCTGTCTCGGTATTCCTTGAAGTTCTCTTCCACCTGCTTCTTGATCTTGTCTGCGAGGTCTCCGGCCATGATGGTCTTGGGCGGTGCGCTCTTGATGCCTCTGCCGATATCGAACATGCCTTCGCCCGGCGCGTCCTGCTTGGTCGCCACCGCGGCCCCGCCGCCCTTTTCGAAGATGGAGTAGTTCTGGAAGTAATTCGACAGCTGGATCTTCTTCTGGGCAGAGGTCATGTTGAGGAGCCACATCAGGAGAAAGAAGGCCATCATGGCGGTGACGAAGTCCGCGTAGGCCACCTTCCAGGAGCCCCCGTGGGCTCCACCCCCCTTCTTGTTGTACTTCTTGATGATGACGGGCTGCTCTCTGCTCTCCGACATTACTTGCCCTTGCCTTTCATGATCTTCTCCATCTCGCTGAAGCTCGGTCTCTCGCTCTCCGGTATGGCCCGGCGTGCGAACTCGATGGCGATCTGGGGAATGGAACGCGCCACATAGGACACAAGAGCGATGCGGATCACGTGGTAGTAGGATTCCTCTTCCTTGATGTGGTGATCGATGAGGGTGGCCATGGGCCCCACGATGCCGTAGCACAGGAGCACGCCGAGGAAGGTCCCCACGAGGGCGGCTCCGACGCTTTCACCGAGCACCTCGGGCGGTTCGCTCATCTTGCCCATGGTGAGGACCACGCCGAGGACCGCGGCCACGATACCCAGACCGGGCAGAGAATCGGCCATCTTTTCCACACGGTGGAAGGGATGGGACTTCTCTGCCATGGCGGCCTCGATGTCCACCTCCAGGAGGTTGTCGAACTCATGGGGCGGTATGTCGATGGAGAGCAGGATTTTGAGGCTGTCGCAGATGAAGTTCAACGTGCCGTGGTTCTTGAGGATATTTGGGTATTTCTTGAAGATCTCACTCTTCTGGGGCTCCTCCACGTGGGACTCGATGGCGATGATGCCTTCCTTTCTCATCTTGTTGAAGATCTCGTAGAGCAGGGAGAGCACCTCGATGAATTTCTTCGAATCGTAGCGCGTGGGAGTGAACATGCCCTTGAGGCTCCCGGCGACTTCCTTGAGGAGCTTGAAGGGCGAAGCAATGATCATGGACCCCACCGCTGCTCCGAAGATGATCATGAGCTCGACGGGTTGGAAAAGGGTATGGATGTTGCCGTGTTCCAGGAGGAATCCGCCGAAAACACATCCCAGCACTGCAACGATGCCGATGATTACGTTCATACGTATTCACCCATCGACCGTTCGGGGGAAAAAATTTAACGGATTCGCTCAGGGAGGGAACTCCAAAGAACCCGTGATCTCGGCTACAGGAATCCGCACCCGTGGTGAGGATGAGTCTCCCTTCCGATGGGGCACGGCAGGTCGGAGGCCCTCAGGTTAAGACGAGGAGGTCCTTCGCCTTGTTCCTATCCCTTGGTCTTGATGGATGCGAGCTCCTCGAGGACATCGATGGTCGGGGCACCATCGAGCAGGGGGCCGATCCTGGCGAAGAGGTCTGCGAAATGGGGCGTCGCGCTGTGCACATTCAGGGCTTCCTTGTCCCGGTATTTCTCATACAGAATGAACTTTCCGGGATCTTTTCTCGCACGGTGCAGGATGTACTGCAGGGTGCCTTCCTCGGCATCCACCTGCGGGACGATCGCCCTCAGGGCGTCCTCCATCTCCTTTTCCTTGCCCTGTTGGGCCTTCATGACGGCTACCACTACGATCATGTCAGGTACCTCTCTGTGTGGGGTGAGATCATCCTTACCAGGTTTTCCCTGCAGGGATCAAGGTCCCGGTGTGATGAGATGAGGCCGGACGAGGGGATCACTTCCTCATGGAGATCGGCGTGCTTTTTCCGTCCTCCGGGCTCGACGGGATCTTGCCGGCCGGGATCGATGACCCTTTCCCGCCGATGAACGTGACGGGATACGATGAGACTGATGTCGAGCGGTACAAGAGCACCTCGTTGTACCACCAGAACCAGTCGCTGTACACGTCGTTCCACACGTTCAGCTGCTCGGCATCATCCTGCAGCCAGTCCGACGGTGCGGGACTGGAGAGATCCAGGTAGAACTCGTCCAGCAGGGTGAGCTCGGTCATGCCCAGGTTCGGGTCCATGAAGTACAGGGATGCGGTGGCGCCCTGGCTGGTCCCGTCTTCGTAGTAGTTCACCAGGATGTCGTACGGGCCGGATGCCACGTCGTCGAAGGCGCAGAAGTATTCCGCCGAGACCCCTGAGGTGGCCGAATCCGCCGAGAAGAAGCCGTTGGCCGAGGATGTGCTTGTGTAGGGGGCCGACAGTGTTCCGTCGGGCTCCCAGATGATGAGGTCGAGATCGGCGTCCGTGTCCCACTGGAGCCATACGGTGAATCCGCCGGTGCCGGTGGGCAGAGCGTCCTCACCCGATTCTTCATCGTAGGCGATGAGGAGGTCGATGAGGTCGGCCCAGGTATCTCCTGCAGAAGTCCCATCCCGGTTGCAGGCGAGCAGGTCGTAGTGAGAGAGCTCCTCGTCCGTGACCTGGCTTCGTCTGGGCATGTATATAGAGAGCCCTCCCAGGTCGAGGATCGTGTCGGAGGCATTGTACGAGTAAATCCCATTCGCCGTGATCGCGGCGGCCAAGGTGACCTGGATCTCGGAGATCTTCCCCTTGATGACCGCCGAGCTCGACGCCGCGTAGAGGGTATCGAGCACGTCCTTCAGGTCATGGTACGTCGGCCTGTTCTTGCACGTGAGCGAGTTGTCCCTTGCGAACTGGAGTGCCGTGCGCTCGGTGCCTATGCCTGCGGTGATCAGTCCTGCGAGCTCGGCGAGCTGGGAGTGCAGGAGCGCTATCTGTGCCGTATCGACGGCCGACTTGGTTGCAATGGTCCTGTCCTGTCCCTGATAGAAGCTTATGTATTCGGCTGCCGTCAACGCTGCCAGTTCCCGGCCCGTCATGGACGGGTCGCCTGTGAGGTGGGCCAGGATGGTGTTATAGGGATCACCGTCACTCGGTGTGACCTCCTCAGAGAAGACCAGGTAATCCGCCAGGTCCGAGAGCTCATAGGCTATCTCGTACATGCCCATGTAGCATGCATCGAAGTTGATCAGGTCAAAGTGCACCCCTGAGAGCCTGATGGCCGACGCAATGTCCGGCAGCGACATCATGGAGCCGCTGGAGGTATCGTCCTGCAGGGCGCCCTTGTACGGTGTGGCGTCCTCGGGGTAGGCCTTCCACCCGTCCCCGTGATCCCAGAGGACGAGGGTGTAGTGGTCGGCGGGATAGGTGTCCGCCGCCCACTGGATGAACTCCGCAAGCGTGTCAGGGTCGCTCATGTCCTTGTTGCCGATTTCCGAGAGCATGCTGCTGATGCTTTTGGTGCTGCTGTCCTCGATGATCCTCCCTCGGACGGTTTCATCAGACACGTCTTCCCCGGAATAATCCTGGCTGAACTCGGCCTGAACGACCACATTCACGGCGTTGGTGGACCCTGTCTGCTCCATCTCGTTGATGTCACCGATGCCGGCATCCGAGAGGTTGTTGTCGGCGGCCATGTAGACCATGAAGGTCCAGGTGCCGGGTGAGGACGTGCTCGATGATCCCCCCGACGACCCCCCGCAGCCCGCGGCCGCCATGAGAAGGGTGATCAGCCCCGACAGCAGCAGCAAGCGGCGCTGCCCGTGGAAAGAACATTCATTCGTGCGCATGCATTCCATCTCCTAGGGTCGGTCGGGACGTCCGGTGCCCCCGATGGCTGTCCGAGAGCAGCCGGATGTATTGGCTATCGACATCCATAATTATTTCTTGAGGAATGAACGTGCCCGACCGGGTGTTCACGGGTGCCAATCCTACCAGATATCAGGGTGAACTGCATCAGGGATGATGTAACACGGGTGTAACGGAATCGGTTTCACGGGTACTGTGCTGATCTGCATCCCCTGCTCGTGCATCGGACCTTGATACACCCCTTCGATCTCTTGACAAGGAGCGGGGTCTGGTTATAGACTCACCCATGTAATTTATTGAAATACGAGGATGAAATTTACATCAAACACCGAGAAAGGCAGTCCAAGAACAATCTTCTTCACCCTGTAATGCGGAGCTGACTTCCATGAAAAATCCTTCTCTCCTTCCCTATCTGAGGGGCCCTGGGAAGGGCTTCTCCCTTGAGATATCGACAGTGCGGGAGGATCCTGTCGAGGGCGCCCGTCCTCGTTTCCCCTTCGAGATCATCGGTGGTTCCGGGCAGCTCTCACGCATCTTCGGCGCCCGGGTGATCAGCGACGGGGGAGGGGTCGTCAGACGGGTGTTCCTCCTCGTGTCCAGAGACGAATATCCGGAGCTAGAACTGGGTACGGCGGTCCTGACCAATCCGGACGTGGAGGCGGCATGGAGGAGGTCGTTCCGGAGTCATCAGGACGCCGGCAGCCTCATCCCCCTTGCCGGACAGATGGGTACATCGGGTGAGCTCACGGCGTTCAGCCCTCTCTTCGTCTGTACCCATACCGGCCGGTTTTTCCACCCGCCATGCCCGAAGTGCGGCTCGGACCTGGACCTCGTCCGTGACGACGCCGTTCTCATCGCGGCCGGACTGAAGCCTTACACGACATCTCTGGCACGATACCTCGCGTGCCCGTCCTGCACGGACAAATCAAGCGGTGGACCGTTCTACTCCTCCCGACCGGGTGATGCGGATCCTGCCTGCGTCAGGGGGGCAGAAGACATCGTCGCCGGGCTGAAGGCGCTGGAGCATGCCGACATCCCCTGTACCGGGTGCACGGAGCGGCCGTCATGCCACGGGGACGGCCTCGTCTCCACGCGCGTCCTCCCCTTCGCCTTCTACCCCTTCCACCTCTTCATGTGCGAGGCGGCCTCGCTCAACGCCGCGGACTTCCTCGCCCTGGTCTCCGGGGCTCCCTTCAGCGAACTCGAGGCAGATCTCGGCATCAGGCGGGAGCTTGCCCGGAAAGGCTTCGTGCAGTCGATCAGGGAGCGCCGTGCGGAGCCTCTTCTCTTTGCGGGCGGCGAGCGGAGGTTCCTGGAAACCCTCTTCCTGAAGCTCTCCTTCCTGGAGGAGGCGGCCGGTCTGATGCTGGCGGGGGTTGAACCAACCGCATACCCCCAGGCAGGACCGTCCCTGGAGAGGATGTGGATCAGGGTGCCCGAGCGGGGGACCCTGCCGGGCACGCTCTGGGGCTTCGACCTCGCGCTCATGGACATGGACCCGGACATCCCCGAGGGGCTGCCGGTTCCGGGGTCGAACTATGCCAGGCATGTCGCGGGCTTGATATGGCTCCACACCCTGCTCGGGAGCCGCACCAAGGACGTGCATGCAGTGAACGCGGCATTGAGGGCGTTCATGAAGGAGAAGCGCTTGGACAGGGCAGACCCCGTGCTGCGACCCGAGAATATCTTCTGGGAACCCTCGGCGGTTCCTGCCGGATGGCTACCGCTCTGGGAGAAGGCCCTGAACCTCGGTAAATCGCTCCTCATCGGGGAGGGCGGCGGAGGCTTCACCCTGGACACATTCCTCGATAAGCTGCGCGAGCTCAAAGGCGATGTGCGCAGCGAGCTCTTTACCGCGGTGCCGACGGCTGAGACGCCTTCCGAATCGGCCATACCGGTCAGGGAAACCGCCGGAGACGATGCACGGATCGCGGGTGTCCTCAGGTCCATTAAGGAGCGCTGGAGCCGCTCGGTCGAACCTGCTCGGGAGCAGGTCCCTGCAGTACGGTCTGAGCCCGTGCCTCCCCCTGACATCACGGCCAGGGATGCGGACGCCACGGTGGTCATCCCTGCGGCAGGATCCACCGCGGCACCCCGGAGTGGGGAGGAGTATTCCGAGACGATCGTCATGGCTGCCGTGCCCGGGCCTGAAGTCTCTCCTCCGGCCGGAGACGACGACTTCAGCACCGAGACGGTCATCATGCAGCATGCACCGGTGCCGCCCAAGCCCGTGAAGGAGGAAGCACCGGCGCCAGCGGACAGCACCGTGATCATGGGTGCGGGTCCTGCACGGACAGAGCCCGACACCCGGTCCGGATCAGCCGGCAGTGCCGCAGACGAGGAACTGTCAGAGACGGTCATCGTGGGATCCGGGGCCGGGACAAAGGCACGGCCCCCGGTCGATGAGCTGGGAGAGACGGTCATCATGGGCCTGCAGCCGAAGGCCGCTGCCGTGCCAAGGCAGGAGCCCCCCCGGAAGGATGCTGACGACGAGCTGGCCGAGACCGTGATCATGAAACCGGAGAAGAAATGAAAACCTCCATCGAACGACTTGCCGGCGCGATACGCGAGATCCATGCAGCGGAACCTCAGCGGGCCGAGGAGGCCATCGAGGTCTTCCTTTCGGACGAGCTCAGGGAACTGGATCACGAGGAAAAGGTGAAGGTCGTCCGCATGCTCGAGGAGGTGTTCACCACCCCGAACCCCGCAGCCGCCGGAGTCCTCGGCGGTGATCTCATGGAACGCCTCGTGCCTCTGCTCCTGGGCAGGGACGTCGATGCCGGGGCCATTGGAGGCCCTGAGCTCGTGAGCCGGCTCGCCGCGGCATTGAACACGGTCTTTTCCGCCCTCAATGAGCTCATCGCCGTGATCAACTCTACCCTGGGCGGGAGCCCGGGGGGCGATGAGACCATCCGGCAGATCATCGGCTCGACCCTCGGGGATGAAAAGACCGGCATGTCCATCGAGGAATATCTGGACCGGATCAGGAAGGCCTTCCTCGCTGCCCAGCAGGCGTCCCGGGAGGCGGCGCGCACCGTCGCGGGATACATCATGACCGAGCTCGATCCCGCCACCATGGAGCCCCGGTCCGGGGGCCTGAAGATCGGTCCCCTCAAGAAAGCCGAAGCCTTCGAACTCTTTACGGAAAAATACGCCCGGGTGAAGAAATGGTATGATTCGGAGCGTTTCCTGCTGGACTTCCTGCGGCAGTTCGAGAAGAATTGCCAGAAATCATTCACGTGAATGGGAGGTGACCCATGAAAAGGGCGGTTCTGGTCTGCATGCTCGTCGTACCCTTCCTCTGGTCGTGTGCCTCTGCTCCCCAGACGGTGAAATGGGGGTATGAGAAGGACGCCATAGAACTGCACTTAAAGTCCGACAAACAGCTCAATTACAAAGACAAGAAGGCCCATGCCCTGGTTGTATGCGTCTACCAGCTCATGAACCCCAACGCCTTCAGCCAGCTGGCCGGGAGCCGGAACGGACTGTCCAGCCTGCTGGAATGCGGGGTTTTCGACCCGGCAAGCGTGGCGGTGAGCAAGCAGATCGTCGTTACCCCCGGCAAGGACATGGACGTCAAGCTGGACAGGGCTGAAGGGGCACGGTATGTGGCCGTGGTCGCAGGGTACTATTCCATCGAGAAGGATAACATCACCAGGCTCTATTCGATACCGGAGATCACGGAACGCTCGGGATTCCTCTGGGCGAACAAGACCACGAGGCCCGGCAGGCTGGATGTGCGGCTCATCCTGGCCCCCCGGCAGATCCAGGATCCTGCGCCCGCCAAGGACGCCAAATCCTGAACCGAGACAACGTCCGGACAGAGATGTGATTCTTCCGGGTCGTCCAGTGGAACGTACATGACAGGGATCACCATACCCACCAGAAGGGATTGAGAATGGAAAGACCTCTCTTATGGCATCAAGGGCTGTTTCTCCAGCCACAGCATTTTCAGCTGTCGGACCTGTACCATGCCTCGCTCCTTGCCCCGCTCCAGAGATACCTCATGCCCCATTTCTTCGGTGTGGCACGCATGGAGATCAGGCAGGCCGCGCTCGGCACCGGGAGCTTCCAGATAGACAACGGGGAATTCATCTTCCCGGACATGACCTATGCGGTCGTACCCGACAACGCGGCGGTTCAGGCGCGCATGTTCAAGGACGACTGGGCCGACCAGAGCAGGCCGCTGACCGTGTACCTGGGCATCCGCAGGTTCAACCAGGTGGGCGAGAACGTGACCTCTCTGAGCGGGACGGACGGCACCGCCGCGGTGAATACCCGGTTCGTCTCGCCGGAGGCGACGGAAGAGGTACGGGATCTCCATGAGAACGGACCCGCCGCCCAGGTGAGGATGATGAAATACGTGCTCAGGGTCCTCTGGGAGACGGAAAAGGACTTTTTCGGAGATTACGAGACCATCCCCATCGCACAGCTCGAACGCCAGGGGGATGAGGTCGTTCTCTCCAAGGGTTTCATCCCGCCGAGCCTCACCCTGACCGGGGCGCCCGTCCTTGAGAAGATCGTCAAGGAGATCCGGGATCAGATCGCCTCGCGGGGGTATCAGCTGGAAGGTTTTAAGCGCGACCGTGGCATCCATACCGCCGAGTTCGGAAGCCGTGACATGGTCTATCTCCTGGCGCTGCGCTCGCTGAACCGCTACATATCCCTGCTCTCGCACATGACGGAGGGCATCACCCACCCCTGGGTCGTCTACGGCCTGCTCAAACAGCTCATCGGTGAGCTCTCGAGTTTCTCCGAGAAGTACTCGGTTTCAGGCGATGCCCAGGGGACCAGCGGCCTTCCCCGGTACGACCACCTGAACCTCTGGCAGTGCTTCTGGCAGGCACAGGGTCTCATCACGGCCCTCCTGGACGAGATTACCGCAGGACCCGAGTATGTGTTTTCCCTCAAGTACGACGGGACCTACTACTCATGCGAGCTCCCACCTGCCATCTTCGAAGGAAGGAACCGTTTTTTCCTGATGGTCCAGACGGCCGCGGAGGCGAAGACCGTCCAGGCCGCCCTGACCACGGGGGCCAAGCTGAGCTCCCGGGAGAACCTGCCGATCCTCATCGTCCGGGCATTGCCGGGGGCCGCGATAGAGTACCTGGACCGTGTTCCCCAGGAACTTCCCCGGAAAGCCGACGCCGTGTACTTCCAGATAGACCACAACACGGACCAGTTCGCCAGTATCGTCAAGGGACGGAACATGGCCCTGTTCTGGGAGTCCGCACCCGAGGACCTCAAGGTGGAGCTCATGGTCGTGGGAAGGGGGTAGGGTATGCACCTCAGTGATCTGTTCGTCGAAACCATCGCCTATGTGGTCTATTTCCTCAAGAGTGTACAGAAGAAGCAGCCGCCCTACGACCAGGTGAGGGCACGGGTACTGCAGCTTCTGTCGGAAAGCCAGAAAAAGGCTGCGGACGTGCCGGTCGACGATTATGACCAGGCGCGGTTTGCCCTCTGTGCCTGGATCGATGAGGCTCTCATGAATTCCGCATGGGCCGAAAGGACTACCTGGATCAAGGAACCGCTCCAGCTGAAGTTCTATCAGACCACGAACGCCGGAGAGCTCTTTTTCGAACGACTGAACACCCTGGCTGCACACCAGAACGAGGTGCGGGAGGTGTACTACCTCTGCCTTGCCATGGGTTTCATGGGCCGCTACGGGAACGAGGAGGACCGGTTTCTCCTGGACCAGCTCAAGACCTCGAACCTCAAGGTCCTTACCGGTACATCGCTGGGCCTGCCCTCACTGAAGAAGGGTGAACTCTTCCCCGAGGCCTACCCGGTCGACTCACAGGAAAAGATCCCCGTGAAGACCTCAGGCAGATTCAACCTGATAAGCATCATTATGGCGGTATTTCCGGTCGCGTTGTTCGGCGTCATCTACCTCATCTATACCTTCGTGCTCCATAACGTGAGCTCAACGTTATTCACTATCGCGCCATGATAAGACAATTACTGAAGTACACGCTCATCGGCCTGGTGGTCCTCCTCGTCGTCCTGCTCATATTCGGGATCGTCCTGGTCCTGAACTGGCCCTGGTGGGTAGGCCTGTTCCTCCTCCTGGGCGTGGCAGGCCTGGGTGTTGCGGGATACCTCATCAAGCAGGTACTGACCAAACGGAAGGAGCAGCGCTTCGTAAGCCAGATCATCGAACAGGACGAGGCATCCCTGAGGTCCATGAAAAACGAGGACAGACAGCATCTCCAGGACCTCCAGGAACGGTTCAGGGAGGCCGTTGCCGCGTTGAAGGGTTCCCACCTGAAGAAGCTGGGCAACCCGCTGTATGTGCTGCCCTGGTACATGGTCATCGGCGAAAGCGCCTCGGGCAAGACCACGGCCATCAAGAGCGCCAAACTGTCCAGCCCCTTTGCCGAGATGACGCACATCTCGGGTGTTTCGGGGACCAGGAACTGCGACTGGTGGTTCTTCGAACAGGCCGTCATCATCGATACCGCCGGCAGGTATGCCATCCCCGTAGACGAAGGCCGGGACAAGGATGAATGGCAGCGGTTCCTGAACCTGCTGGCCAAGTACCGTAAGAGGGAGCCGCTCAACGGACTGGTGGTGACGGTCGCTGCGGACAGGCTCCTGGGTTCGACCGCGGAAGACCTCGAGGAGGACGGCCGTCAGATCAGACGTAGGATCGACGAGCTCATGCGGGTGCTCGGCAGCACGTTCCCGGTCTATGTGCTGGTGAGCAAATGCGACCTGGTCCAGGGCATGACACAGTTCTGCAGCCAGTTTGAAGACGAGGTCCTCCAGCAGGCCATGGGCGTTCTCAACCATGACCTGACCACGGACTACCCGGGTTTCATCGCCCGGGCGTTCCATACCATCACCGAGCGCCTCACCAAGCTGCGGCTGGTGATCTTCCACAAGCTGGAGACCAAGACCCCGGATCCGGCCCTGCTGCTGTTCCCGGAAGAGTTCTCCCGGCTGAGAACGGGGTGCGAGGCCTTCATGAAGGGCGCCTTCCATGTCAATCCATACCAGGAAACCCCCATGTTCCGGGGCATCTTCTTCAGCAGCGGCCGTCAGGAAGGAAGCCCGTATTCGCATTTTCTGAATGCACTCGGCCTCATAGAGGACCGCGAGGTGCTGCCCGGCACGAGCAAGGGGCTGTTCCTGCACGACATCTTCGCCAGGATCCTCCCCAAGGAGCGCAGTCTGTTCGCCCCGACCAGGCGGGCGCTGGCCTGGGACAGGCTCACGGTTAACCTCGGGCTGCTCGCCTGGGTGGCCATAGGCATCGCAATCTGCGGGATGCTGAGCTTCTCGTTCGTGAAGAACCTGGGGATCATGAGGGGCTTCCCCGCCGAGTTCACGCGCCAGGTCGTTCTCAAAGGAGATATGGCCGCAGACCTGAACACCATGAACCGGTACAGCAGCGCGGTCTTCGCCGTGCAGGAGAAGAACCGGTCGTGGTGGATACCCAGGCTCGGGCTGACTGAAAGCAGGGATGCCGAGACCAGGCTCAAGAAGAACTACTGTACGCTGTTCGACGAGCGGTTCCTGGTGCTCTACGACAGGCAGCTCGCCGTGGATATCAAGGCCGTCGCCCCGGCGGACCAGCGGATCGGGGAGTATATCGTATACCTCGTCCACCGTATAAACCTCCTGAAGGCGCGCATCGACGACCAGGACCTGACTCCTCTGCTGTCACGGCCCATGGTGGTGTTCACCTCCGCAGGCCAGAGCAGGGAAGGGGCGAAGCAGTTCATGCAGCTCTACTCCTACCGGCTCCTGTGGGAGGACAATATCGACGTCCTGAAAAAAGAGAACACCTATCTCGAAGGCCTGCTCGGGCAAGCCATGGACAAGGCGCAGAATCTCCAGTGGATCGTGGGCTGGGTCAATACAAGCTCACCCGAGGCAGCAGTCACCCTGAAGAAGTTCTGGGGCGGCAGCGTGGATGCCGCAGAGGACGTCAGGGTGGAGCCTGCCTTCACCCTTGCCGGCAAACGGCAGATAGACGGGTTTCTGCTCGATCTCGAGTCCGCACTGACCACGCCTGCATCGATAGCGGCCCGCAAAACGGAGTTCACCACCACGTATCGGGATAGTTACCGTGAGGCATGGCATGCCTTCGGCATGGGATTTCCACGGGGCATGGAGCGTCTGAAGGACAGCCTGGAGTGGAAGGCCGTCGTGGAGAAGGCCGCGTCCGCGAACGGTCCCTACTTCCTCGTGCTCAAGACCATGGCGGACGAGCTGAAGCCGTACCAGGATGCCATACCGGACTGGATGAGGCTCGTCTACGAGTTCGAAACCACCGTCTCCGTTGCCGGGCAGATCCGGACGGGGACCATTGCCAAGGCCACGGAGAAGGCATCAAAGATCAAGGAGAAGATCCAGGAGAAGATCGGGACGGACGATGCGGCTGATACCGCCACCAGGGGGTACGAAGCCGCCCGCGCCTTCAACGACTACCAGGCGGCGCTGGACAACATCGCCAAGGCGGTGGTCGCATCGAGGACCGCGGCGTTTCAGGCCGCATCCGTCGCCTTCGGTGACGACCCCTCGGCGTCCCCCTTCATGAAGGCGCAGGGCGCGGCAAAGAACCTGAATGCCCGGAGTACCGTGCCGTCGGAAGGCATGTGGAAGCTCATCTACGGGCCTTTCGATCTTCTCTTCGCCTATGTCTGTCAGGAGAGTGCCTGCCACCTCCAGTCACTCTGGGAGAAGGAGGTCCTGGCGGACACCCAGGGAATCTCAGACCAGGCGCAGCTGAACCAGCTCCTCTTCAGCCCTGACGGCCTGGCGACAAAATTCATCAAGGGCCCGGCCGCGGCATTCACGGGAAGAGACCTGAAACGGGGGTATTATGCAAAGGAGGTCTTCGGCAGGTCCATACCCTTCGAGCAGGCCTTCCTGACGTTCTTCTCCCGGGCCAAGGTGGGCATCGCCGCCTCTGCGATGACAGGCGCCGCCTCCGACAATACCGTGACCGTAAGCGGCCTTCCCACGGAGGCGAATGACAATGCGCGGGTGCAGCCCCACGCCACGAAGCTCATCCTCCAGTGCATGGACGCGCAGCAGAGCGTGGTGAACATGAACTATCCCGTGTCAAAGGTCCTGACGTGGTCGGGCCAGAGGTGCGGAGGCGTGATCTTCTCCATCGAGGTGGGGAACCTATCCCTGGTAAGGACCTACTCGGGACCCGAGTCCTTCGCCAAGTTCCTCATGGAGTTTCCCGGCGGGCAGCATACCTTCTACCCGGACGATTTCCCCAAGGAGGCTCCCCTGCTCAAGAACATGGGCATCAGGTACATAAAGGTCCAGTACCGTTTCAGCGGTCAGCAGGCCGTGATAGATCAGGCCAAGCCCTCCATGAACCAGCCCACTGCGGTACCGCCCATGATCACCAGGTGCCGGGCACAGTGAACGCCGCCTCGTCATGGGTCTGGGGTGCCTCGGGCAAGCACCCTGTGGTGAAGGACTACATTACCATCGGCGGCACCCCGATCATGAGCGGCCTGTCCCGCTGGATGGAAGAGGGATACCGGAGGGTGGGAAGGAAGACGACGAGCTGTTCATGGCGGTTTTTCGGCAGGGGACCGCGGATGGGGGATGTCGCCTGCGGCCTCATCCGTGACAGCTCCGACGGTGCAGGGAGGCCTTTTCCCCTGCTCATCATGGGACAGGGCAGGCTCGACGGGTGGGAAAAGGTGTGGGAACAGCTCCCCCGGGTTCTCGATGACCTCTGGATGCGCATGGAGTTTCTCTGCTCCAGGCGTGTCTTTGACCTTGAAGAACTGAAAAGGGACATCAGGAGTTTTCCGGTGCCGGTACTGCCGGGAGAGCACGGCAGGGCGGCGGGTACCGGCGTTGAATTCCCCGTGCCCTCCGGAAAAGAGGGGTTTTTCAGCTTCGCACTGACCGGCGCCGACCTCCAGGACGAAGCCGTCCGGCTCCTCACAGCCCTGAAGGATCATGTCCAGCCGGTCCCCGAGGCTGTTTTCGCAGGAGGCTCCCTCGACGAATCCTTCCTCGTCGCATTCGCCAGGCCGCTTGTCGTCAGAGACTTCGAAACGCTCTGGACCATGACGGACCGGGATAGCGGACGCCCATGAGGACAGCCTTTCATACAAAAATGAAATTCACTTTTTCCGTCAACATCCCGATAGTCTTATCACTTTGGTACAGGCTACTATCTTTCTCTCGGGATGTTTGTTATAACGGACCCAAGATTTCAGAGGAGTGATGCATGATGACGGCGAAAGATCTCATGAGGGCAGGCCGTCTGTCTGAAGCCCGCAGGCTCTTGATCGAAGAGGTGAAATCCGCACCCACCGATGCGGGCAAGAGGACGCTCCTGTTCCAGGTCCTTGCCTGGGGGGGCGAATGGGACAAGGCCGAGCGCCATCTCGATCTCATCTCCACCCAGGACCCGGGACGTACCGTGGGTGTCCATGACTACCTGGACATCGTCCGCGCGGAAAAGGAGCGGCTCAAGGTCATGGCGCTCCAGCAGCAGCCTTCCTTCCTGCCCGAACCCCCGGCTTATTTCACCCTGTACATGGAATACCTCGCTTCCCTGCAGGCGGGCAGCCATGAGACGGCAAAGGAGTTGATCGGCCGGATCGACGGACTGAGGCCGCAGGTCTCCGGGACCCTGAACGGGAAGCCTTTCGAGGGGTTCAGCGATTCCGATGCACGGCTCGTTGCCTTCCTCGAGGCGTTCGTTCACGAGCGGTACGTATGGATACCCTTCGAGTCCATACGCGAGCTCGTCGTGTACGAGCCGAAGACATCCTTCGACCTCATCTGGGTCACAGCCAGCGTCACCACCTGGGCCGGCCTCAGCATGAACTGTTCTCTGCCCGTCGTTTACCCCGGGTCCTTCGACCATGACGACGAGCAGGCGAAGATGGGCAGGATCACCGACTGGGTGGCCCTGGGCGGGGGGTTCTCCAGGGCGGTCGGCCAGCATGTATTCCAGGCAGGAGACGAAGACATCTCCATCCTCGACATCCGGGAGGTTACCTTCCGGCTTGAAGGCGGACAACCATGAAGACGACCTTTGAGGCACAATCCGTTCTCGACCCGATCCCCGGCGACAATCCCTCCGGGGAAGACGTGCGCTACACGGACATCTACGAACGCATCAAGGAAGCGCGGCGTGCGGATGACCTGCTCGACCAGGGGGACTGGCAGCGCGAGGTGAAGAAGTCCGACTGGGACCAGGTGATAACCGTATCCACCGATGCCCTCCGGACGAAGACCAAGGACCTCCAGATAGCGGCATGGCTGACCGAGGCCCTCATCAAGAAGGAAGGGTTCGGCGGCCTGGACCAGGGTCTCATTGTCATCACCGCCTTCCTGAAGGAGTTCTGGGACACCCTGTATCCCCTGCCCGAGGAAGGGGACCTGGAATACCGGATAGGACCCCTGGAATTCATGAACGACAAGATCTCCGTGTCCATCCGGGACATACCCCTGACGGACCCGAAGACCACGGACGCCTATTCCTGGCACGACTGGCAGGAGTCCCGCCAGGAGAAAAAGGAACAGGACAAGATTCTGGCGGAGGACTTCGATGCGGCGGTGAGCAGGTCCCCGAGGGACTTCTTCATCAACCTGGCCCGCCAGGCCGATGCATGCATGGAGGCATTCACCGGGCTGGACGCCCTGGTGGACGAGAAGTTCGGGAGCGATGCCCCGAGGCTCTCCGAGCTCTCCAAGGCCATTGAGGACTGTCAGCATGTTATAAACAATTGTCTGGAGGCAAAGGGGGGGCGTCCCGCCGAACACGGTGAAGAGACGCCTGCCGAGGAAGGAGCACCCCAGGCCCTTGAGGAGGACCAGATGACGGCCCAGAGCAGTGGGACGGCACAAACCGGAGCAGGTCAGGTCTCGGTGGTGATGGGACAGGTAACCGATCAGGGAGATTTCGAAGGGGCCCTGTGGAAGGACGCCCAGGAGACCCTGAAGGTCTCAGGCGTCAAGGCCGCCCTTTCGAAGTTGCTCAATGCGTCGTACACGGCCCCGTCCATACGCCAGCAGAACCGCTACAGGCTCATGATGGCGAAGATCGCGCTTCAGGCAAAAAGGCCCGAGATCGCGCGACCCATCCTGGAGGAGCTTTATACATTGATCCAGGAGTTCCATCTCGAGAACTGGGAGTCTTCAGTGTGGATTGCCGAGGTGGTCGAGGCATATTTCCAGTGCCTTACCGCCGAAGGCTCTCCCGATGACGACATCTCCAAGGCGTACAATGAGCTCTACCCGAAGCTCTGTTCCAGAGATATCACCAAGGCACTGCTGTACAAGAAAGGAGGATAAGATGGCAAAGAAGGAGAGTCTGCAGCACACCCTTGACAGGGTGAGGGCCCCAAGGGTCCAGATCACTTACGATGTGGAGATCGGGGATTCGATCGAGCAGAAGGAGATCCCCTTCGTCGTGGGTGTACTGGGTGACTTTTCCGGCAAGCCCAGCGAACCGCTGCCGAAGATGAAAGACCGGAAATTCGTCGAGATTGACCGGGACAACTTCAACAAGGTGCTCGAAGGCATGAAACCCAGGGTTGCGTTCCGTGTCGACAACAAGCTCGCGAACGACGGTTCCCAGCTGGCCGTGGACCTCAGTTTCAAGTCCATGGACGATTTCCATCCCGAAAACGTCGCCGAGCAGATCACGCCCCTGAAGAAGCTGGTCGAGGCGCGGAAGCGTCTTTCCGACCTTCTCACCAAGCTCGACGGCAACGACAAGCTCGATGAGCTGCTCCAGGATGTCATCTCCAACACCGACTCACTGAAGAAACTCGGGGATGAGGCCGGGGTCGGGGCTGAGGACGAAGGCAAGAAGGAATAAAGGGGGTACGATCGAATGCCGGACAAGGTAAAATCCACAGAACAGGCAAAAGGTGTCGTAGTCCAGGAGGAAAAGGGTCTTCTGGATCAGATTATCGACGAGGGGCGCATGGCGCGCGACGAGAGCCAGCGTGCCCGCGCTAAGGATCTCATCAGCGAGTTCGTCAGCCAGATCACGGAAGGCGCCATGGCCGTGTCCAAGGACACCGAGGCCATGATCAACGCCCGCATAGCCCAGATCGACCGGTACATATCCGCCCAGCTCAACGAGGTCATGCACCACCCGGACTTCCAGAAGCTGGAGGCGTCGTGGCGCGGGCTGTTCTACCTCGTGAACCAGAGCGAGACCGGCGAGACGCTGAAGATCAGGGTCATGAACGTCGCGAAAAAGGACCTGCTCAAGGACATGGAGAAGGCATCCGAGTTCGACCAGTCCATGCTCTTCAAGAAGATCTACGAGGAGGAGTTCGGCATGTTCGGCGGCGCCTCCTACGGAGCGCTCATCGGAGACTACGAGTTCAGCAATCACCCGCAGGACCTCTCCCTGCTTGAGAAGGTCTCCCAGGTCGCCGCTGCGGCCCATGCGCCGTTCATCTCCGCGGCCTCGGCCCAGATGTTCAATCTGGACAACTTCACCGACCTGGGCCAGCCCCGTGACCTCGCGAAGATCTTCCAGAGCGCCGACTACGCGAAGTGGAAGTCCTTCCGTGACTCGGAGGACTCCAAGTACGTGGCCCTCGTGCTTCCCCACACCCTGGGAAGGCTGCCCTACGGTGGGGCCACCGACCCGGTCGAGGCGTTCAACTACGAAGAGGACGTGGACGGGACCGACCACAGCAAGTACCTGTGGTGCAATGCGGCATGGGCCTTCGGGACCAGGCTGACCGAGGCGTTCTCCAAGTACGGCTGGACCGCGGCCATCCGGGGTGTCGAGGGCGGCGGACTGGTGTCGGGCCTGCCGGTCCACACCTTCAAGACCGACGAGGGCGACGTGGCGCTCAAGTGCCCCACCGAGATCGCCATCACGGACCGGAGGGAGAAGGAACTCGCCGATCTCGGGTTCGTCCCGCTCGTACACTGCAAGGGTACGGACTATGCGGCCTTCTTCAGCACCCAGTCGGTGAACAAACCCAAGAAGTACAGCAGCGATTCCGCGAACGCCAATGCCAGGATATCTTCGCAGCTCCAGTATATCCTGGCCATATCCCGGTTCGCCCACTACATGAAGTCCATCATGCGCGACAAGGTGGGAAGCTTCATGACCCGGCAGAGCGCCCAGGACTTCCTCAACAAGTGGATCAGCCAGTACGTCCTCGGCGATACGAACGCGGGACAGGAGATGAAGGCGAAATATCCCTTGAGCGAGGCGCGGATCGACGTGTCCGAGATCCCCGGCAAGGCTGGCGCGTACCGGGCGGTCGCCTTCCTGAAGCCGCACTTCCAGCTCGACGAGCTCTCCGTTTCCTTGAGGCTCGTGGCGAACCTCCCGCCCCCAGCGAAATAACCGGGAGGCGTTGATCCGGCAGGGCGGCGGGCGATCAGGGCTGTCTGCACCCGCCCCTGTCGGGCTGCGGAGTTCGGGCACTGAAGGCACAGGGCTGTCGAAGTACAAGCAGAGAGTTTTCTCGCATAACATACTGATCAGGAGGATAATACGATGGCAGTGGATATGTTCATTAAGATCGGCGATATAAAGGGAGAGTCACAGGATTCGACGCACAAGGACGAGATCGATGTGCTGTCATGGAGCTGGGGCCTGACGCAGTCGGGTACCATGCACGTGGGAGGAGGCGGCGGCTCGGGCAAGTCGAGCATCCAGGACCTGTCCATCACGAAATACGTCGACACGTCCACCCCACCCCTCATGAGGGCATGCGCGACGGGCGAGCACATCAAGTCCGCACTGCTCACGGTGAGGAAGGCCGGCGGGAAACCGGTGGAGTACATCAAGATAACCATGGACGAGATCATCGTCACGTCGATCTCCGCAGGCGGTTCCGGCGGCGAGGACAGGCTGACGGAGACCGTCACCCTCAATTTCGCCAAGGTGAAATACGAATACACCAGCCAGAAGCAGGACGGCAGCCCGGACAAGCAGTTCCCCTTCTCCTATGACATCCCGGCCGGCAAGGCTTCATGAGCAAGGAAAACGTCAAGACGCATGCATCGATCCTGGACAGGCTCATCGACCTCGAACCGGGTGTCTCCCGTGAGCCTGTCCAGAACCAGCTGGTGGATTACCGGCAGCTCATGGCCTCGGTCAGGAGAGACCTCGAGAACCTGCTCAACACGAAGAACTTCGTCTCGCAGCGTGCCGGCGAGTACCGGGAGCTTTCAGACTCGCTCTTCGTATACGGCCTGCCCGATTTCACCTCCCAGAACCCCCGGAGCCCGGCCGTGAGAAGCCAGCTCAGGCAGGAGGTGGAGGAGGCCGTGGCGCGGTTCGAGCCCAGGATCAGGAACGTCATGGTCGTCAACGAAGACAGTGCCCCCGAGGAGAGGGTGCTCGGGTTCAGGATCACCGGGCTTCTCATGGTCGACTCCATGCCGGAGCCCGTAACCTTCGACACCCGGTTCGACATCAACAAAGGCGAGTACACGATCAGATAACGCCATGGACGACGAACTCCTCAGATACTACGAGCAGGAACTGACCTTTGTCAGGAAGATGGGCGAGGAGTTTTCGAAGAAATATCCCAAGGTCGCTGCACGGCTTCAGCTGGAACCGGGCAAGTGCGACGATCCGAACACGGAGCGTCTCATCGAGGCCTTCGCCTTCATCGCAGGCAGAATCCACAAGAAGATCGACGACGGCTTTCCCGAGATCACCGACTCGCTGCTGAGCATCGTCTATCCGCACTATACCAGGCCCATCCCTTCCATGAGCGTACTCGAGTTCAAGACGCTCAAGAAGTCCATCTCCCCGCAGGGGTATCTCATCGACAAAGGCACCCAACTCTACTCCAGGCCCGTAGGAGGCATCCCCTGCCAGTTCACGACCTGCTATCCGGTCACGCTCTGGCCACTGGAGCTCGTCTCGGCGGATCTGCGTGATCCCAGGCACGGCGTCAGGAATGCCCAGCAGGCCCTTGTCCTGAAGCTGAAGGCGGACGATGGGCTCAAGCTTCCCCAGCTGGCGATGGAAGAGCTCAGATTCTTCCTTCACGGCCCTTCCCAGCAGATGTTCCCCCTCTACGAGGTCCTGGGCAACGACGTGTGCCAGGTGGTCTACGAGTTCAACAATCACAAGGGAAAGCCGGAGACCCTGGTGCTCGGCCCCGACAGCCTGGAACCGGCCGGCCTGACACCCGACGAAACCCTCATGTCCTACCCGGAGCGGAGCTTCCCCGGATACGGACTGCTCCTCGAGTACTTCTGTTTTCCCGAAAAGTACCTCTTCTTCACCCTGAAGGGCATCAAGGCCGCGAAAGAAAAGGCCGGGGGGGATACGCTCGAGGTATGGCTCTATCTCACTAAACCGGTCAGATCCACCATCCCGGTCAGAAAAGAGAACTTCGTCATTCATGCGGCTCCTGCGGTCAACCTGTTCCGGCGGGTGGCCGAGCCCGTGTGGGTGGAGCACACGAAGACGGAGTATCTCGTCATCCCCGATGCCAGGCGGTCCCAGGGGACCGAGGTCTACAGCATCGATGCCGTGACCGTATCCTCCGAAGGCCGTGAAGGACCCCTGGAGTTTCATCCCTTCTACTCGGTGCGTCATCACCTCGAGCGCGATGAGAGGGGAAAGATCGCCTTCTGGCGCTCAGAGAGGAGGCCTTCGGGTAGAAAGGGCGACGACGGGACCGACGTATACATCACGTTTTCCGACTGGGAGCTCAGACCGGTCGACCCAGGGGTCGAGACCCTCATGCTGAACGTGACGTGCACCAACCGGGATCTGCCCGGCAGGCTGCCGTTCGGCGACGCTGAGGGGGACTTCGAGATGGAGCTTTCCGCACCGTTGGAGAAGATCCTGTGCCTCGTGAAGCCCACCCCCACGAGACGGCCCGCCCTCGGTGCGGCCCTCCAGTGGAGGCTCATCTCGCACCTGTCGCTGAATTATCTGTCCATCGCCCAGGGAGGAGAGGATGCCCTCAAGGAGCTGCTGAAGCTCTACGACTTCGACGACTCGCCCGCCACGAGACAGCAGATAGACGGGCTTACCGGCCTGAAATCGGCGTATGTCACCAGGAGGATAGGGCAGGCCTTCTGCCGCGGCCTGCAGGTCACCCTGGAATTCGACGAGGACAAGTATGTCGGATCCGGACTCTTCCTGTTCGCATCCGTCCTGGAACGCTTCCTGTCCCAGTACGTGTCCATCAATTCCTTCACCCAGCTGACCGCGAGGACCCTCCAGCGGAAAGAACCCCTCCATACATGGCCACCAAGAAACGGCAACCGGATTCTCCTGTAGCATCAAGGCTTTTCAAGGAGTTTTTCCGGTTCTCCTTCTACCGGGCGGTAGCCCTTCTGGAGCGACTGAATCCTTCCAGAAAGGCCCTGGGCGAGACCCTCGACCCGAGAGAGGAGGCCGTACGGTTTTCCGTAAAGCCCGGTCTTTCCTTTCCTCCCAGCGACATAGCGAACCTCACGCAGCCCGAAGGGGACGGCCGGCCGAAGATGGAGGTGAGCTTCCTGGGGCTCATAGGGCCTTCCGGGGTCCTCCCTTACTGGTTCAATGACCTGGCCATATCCAGGGCCCAGGCCAAGGACTATGCGCTCATCGACTTTCTCGACATATTCCACCACCGCTTTCTCACCCTGTTCTACCTTGCCTGGAAACGCTGCAGGTTAGGCGACAACTACCGGCCGGGGGCTCAAGACAGGATGTCCGGGCATCTGCTGAGCCTCATAGGCCTCGGCACCCCGGGGATGAAGGGGAGGCTGGGGATCTCCGAGGAGTCGCTCATCTTCTGCAGCGGCCTGCTTGCCAGGCAGGTCCCGTCGGCCTCTGCGGTGGAGGAAGCAGTCCGGTACATGGCCGGCGCCGATGCCCATGTACACCAGTTTGTCGAACGCCTGATCCCGGTGGACCCCGGTGACTGCACCCGTCTCGGCTCCATGAATGCCGAGCTGGGGGTGAACACGATCTGCGGCAGCTATGTGCGGGAATGTCAGACCAAGTTCCGCATCCACCTCGGGCCCGTAGGGTACCGGCATTTTCTGCGGTTTCTCCCGGGTGGGGATCTCATCAGGCCGATCTTCGCGCTTGTCCGCTACATGGTGGGGGTTGAGTACGAATTCGAGATACGCATCTTTCTCAAGGCGGGGGATGTTCCGGGATGCATCCTCGGTGCGGCGGCGGCCGATGCCCCGCGTCTCGGCTGGTCCACCTGGATGCTGGGAAAGGGGTTGCATCTGAAGGAAGACCCCTCTGTCACGCTGCAGGAAGGAGACCTGAACTGACGTGCGCAACCGGCCTATGGGACTTCAGGGTCAGGAGCCCCTTTAACCCTGAGACAGTGTCGAAAGAATTGAAGACTCAGTGATCTGATCATACACAGCACCATTCACCGTTCCTGGAGGAGGAAGGAATGCCCAAGACGAATCTGAAATCGCTCATCGGAAAACTCAACGAGACATGCAGAAGGAGCCTCGAGCTGGCGGCGGGACTATGCCTGTCGCAGACCCATTACGAGGTCGAGGTGGAACATTTTCTTATCAAACTCCTGGAGGCGCAGGACACGGATATTCAGAAGATCCTGCGGCACTTTGAGATCAACCAGTCGCGTCTCGCTGCGGATCTCACCGCGGCCATGGATTCCTTCAAGACCGGCAACTCGAGGAACCCGTCCCTTTCGCCCCATATCCCGGAGATGCTGCAGGAGGCGTGGCTCCTGGCATCGGTTGATTACCTTTCCCGGAGCATCCGGTCGGGGCACATCCTCCTTGCCCTGCTCGGAAACGACGAGATGGCCAGGATGCTGACCACGAGCTCCAAACTCTTCAAGAAGATCTCGGTGGAGACCCTGAAAGAAAACTTCGCAGACCTAACCGGGGGCTCGGTGGAGGACCGGGAGACCTCGCCGTCGGGCATGGCCCAGGAGGCGGGGGGAGAAGGGCCGGTGCCCAAGGGGACCAAGGCCCTGGACCAGTTCACCATCAACCTCACGGAAAAGGCCCGCAAAGGCGAGATCGACCCGGTGCTCGGCCGCGATTTCGAGATCAGGCAGATGGCCGATATCCTCATCCGCCGGCGCCAGAACAACCCCATCCTCACCGGCGAGGCGGGCGTGGGAAAGACCGCCGTGGTTGAGGGATTCGCCATGAAGGTCGTTGAAGGCGATGTCCCGCCGCCCCTGAGGAACGTGGAGATCAGGTCGCTCGACCTCGGGCTCCTCCAGGCGGGCGCCGGCATCAAGGGCGAGTTCGAGAACCGCCTCAAGCAGGTCATCAACGAGGTGAAGTCCTCCCCGGTCCCCATCATCGTGTTCATCGACGAGGCCCATACGCTCATCGGCGCAGGGGGTGCGGCGGGCCAGGGCGATGCGGCGAACCTCCTGAAGCCGGCCCTTGCCCGGGGCGAGATGCGCACCATCGCGGCCACCACGTGGTCCGAGTACAAGAAGTACTTCGAGAAGGACCCGGCCCTTGCCCGGAGGTTCCAGGTGATCAAGGTGGAGGAACCGGACGAGGAGAAGGCCATGGTCATGATGCGGGCCATAGGGCCCTTCCTGGAGAAGCACCACAACGTCATGATCACGGACGAGGCCCTGAAGGATTCCGTGCGCCTCTCCCACCGCTACATCCCGGCACGCCAGCTCCCGGACAAGTCGGTGAGCGTGCTCGACACCGCCTGTGCCCGGGTGGCCATCGGGCTGACGACGAAGCCCGGCTCCATCGAGGACGTCTCGCGGCGCATCGGTGACATCGAACGCGAGCTCAAGATTCTGAAGAAGGAATCCGCCATGGGCCGGGATCATGCCGAGCGGATGGAGAAGCTCGCCACGGAGAAGGATGGGCTCCATGCCAGGAAGCAGTCCCTCGAGGAGAGGTGGAAAAAGGAGCTGGAGATCGCCGAGAAGATCCTTGCGGTACGCGCCGAGATCAGGGAGCTCTTCGAGAAGGGCGGCGATGACGGGCTCGGTGGAAAGCAGAAAGAGCTGAAGGCTCTGGAGGCCGAGCTCTCTGGCATCCAGAAGGACGACCCGCTGGTGCAGATCACAGTGGACGGCCAGACCATATCCGAGGTGATATCGGGCTGGACCGGCATCCCCACGGGCCGCATGCTCACCGACGAGATCCAGACCGTACTGGGCATGCACAAGCTCCTGGCCGAGCGCATCATCGGTCAGGACCACGCCCTGGAGATCATCAGCCAGACCATCCAGACCGCCCATGCGGGCATCGAGGACCCGTCGAAGCCCACCGGGGTCTTCCTCCTGGTGGGGCCGAGCGGCGTGGGCAAGACCGAGACCGCGCTGGCGCTCTCCGAGCTCCTCTACGGCGGCGAGGAGAACCTCATCACCATCAACATGTCCGAGTACCAGGAGTCGCATACGGTCTCCGGGCTCAAGGGATCGCCTCCGGGCTACGTGGGCTACGGCGAGGGCGGCGTGCTCACCGAGGCGGTGAGGAAGCGGCCTTACAGCGTCGTGCTCTTAGACGAGATCGAGAAGGCCCACCAGGACATCTTCGAGCTCTTCTACCAGGTCTTCGACAAGGGCGTTCTCGAAGACGGCGAGGGCAGGAAGATCGACTTCAAGAATGCGCTCATCATCCTCACCTCGAACCTCGGCACGGACACCATCATGAAGGCGTGCGCCGACGAGGAGACCATGCCCGACTGGAAGGGGCTCACCGAGATGCTCAGGCCAGAGCTGGTGAAGCACTTCAAGCCTGCCTTCATCGGCCGCCTCAAGATCGTGCCCTACTACCCCATCACGGACAAGAACATGAAGTTCATCGTCAGGCTCAAGCTGAACAAGGTGGCCAAGCGCATGAAGGAGAACCGGAACGTGACCTTCACCTACGACGATGCCATGGTCGATGCCATCGCGGCCCGCTGCACCGAGGTGGAGAGCGGCGCCCGGAACGTGGACAACATCCTGTCCGGCACCCTGCTGCCCGAGATGTCCAGGGAGCTCCTCTCCAGGATGGCCTCAGGCGAGAAGTTCAGGGAGATACGTGCCACCCTGAGCGGGGAAGGGTTCAGTTTCGAGGTAAGCTAGCCCGGCCGTATCAGACGGGAGCCGGAGAGAAGGAGATACCATGTCGAAATTCAAACCGCAGACAGGACCCATCACCATGACCAGGCACCAGTTCGCCAACACCATGAGGACCAGGCCCATCTTCACGTCCTACAAACAGGAGGTCGGTCTTGCACTCGCAGCGAGCGCCCTGGATGACGCGTACTCTGAGAGCCTGCGGCTCACGGACCCCCAGGGATTCTGGAACCCAGGGATACCGGCGCATAGCGCCACGGCCCAGGTCCTGAAGTTCAAGGACGATACGGCGCTTTCAACCTATATCAAGATGATCGAGTTCTTCTTCGAATTCGACATCAAGCACATGAAGGGCCGGAGAACCTACATAACCGCACTGAAGGGAAAGGCCGACGGCCTGCTCAGCGCCACGCTGAAGAACATGGCCGAGCCCGAGGGAAACTACTACCACCCCCATGCGCATGCGGAGGTCAAGGGGAGGCCTGCCGTCCCCGAGAAGACCGGAGACGTGCTCAACACAGGCAAGGGCCTGTCCTGGGTTACCTACAGCGTGAAGGGAGACAAGAGCGCCTTCAGGGACAACCTGCTCCGCATGGCCAGATACGACGGGTCCTTCCCCCTGGGCACGAACCGCAACCTGCTGTTCGCGGCCTATGAAAAGCTCGTCCCCCACAGCCCTGCATACCGGGGATGGAACAACACGGCCACCCAGCAGAAGTACCCGTCGAACCTGGGCGGAACCAAGATTCTCGACGAGGTGCTGGCCGAACTGGCCGCCAAGACCATGCCGCGCCAGGGTAACGACCGGTGGTATGATCTCGCTCTCTATGTATTCGGCTCTATCATGACGGTGCAGGCGTTCACCGACGGGAACAAGAGGATGAGCCGTTTCGCCTATGTGCTGGTGCTCCTGAGCGGCGGCGTCCCCATCCTCGTCCCGAACAACGTATTCGGCTCCCAGCTTGGTGATATGATGTAGGCCGCGCTTCGAAGAAAGTCATACCCGGCAATCCTCTTCAGTACAAGGAGTACGACACATGGCTACGTATACCCATGACAACAGGCCCATGAGCATCGATACCCCGCTCGGCAGGGATGTCCTTCTCCTAGCCGGCATCCAGGGAGTCGAGGCCGTCTCCCGCCTGTTCAGCTTTGAGCTCGACCTTTTTTCGGAAAACAGTGCTATTCCCTTCGAGGATATCATCGGGAAGCGGGTCTCCATCTCGCTGGAACTCCCCGACAACACGAAGCGGTATCTTCACGGGATGATCAGCCGCTTCTCCCAGGCCGCAGGCAGCGAAGCGGAGGGCCTCCTGCGCTTCTCCCGCTACCGGGCCACCCTCGTGCCGTGGACCTGGCTGCTCACCAGGACCACTGACTCCCGTATCTTCCAGAACCTCTCGGTCCCGGAGATCATGGAGAAGATCTTCCAGGAGAAGAAATTTTCGGATTACAGCATGGAGGTTCAGGAGCAGCACGACAAGCGGGAGTACTGTGTGCAGTACCGCGAGACCGATTTCAACTTCATCTCCAGGCTCATGGAAGAGGAGGGGATCTACTACTATTTCACCCACAACAAGAACACCCATACCATGGTCATTGCGGATACGCCCGGCAAGCACAAGAAGATCGCCCGCAAGGTGAGGCACTTCAGGTCTTCCGAGATCCCGACGGACGAGGATACCATCTCCACCCTGGAGAGACTCCAGGAGATCCAGGCGGGCAAATATACCCTGAACGACTTCAATTTCGAGATTCCCAACACCAGGCTCTCGGCGAGCGTGGACAGCCAGCAGAAGCTGGGGCCCGGCGAATGGGAGCGGTACGACTACCCGGGCGGCTACGGAGCGAAGGCCCTGGGCGAAAGGCTGGCGCGTATCCGCATGGAGGAGGAGGAGACGCGGGTCACCACGCTTAACGGTGCAGGCAACTGCAGGGATTTCGCGAGCGGCTTCCGGTTCACCCTTACCACCGCATACCGCAGCGACATCAGCGACAAGGAATACCTCATCACCTCGGTGGAGCATACGGCCGTCCAGAACTGGGAGGGAGAGGCCGAGGCGAGCTACCGGAACAGCTTCACGTGCATCCCGTTCACCGTTCCTTTCCGGCCGCCACTTGTCACGGTCAAACCCTACATCCACGGCAGCCAGACGGCCGTGGTGGTGGGGAAGGCGGGGGACGAGATCTATACCGACCAGTACGGGCGCGTCAAGGTGCAGTTCCACTGGGACCGCGAAGGTAAGCGGGACGAGAACGCCTCGTGCTGGATGCGGGTGGGCCAGATCTGGGCCGGCCAGGGATGGGGTGCTGTGTGGATCCCCAGGGTCGGCCATGAGGTGATCGTGAGCTTCCTGGAAGGCGACCCGGACCGGCCGCTCATCACGGGCAGCGTCTACGACGGAACCAACATGCCGCCTTACCGGCTGCCCGACGAGAAGACCAAGAGTACCATCATGTCCCGCACCACTCCCAATGCCCAGACCGCCAACGAGCTCTTCATGGAAGACCAGACCCAGAAGACCCGGGTCGTCCTGTCCAGCGCGTACGGGCACAAGATCACCCAGGACGAAGAGACCCAGACACTCACCATAGAGACCAGGGACAAACACATGGTCACCATGGACGACAAGAACAAGAACATCGCCGTGCAGACGACGAACGCCCACAAGCTCCTCTTCGACGACCAGAACAAGAAGATCGTCCTGAGCTCCACCGAGGGGCATACCATCGAGGTGGACGACCAGAACAGGAAGATGCAGGCCGTGACCAAGGACGGCCACGTCATGGTCTTCGACGACCAGAACAAGAAGGTCTCGGTGACCACCACCGGGGGGAACACGCTCCAGCTGGATGACGACAAGAAGAAGATCGGGGCGACCAGCGCCAAGGGTCACTTCCTGGCCATCGACGACTCGGGCGGGTCCATCACCCTGGAGGACAGCTCCGGCAAGCACACGTTCAAGATAGACATCTCGGGGAGCAAGCTGATCATCTCCACGTCATCTGGCGCCATCGACATCATGGCCCCATCAGGCAAGGTGACCATGAAGGCCATGGAGATCGCCATCGAGTCCTCTTCGAACCTCACCATGAAGGGCGCCATGAACGTCACCTCCGAGGCCGGGGTCCAGCATACGACCAAGGGAGCCATGGTGAACGCCGAGGCGTCGGGCGTCAACACGATCAAGGGAACCCTGGTGCAGATCAACTGAAGCCGGAAGAGGCAGAAGGCACTCAAGGAGATCAGACATGGGAAAACCGGCAGCGAGAATGGGTGACCCCACAGCGCATGGCGGGACCATAACCGTGGGACTGCCGACGGTCCTTATCGGCGGCATGCCCGCTGCACGCATAGGGGACTTGCACGTCTGCCCCATGGTCACCCCGGCCGTCCCCCCGGTGCCGCATGTGGGCGGACCGGTAAGTCTGGGAAGCGCCGGCGTGCTCATCGGCGGCATGCCTGCAGCAAGGATGGGCGATATGCTCGTCTGCACCGGGCCGCCGGACACCATCGTTATGGGTTGTCCCACGGTCCTCATCGGAGAGACCGGCGGGGGCGGCGGCGGAGCAGGAGGCGGTGCGGCGGCTGCCGCCAGGGAGGGTGCGCATTCCGCCCTGAAGGGAGAGCCCGGTCCCCAGGCCGAAGGACCGCACTTCATAGACATCCGCTTCATCGATCCTGCTGGCAACCCCGTGACCCAGGTGCCCTACGAGCTCACCGGGGTCGAAGGGCAGGTGGAAGAGGGGATACTTACCGGAGACGGCGCGGTCATCCGGGGAGGTTTGCCTGCTCAAGGGCAGTACCAGGTGAAGCTCTTCAGGGTCTATGATGCGCAGTGGTTTAAGGACACGGCCAAGGTAGGGGAGGCGGTCAAGCTGAGTGCAGCCATCGAGGGGTATGAGGACGGGACCGAGGCCCTTGTCAGGGTCTGGATGCGTGACCTGAAGGGTCCGGACCAATGCATGGCCGAGATCAAATCAACGGTCAGTGGCGGCAAGGTCGAGGAACAGTGGGAATATGCAGACCCCGAAGAGACCGGCACGGATGCGGACGGTGAGTTCACGGGATATTCGTCCCCCCTGTACTATTTCTTCGTGCATGTGGCCGGTGCCAGGGCGCGCTCGGGTTTCCTGGAATATGAGGACTTCATCGAGATCGAGCTCAGGGACCAGGACGACAAGCCCGTGGGGAACGAGGAGTACGTGGTCCATCTGAAGAACGGGGAGATCAGGAAG
Organism: Thermodesulfobacteriota bacterium; assembly: GCA_036834365.1. Taxonomy (GTDB): domain Bacteria; phylum Desulfobacterota; class Desulfomonilia; order UBA1062; family UBA1062; genus MWEI01. Next base: position 46,732 of record DAITOA010000007.1, on the reverse strand, counting down.
GGAAGGCTCGACGCCAACGGCTATGCCCGGGAGGAGAAGGTCCCGCCCGGGCACTACATCGTGGAATTCCCCGGCATGAAGGAAGGGGACGGGGATGCATGAGGTGGTCGGCACGTTCGGATTGAGGCGCTGCATGCGCTTAGCTGCGGAGAGGTCATGCCGGGCGGAAACACGATAGTCATCGGCAACGCGCGTCATAAACGGAACCCCTCCGGGCAGAAGAAGGTCTTCGTCAAGGCCGAGCAGAAGTTCTACCTCCAGTTCAGGATGACCGACCCGGCGGATCCGGCCAAGCTCGTCGATTTTCCCGAGGGCATCACGGTCAGGCTCATGAACGACGGCAAGACGGCGTCAGGTCCGGGGGCAGTCGCCAAGACCGACGCGAGCGGGAAGGTGGTGCTCTCCGGCGCCAAGTCTCAGTGGCAGGCAAAGAACTGGCCAAGCTACCATTTCCGCATCGACCTCGACGAGCGGACCTTCTACGACATCGACGCGAAGAAGCTGGCGGCCGGGGATACCATCAAGGAGTCCGACCAGAGGAACCTCATGGAGCTCCCCATGGTCATGGACACGAAGAACAACGATTTCCACTATGACAAGGCCAAGCTCCCCCTGGATGGCGGCATGCTCAAGAAATACCCGGTGAGCAAGAAGGGCGAGGGCTCGCCGTCGGGCCACGTGGTCCTGGAGCTCAAGCTCTACTGGTATTACCTGCGCTTCAAATTCTACGACACCATACGAGAGGACGTGCAGGGCGTGCCGCGGGGCATGCCCGTGATACCCATGGTCGATGGGAAAGACCACCTTGCCCGCATGGTCAAGGACGAAGCCGCAAGCGGGTACGCCCTCAATTCCGACGAGAAGAGGGCCCTGCACTACCTGAAGCTCCTGGCCTTTTTCAAGGGCAGGGTCGACAAGCCTGTGGAAAAGGACGTCAAGGACGCGCTGAAGAAGTTCCAGAAGCAGCACGGCCTCACCGAGAATGGGACCCTCGACGGCCCCACGAAGGGCATGCTGGAGCACGTGTTCTTCTGCAGGAATACGGGCATATACAAGGACGGGGCATACTGGGTCCCGGTGTGGAAGAAAAAGGGGGAGGCCATAACCGAGGTCTTCTTCGAGCTGGCCAGGCCGGTGAACAAGCTCGTCTCCGGGGACGACTCCGCCTCCTTCGACCTGTTCCTTTTCACCAAGGATAAGACCTCCGCCCCGGTCATGGTAACCCGGAAGAAGATCGCCCAGGACAACAAGGACAAGGACGGCAAAGAAGTCCCCTACGAGAAGCTCGACTTCCTCAAGGCGCGCCACTACTACGACCTGCCCGTGAAGTGGTCGTCCAGGAACTACTGGACCCGGTACGACAACGACATGAACAAAGGCGAACGCTTCTCGGTGGTGATGAAGGACAAGGTGACGCTCTATCCCTTTGTCGCCGACGAAGCCAAGCGGCAGGACAAGTCCAAGCCCCTGGTCTTCAGCTTCGACGACATCGTGCTCATGAAGGCTGACGGGTCCCAGGATATACAGGATAAGGACGCCGGCGATACGGACGTGGTCCTCAAGGCGGACGCCGGTGCGGCCAAGGACGGATCGCGCTTGACCCTGTTCAAGGTGGAGAACGGAAATCTCGTGGTGCACGACCTGGAGGAGGCTGACCGTCCGTATTTCTCGAAGGTGACGGCCGCTTCGGCCAACTTCACGGCCAACGTGATCCCCAATGCGCCCGGCAACACCCGCCTCGTGGCGTTCGCAGGCGACTTCTACGACGCCACAAACAGGCGCACGGCCCAGAAGGCCGAGCCCTTCGACCGTACGAAGCACGTCCTGGGCGCCCGCGCGGCCATGCTGAACGACCCGGACTGCCACTGCCACAAGGCGTTCAAGGACCCCAAGACACCCTATGCCGCAGACGGTACGGGTCACTTCGAACTGCACTACGTGCACAACGCCTGGCCCATCAGCGGTCCGGACCGGCTGACCATTCGATCATTCCTACTGGTCCACTGGAGCGGGCGGTTCGAGAGCGCCGCAGCGCCCAACAACGTCACTGCCGACAAGGTCAAGAAATATGAGACCGAGGGCATGGAGAACGCAAAGAAGCGGTGGGAGGACAAGGTGTACGCCTTCGAGCCCCTCAAGCTCGCTACCGAAGGGGGGGACTGCACCTACCAGATCAGGCCGGTCTTCTTTTTCGAGGCAAAGAAGCCAGGCATCGGCGGCAAGGCGAAGTGCACGGTCAAGATCTCCGGCGATGAGGACGCCGGGAGCATGGGCCTCGAGTCTTCCACCATGTACTGGAAGGATTACCAGGTAAACGACTATCAACACCTCGGGGCGTTCGCGGACGTCGACGGGAAGAGCTACGAGGCCCTTGTGGTGGCCCACGAGCTCGGCCACGCCAAAGGCAAGGACGACGACTATGCGTACAGCACCAAGTTCAAGCAGTATTACCCTGGCATGCCCTATCAGTTCGACGTCGGCTCCATGATGAAATCCAACCGGGCGCCCCGGATGAGACACCTCTACAACATCCTGAACTGGATCAACAACTCATCCAAGGACCCCGGCGGGCTCAAGAAGTTTCAGAACAGCGCCCAGTTCACCCTGGTGCACCGGTTCGGCAAGACCGTTCTCAGGTACGTCATGCCGGATGCATCGAAGGACATCTATGTCCCCTACAAGGTGAAGGCCGGCCATGCCCTGAGCCAAGCTCAAACGGTTTCGCTGAGGTCCTTTGACCGCATGCTTACGGACATGGCGGACAGGATGAGCGGTTCTCGTCCCCCCACCCACGCGGTGGATCTCAGCCTCTACCGACTGGGCAAAGACGAGACGGGGTACAGCTATGCCATCGGGGGAAGAAAGCCCAGGCCGCCCAAGGCCCCGTTCGATGCGATACTCGTGGTCTATGTGAAGATCGGGATCAAGTTCATCGACGGTTCGGACGGGAATTGGACAAACGCGACGAAGAGGGATTTCAGGAACGGGCTGTCGAATGTCCTCAAGACGCTCAACGAGCGATTCTATCTCGAGAGTTCGGGGGTCCTGAAGAGGACGTACCTCGCCGTGTTCCCCGTGTGCCTGGAGAAGGATCCTGTCGACCCAGAGTCTCACTATGATCTCGAGGTTTATCTTGATGGCACGTCGGAATTCGGCGAGCGCTCGGGGAAGAAGGCACAGGTGGGGAACGAGGTGAGCAAGCACTGGCTGGCGAAGTACATCCTCTGCAGCGAGGAGGGCCATTTCTCGACCGCTTTCAGGAGGCTCCTGGGAAACTGGTCGCTCGGCTCGAACGATCTGAAGTTCGCCCGTGACTGGATGAGGGGCGAGCTGAACGACAGCAGCATCGTGATCAGGGATACGCTGTGGTGAGCATGGCCGGAACAATCCCGACTGCAGCCATCAATAATCAGGGTCGTCTGCACCATGTGGACCGGCAGTAGCCATCGCATTGTCCTGTTTCTGGTTGCGCTGCTGGCGATCCTCTCCATCCAGTGCAACGGTTATGAAAAGACGATTGACAGCAAAGGCAAAGACGCCAAGGAGCGTGATACCATGTTCAAGCTCGATGGGGTTGAATACCCGGTGGAGTATGCCAACTATCAGCGCAATTCCCATGTCCGCGTAGCAGTCCGGGCAACGGGCAGAGAGCGCTGGGCAAAGGCTTATCGCGAGGCGGATGAGGATGTCTTTCCTGCCCCGCGGACTGTCCTCGTCAAGGGGGATGTCCTTGGTGTGCTTTCTGTGGACAACCTCCTCGTATATAAATCGGACGGGTCGTTCCAATATATGGTCCCGCTGGGGAACAACACCCCGGTGGTCTTCGGCAGGGAGGCCTTCGCATACATCATTCCCGCATATCTGCTGAACTATCAGGAGTATATCGGAAAACCCATACTCGAACAGGGGGAATTCCCCACGCTTGGTGAGTGGGCATACGTGCTGCTGTTCAAGCCCGGCAACGATGATTTCATGGCAGTGGTCCAGTTCACCGGAGGTCCGAAGCCGCGCGAGCTTCCTCAGCGGTTCGACCTGTACCGCAAGCAGATCGAGAAATCCCTCGTGCGCTGGAGGTACTCGGGCGAAGGCTCCATCGATCATGCCATGCTCACCACGGGCGGCAGGATGTTTGTGGTCGTCCAGGGCAGGAAGGTCAATCTGGTCGAGACCGTGGACATGAAGGTGGTCTCCGGCTTCGACCTGGAATACGACGAGGTTGAAAGCGCTTCTCTGGATACGAAAGACAACCTGGTCATCATAGGTCGGGGGGCGAAGAACAAAGGAGAGCGCCCCTGGCTGACCAAGCTTTCCCTGAAGGGCTCCGTGCTGTGGGAATACGAGCTCCGCAATCCCCAGACGCATCAGCCCCCTGCCTGCGGAGGGGCGGAAAAGGTCTATGTTCCCGATTCGAACCGCCTGCTGTGCATCGACAACGGCAGACTCGGATGGGATCAGCCCATGAAGGGTGCGGGCAAGGCATGGCTCACCGTGGCGCAGGGTGATGAAGTGGTCTCCGTTCAGGACAGACAACTCAGTCTCTTTGACAGTGCAGGCTCCGTGAAGTTCTCGGTGCAGATGACACAGGAAGAGGAGGGCTTCAATGCAACGCCCGCCCTCGATGCACAGGGGAGGATCTATGTGGCGGGCAACCGCAGGCTCTACTGTTTCGAATGACCATAGGCATGGTGTAACGGGTGAAGGATATGAATGGACCTGAGAGCAGACAGAGACGATCCGAACAGGTGCTCATGAACAACACCTTCGGACTGAAGCTCCCGCAGGGATGGACCGACAGGACGGTCTACCGTTTCGAGGGGCCGGAGGATGACGGGATCAGGGACAACATCATCCTGACCATCGAGAACGACCTGGAGGTAACGGACCTGGAGACCTATGCGCGCATGCAGATCAAGGCCGTTCAGGACGAGCTCCAGGGTTTCAGCGAGCTCAAGCAGGGCCCGTTTGTTCTGGACAGCGGTATGACGGCCCACGAGCTGGTCTACAAGTGGTACCCCATGGAGGGCCGGGAGATCTACCAGAGGGTCGTCTACGTGCTCAAGGGTACCACCGGCTACGTGCTCACCGCGTCGTTTTCGAGAAAGACCTGGAAGCTGCGCGCCGGTGTTATCGAGAAGGTCCTGAAGAGCTTCACCCCTGCATGACGTATTCATACAGATGAAGGCAGTATCCCATGGCACAGTTTGACAAGTCCACCGATCAGGCCCAGACCGGGCAGCTCGACTCGAAGATCGTGAACGCCCTGTGGGGCAGGAAGCGGGTCGTGGCCGGGAATTCGGTGGATGTCGAGGTATGGACCCATTTCGTGGGTAGCGGATCGGACATCGAGGTCAAGGTGGAGGACAAGGACGGCAGAGCCGTGGCACAGCTGCAGGGCAAGGTGTACGGAGACTATTTCGGCATGCGCGTCGCCGTGCCTGAGGATGCCCGGGAGACCCTGACCTTCACCGCGCAGCTCCCGAAGCACGGTCTTTCCGCGAAGTCGGGCGCGCTGACCGTCATCCCGCCGGTCAAGGTCACCAACCTGAAGTGGGGGAAGTCCCAGGCCCGCCAGGGGGAGAACGTGAAGCTCTCGGCCGATGTGCAGGGCCTGCCGGATGGGATCGAGGCCTTGATAATGATCTATGAGCACGACCCGGACGGTGCGAACGACATCATCACGAAATTCGTCGGGCGTGTGAAGAGGGGGAGGATCGAGGCCCAGTGGGTGTTCGACCCGCAGGCCGACCCCGGAGGGATTCCCTCGGACGAGGAGATGCGCAGGCAGGGGAAGCCACCCTACGAACCGCGCTACTTCTTTGTCATCGACGTGTTCGGCAAGAGGTTCGGGGCCGGGCAGGAGTCGGGATTCCTGTCACAGGCCGGGAAACCAGGATCGTAAGACCGGCGGGGGATGCTTCCCCAGTCCGTGCACATACGGCAGGGCTACTTCTTGAAGATGTCGAAGATGGATTTCGAGGCCTTTTTCGCGGGCTCGGGTTTTGTGGGCAAGGCTGCTGGAGCGGATTCCTCGGCCTGGGGCTCTTCGTGCTCAGCGAGCCTCCCTTCGCCGAGGAAGATCAGTGAGGGTCCTCCCGGGGCAAGGGAGATGATGTCCTGGGCCGCAAGCGGTGTCTCGAACCCGATGGCCCGGGATCCTATGGTGATGAGGCCCTTACCCGTGAGGTCCTTGATCCAGTATTGGTTCTGGCTGAAGAAGATCTGGGCATGCGCATCGAGAACGGCAGGGTGGTTCATGACGAAGTCGGCGTCGGCCTTTTTGCCGATGACGATGGGCAGCTCCTTGTAGGATTTCAGCATGGGACCGAACTGGACGATGAGCGGAACCTGCACCTTCTGGACCGTCTGGCGAGGCGGTGAGGCTGGCTTTACCGGCACGTCCGCAGGCTTCACCGGAGCGGCCGGGGCCGCCCGGGGAGGCGCGGCCGCTTCAACCTCAGGAGAGGCTGGTCTGGCGGGCGCAGCGGTCATGACCGGCGGTACGAACGCCGGCGGCTCGACCGGGGGCGTCTGTTGAACCGGCGGAGCGGCAGGCGGCTCGCCGGCAGGTTCCTTCATGACGGCATCGGTTATGGAGGCAAGGTAGCTTACCTTGGGCCCGCCCTCGGTGAGCATGATCACGTCGCCGTCCTTGAGGTAGGTCTCGGTAATGCGCTTGCCGTTGACAAAGGTGCCGTTGGCGCTGTGGTCGACGATCTTATAGCGGTTGCCTTCCCGGATGAGCTCCGCGTGCTTCCGGGAGAGGGTGGTGATCTCGGTGGGGAAGTGAACCTGGCAGGACGGATGCCTGCCCAGGGTGATGGTCTGATCGGTGAACTCCTGGATCTGTCCCTTGAGCGGACCCTGGATGTGGACGAGCTGGACAATGATGACCGGCAACTCCCTCATAACAGTCAGGGAAATACAGTCTCAGGCCGGCCCTGTCAAGGGGATTGCACGGCTTGAGCAGGTCAAAGGTTCCCTGTACTTCGTCTGAGGCCAAGCCTCAAATGCATGTTCAAGTATCTCGTATAGATCGAGGGAACAGGAGAGGGTATCGATGGTTGTGAGACTGCAGTGCGCCGGCATCACCGATGTCGGGCTCAAACGCACGAACAACGAGGACGCCTTTGTGGCGAGGTCCGATCTGGGATTCTGCGCCGTTGCCGACGGCATGGGTGGTGCGGCGGCAGGGGAAGTGGCCAGCCGCATCTTCGTGGAGACCGTGGAAGAGGTCCTCGGTGACGGAACCGCCACCGAGGCAACGGCGGACCTGGTCAAGAAGTCTTTTACCCTGGCCAACCGGCGGATACTCGACCATGTGGCCGCCCACCCCGACCATGCCGGCATGGGGTGCACGGCCGAGATCCTGGCCGTACACGGCGACGAGATCATCATCGGGCATGTGGGTGACAGCCGGACCTACCGTTTGAGGAACGGCGAGCTGAAGCAGCTCACCGTGGACCACTCCCTGGTGCAGGAGCAGCTCAGCCAGGGGCTCATCAGCCCGGAGGAAGCAAGGAAGCACCCTATGCGCAACGTGATTCTGCGCGCCGTGGGGACGAAGGAGCACATAGAGCTCGATATCCTCAAGGGCAGGGGTGTGGCCGGAGACATCTTCCTTTTGTGTTCGGACGGGCTCACCGATATGATCGATGACGCCGGTGTGCTGAAGTGCATGGGACCGGGAGAGGCACTTGCAGACATGGCACGGAGACTCATCGGGAGCGCCAAGGCGGCCGGCGGGAAGGACAATGTCACCGTGGTGCTTGCCGGGCTGACATGAGGGTCGAGGATAGATACATGGCATCAAGATACATCGCAGCTGTGACGGCAGCCATACTCCTGGCCGTCGTGTGTGCTCATGCGGGTGGCGGTGGAGAGACCAGGGTTTTCCAGCTGCCACGGTACGAGGCGGAGCAGGTGATCAAGGACTGGCTGAAGAAGTCGGGGTACCAGGTGAGGTCGGAGCAGATGGCGGAGAAGATCGTACTGTCCGCCACGAAGGACGCGACCCCATGGGAGATCACCCTCAGGCACGACTCGCCGCTGGCCACCGAGGTTACCTCGGGCGAAGCCCTCAAGGGAAGGGCGGACACCCTGTGGAAGTTCCTCGCCGGCTACGAGCAGGGCATGCTCTCCCCCCGAGGATTTCCCACCGGCGACGTGCCCGCCGGGGTACGGAACCGGATGGACTCGGTAGTATGCATCAGGGCCCTGGTGAAGGGTAGGCCCATACAGCTGTCCGGCTTCGTGGCGGATGCATCCGGACTCATCCTGTGCACCGCCCACACCCTGAAAGACCCCACGGACATAACGGTCATCCCCAGGAGGGGGAACCCTCTGGATGGAACCCTCGTGAGGATAGACTTCCGCAAGGACCTTGCCCTCATCGACTGCAGCCGGCCTTTCAGCACAGCAGTGCCGGTCAACAACGGCAAGCCCGTCCCGGCAACCGATGCAAGGGTGTTCTCCATCGGATGCCCAAGAAACCATGCAGGGACAATGGTCTCGGGCTTCGTGAGCGGGCCGCCCCGGCTGGTGGAGGGCCAGCCGCTGCTGGCGGTGCGGATGGAGGTGGAGCCGGGCAGCAGCGGCAGCCCGGTCTTCGACGAACAGGGGGACCTGGTGGGCATGGTTCAGGGGAGGATGAAAGGGGACCACTACTCGGGACTGCTCATACCCATCGAGACAGTCATCTCATTCATAAAGGAATGATAACCTATGCAATACGGCCGTTACGAGATTGTCGGTGAACTGGGAAAAGGATCCATGGGCGTGGTCTACCGGGCCCACGACCCCCAGATAGGCAGGGACATCGCCCTGAAGGTCCTCAGGCCTGACCGGGTGAGCAGCGAGGACTTCGTCCAGCGATTCATGAAGGAGGCCCGGGCCATCGGCCGCATGTCGCACCCGAACATCGTCACCGTGTACGATGTGGGGGATGACCAGGGCACGGTCTACATCGCCATGGAGTTCCTCGAGGGCGTCCCGCTGAACGCCTATGCCAGGGAGAAGGCGCTGTCCGGAGAAGAGATCGCGGAGATCGGCATCCAGGTGGCCGAGAGCCTCGATTATGCCCATACAAGGGGCATCGTGCACCGTGACATCAAGCCCCAGAACATCATGGTGGCCCCGGGCGGCAGGGTGAAGCTGACGGACTTCGGCATTGCCCACATCGAGGACCCTGAGGCGAGCCATCAGACCCAGGCAGGCGAGATCCTGGGCACGCCCAACTACATGTCCCCGGAGCAGGTCATGGGGAAGAAGGTGGACGGCAGGTCCGACCTGTACTCCCTGGGCGTGATCCTCTACGAACTGGCGGCCGGCGTCCGTCCCTTCAAGGGGGAGAACCTGGCCGCCATCTTCCACGCCATCACCGGGGAAAACCCGGCGAGGCCCGACGAGATCAACCCTGCAGTGAAGAGGGATCTCTCGGACATCGTCATGCGCTGCCTATCCAAGGACCCTGCAGGCCGGTACGGGACCGGTCATGAGCTTGCCGATGCCCTGAAGGCGTTCATCAAGGCGGGGGAGCCGGCCGCAGTTGTCCCGAAGGAGAAGAAGAGCCCCTTGGCCGTCATCATCGCTGCAGTGCTCGTGATCCTGGCCATTGTTGCAGGTGGGCTCTATTTCACTTCCGGAAAGAAGGAGGCCCCGGTGGACATGGGCGCCCTGAAGGTTGAGAGCGTGCCGGAGGGGGCCCAGGTATTCGTGGACGGCGACTTCAAGGGAAAGTCACCCATCGAGGTTGAGGTGCCTGTGGGCGGCCATGAGGTGAAGCTGACCATGCCCGAGTACTATGAATGGGAGGCCCAGGTACAGGTGGAGAAGACCGGGGGAGAACCTATCAGGGTCGAGCTGGTGCCAGCGGAGTAGGATGATGGTTGACGGCTGCAGGTATCTGTAGCAGCAGTCAACGAAGACGCATATGAACGATCCGACGTATTGGATGGTATTCTTCGGTGCGGCCCTGGCGCTGAACCTCTCGCCCGGACCGGACCTGATCTATGTGCTTTCCAAGACCATAGCGCAGGGGACGAAGGTCGGCCTGGCCTCGGCGGCCGGTGTCTGGACCGGTGCGTTCGTTCACGCGCTCGCTGCGGCCTTCGGGCTTTCCGCCATCCTGATGACTTCCGCCGAGGCATTCACCGTGGTGAAATATGCCGGTGCGGCTTATCTCATCTACCTGGGGATACAGGCTCTGCGTTCACGGGGTTCAAGCTTCGATGTCTCCTCGAACAGGGCGCCCGATATAACCCCGGCCCAGGCGTTTCGCCAGGGCGTCCTGGTGGACGTGCTCAACCCGAAGGTGGCGATCTTCTTCATGGCTTTCCTGCCCCAGTTCGTGAGGCCTGACCACGGCAGTCCTTCGATGCAGCTGGTGGGGCTCGGAGCCCTAATCATCGTAGTCGCGATGCCGGTGGAGACCTTCTTCGTGGTTGCGGCTTCGCGGACAACACGGTTCTTCCGGCAGCATGCCAGCGCCTCCATGTGGCTGGATCGGATGCTCGGCACTGTCCTCATAACCCTCGGTGTCCGCCTGGCCCTTTTCGAGCAGAGCCGATGAAGCCGGCCGTCCCCTGCCACTAGTGGGGCTACCACCTGCCCTGTCGACACTTCTTTACCAGATGATCCGTGCGATGAAACCACGCTACCTCCTGAATGCGGACGTTGGGCTCTAATGATCTGAAAGGATGTCATCCATGACCTTTGAACACTGGCTTCTTTTCGCTGCCGTGGAATTCGTCGCCTATCTTGTGCCGGGACCGGCGGTCCTGCTCATCGTTTCACAGGCCCTGGCCTTCGGCGCACGAAGCTCCTTCTGGGCCATGCTGGGCCTTCTGCTGGCCGAGGTGATGTTCTTTGTCCTCTCGTCTTTTGGGCTCGGCCTCCTGCTCGTCGGCTCGCATAATCTCTTCCTGGTGGTCAAATGGGTAGGAGCCGCCTACCTGGTCTGGCTCGGGGTGCAGACCCTCAGGGGCCGCGGTGATACCGTCGAAGCCATACCCGGCCGACCGTCGAAGGTCAATGCCCGCTGGGCGACCATGAGAGGGTTCATCACGAATGCGGCAAACCCGAAGGCGCTGCTGGTCTATGTGGCGATCCTGCCGCAATTCATCAATCCCTCCCAGCCTGCTGCCCCGCAGTTCTTCATCCTGGGTGTCACGAGCATCGCCCTGGGAGCTGCCGTATTTGCCGCGTATGCCGTTGCATCCGGGCGCATGGCCGCCTCTCTCCGCTCACCACGGTTCGAGCGCTATACCAGGGCGGGCAGCGGCACCCTGCTCATCGGTGTAGGCGTGAGCGTAGCCCTTGCAGAGAACCACTGACGGTCGGACACCGGACCGCAGGATGGAGGGATCCATGATGGAAAGGAAAGGAGGAACCATGTTGCGTACATTGGTAAGAAATGCAGGTATTCTGGTTATTGCCCTGCTCTTGGTGTTTCTTGTGGCATGCGGCAAGGTGACGAAGGAGAACTATGACAGGTTGCAGGTGGGCATGGAGTATTCCGAAGTCGTGGAGATCCTGGGCAAGCCGGGCGAATGCAATGCCGTCCTTGGGGCCAAGGATTGCAGGTGGGGCAATGACAAGAAATCCATCGACGTGAAGCTGGTTGGGGACAAGGTGATCTTCTTCTCATCCAAGGGCCTTTAGGACCGGAAGGCCGGACTCTGCAGTGCAGTTTCTCACCTGGGACAGTTAAGTTCTTGCCAATCCTCACGAAACCTTTAATATGGGAACGGGAATCCAAGGAGGAAGAAGATGAGATATATCGTACGGATAATCGTATGCCTGGTGCTGGCCCTGGCGGTTCATGCCGCTGAAGTCCCTCTCTGTTATGCTGTTTCCACCGGTCAGACGGCCCCAGGGTTCGCCCTGAAGGACCTGGGCGGCACCATGCATGACCTTTCGCAGATGAAGAAGAGCCCCATGGTGGTCCTCTACTTCTTCGATGCAGCCTCCAGACCTTCCCAGGAGGGGCTTCTGAGCCTGGACCAGATCGCCAAGAAGTACAAGGGAGCGCAGCTCACCGTCTGGGGCATTACCCGTTCGACAAAGGCCCAGGCGGTCGATTTCGCGGCTAAGACCAAGCCGTCCTTTCCCATCCTGCACGATATGGCCGGCGTGAGCGACCAGTACAACGCCAAGACTATCCTGCCCACGGTCTGCATCATCGGTCCCGAGCTGAAGGTCATGGACGTCTTCCAGGGGGGAGGCAAGACCATGAGCATCATGCTGACCCGGGTCGCCGAGCGCAAGCTGCAGCAGAAGGACACGGCCATGGCCCTGGCCATCAGCGACGAGGCGGCCAGGAAAGGTCCGGACAATGACCAGGCCGTCGCCGTGAAGGGATATGCAGCCCTCAAGGCGGGCAAGGCGTCGGAGGCGGAGCAGACCTTCGCCAAACTCGCCAAAGGCAAGGGCAAGGCCGAGATTCTCGGCAAAGAGGGGCTGGCCGCCGTGTATGCCAGGCAGGGCAAGGCCGACAAGGCCCTGACGCTCGCCTCAGAGGTGGAGAAGAAGGCCCCCGAGCGGGCCTATGCCCACGTGGTGAAGGCCGATGTCCTGTACAGCCAGAACAAAAAGCAGGAGGCCAAGGCCGAATATGAGGCTGCCACAAAGAAGCCGGAGGCCGAGACCTTCCAGAAGGCAGTGGCCTACAACAAGCTCGGCCGCCTCTATGCCAGCGTCAAGGACTACAAGGCGTCGAGGAACCTCTACGACCAGGCCGTCGCGCTCGATCCCTACTACGTGGAGGCAATGGCCAACAAGGGGGTCACCTACGAGAAGGAGGGCAAGTGGGACAAGGCCCTGGAATCGTACCAGCAGGGTCAAACGGTGGACAGCCGGGACGACTACTCCCGCGTGCTGGCCGCACGTGCCCTCGAAATGCTGGAGTACCAGAAGGACGCGGCCCGGAAGGATCGGGTCGAAAGGCTCGTGAAGGAGTTGGCCCAGCGCTTCCGCGAACAGGCAAAAAGGCCGAAGCCCGAGGATACCTGGACCTCTCCCCCCATGGTGATGGGGTTCGTTGACTTCCAGGAGCAGGGCGGTCTCTCCGAGCGGGACGGCATGTCCATCGTTCTCACCTCCCAGCTGACCGACCAGCTCAAGGCCTCCGGCAGGGTGAAGGTGGTCGACCGGGTTCTCCTGGAGAGGCTCCTGGAGGAACTGAACCTCGGGTCGTCAGAGCTCGCCGACCCCGAGACATCACTGAAGCTCGGCAGGGTGCTTGCTGCGCGGGTTCTGGGCACCGGGACCATCTTCAACCTCCCCGAGGGCACCATGCTGAACATGCGGCTCCTGGACACCGAGACCACCTCGGTGGCCAAGGTGATCACCATGCAGATGCAGGGCGGCGTGCCCCAGCCTCAGGATATCTTCCAGCTCAACCGCCAGATTCTGGGCACTCTCATCAAGGAGTACCCGCTGCGCGCCTATGTGGTGGAGGTCAAGGATTCTGAGGCCATGATCAACCTCGGATCAGACCAGGGCGTGGTGGCCGGTACACGGTTTGATGTGGTGGAAGAGGCCAAAGAGATTGAGTACAAGGGCAAGAAGCTCAAGGGTGAATCCAAGGTCATGGGGCTGCTGGAGGTGACCAGAGCGGAGCCCGGCCTGGCCTGGTGCCGCATCGTCAGCAAGACGAAGCCCATTGCCAGGGACGACAAAATCATCGAGAAGGCAGGGGATGCCGTGCAGAAGGAGTAGGAACGTGCGAGAATTCGGATATGCGGTATGCTTCCTGCTGATGGGTGTTCTCGCCCTGCCCGGGTGCGCCACGACCTCTGGGGAATACGAGGGAGTGAGGACCGTTGCGGTATGGGACCTCGAGGACCTCTCCCCCGGTGCCGGCGGCAGGCCCGATCTGGGACAGCTGCTGTCCGGAGAGATCATCCAGGCCGTACAGGGGAGTGACGTACAGGTGGTCGAGCGACAGAAGATCCTGGCGATCCTGGAGGAGCTCAATCTCGGATCGTCTGCCCTGGCCGACGAGGAGACCCGGTTGAGGGTGGGAAGGATGATCGGCGCCGGGGAGATGGTCTTCGGGGGTTACATGGTGGTCGGAAGCACCATGCGGGTGGACCTGAGGAGGGTGGACGTGGAGAGCGGGCGCATCGTAAAAACCGCAAAAGGCACTGCCGATTCGGGTGACCTGGCGGGATGGCTCTCCACTGCCAGAAAGGCAGGTGCTGAGCTGTATCACTGAAAGACCGAGTGGTTCGTGAAGCAAGGGAAAAACGGCCCTGTGGATGACACAGGGCCGTTTCTTTTTCCTATTCGAACAGCACCGTGATCACGATGTCCTCGTAATCACTTTCCACCGGAGTACCGTTGTCGGTGACCGTGAATCTCACGGTATAGGTCTTCGGGGGGATGCATCTGGTGTAGAAATTCGGGGTCCAGGTGAAGGTATGGGTGTATGCATCGAAGGCCGCTCCGGAGGGCAGGCTGCTCGCGCTGAAGGTGAGGCCGTCGCCGTCGGGGTCGGTGGCGAAGACGGTGAACTCCAGTGTTTCTCCATCCCACACGACCCTGTCGCCGATGGGATCCAGAACAGGCGGATGGTTCACATCCCCCACGGATATCACCACATCTTCCCAGTCAGAAAGGGGAAGCGGGATGTCGTTGGGATCGGTCACCACGAAGCGTACCCAGTAGTTGCCTTCAGCCTCGGGCACCCAGCTGAAGATTCCCGTTTCGGGATCGAAGGATGCCCCGTCGGGAAACTGCTGGCCGGAGATCTCCTCGATCCCGAAGACCAGGGCGGACGACCCTCCGTCCGCGTAGTCCGGGTCGTATGCCGAGACGCTGAACTCCAGCGTGTCTCCGGGGTCGATGCTCTTGGGCCCTATGGGGGTAAGGACGGGATGGCGCCGGTGATCGATGGGGTTGTCGCTGTTGGATACCTGGATGGTGACGGTCCCGTAGTCGCTCTTCGCTGGGCTGCCGTTGTCGGTGGCGATGAAGAGGACGGTGTACTCCCCCACGGCCGATGTTCCCGGTGCCGACCACCGGAAGGTCCCGGTGGCCGCATCGAAGCTGACGCCTGAGAAATAGGTGCCCGAGGAGTTCCGGGGCAGGTCGGCAGCGGCGTAGGTGATGCCGTTACCGTCAGGATCGGTGGCGGATATCTGGAACACCAGGGTACCGGTGGGGGTGACCGTCTGGACGCCGGTCGGGACGGTAAGGACCGGGCTCCTGTTCGTATTGGAGACGATGATGGTGACGTCCAGGGTGGCAGTCTGGGGCGGAATGCTGTCGTCCGTTGCGGCAAACTGCGCGGTATAGGTCCCGCTCTGGGAATACCCGGGTCTCCAGGTGAAGAGCCTGGTCTCGGCATTGAATGTCGCCCCTGCGGGCAGTGACAGGGCGCTGTAGGTGACGGTGTCGCCGTCGGGGTCTGCCGCCTTGATGGTGAACTTCAGGGTCTGGCCTTCCCTCACGTATTTCGATTTGACAGCGGTGAAGACCGGGGACTGGTTGGGTCCGGTGACAATGATGTAGACCTCAAGGACCTCGGCGTCATCACCCTGGGCATTATCGCTCGCCTGGAACCGGGCAGTGAAGGTGCCCACCTGGTCGTCACCGGGGGTCCAGGAAAAGAGGGCGGTGTCGGGGTCAAAGGAAGCCCCGGACGGCAGCGATAGGGCTGTGTAGATGATAGGGTCGCCGTCAGGGTCGGATGCGCTGATGGTAAAGCTCAAGGTCTGTCCTGCCTGGGTCTGCTGGCTTTCGATCTCTTCAAAGACCGGGGTGAGGTTGATTCTCTCCAGTGCGACCTCGGCGTTGGTGATCCTTCCCATCCTCACCCGCAAGCCGCTGACACTCCCCTGGTAGCGCACATTGCCGTCGCTGTTCCTCAGGTATACCCACAGGGTGTAGTCATCCCCCGCCTTGATGTACCCGATGGTGCCGCGACCGCCGGAGCAGTCCCACGGTCCGCCGGTCGCAACGACGGAACCTCCGGTGTCAAGGATCTCGGCCTCTACGGATGCGATGTCATATTCCTGGCAGGGGAAGTCCACGGACTTGTACTGGACCTGATCGGCATCGTCCGAGGGTGCAACGAGACTGAAGGATATGCTGCCGTAGGAGTCGCCGCCTGAGCTTCCGCCGTTTCCGCTGCAGGCGGTCATGGCAAGAAAGAAGGCAATGCAGGCGAAGAAGACGTACCTACTCCTCGAGAATCCGGGGACTCTCTCGTAACGTAACCATGAATCAAAATGCATAACCACCACTCATCCTCCTCTGATGTATCGCTTCGAACCTTCTCAATAGTTCCTATCAGACGAGTAATGGAATTAATTTACATATTATACCATATCAAAATGCCATTTGCAAGCCTGCGCTGAGAATGAAGCCCTTATAGGAGTATTCTTCATCGGGATGGAACCAGTTCTCCTTGTCCTTGACCGTGAAAAGGGACAGGTCCACGTTCCCTTTGAGGGTTTCGGAGATGGACTTCTCCATTCCACCTCCCAGGGAGAGCTTCATACGTCCGCCGTTATAGAAGGCGGAGTCCTGCTCGTAGTCGTTTTCTCCCATGGAGAGGATGTTCAGGTGCGTCTTGACAGAGGTAGCGGAGTCCAGGAAATAGGTGTGCGCAAGGTCCAGGTGCAGCTCGTCGCCGTAGTTCTTCTCACGGTCGATGGGCGTTCCCGTCTCGGTGTAGTACTTTGCCTTGCCGCGGAAGAGACCCGAGACGCTCCCATCGAGTTTCCAGGAGGACCTGGCATAGGTGGTACCGAAGCCGAGGAGCATGAGGGCCCCGTCCTGATAGTAATCCTCGCCGTCCAGGGTGTCCTTCCCGTAGTATGCGTATTCCGCGAAGATTCTTCCCCGGAGGTTGTCGGTGAAGATGCGGGAACCCTCGGCCGTGACGGTGAAGACATCCCCGGGGTCGAAGTTCTCGAACATGTCGCTGTAGTCGTACTCACCCCGCCAGAGGTACCCGATGCCGAATCCCGCTGCGGAACGCTCCCATTCCTTCGCTATGCACAGGTAGGGATTGACGTTGAACCCCTCGCCAAAGGTGGTAATGGGAAGCAGCTCGGGGGGAAGGGAGACGAGGATAAGCTCGTCGGTTGACAGGTCGGTGGTGCCGGTGGGCAAGCTGAAACCCAGTCCCATGAGGACATCCACCGGGGCCCGGCTTTTAAGCGTGTAGGAAAAATTGAGCTTGGTGTCCACGAAGGCGCTCAAGGACTCTGAGTCGCCTTCGTCCGGGTTGACGCCGGTATAGACATAGGCATTGAGGACCTGCGCCCTGAAATCCCCGTATACTATCCCGGCTTGGATCGGAACGGCAAGCTGGGTACCGGAATCGTCGTTGTCATTGTTCCACCAGGCGGCGGAAAAGCCCGTTTCGAACTGTTTTTCAAGGGCGAAAGCAGGGAAGCTCATCCCCACCGTCCATATAATCGCAAGGAATACAAGCCGGTGTCTCATAGAAGTACCTCTCTCCGTTCGAAGAACCTTAATAGAGCTGGATGTAGACATCTTCATAATCGCTCTCGCCGTTTGCATCGGTGACCGTGAACCTGAAGTAACCTGACGAATCATCGATGAGCGTGTCCCAGGTGAAGACCTGGGTTGCCGAATCGAAGGATGCCCCGGAGGGCAGGGCTGCGGTTGCACCTCCCACCGAGGTCACGCTGTAGGTGAGGGCATCGTTTTCCGGATCGGTCGCCGTGACGATGAATTGAATGCTCTCGCCGGGCACCACATGTCTGGCACCTATGGGATCGAGGACCGGCGGCCTGTTCACGTCGCCCACGGTGATCACCACGTCCTCGAAATCCGCCTGATAATTATAGGCATCCCTGACCAAGAACCGCACCCAGAAGTTGCCGCTCGTGGAAGTCGAGGTCTCCCAGACGAACTCGTTCGTATCCGAGTTGAGGCTCGCCCCGTCGGGGTAGGTTTTCCCCGAGATCTCATTGTCCGCATAGTTCAGGGAAGCATTGGAATCGGCGTCGGTGGCCGACAGGATGAACCTGAGCGTGTCACCGGCGTCTATCTGTCTCGACCCTATGGTACCGAGAACGGGGAATCGGGAGCCGTCCATCTGGTCCACGGTAGTGTCGTAGTACTGGATTGCCACCCACTCGTAATCTGTCAGCCTCGGCGTGCCGTCGTCCGTCACGCGGAAGAGCACCATGTATTCTCCGTAGCCGTAATCCTGGGTCACAGGGTTCCAGGTGAAGACATGGGTGTCCGGGTCGATGCTCATTCCCCGGAGATAGCCTTCGCCATACTCGTACGTTCCGTCCGAGAAGAACAACCCTGCGATGTCATAGGTGAGGGTGTCGCCGTCCGGATCGGTGGCGGTCACCGTGAAGGAGGCCGGTACATCACTCGTGATGTGCCGGGTGCCTATCTCATCGAGGACCGGCGGCTGGTTCACGTCACCCACCGAGATGGTAACCGTGAGGGTGTCGCTCATCTGGGGTGCGCCGTCGTCGGTGACCTGGAAGGTCGCCGTGTGGGTGCCTCCCTGGTCGTATCCTGGAACCCAGGAGAACATGTGGCTGTCCGGGTCGAACTCGGCCCCTGAAGGCAGGGAGGTGGCACTATAGGTCAGCGCATCCCCGTCGGGATCCGTGGCGCTGATGGTGAAGCTCAGGGTCCCGCCCTCGTCAACCTGCTGGTTGGCCACGTCGGCAAAGACCGGAGCAGTGTTCATGGCCGTCATTTCGATGGTACCGGCATCCGTGGTCGTCCCGGCCACCACGTCGATGCCGCTCTTGCTGCCCTGGAAGAGGGTCCGGCCCTGACTGTCACGCATGGAGATCGTGACCCGGTAGTTTTCACCTTCCTCCACCCCTGAGAGGATACCCTCGCCGGTGTCGCACGGCCACGGTCCGCCGGTTGCGACGAGCGTGTCTCCTGATGTGACCTGAGCCACCACGTCCACTATACCGTAGTCATCACAGGCGAACAGGGCCGCCTTGTACTGGGTGCTGCCTGATGACTGGGGCATCTTCAGGGAGAAGGAGATGTTTCCGATGCCTCCATCGCTGCCGGTCCTGCTGCAGGCGCCGATGACGAGAAGGATGAGGAAGATGGGGAGGAGAAGCTTGAATGGTATTCTCCCATATGCCGGATAGGGAAAACAGATGCGGGTTGTCATGACTGGTCCTTCCCTACCAGATCACCCGGATCTGGCCGGTGGTAGCAGGGCGGAACTCCCTGAAGGTGGCGTTGTTCTTTCCCAGGCTCAGCGTGGAGGAGTTCTGTTCCTCCTGACCATCGAGGATGTCCTGGCTGCGGGGATTGACGGTCACCAGATTCAAGGCGGCAAGCTCGGTGAGGGCATTGCGTGCGGGAGTGAGCTGCGGGTCCTGCTCCAGCGCCTTGCGGTAGCAGGTCGCGGCCTGCGGATAGTTGCCCCGGTCGCTGGAATCGAGGCCGCAGGAGAGATAGAGCAGTGCCTGGTAGCTCGTGGTCAGAGGCTGGGCAAGCTTCTCCCGATCCTGTTTGCTGAGCTTGATCTTAAGGAGGTCGACCACTTCAAAGAGGATCTTCTTCTCGAGGTCGAATATCTGTTCCATGATCCCCTCCGCTGCAGGCCTGCCCAGGCTGTTCTGGTCCCTGACCTGGAGCACGTCGGAGAGGATGCCGAGCTGGGTCTGGGTGCTGCTGGTGAGGTCTCCGCCCACCAGGTAGCCGGCGCCCAGCAACCTGCCGAGCCGGGGCTCGGTCTGTTTCTCCACCAGGCCGGAGGCGCCGAGGTCGAGCTCTTCGAGCAGGGCCTGGAGCCTGATACGCTCAACCACGGTGATGCCCTCGACCTGGGCAAGATCGGTCATGAGGAGGAAGGCGAATCCCTTCTGCAGGGGGGTGAGTTCCGGGTTGTCTGACCGGTTCTGAAAGGCCAGCACTGCCACGGTGTTGGAGGCGGGTGCGGCCTTCATGGTCTCCTCCTGTTCCAACGCCTTCTTCGCCCACTGGCGGTCGGCCTCGGTAACGATCTGGCCCGCCAGGAGGAGAGAAGGCCCGAGGATCAGCATGAACCCTATGAGGATCTCGACTAGTCTTTGTCTCATTGGCAACCTCTTCGCAATGTCAAGGTGGTTAAAAATATGGGAAATTCCATGTTTAATGAAACACAAGATCAATGGTTTGTCAATTGAGAGAAACCCTCGTGACGGGTGCCTGTATCTGGTCCGTCCATCAAGAGAAAATCCCATTGACACGCTGTCCGTTGTTTCCCTATACAGTTCTCATTGCTCATCCGGAATGGTTCGGGCCCCGGCCGGTATGGGGCAGAGGGAACCACAACCCGGCATTGAATGTGTATCATTGATTAATCTCCGATTTCCCATGCACTCAAAAGGGGTTTTTGTGGAATCGTCAGGTCGTGGAATGCTGGACGGGATTATATGTACATAGGCGGATTATGCAGCTGAAGGAAATCGTTGACAGGCTTCAGGGAACGGTCATCACCCGGAACTATGACGGATCCATGGAAATCTCCACGGGCGGTGCGGCCGACCTCATGAGCGATGTCCTGGCCTTCAACATCGAGGGCAACAGCATCCTGCTGAGCGGGCTCACCACGTCTCAGGTCCTGCGGACCGCAGAGATGGCGGGTATCAGCGCCATCGTGTTCGTCCGGGGGAAGAAGCCGTCCCGGCAGGTTATCGATCTGGCGGAAGACCTCTCGATACCCCTGATTCTCTGTGTGCACAGCATGTACAAATCGTGCGGCATCCTCTTCGGGGCCGGGCTTGCCGACAACGGCATCTCCGAGATCCTCAAAGGTTGAATGGAATGATCATGCATACCATCGGGACCCATGACATCAATCATGTCCACGAACTCGTCTATGAACTCCGTGTCAGCCAGATCATGAATCCTGATGTGGTGTCCGTATCGCCGGATACCACCATGAAGAGGCTCATGGAAATCCTCAGGGACAACAAGATCTCCGGGGCGCCGGTGGTCACGGACGGGAAGATCGTCGGCGTCATCAGCATTGAGGACCTCATCAAGTCCCTGGCATCCCAGAGGGCGGAAGAGTCCGTCGAACGCCACATGACCCGTGATGTTGTCACCGTGAGGACGGACGAGCATGTAGTCCAGGCGGTCAAGCTCTTTGCCCGGTACGGATACGGACGGCTCCCGGTGGTGGACAAGGACGGGAAGCTCTCGGGCATCGTCACGGGCAGCGACATCACCAAGGGGCTGCTTGTGGCACTGGACAGCCAGTTCAAGAGCGAGGAGATCAGGCGCTACCGGGCCAGCCATGTCTTCGAGGACATCGCCTCGGACCTGACGAGCCTCGTGCTTCATTTCCAGGTGGCTCCCCGTGATTTCGACCAGGGCGGCCGGGCTTCGAGCACACTCAAGCGAACCCTCCAGCGACTGGGCGTGGACCCGGCTCTGCTCAGGCGGATCAATGTCAGCGCCTATGAAGCGGAGATGAACCTGATCATCCACACTACCAACGGCGGCGAGCTCAGGGTGGAGATCAGTCCGAAGGAACTCGTCCTGGTAGCCGAGGACAAAGGCCCGGGTATAGCGGACATCGGTGAGGCCTTCAGACCGGGCTACTCAACCGCCCCGGATTGGGTGCGCGAGCTCGGCTTCGGCGCGGGTATGGGCCTGTGCAACATCAAGCGCTACTGCGACCGTATCTCCATGGTTTCCGAGCCGGGAAAGGGGACCACGCTCAGGGCGGTGTTCGAGATGAACGAGCGCGAGGATTCCCGGGAGTCCCAGAAAGCCTGACGGCAGGTGCTATCCTCCTCTTCGATCGTCGGTTATCCGGTCAGGACCCTTCTCAGCTTCAGTCGTGGAACGATGAGGGTGAGCAGGGCGCATTTGATGAGGTCTCCGGGCAGGAAGATGATGAGCCCCGTCTTGATGGCGATGCCCACCGCCTCGGGCTTCTTGACGACGAGGTGCAGGTAGGCGGCCAGATAGGGCACCCCGACGGCGTAGATCATGAGCGATCCCAGGAGTGATGCTGCCAGCACTGTATGCCAGGTGAGCGCTCTGTTCCGGGTGAAGATGCCCACGGCAACGGGGGCGAGAATGAACCCGATGAGGTAGCCCATGGAGGGCTGCAGGAAGTACGACGGACCGCCGCCCCCGGAAAAGACCGGCAGGCCGATGAGGCCGACGAGGATGTAGATGGTCTGGCTCATGGCCCCTCCGGATGCCCCGAGCATGAGGCCCGCCAGGATCACGAAGAAGGTCTGCATGGTGACGGGCACGGGCCACAAGGGGATGCGGATGAAGGAGCTGACCGCGGTCAGTGCCGCGAACAGGGCGATGAGTGCGAGCCTTCTCGTGGGCATGGTGCTCCTTCAGCCGGTCGGATTCAAGCGATGCCCTTGGCGATGAGATCGAGCCTGTCGCTCAGGTATGCCTCGAGTGGTCCCTCGTCACCGAACCAGAAGTGGTCGGCGCCCGGTATGACGGTGATGCGTTCCCTGTCCAGGAGACCCTCCAGGCCGGCGGCGCTGCTGAACTGGTCCTGCCCGCCTGTGATGACCCACACGGGGTCTCCCCGCATGGACGGGAAGGTGAACATGGCGTTCGGCGGCGAGACGAAGATGCAGGGCAGGGGGCTGTCCATGCGCTTCATGAGGCGCTCGGCCACCCAGGCCCCGAAGGAGTAGCCGATAATAATGGCGGGTTTGTTCACATGGGCAATGGCTGACGCCAGGTCTTCCATCTCCCCGTCCCCCTCGTCGAAGGTCCCGCCGCTGCGGCCTACCCCGCGGAAATTGAACCGGAGAGCGGAAAGCCCCTTGGCAAGGCACACCCTCCAGGCGGACATGACCACGTTGTTGTTCATGTTCCCGCCCATGAGGGAATGGGGATGGGTGATGACCACGCAGGTATCAGAACCGTTGTCCTCGTAGACCGCCTCTAATCGCGGGTTGCTGCCGAAGGTTATCGCCGCCATGGTGCCATTGTACCGTGAAGGCCGGGGAAAGGCAATGAAGAGAGGCAAGGGGGCATGCGAATGATGCACCTGGTGATATTCACTGCATGCCTTGCAGTTCAGGGATGGACAATTTCCATGAAGAATCTTTGGTTATGATCTGTAATCCGGAACACGATCTTGGAACTCATCAATCGTTGATATTCAATGATTCAAATATGATAACTGTTGGCATGCATCATGCTCCCTCCTCATGTCAGGCAGACGCCAGGTTTTTAAGACTTCAATGAAAGTGAGGGCGGAACATGAAGGGTATGGAGAAGACCAATGATAACCGTCTCATATTGCTCGAGGCCCTCCTTCGTCATGCCGACCAGTGCGGCGACGAGAATCCGCATTTTTTCAAAGACGAGATGCTGAAAACGCTCGATGTCTGCGAGCATGTGTTCAACGTCATGCAGATACGGCTCGGAGACAGATATTGCCGCAGGGTAGACGGTTTTGAAGATAGATGCAGATATGCCATCAACGTCAACAGCTGCCTTGAGCTCCGGAACCAGATAATGCAGGCGGATTCAAAGATAAGAAGGTTTCGCGAGAGTGTCCGGAATATAGTGCTCGCATCTTCTATCGGTTCTTTTTTCGTGATCTTCTTTGGTTGCTGTATCGTATAGAGTGAAGAGAACCCGTACGGGTACATCCTCTGAACTGACATATAAAAGCCGGCAACTTACTTCACAACCTTCAGGGTGATCTTATACTCTGCAACAATGTTGTTCTTTTCCTGTATAAACCGCCGCAGCTCTGCTTCCGTGATCTCTTTGTTGATTAATTTCTGCATGTAGGCGTTCTCTACCACTTGTTCGGCGTGAGTTATTTCAAAATCGACGTCCAGGTAGATTGCGAGCTGTGAATTGGGGGCGCCGATTTTCTGCCAATGGTAATTGTTTTTCTTGCTGAAGAGAGAGAGGACCTGCGGGGATATTATGCGAACGTGGGTCGGATCGCCAATGAAGTTGTCGTGCCGAGGATGGGGAACATTGATTCTGATTTCTGCACCTGGTTTACACACTCGATAGAGTTCTTTCATCATGCCCAGGAATATTTTGGGATCCGCCCCGATATGCTCCAGTGAATGGTGAAAGAGAACCTCATCCACCTCATTGTCTCCGAACAGCCAAGGCAGAACTTCCAGATCCATTTGTACGTCAGGTTGACACTCAAGGAACTTATCGACATTTACAAACCCATTGATCTTGTTCACTCCGCAACCCATATTCAGCTTCAACGGCACATCTCCCCGGGTTAATGTATTTTCTCGCTTGGTGCATGTCCCCATCCGCCGTGAACGGTTCAACGGATGAATGATAATCCGTGACCATCAGTGATTCACACGGGTATTACTTTGAACAGTCGATCCCTCTCCTCCAGCATGTCCCAGCCAGCTCCCACTCCGGACGAGAATCAGTGCTGGCACCTCCGGCACTACACTGGATGGTTGCAGCTTATTCCAACGGTCTTGCCATTTCAATGTCATTTTTCGCATATGGTCTCGTCTCCGCACCTCGGCGGAGGACCCAGATGATGCAGATCTCGTGATTCCATGAGATGAACAGAACATGCAGGACACAGACACGGGGTTGCAGACATATCCATGACAATTGAAGACGACTCAGACATCACTTCTGTCCGTCAAGTCTGTTCTGTCGAAGAACTCATCAATCTTCTCCACCAGGAGGGACGGCCTGTCCAGGAGGCAGGCCTCCATCCGGAAATGCGCAGCGCCCCGCATGCCCCTGACATAGCCGGTGATGAACTTTCTCATGTGCAGGACCCCTGTCTTGGTGCCATGGCAGGAACAGAGCATGTCCAGGTGACGCAGCATGATCTCCCTGCGTTCCCGGGGAAGGGGCACGAGTCCTCCTGAAAGCTCGCGGAAGATCCAGGGCCTGCCGATGGCGCCGCGGCCTATCATGAAGGCGTCTGCCCCGAAGTCCCTCAATCGGTCGAGGTCTTCCATGGCGCGGATGTCTCCGCTTGCCACCACCGGGATCATGACCCGCCGCCTGACCTCCTTGAACACATCCCATCTCGGCGTACCGCGGTACATGTCGCCCCGGGTCCTCGGGTGAAGGATGACGGCATGCACTCCTGCGAATTCCAAAGACTCAGCGAGATCCGCCGCGTTCAGGCATGAGGTGTCCCATCCTGCGCGCATCTTGACGCTCACCGGGACGGATACCGAGCCGATCACAGCCTCGGCGATGCGCAGGGCCATGGCCGGATCGGTCATGAGTGCGACCCCTGCGCCCTTGGATGCTACCTTCTTCACGGGACATCCCATGTTGATGTCGATTCCGTCAAACCCGGAATCCTGCAGGAGCTTCGCCGCCTCGGCGGCGTCCCGGGGCGAGTTGGTGGAGATCTGGGCGATGAGCGGCTTGTCGTCCGACGGTCTGTCAAGCATGGACCGGGAGTTCCTCGAGTTGCGGATGAGGCCGGCCGCGCTGATCATCTCGGTGTAGCAGAGCTCCGCCCCGAACTCCCTGCACAGCACGCGCAGGGGCCAGTCCGTGTAGCCGGACAGAGGGGCCAGGAAGAGTCCTCGTTCAAATTCGATGCCGTAGGCCCGCATGGCTCACCCGATCAATGATCCCTGGACGATGCCGGAGAGCTCCATTTCCCGCAGGATCGTGTTGCGGACCGTGGATCTTTCCAGGGCCCATTGCGGCTCCACAAGCTCTTCGACATGCGGATCGCCGGTTATGCGCTGGATCACGATGTCCTCGCGGAGGTTCCCGATGAAGCGTGCCGTCGCCTCGGCGTATTCCTGCATGGATAGGGGTCGGTAGAGACCCTGCTGCAGCATCCTCTCCAGGGAGGTTCCCCGGATTACGTAGAGGAGGTGGATCTTGACGTCCGTGACGGGCAGCGACGATAAAAATCCGGCCGTGCGGAGGTAGTCGGCCATACCTTCTCCGGGCAGGCCCAGGATGACATGGGCGCATATGCGCATCGGGTAGCGCGAAGTCAGATCCACGGCGCTGGCGAAGGTCTGCACGTCATGCCCGCGGTTGATCCTCTGCAGCGTCTTGTCGTTGGCCGACTGGAGGCCGTATTCCATCCAGACGAGACGTGTCTGTGTGTAGCGCGTTATGAGGTCAAGCCTCTCTTCATCGATGCAATCTGGCCTGGTGCCGATGGACAGTCCCACGATCTCGGGGAAGGGAAGCACCGTATCGTAGATGGATCTCAGCACATCCACCGGTGCATAGGTGTTGGAGAAGGACTGGAAATAGGCGATGAATGCGTTTACCTTGGAAGTCCGACCCATGGCCCGGATCTGGCCGACAAGTTGTTCCTCGAGGCTCATCCCCCGGGACATCGCGCCGGTCCCCGAACCGAGGGCGTTGCAGTAGATGCATCCGCCGCCGCCGTCTGCATCACGGTGCGGGCAGGTCAGCCCGGCATCGAGGGTGATCTTCCGGACACGCGTCCCGAACCGCTCACGCAGAGCGGCGCTGAGCGTCCTGTAGGGGGGAGCTGTCATGTGCGAAAAAAGGGAAGGTGAAGCTCCCGAGCTTCAGCTCCCTGGCGAGCTCGATCATGATGTCCTGCATGGACTTGTTCACCGGGACGCCCTCTTTCCTCCGGCGTTCGATCATCTCGAACTCCTTCTCGCCGGCCAGGTAGATCCGGTCATGCCCGGGTGCCTTTGCCGAGGATCTGATATCGCGCATGATGGCGCCCGTAATGGCCTTGAACACGGCTATGGGGACGAAGCTCTCAATGTTGACGGCCACGAAGAAATGGCCGAGCCTGTGGGGGATGTGCTTATCCCCGTCCATGCCGCTCAGGGCCTTGCCGAAGCTTCCGTCCGAGAACGCAGCGCAGAGGATCTCCACCATGACGTTCAGACCGTAGCCCTTGTGTCCGCCGAGCTCTTCACCCGCACCGCCAAGCGGCAGCAGGGAAGCCGTGCCGTCCACGAACATCTTGAGCAGGGCCTTGCTGTCCGTGGGCTCGTTGCCGGCCAGGTCTATGGTGAGACCCTTGGGAGTGGGGATCCCCTCCCGGGCATAGACCTCGATCTTCCCGCGCTGGGTGGTGGAGGTGGCGATGTCGAGGAGGAAGGGATAGACCTCGTCGGAGGGTGCGCCGAAACTGATGGGGTTGGTGCCGAGGACCGGCTCCACCCCGTAGGTGGGAGCTACTGATGGCCTGGCATTGGAGAAAGCCAGGCCGACCATGTCCTGTGCCGTTGCCATGGAAGGGTAGAAGCCGCAGATCCCGAAGTGGGTGCTGTTCTTCACCGCCACCATGCCGATGTTGTGCTTCCTTGCCTTGTCGATGGCGAGCTGCATGGCATGGCATGCAACCACGTGGCCCAGGCTGTCTCCGCCGTCGATGACTGCCGTATTGTCGGTCTCCCTGATGATGGTCTCCCTGCAGACCGGGCTGATGATGCCGTCCTTCATGCGGTCGATGTACATCTTGAACCTGCCGATGCCGTGGGACTTGATTCCCCGCATATCGGACTCGATGAGCACATCGGCACAGATGTCCGCATCGGGGGCGGGCACGCCCATGGCGATGAAGCCCTCTTTCATGAACCTTCTCAATTCCTGATGATCGACGTAGATCGAATCGGGAGACATAGCGGTTTCACCTTATGTATGAGATGGGTGGTGCTGTTGTGCGGGTTCTCTTATCAGATCGTTTGGGTTTCGGGAAGGGGAAAATGCGTTCGCAGGAGACCCGGGAAAACACCCGTAGAAACCCTCCTTTTCAAGTCAAACCGGTTTCGGGCGGTATGCCTTGGCAGTCTCCACAAAGAGCTGCTGGTGGGGGAGTAGCGAGAGCTGTTTCTTCCTGATGATGAAAAAGGGGCGCTGGATGCTCATGCCCCTTACCCGGATACGGACCAGGATACCCATCTCGATCTCCCGCCTGACAGCGTGTATGGAAAGGACGGACACGCCCAGTCCAGCTATGACCGCCTCCTTGACCGCCTCTGTTGAGCCCATCTCGCCCACCGTATGGAAATGGCCAAGATCTCCATTGAACCGGTCCTTCAGGTACTCCTCGAACACAGAACGTGTGCCCGAACCCTTTTCCCTCACGACGAAGGGTTCGCGTTCCAGTTCGGATAAGTCTGCCTCACCGGATGCGGCCCAGGGATGATCCGCATTGGACACCAGGACGAGTTCATCGTCCCAGATTGTTTCGCTGACGAGTCTCCTGTCATTCACGGGGTTGCCTATGAAGCCGATCTCCACCTGACCGGCAAGGACCATGTGGATGATGTTGTCGGTATCGCCCGTCGTTACATGGACCTTGATGTCGGGATGGCTCTTCCTCAGACCGGTCACCACCGGTGGCAGGAGATAGGTGGCGGGGATGGTGCTGGCACCTGCGAAGATGAGGCCGGAGACCGATTCTCTGGCGAGCTGGATCTTTTCCCTTGCCTCGTCCCGCAGCCTGAGCATCCTTTTGGCATACCCGTACAGGATGGAGCCTTCCGGCGTCAGGCTGATGCCTGTCCTGTTTCGATTGATGAGCCTGCAGTCCACCAGGTCCTCGAGGTTCCTGATGTGCTTGCTCAGGGATGGCTGGGTGAGCATCATTCTCCGGGCAGCTTCGGAAAAGCTCCTCTCTTCCACCAGGCACACCAGGGCATCCATCTGCTGCAGGGTGATGAACTTGAAGTGCTCGGCATCCACGGTTGGGTATCATACATGCGTGAATGCCGACAGGCAATGAAAAGATTGAATACTTTGAATTCTTCATTTGTATACGGTATATGTCTCAAGGAGACAGAGGAATGCACGGCAGTATCATGCAGTGGAGATAACGAGCCGGGATGGAACAGATGGACAAGAAGATACGTTTGACGAGCACGGTACGCGGAGCTGGTTGAGCCTGCAAGATCGGTCCGGAGGTACTGGACCAGGCACTGCGCTCGATTCCGGTCATGCGTGACCCGAACCTGCTCGTGGGCATGGAAACGCCCGACGATGCGGGCGTGTACAGGATCGCTCCCGACACGGCCCTTATCCTCACCCTGGACTTCTTCACGCCCATCGTCGACGACCCGTACGACTTCGGCCAGATTGCCGTGGCCAATGCCCTGAGCGATGTCTATGCCATGGGAGGCAGACCTCTGCTCGCCATGAACATCATCTGCTTCCCTGTGGGCGACATGGACATCTCCGTGCTCCATGAGGTCCTGCGAGGCGGCACAGATAAGATGAACGAGGCGGGGGTCCTCCTCGTGGGCGGGCACAGCGTGGAGGACCGGGAGATCAAGTACGGCCTGTCCGTGACGGGAACGGCCCACCCTGACAAGGTGCTGAAGAATATCGGGTCCAGGCCGGGTGATGCTCTCATCCTCACCAAGCCCTTGGGCACGGGCGTCATAGGTACCGCCGTCAAGGCAGAACTGGCGGATGCGGCTGCGGAAGCAAAGATCGTCCGCTCCATGAAGGTCTTGAACAGGATCCCTGCCGAGATCATGGCCGACTACGAGGTCCATGCCTGCACCGATATCACGGGGTTCGGGCTCCTGGGCCATGCCGCCGAGATGATCGGGGAGGGCGGCATGGGCATGACGATCCGCTCCTCGCAGGTGCCGGTTTTCCACGAAGCCCTGGAATTTGCGGGCATGGGACTGATCCCCGCAGGGACGTACCGGAACCAGGATTTCCGGGCGGGTATGGTCGATGTGGCCGAGGGTATCCCGGATGATCTTGTGAAGGTTCTCTATGACCCGCAGACCTCGGGCGGCCTCCTCATCGCCCTGCCTGCAGACGAAGCCGGGAAACTGCTTGCCGAGCTCAAGACCGGTGGTGTCGGAGACGCAGCGATCATCGGAGAGGTCACCGGAGGGCATCCGGGGAAGATCAGCCTCCTGCCGTGACTTCCCCCCGGGAGCTCATTGATCTCCATGTAATGTGGTCAGAAGTGTCTTATCCGCTGTATCCGGCTGCGACATGAATCCACCGTGTTGTATTTCACCTCAATTCTGGTAATATAGCCCTGCTTTGAGAAACCATCAAACTTGGAGGGGGAATCCAAATATGAAGAAGAACGTACTGGTTGTTGTGTTCATGACTGCACTGACGCTCATGCTTGCGGGCTCTGTCTTCGCGGCAGGTGACGATTCCTGGGACCGGGTGAAGAAGGCGGGCAAGCTCACCATCGGTATCGACGACGCCTTCCCCCCCATGGAGTTCCGAAATGAGAAGAACGAGCTCGTAGGCTTTGACATCGATGCGTCCAAGGAGCTCGCCAAGCGTCTGGGCATCAAGGTCGAGCATATCCCCACCGTATGGGACACGGTGATCCTGTCGCTCAAATCCAAGAAGTTCGACATCGTGTGGTCGGGCATGTCCATCACGGCGGAGCGTGAAAAGGAGATCGCCTTCACCAAACCCTACATCATGGAGAAGCAGGTGGTGGTGATCAAGAAGGGCAACAAGAAGATAACAGGGCTCAAGGACCTCGGTGCCGAGACCACGGTGGGCGTTCAGCTCGGATCCACCTCTGAGGAGGCTCTGGCAAAGCTGAACAAGAAGTTCAAGGAGATCAAGAAGTACGACAAGAACACGGATGCCTTCATGGACCTCAAGATCGGCAGGATCGACGCGCTGGCGGTGGATGAGCTCGTGGGCCGTTACTATCTCTCGCAGAAACCCGGCGAGTATTCCGTGCTCAAGGAAGAACTCCTCTCGGAACCCATCGGCATAGGCATCAGGAAAGAAGATGTCGCCCTGAAGGAGAAGATCCAGAAGACCCTTGACGAGATGTTCAAGGACGGCACCATGAAGAAGATATCCATCAAGTGGTTCGGGGATGACATCACGTCCTGGAAGTAACCGCATCAGCACTCCATGGCCCGGCGCGCGTGCATGCGCGCTGGGCCTTCTGTTCATCCTGCTCGTGATTCCTGCGGTCAGCTGGGCTGCGCCAGGTAATGGCGATCAGTACGACCTGCTCGCCCGGGCGACACAGCTTGTCCAGGAAGACAGGCTGGACGAGGCCGTGGATGTCTTCAGGAAGGTACCCCCGCCCCCGCCGGGAGAGGATGCCGGGATCTTCGTACGGTCCAGGATGGAGGCGGCCAAAATCCTTCTCAGCAATAAGGACTACCAGGCCAGTGCCGCCATGTGTCATGAGATCCTGTCCCTGCTGCCTGACAATCTGGAGGCAAAGAATCTCCTGAGCAAGATCCAGGCTGCCCAGACACCCAAGTGGGTCAGGTTCCTCAAGGACATGAAGACCTACCTCCCCACCCTGGCGAAGGCCACGGTCATGACCCTGCTGCTGGTGCTCATCACCATGTTCATCTCGCCTGTCGGAGGACTCTTCATCGCGATGGGAAGGATAAGCCGCCTGCAGGTGCTCTCCGGACTCTTCTGGTGCTACATCTGGATCTTCAGGGGCACGCCGCTGCTGCTCCAGCTCTTCTTCATCTATTACGGGCTTCCCTCCCTGGGCATCACCCTGGACCCCTTTCCTGCAGCTGTCCTCGGGCTCGGTCTCAATTACTCGGCATACCTGGCCGAGATCATGCGTGGCGCCATCGAGAGCATCGACGCTGGGCAGATGGAGGCGGCCAAGTCCCTGGGCATGAGCTACTGGCAGGCCATGCGCCGGATCATCATTCCGCAGACCTACAAGCGGCTCGTACCGCCCGTGGGCAACGAGTTCATAGCGCTTATCAAGGACACCGCGTTGGTCTCCACCATCGCCATGGTGGAGCTCATGAGGGCGGCCAACCAGATCTACAGTGCGACGTTCAACGTGTTCATCCTCTTCCAGGCGGCACTGGTGTACCTCGTGCTCACCAGCATATTCACCGTCTCCTTCAGGAAGCTGGAGGACCGGCTGGGGGTGTACGAAAACAGATGATAGACCTGCAGGGAGTTCTCAAACGATTCGGTGCGCTGACCGCTGTCGATCATGTGGATCTGAGCATCGAGGAGGGCGAACGGATCGTTATCATAGGCCCGTCCGGCTCGGGCAAGACCACTCTCCTACGGATGATCAACTTCCTGGAGACCATCGATGACGGCAGGATCCTCATAGACGGCCGCGAGGCAGGGTACCGGCGCGACCGGAAAGGCCGGCTCGTCCTGGAAAAGCAATCGGTCATCTGCACGCTTCGTTCCGAGATCGGCATGGTCTTCCAGCACTTTCACCTCTTCCCCCATATGACGGTCCTGCAGAATGTCATGGAAGGTCCGGTCACGGTGAAGAAACAGTCCAGGGAAGAAGCCAGGGCCGTCGCGCTTGACCTGCTGGGCAAAGTCGGTCTCCTCGACAAGAGGGATGTATATCCTGCATTCCTGTCGGGCGGCCAGAAGCAGCGTGTGGCCATAGCCAGGGCGCTCGCCATGAAGCCGAGGCTCATGCTCTTCGACGAGCCCACCTCGGCTCTGGATCCTGAACTGGTGGGCGAGGTGTTCAGTGCCATCAAGAGCCTGGCCGCGGAGGGCATGACCATGGTCATCGTAACCCACCAGATGGGCTTTGCCCGGGAGATGGCGGACCGGGTCATCTTCATGGACAACGGGAAGTTCATCTACGAGGGGACCCCGGCGGAGGTATTCTCTGACACCATGGACAATCCCCGGGTCAAGGCCTTCATGGACAAGGTGCTGTAG
The DNA here is from genome assembly GCA_036834365.1 of Thermodesulfobacteriota bacterium. GTDB lineage: Bacteria > Desulfobacterota > Desulfomonilia > UBA1062 > UBA1062 > MWEI01. Next base: position 14,155 of record DAITOA010000007.1, on the reverse strand, counting down.
GACGCGGATCCCATGACTGCATGTGACCGGTCGAGTACCGGACCATGTGAGGACCACAACGGGAGGTTTCATGTGTGACACCTTTGCGGTCGGCCCTTCCCATACCGCCGACGGGACGAGCATATTCGCCAAGAATTCCGACAGGGAACCCGACGAGACCCATCTCGTCATCTCATGCCCGAGGGTTGAACATCCTGAAGGATGGGACCTCCGATGCACCTACGTTTCCATTCCCCAGGCACGAGCCACCCATGCACTGGTGATCTGCAAGCCCTTCTGGATCTGGGGCGCCGAGATGGGGGTCAACGAGAAGGGGCTCGTCATCGGGAACGAGGCATTGTTCACCAGGGTCAGGCCCGAGAAGAGGCCCGGCCTCATCGGTATGGACCTTCTCCGACTAGCCCTGGAGAGGGCTGAGACCGCTGAGGAGGCGGCGGAGGTCATCATCGATCTCCTTAAGCGGTACGGGCAGTCAGGTCCCTGCGGATACCGGGACAAGAAGTTCACGTACATGAATTCCTTTCTCATCATGGACAGATCCCAGGTGATCGTCCTGGAGACCCTTGGGAGGGATTATGCCCTGAGACGCAGGAAGGACCATGCCGTGATCTCCAACGGCATCACCCTGGCGTCCGACTGGGAGCAGTCTTCGCTGCCGCAGGGCACGGACATCGGCTCACGCTCAGACCGCATCATGACCTATTTCGCAGGCAGCTCGTGGCGGAGGGGCGCGAATGAGGAGGGGATCATGTCCCGCCAAGGGAGCTTCTCCGTACAGGACGCCTTCTCCCTCCTGAGGAGCCATTGGGGCGAGAAACCTTTTCGGGGTTTCAACAGGGACGTGTGCATGCATGCACGCGACCCCTTCATCAGGAAGAGCCAGACCACCGGGTCCCTAGTGGTGGAGCTGCATCCCCGTGAGAGGTTCAGGATCTTCGTCACTGCCGGGTCCGCGCCCTGCCTGACACCCTTTAAGCCGTTTCTTCCGGCCGTGCCCTGGGAGGCGGCGGGCAGGGGAGAGGCCTCGTTTGACAGGGATTCTTCGTGGTGGACCCATGAGACCATGCATATGAATGCCATGATGCGATCCCACGAATTCCGATCCTCTGTGACGAAACGGATATGCGCCGTGGAAGATCAGTGGTGCAGGGTTTTTCCCGCCCATGCATGGGATGCCCGGGATACTTCCTTGGTGAAGGTATCCCACGGGGCTTTTGAGCAGGCAGTGGAAATCGATGAGGCCATGCTCAACGAGATGAGTGGCGTGAAGAGTTCCGGGTTAGACCTCAGGTCTTTCTTCTGGAAAAAGATCGCACACCGTAACGGTATCCCGGTCGTGGGATAAGGGATATTGTCAAGGTTTCATATGATGCAAGACAGAGATCATCTGGTCTTGATTTAAGCAATAATATGTTATATTCACCTATATAACAAACAGAGTGATATGGTTGAGTAAATCACTTAAATAAATAAATAGTTAACTAATACATAGTAAGGCTATCATTCTTCATGTCTCCATGGGCAGAGAGGGAGAAGGCACCCATGATTGATCCCATCCGCAAGACACTCCTCGCGATCCGGTCCTTGCCATTCTATCCTGCGTTCCAGACCAGGGTGAAATACCTCACCATCGATGCGATTCTTTCATTCTTCGGTCCCGCTTTTGAGGCGGTGAGCAGCAGGGTGCCGGAAATCAAGGGAGAGCTTGCCCAGTGGGAAGATGGCAGGAGGTTTGCCGTGGGCGTTCTGCCGGACGGTCCCTTTATCACCCTCGAAAAGAGGGGGGATATGGTATATTACCTGGGCAAGGGCCTGCACGAACCCGAGATTTCCATGCTCTTCAAAAACCTGGATGCAGCCATTCCTGTGTTCGTGGGCATCCATGGGTCTTTCAAGGCCTTCGCCGAGAATCGGGTTCTTGTCAAGGGCAACCTGGCCCACACCATGGAAGTGAACCGGATCGTCAACATAGTGAACGCATATCTCTTTCCGGCCCTTGTACACCATCGGGTTCTGAAGAGGCCTCCCAGATTCACCCTGGCGCAGACGTTCACCAAGGCAAGGGTATACGGTGGTCTCATACCCGCGGTTATCAGGCACATGATCTGACCCCAGCAACCATTCAGCAAGAGAAAGGAAACCATACCCATGATGCCGAACTATTATCAGCACTACTGTCCGGTGAAGATCCTCTCCGGCTCGCATGCAGTGAGCAACATCCCCTATGAGTTGGAAACTCTCGGCTGCTCCAGGGCCATGGTCGTCACGGACAAGGGTGTAGCCGGGGCAGGGCTCCTCACTATCGTTCGGGAGGCGTTTTCCGATGCATCCTGCACCATCGGCTGCATCTTCGACAAGACGCCGGTGGATTCCAGCAACCATGTGGTCAACGAACTCGCCGGGCTCTTCATCGAAAACGGCTGCGACTGTTTCGTGGCCGTGGGCGGCGGGAGTGTAATCGATACCGCAAAGGGCGCGAATATTGTTGTCTCCGAAGGAACGGACGACATCCTCAAACTCCAGGGTAACGAGGTGATCAGGAAGGAGCTTCTACCCATGATCTCCGTACCCACCACCTCCGGTACCGGAAGCGAGGTGACCAAGGTGGCGGTCATCTACAATGAGGATATGAAGGTCAAGATGTCCTTTGTCTCGGACAAGCTCTACTCGAAGGTTGCAGTGCTCGATCCCCGTATGACCATGACCGTTCCCCCAAGGATTACGGCCGCAACCGGCATGGATGTTCTGACCCATGCCATTGAGGCGTATACCTGTCTGCAGAAGAATCCCATCGATGACATCTTCGCACGGGCAGCCATAGAGCTTGTGAGGAAGTACCTCATCCGTGCCGTGGAGGAGGGTAGAGACGAGGAGGCACGCCTTGCCATGGCGAATGCCTCCCTCTTCGCAGGCATAGCCTTCTCGAATTCCATGGTGGGTATGGTCCACTCTCTGGCGCATGCATGCGGCGGGGTCTGTCATATACCCCATGGCATTGCCAATGCCATTCTTCTGCCTTTTGTCCTGGAATATAACCTGGACAGCATCCCCCAGTACATATCAGAGATCGCCCCGATGCTCGGCGGGTCGGCATTCAATGGTGAGCCAAAGCAGGGTGCCCTGAATACCATTGCCCTGGTACGGGGAATGCTCGACAAGCTCAAGGTCATCAGCGGGCTTCCCATAAGGCTCAGTGAAGCCGGTGTTCCAGAGGACAAGCTGCCTGACATCGCCAGGGCGGGCATCAATGACGGCTCCCTCGTGTTCAATCCCGTTGAAGCGGATTACGACGATGCCCTCGGGGTGTTGAAGAGGGCCTTCTGAGGTATCGTGAGGGATTAGGGCGTCACTCCGTGCATCGATGGGAGACAGGTGAGGCACTTTTGCCCTTGACAGCATATCCTCCTGTCTCTATCCTCAGCCGGTATTTTGATATTACTGCAATGTTATCAGGGCAAAAGCCTGACATAACGGAAAGGGAGTATGCTATGGGCGATAGATACAAGGTTATAGGGCCGCTGTACGATTTTCTGGCAACGATATTCAGCTTCGGCCAGATCGATAAATGTAAATGCGGCATGCATGAACGTATAAAGCCTGATGCAAAAGTCCTTTTCGCCGGTGTAGGGCAGGGCATAGACGCCATCGAAGCGGCAAGCCTCGGGGCGCAGGTAACGGTGGTGGATCTCTCCGATACCATGCTCACGGTTTTCCGGAAAAAGATACAGGGCAGGTACTTCATCAATCCTATCCGCATCGTTCATTCTGATATCTTTGCATTCGAGGAATATGATCGGTTCGATATGGTCTATGCGAACTTTTTCCTGAACGTCTTTCCCGAACATGTGGTGCTCAGGCTCGAAGAACACCTCTCAAGACTGGTGAGACCAGGCGGACATATGGTCGTCGGGGATTTCTCCCTGCCTGCAGGCGGATTCACTGCAAGGCTTGTCCAGAATGTCTACTGGTACATAGCCGACATAATCTTCTATATTATGGCCAAGAACGCCCTGCACCCTGTTTACCCCTACCAGGAACACCTGAAGCGACTCGGGCTGGAGATTGAAGAGGTAAAACGCTTCAGGTTTCTCTTCGATGATCGATACTATTCGATCCTGGCCCGGAAAAAGTAAATTCAGACCTGATTAAGGAAAACCTTTTCTTTGATGAGTGGAAAGTAATTACACACGGCACAAAAAATCCACAGGCCGGATGAATCTATAACAGTTCAATAATATTGATTTTAATAAATATAGTACTAGATAACACCTGAGGATTGACTGGGGTTCGTTTCGTAATTTTCCTGCCTGGTTTTGGCACATTTCGTGATAGTCAGCACAGCATGGTGAAAAATCCTTCATGGAAAGACCGGCAATCGGTGTGTTGGAATACCTTCGCTATTCATTGAAAGGACGGTAAGATGAGAAATCCCACGACAGAACAAAGGCTTGTATCCATCAGCAGGGTGTCGGAGCCGAAGCCGCAGGTTGCGATATCGCCCCTTATCATGAAGAAGATCTATTCCATAGGAAGCCTGAAGAATGTCGAAGACGGAGTATCCTTCACTATTAAAAATCCTATGAAAGATGGTGTAATCACAGGTGTTTCCAATATATGTATCAACGGGTTGGAGATTTCCCTGAACGATGTTGTAGTAGGTTACAACGGTACGAGGCTCAGAGCGAGCGAGATTAATCAGGAAATACCGTTGTCCTTCCCCATGGGTCAGGATATCGTTTTCCACGCACGGTCCATCGCACTTGCCAAGAATATCGAACATCAGATTTCCATCTCGTGTGAAACCGATCCCTACGGCATGCTGGATCTTGAAGCTGTCGATTCGGTCATAGAGACCAGGGAAACCCGGAAGAAGATTCCCTGCGATAAAATGAATAACTATGATATGGACATCGTCCGTCAGCGTCAGGAATTCATTGAGGATTATTCAGGGGTTCAATTGCACCACATCAAACATCATTCCTTTGATCCGGCTGTGACGAAGGGGAATATCGAGAATTTCACCGGCGTGGCCCAGGTCCCCATGGGATTTGCCGGACCGCTGAAGATCAACGGTGAACACGCGAAAGGCGATTTCCTCATCCCCCTGTGCACGAGCGAAGGAACCCTGGTTGCCTCGTACAACCGAGGCATGAAGATCATCAACATGTGCGGCGGAGTCACCGTGACGGTTGTTGAAGATCAGATGCAGAGAGCGCCTGCTTTTGTGTTCGACTCAGCCAGGGAGGCACGGGACTTCGTGTACTGGTTGGATGAGCACATGGATGAGATCCGCAAACAGGCCGAATCATGCTCCAAGGTGGCCAAACTCCTCAACATAGAGCGGTACATGGCGAGCAAGTTCGTATACCTGCGCTTCAACTATTTCACCGGCGATGCAGCCGGTCAGAACATGGTGAGCATCGGCACCTTTACGGCATGCACCTGGATTCTCTCCCAGGTCAACACCATCCGGCATTTTTATATGGATGCCAATGTCACCACGGACAAGAAGGCATCACTCATCAATACGTTGAAGACCCGTGGCAAGAGGGTGGTCGGCGAGGTTATCATCCCGAGAGAGGTCATGATCCAGCACATGAGAACTGACCCGGAAACCCTGGACCATCTCTGCCGGATCGGAGCCATAGGCTCCTTCATGTCGGGCGCCTCGAACAACGGGCTTCATGCGGCCAATGCCCTTGCAGCACTCTTCATGGCGACCGGCCAGGATGTGGCGAACATCGCCGAGTCATCCACCGGGATCATGTACACGGAGATAACCAAGGAGGGTGATCTGTACGGGTCCTTGACCCTGCCGTCCCTCATCGTTGCTACCTATGGCGGCGGCACCGGCCTTCCCACCCAGCGGGAGTGCCTCGAAGTCCTCGGGTGCTATGGTCAGGGCAAGGTCATGAAGTTCGCTGAGATCGTATGCGCCGTGGTCGTTGCCGGTGAGATCTCCCTTGCCGGGGCACTCTCTTCACTGGACTGGGTAACGAGCCATGAACGTTTCGGGAAGAATCGCTAGAAAAGTCAAGCCGACATCAGGAAAGAGAGGTACACGCATGAGTACTGTGGCGCAGGTGAAACCACTGGTCGGTCAGCCGAGAGAGTATACCGGTGCCAAGGTAGTATCCATCGATCTGTACCGTGCCGGCGTCAGGGGACAGGTCGATCTCTTCACCCTTGAAGAGAGGATCTCCTATCTGAAGAAGTACGGCGACCACTGCATGTCCTTCTCCATGTTACAGCCCGGCATGCAGTACTTTGATGTACCGGGGATCGGTTTCATCACCTTCAGAAAAAAATGGGGTACCCGTTATGTTCTGTCTGACCCTGTCTGCGACGTTAAGGACAGGGAGATCCTGATCCGTGAATTCCTCAAGGACGGTAGGAACACTGCGTTTGCGCAGATCACTCAGGGCGTGGCGGAACTCCTCCACGAGAAGTTCGGTCTCTATGCCACTCAGTTTGGCATCGAGTCGGTGGTGGACCTTGCTATGTGGGATCTGAAGGGGAAGAAGAAGCAGGTTATGCGGACCTCCATCAATCATGCCAGGAAGGAAGGCGTGGTCATCGAAGAGAACTACGATGAAGACGGATGCCGGAAGCTTACCAATGAGTGGCTCAAGACCCGGAAGGTAAGGAACCGCGAGGTCGTCTTCCTCATCCGACCCATGGATCAGGAATATCAGGTCGGCACGAGGAAGTTCTGTGCATATCATGAAGGAGAGTTGGTCGGGTTCGTATTCTTCGACCCCCTCTACAAGGACGGCAGGATCATCAGCTATGTGCCCAATATTTCCCGGTTCAGCAACAAATTCAAGTACGGTATCTTCTACCCCCTCATGTGCCATGCCATGGAGGTTTTCAAGAAAGAAGGGGTGAAGTATCTGCACCTGGGGCTGTGCCCTGTGGTCGTGGATGAGAACGACATGCCCTGTGAATCGAAGATTGTCAAGAAGATCGTCCGGCTGCTCTATGAATACGGAAACTGGGTCTACAGCTTCAAAGGCCTCTACTTCACCAAGTCAAGGTTCGACGGAACCGAATACAGGACCTTCTGTGCTCACAGGGAAATGCTGCCTGCAAAGTCTTTCCTTACCCTGTTCAGGCTCGCGAACATTATTTGACATACCAGAGTTCTCGGAAATCCACCGGGCCGGCTGCATCGTGCAGCGGCCCGGTTCGTTTTCATGCAGGGTTGCAGGAAAGTCCGTAGAGACGGATGCATATCTCACGGGACGTACCCTGATCGACATGAGAACCCTCAGGAAAAAGCTCACCTAGAAAGCTGATTCCCTCCTGAAGTCCATGATCGTCCATCGGTTTGCCAGCGCTGCTCTGCGAAGCCTCCGGTCCGGATTCGCAGCCACGGGGAACCCCACGTCGTGCAGGAAGTCGATGTCATAGAACGAATCAGTGTAGAAATAACTCTGGGATAGATCGATATTGTTCTGCGCAGACCACCTGAGGGCATATTCTCTCTTGCCCTTGCCGTAGCATAATGGTTTTACGAGTTTCCCGGTAAGGACACCATTGACGGCCTCGACCTGAGTCGTAATGATGTCGGCGACCCCAAGCGTCAGGGCCAGCTGTTTTACGAAGAACGGAGGTGAGTTGGAGATAACGACCAGGTGGTGCCCCCTTTCCTGGTGCGACCTGACGAGATCGACGGCTTCGCGGTAGATGGACTTTCTGATCATGGCCTCGAACCATGCGGCGGAGAAGCGGTCCATGTCTTCCAGCGGCAGCCCTGCCAGGAGGGACATGTTTCGTTCATACCACTGCTCGATGTTCAGCAGAGAAAGCCGGTACAGGGCTATCTTCACTATGCCTGTCAGGAGAAATCCCAATGGTACCATACCCTGCCTGCGGGCAAACTGTACAGAAGAGAGCCCTGCGTTTTTCCAGGTGATGGTGTGGTCCATATCAAAGAATGCGGCTGCCTTGCCCATGATGACGGCCCTTTCACGCGATGCACGGTGGACTTTGAAGAGATGATCTCAGGCTCGAGTCCCCTTTCCGCCGAGAATGACATCCGCAGCCTTCATGGCGGACGAGAAGCTGATATCGCCGGAGCAGCCTTCACCGCGGACCGTGTCTCCTACGAAGTAAAGGCCTTGAATCGTATCACAGGAGACTTCCGGCCGGTGGGGATAGGACTGACCCGGCGTGAGGACATTCCCATTCATGACCGGAATGATCATCTTTCGCTCCCTGACCAGGTCGGGGAGCAGATGAGGGAAAATCCGTGAAATGACCATCTTGAGCTTCTTTTCCGTTGCCTTGACCACCTCTGGTTCACCTTTGAACCCCCAAGGCAGCATGATGCCCCAGGTGGAGAGGTATTTGCCCTGGGGGGTGAAACTGGGGTCGGAGTTTGTCTGGAACCGTGCCCAGACAGGTATGTCCACGCCCAGGATACTGCCCTTGATGTCGGTTACCGGGTAATTGGTTATGAAGTCAAAACTCAGACATGAGCTGTTTTCTATGTTCCTGCAGTAATCGACGAAATCATCTGAGAGCAGGGATACATCTGCAATCTCGAAGAGCAGCGGAAGGCGCGAGGCATAGATGACCCTCTCGGTCCGGTATTCATCCTTTTCCGTCCTGATGCCCGAGACACGGCCCTTCTCGACGATCAGCTCCAAGGCCCTTTCATCCAGGTTTATGCTTCCCCGGGATTCGATATGAAACCGCAGCTTCTCGAAGAGCTGAGCGGACCCGCCCACGGGTTCTCCGACACTGACACCGGCTGCCAGCAAACGTCTCATGAAGGCAATGACCTCTCCGGCGCTCACCTTCATGGGGTCAGGGCACATCACTGAAATCCCGAGAAGAGGAAGAACATCTTCAACTTCCCTGTTCGTGAACCATGTCCGGTAGAAATCCAGGAGTGTCCGGTCATACCAATCCTCAGGCCGGGAGCGTTTGAGCTTGATCAGGAGCCCAAGCAGGGTAAGCCTGCCTTTCAGTGAAAGCATGGGGGTCTTCAGGTAGCCGAGCGGCCCTTCCGGACGTTCCCAGAGTCGGTTCCTGAAGATCAGCCTGGCATCATCGGCCCTGGGCAGGAAATTGATCTCGTCCCCAAGGCGTCTGAAAAGCTCTGACGCGATGCCCTTCTCCGCCAGGCGATGGGAGTGGGCTCCGTATTCCCACCGGTAACCCTCATCATCGGTCAGGGAACTTGCCCTTCCGCCCACGAGGGGTGACTGTTCCACCACGACCACGGACATGCCTGCATGGGCGAGCAGGGCAGCAATGCCCATACCTCCGTAGCCCGCACCGATGATCACCGCATCAGGCATTCAATTCACCTTCGTTCCAAGTCTGATATGCTGTGGCCTCTCTGGTAGCTGATATCTCTGCTCAATGTAATGTATAGAATCATGCCAGTGTTGTCCATACTTGATGAATCAAGTCGGGATATTACCTCTTGAACCTTTACACGATGGAAGTCTTCGTATTATATGGTGCCCATCTGATCGTATCCAATGAACTGTTTGAAGGGCTTCCCGGATGAACCAGAAGAGACCCTCATGGGATGAATACTTCATGATGCTTGCAAAGCTCGCCGCCTCCCGCTCCACCTGCCTCTCCCGGCCTACCGGAGCGGTGGTGGTCAAGGACAAGCAGGTCGTTACCACCGGCTATAATGGCTCGTTGCCGGGCCAGGCCCACTGCATGGATGAAGGCGTCTGTTTCCGCAGGTCACTCGAGTGGCCCGAGGCGATGAAATACGACATGTGCCGTTCGGCCCATGCCGAGGCCAACGCCATAGCCCTGGCCGCGAAGAAAGGGGTGAGCCTTGAAGGAGCGACGATCTACTGCACCCTGGAGCCCTGCATCACCTGTGCGAAGCTCATCGTGATGTCCGGTATCGTCCGTGTAGTGTACGAATACGCTTACGACTCGCCCATACCTGAACGGGATCAGTACTGGAAAGATGTCCTCTTGTCGAGCCATACGGATGTGGAGCAGTTCATTATCGACGGGGATACCATCGCCTGTGCGGTCCGGTTCCTGGGCCCCGACACATCGAAAAGGAGGTTGTAGATGGTCTTGGGAGCAGACAGGATCGTCGAGATGATCCGTTCCGGGGTGGAGGTCGAAGACCACCTGACCGGCGCCATGGCAAGGAAGCCGCTCATCGAGCATCTCGGCTCCGACCAGATAGAGGGCATCGAGGGCACCACTGCTGACCTCAGGCTCGGAGCGGTCTTCAAGCCGGTGGGAAAGGCAAGTCTCATGCGGGACAGCAGGATTACCCCGGAGATCGTGAAATTGATGGATATCATGGAAGATCCTGATGGAATTCTCACCATCAGACCCGGGGACTACCTGCTCTTCCAGACTATAGAGCAGGTCAATCTGCCCGCTGATCTGTTCGCCTACATCAGGCCTCGTACCACCATGATCCGTTCCGGGATCCCCCTTCAGACCTCCTTTGTCTCACCCAACTACCAGGGGAAACTTACGGTGGGCATGAAGAACCAGGGCACGGCAGACGCAGAGATCCAGATGGGATTTCGGATTCTCTGCATAGCCTTTTTCCCCATCGACGGGAATGCCGTGCCCTACCGGGGCGTATGGCAGGGAGATAGGGTATCCACCAACGGCAAGGAGGAGAGACCGTTTTGAAGTATTTCACGCGAGAATTCGAGCACATCGAGAGATGGAATCAGCTGAGGAAGGACCTTTTCCGAAATGAGGAACCCCTGGTCAAGTTGGTGGGCATGACGGCCCCCACCGAGGAGATGGCCGCCCAGGGTGTCACCACGGAGACGCTTCCGGCGTATACGGCCAGGCAGAGTCATGAGTCTGAGGGGACCCATGAGGATGACCTGCGGCTCAACAGGAAGCTCATATCATGGGGACATCACACGTGCCTGGAAGCCGCACAGTTCGTCTATTACGTAACCGGGGTCTCCAAGTCCCTGGCAGGGCAGTGGACCCGCCACCGTATCGGCATCGGGTGGACGTTCAGGTCGACCCGGTACGTCAAGGCAAACAAGAACATGTTCATCTACCCCGCCTTGGAGTACATCGATTCCGAAGACCAGGTGAAGGCCATCTATCAGGCCTATGACAGGGAACACAGACACGCCATGGAGGTCTACGATGAGCTTCAGAAGCTGGGGGTGCGGAACCAGGAACTGAGGAGGCTCATGCCCGTGGGATGGTCCACGGCAGCCTATGTGTATGTCAATGCCCGTTCACTGAGGCACTTTTTCAGCCTGCGCCTGGAGAAATCAGCCGAGTGGGAGATCCGACGACTGGCCTACCTCATGTTCAACGATGCCATGGCTATCGCTCCGACCCTGTTCGAGGACATCTTGAGCGAGAAGACCGGAGAGTAATACAGGGCGCACCGTCGGGAACCGGGGAGAGGGGATGACGGACCGTTTCAAGCCGGGCGACGATGAAACCCTCGATCGCCTTTCCTGTGGAGAACTTTCCATTTTCCAGAAAAAGAAGGGTTACCGGTATTCCCTCGACGCCTACCTCCTCGGGGCCTTTGTCGAGGAGGCCCCGGGCACAGGAGTGATCGAGATCGGGTCCGGATCCGGGGTTGTGTCCATCCTGCTTGCCTCCATGAAGGGCCTCACCATGACGGGTGTGGAGATCCAGGAGGATCTGGCCGAGATGTCCAGGCGCTCGGTGGAGCTCGCAGGCCTTCAGAACATGGTCACCATCACCTGCTGTGATATCAGGGGTTATCGTGGACCCCGAGTGGATGCGGTGGTAACCAACCCCCCCTACAGGCCCCTCAAGACCGGCAGGATCAACCCTGCAGAGCAGAAGGCCATTGCCCGGCATGAGATATCACTTGACCTGGATACGCTCCTGAAGGTATCCCATGACCTCCTCAAACCCAAAGGCAGGTTCTACATCGTTTATCCGACATGGAGGCTGCCCGACCTGTTGTGCTCCATGCGGGCGAACCGCATCGAGCCGAAGCGTATGCGCTGCGCATATACCGCCATGGACAGGTCATCGGAGATCTGTCTGATCTGCGGTACCCGGGGTGGGGGGAGGGAGCTCGTCGTGGAGAGTCCGTTGATCATCTTCAGCGAGGACGGAGCGTACCACAATACCATGGGCACGGTATTCCAAGGCCTGTCCTTCACGAAAAAGGCATTGACCTGAATATGCTATACATGAGAAAGGAATACCCACGCTTTGGCTCATAGAGAAAGGATTCATGATGAAGGTCGAGATTACTGATGTCGGCAGTACGAGAAAAGAGATGAGGGTAGTGATACCCAAGGAAGAGGTGAACACCGTTACAGAAGATATCTACCGGGACATAGCAAAGGGTGTGGCCGTCAAGGGGTTCCGGAAGGGAAAAGCCCCAAGGCATATCATCAAGACGTACTATCAGGAATATATTTCTGGCGAACTCTCCCGTAAGCTTGTCAGGGACAAATTTGAAGAGGCGGTGAAGGAACAGAACCTCTTCGTCGTATCCATGCCCGAGTTCGAGAATGAGGAACCCATTGAGAACAAAGAGTTCTCGTTCCTCGCCACGTTCGATGTGAAGCCCGAGGTCACCCCCCAGGTTTATACCGGTTTCGAGCTGAAGAAGCCGAAGATCAACGTGGAAGACAAGAATGTTGATGAGGTCATCGTCAAGCTCCAGGAGACGTATGCCAACATCAAGGATGTGGAGGACACCTCCTACCATGCGGCCAAGGGCGACTACGTCATCCTCAGCATCACCTGTGAGGAGAATGAATCCCTCAACCGCGAAAAGATGACCGTTGAGGCGGGAGTTAGGAGCGCCTTCCCCGGCCTTGAACACGAGGTCATCGGCCTGAAGGCTGAAGACGAGAAGGAAGCTGATGTCACCTTCCCCGAGACCCACTTCCTCGAAGACATGAGGGGAAAGACCGCCCATGTGAAGGTCCATGTCCATGGCATCAAGCAACGTGAACTCCCTGCTTTGAACGACGAGTTCGCCATGATGGTGCATAAGGGCGTACAGAACATGGAAGATTTGAGAAAGGCCATCCGTGAGGATCTCATCAGCCGACTGGAAGCCGATGCCCGGACCTATCAGGAGCGGCAGATATCCGAGAAGCTCCTTGAGGCGAACAGCTTTGAGGTGCCTGAGTCCATGGTCAGGCTCCAGGCCATCATGATGCTCCAGGGAATGTCCCAGAGGCTCTCTGCACAAGGAGTGCGGCTCCAGGACGTCTATCCCGACGGAGACGCGCTGAGGGAAGAGTCCATGGCCTCGGCAGAGAAGCTCGTGAAGACCTCGTTGCTCGTGGAAGCCATTGCCAAGATCAACGCCATCGAGGCCACGGATGAAGATGTGCAAAAGGAATTTGTTTCATTAGCCGAAAAGTACTCCATGACTCCCGAGGCGGTACGGAAGAACTTCGAGGAGCGGGGAAGCCTGGATGAGATGAAGTACGGTATCCTGGAGAGAAAGGTGTTCGATTATATTGTAGAAAAATCCACGATTGTCGAGGTGGACAGCATAGAGGAGAAGGCGGAATGACCCTGGTTCCCATCGTAGTGGAACAGACCAGCAGGGGGGAGCGATCCTATGACATCTATTCCCGCCTGCTCAAGGACAGGATTGTCATGCTGGGCACCGAAATCAACGACGATATCGCCAACCTGCTCGTAGCCCAGCTCCTGTTCCTGGAATCCGAAGACCCGGACAAGGACATCTTCTTCTATATCAATTCCCCCGGCGGTTCCGTGACTGCCGGCTTGGCGGTCTATGACACCATGCAGTTCATCAAGCCCAAGGTGAGCACTATGTGCATCGGGCAGGCGGCATCCATGGCGGCCGTGCTCCTTGCGGCGGGAGATTCGGGGATGCGCTATGCGCTGCCCCATTCGCGAATCCTGATCCACCAGCCCCTGGGCGGGGTTCAGGGCCAGGTAACGGACGTGAACATCCAGGTCAATGAGATGCTGCGGCTCAAGGAAGCCCTCACGAAGATCTTGTCAAAGCATACCGGCCAGCCTATAGATAAGGTAGGACTTGACACTGAGCGCGATTATTTCATGGATGCGACTGAAGCCCAAAAGTATGGTATAATAGACCACGTCATGTCGAAGAGACCCACCAAGGAGAAAGAAGGGGAGAAGGCGGATGCCAAAAATTAACGACCACTACAGGCCCGGCCTG
>DAITOA010000006.1:49200-109912 GCA_036834365.1 Thermodesulfobacteriota bacterium | reverse complement strand
GGGGGAACCATCAGGAATCGGCAGGCTAGGAAAAGACCCTTCTCAGGGCTTGTTGATGCACAGCCCGAAGACGTCCTCGGCCGCCTCCTTGAGCAGTTCGGCCATGGTGGGGTGGGGGTAGGCCGGGCTGAGGAACTCTTCGACATGGAGTCTCCGGGAGACGGCCAGTGCCGCCCAGGAGACGAGCTCGGTGGCGTGGGGCGCCATGATGGTCACGCGCTCCAGGATGCCTTGCGGGCTGCAGGTGACGGTTGCGAACCCGTCCGACTCCTCCATGGTGCGGGCCCTGCCCAGGGCGGACACCGGGAAGGTGCCCGTTCTCATGTCGGCCTTTTCATCGTCTTCCCGTCTCCTGCCCACCGAGGCTACCTCCGGGTGGGTGAACACCACGGTGGGAATGGTGGAGTAGTCCATGGTCCTGGTCGTGTCCCCCATGATCCGTGCCACGGCCACCTCGGCCTCCCGGGACGCCACATAGGCGTACATGTGCTCGCCCGTGACGTCGCCGACGGCATACACGTCCGGCAGGTTCGTGTGCATGCCCCCGTCGGTACGGATGCCTCCCTCCGGGGTCAGCGCAACACCCATCTGAGAAAGGCCCTCGGGCAGGACGGGCTCCCTGCCTACACAGAGAAGGAGGCTGTCTCCCTGGATCGTCTCCTGACCCGTTTCATTTTCCACCGTGAGCGTGTACCCCTCACCCTTTTCCACTGCAGTGACACGGGCCGATGTCATGAAGCGGATCTTCCTGTAGAGGGAAACCAGGCCCTTCGAGACCTCCTTGTCCTCGGTGGCAAGGACCCTGTCCAGCGCTTCGACGACGGTGATCTCGCACCCCAGGCCGGAGAAGATGTGGGCCATCTCCATGCCGATGACCCCGCCTCCCACGATGAGCATCGATGCAGGGGTCTGGCGGAGATCGAAGACCTCGTCGCTTGTCAGGAGCCCGGGGAGATCGAACAGGGCGGGTCTCTTGGGTCTGGAACCCGTGGCTATGATGACTGCGGATGCGTGGATGATTTCCCCGCCCACATGGATGGTCCTGTCCCCGAGAAAGCTCGCGTTGGTCCTCATGACCTCGACCCCTGCCCGGGAAAGCAGGAGCTCGATGCCCTTGACGAGCCTGGTCACGATCCTGGTCTTGCGCTTCTGGAGACTCTCCAGGGACAGGGAGACGGCTACCGGATCGATCCCGTACCGCTGGGCGTTCTTCATGCGCATCAGGATCTCGATGCTCTCGATATAGCTCTTGGCCGGGATACAGCCCCTGTTCGTGCAGGTGCCCCCACAGTGCGCACCCTCGGCGATGCCGACCTTCAGCCCCTTCCTGGCCCCGAGGAGGGCGGCGGTGTATCCTCCCGGGCCTGCCCCGATGACGAACAGATCGTATGCCTTTGGCGTAGACATGACCTAGGTCCTCTTTCTTTTCTTTTCCGGGATGGGGTAGAAGACATCGATATAGGAGTGCTTGAAGACCTTTATGGCCTCCCGGTGGATCACCAGCATCTCCCTTCGCATGAGGGCGAGCTTGTGCAGGTCGTTGAACTTTTCCACCAGGGCGTTGTACTCGTTGTCGTCCCGGGACTGCTCCAAGAGGGATTCCAGCTCCTTCATCCGCTTCAGGACGGTTTCGAGCTGATGACCCGTGCTGCCCAGGGCCTTGGCCATTTCCTCCAGAAGTTCTTTCTGGGTCTTATCGATGCCGTCGGAATCCTTTGCCACAGGAAAGCCCTATAGCATACAAGGCCACGGGCGGGGAAGAGAGAGGGAGATGTTTTACGTGATTCCCTCCCCATGCTATCGTCATCCGCACCCGGCTTTTGTTCCCCTGTCCATCCGACCATGTTCATGGAAAAATTTCTGTGGTAAGGTAAAAAAACAAGCTGTTTCCATCAAGAATCACCCCCCGAAAACCGATAAACAAGCGTATACGGAGGGTTATGTGAATCAGAACATTATCGAAGAGCATGTCGACACCTCGGTGCATTCCCTGGGCAGGTCATCCATTGAATCACCGGTGCAGGGCACTTCCATCTTCGTGGACGACAGCGAGCGCGTGGTCATCGATACCTCATTGGCCTTCTTCAACCGGTGTGCGGGCGGAGAATCCGTGCCGGTATCATTCGAGCTGGCCGGGCCGCGCAAGAAGATTTTTTTCGATCCGTCCAAGACCAAGTGCGGCATCGTCACCTGCGGAGGACTCTGCCCCGGCATCAACGACGTGATCAGGGGCATCGTGCTCGAGCTCCATTATGCCTACCATGTGGAGAACATCTACGGCATCCCGTACGGCCTGCAGGGCCTCATCCCGTCATACAAGCACCCGCTCATCGAGCTCACCCCCGGCTCTGTGGAGCAGATTCATGAGATCGGCGGTACGGTGCTCGGGTCCTCCAGGGGGTCCCAGGACATCTCCGAGATGGTGGACGCCATAGAACGGCTGAACATGAACATCGTGTTCTTCATCGGCGGGGACGGAACGCTCAAGGCGGCTTCATCCGTGGCGAGGGAGGCCCTTGCACGGGGTTTCAGGTGTTCGGTCATCGCCGTTCCCAAGACCATCGACAACGACATATACTTCGTTTCCAAGACCTTCGGCTTCGACACCGCCGTGGAGGAGGCCAGGAAGGTCATCAAGTGCGCACATGTGGAGGCGAAGGGCGCCCCCAACGGTATCGGCCTCGTCAAGGTCATGGGCAGGGACTCCGGCTTCATAGCCGCCAATGCCGCCCTGGCGTCCCGGGATGCCAATTTCGTGCTGGTCCCCGAGGAGGACTTCGACCTGGACGGACCGAAAGGTTTCCTGTCGACCCTCGAGGCCCGGTTGAAATCCCGGGGCCATGCCGTGATCGTTGTGGCCGAGGGCGCCGGTCAGAAGTTCTTCAGGGATCTTCCCGAGGAGAAAGACGCATCCGGCAACGTGAGGAAGCATGACATCGGCCACTTCCTGAAGGGGCGTCTCGATCAGCACTTTCAATCCCGTGGCATGCCCACGAACCTCAAGTATCTCGACCCGAGCTACATCATCAGGAGCGTGACGGCCAATGCATCGGACTCCATCTTCTGCGGCTTCCTCGCTCAGATGGCGGTTCATGCCGGCATGAGCGGGAAAACGGATATGTTGATCGGATTGTGGAATAATGTATATGTACATATACCCAATGAAATATGTATGAAAGGGAGGAAGAAGATCGATACCGACGGGCCCCTGTGGATGAGTGTCCGGGAATCTACCGGCCAGCCTCTCATGATCAATGATTGAAACGCATCTCCACGGAGCCGGATCAAGGATAAGAAAAGGAGCTCGACATGACGGATAAGAATCTCTTGGAAGACGATATCATCGACCTCACCGACCTTCTTGAGGAAGGGAGCCCGCCGAAAAAGACGGACGAGGAACCTGTGAGGAAAAAGGTCGTGGCCGAACCGGATTCCTTTGATCTGGGCAAGGAAATATCCATGGATTTCGATGTCTCCATCGAAGAGATCGAGCAGGAGGGCCCTGCCCCTGCCGACGAGCTGCACCTTGAACGGGAGGAGATCCCCCAGGCCCAGCCTGTGACCGAGGAGGTCGTGGAGGTTCGCCCCAAAGAGTCCCTGCGTGAAATAGAGGCGGAGATCGACTTGGCCATGCAGGAGACGATCGAAGAGGTCACCCTCACCAAGAACGAGGAAGAGGTGCTCCTGAGCGAAGGTCCGGTGGAAGAGATTCCGTCACCTCCCGTGGAAGAGCCTCAGGCTCACGTCGAGGAGATCGAGCAGGTTTCCTGGGATGAGCCCGCGCCGGAGCCGCCGTCCCACCCGGCCCAGGAACCTCTCGGCGCCCCTGTGGAGATGCCGCAGGCCGTTGTGTCTCCGGCTGTCCCTCCGGAGGCCATAGTGGAAGCGTTGGTGAGCGAGTTCCGCAAGGACATGCCCGCCCTGCTGGAAGGGATCGTCAGGCCGGTGGTCCAGGAACTCCTTCAGGAGATCATCTCGTCGACCAGGGAGGCGCTCCCCGGTATCGTGGAGAAGGTGATCCGGGAGGAAATCGAGAGGCTCAAGAAGCTCTGAGATCATTCTGGGATTGAAAAGGGGACGGTTCTCTTTCCCGTACTGCCGGAAAAGAGAACCGTCCCCTTTTTCGCTTTGTACGGGCGGCACATTACCCCAAGACTTTTGCCTTTTCAGCCCTTTTCATGCTATGAGGAGTCCACATTGCAACCAGGAGTGCGAGATGCTCGACAGAGAATACGACCCCAAGGATATTGAGCAGAAATGGTATGAACAGTGGCTGGAGAAGAAGTATTTCCATGCCCGGGACGATGACGGTGCGCGGCCGGGCTATGCCATCGTGATCCCGCCGCCCAACGTCACCGGAGTGCTCCACATGGGGCATGCCCTCAACAATACCCTTCAGGACATCATGATCCGCTACAAGCGCATGGACGGATACAATGCCCTCTGGATGCCCGGTACGGACCATGCCGGCATAGCCACACAGAACGTGGTGGAGAAGTACCTGGCGGGAAAGGGGACCTCGCGGCACGACCTGGGAAGGGACGCCTTCATCGATGAGGTCTGGAGATGGAGGGAAAAGCACGGCGGCCTCATCATCAGCCAGCTCAAGCGGCTCGGGGCGTCGTGCGACTGGGACCGGATCCGGTTCACCATGGACGAGGGCCTCTCCCAAGCGGTGCGGAAGGTCTTCGTCACGCTGTACAAGGATGGGCTCATCTACCGGAGCGACTACATCGTGAACTGGTGCCCGAGGTGCCACAGCGCCCTGTCGGACCTCGAGGTGGAGCACGAGGAGGAGGACGGCTACCTCTGGCACATCAGGTATCCCATGGCCGACGGTACCGGGGAGGTGGTGGTCGCCACCACGCGGCCCGAGACCATGCTCGGCGATACGGCGGTGGCGGTCAATCCCGCGGACGAGCGGTATACGGCCATGCTCGGCAAAGAACTCATCCTGCCCGTCATGAACAGGCGGATACCCATCATCGCCGACGACGTGGTGGACAAGGAATTCGGCACCGGTGCGGTGAAGATCACCCCGGCCCATGACCTCAACGACTACGAGCTGGGCCTGCGCCATGGCCTCGAGGTCATCGTGATCATCGACGAGTCCGGGAACATGAACGCCAATGCGGGCATATACAACGGCCTCGACCGCTTCGCGTGCAGGAGACAGCTCGAGGAGGACCTCCGGGAGCAGGGCTTCCTGGTGGACAAGACTGCCTACCGGGTGCCGGTGGGGAAGTGCTACCGGTGCAAGACCACCATCGAGCCCTATCTGTCCAAGCAGTGGTTCGTAAAGACCAGGCCTCTGGCCGACGAGGCCATCAAGGCCGTTGCGGACGGCAGGACGAGGATCATCCCGAAGAACTGGGAAAAGGTCTACTACGAGTGGATGAACAATATCCGTGACTGGTGCATCTCGCGGCAGATCTGGTGGGGCCACCGGATCCCCGCCTGGTATTGCGAAGACTGCGGCGAGGTCATCGTGAGCGAGACCGATCCGGATCAGTGCCCGGGATGCAAGGGATCGTCGCTGCGGCAGGAGACCGACGTGCTCGACACGTGGTTCTCTTCGGGGCTATGGCCCTTCTCGACCATGGGCTGGCCGGAACAGACTCCGGCGCTCAGGCTCTTCTATCCCACCGACGTCCTCATCACGGGGTTCGACATATTGTTCTTCTGGGTGGCTCGGATGATGATGCTGGGCCTGAGGTTCATGGGGGACGTGCCCTTCAGGGACGTCTATCTGCATGCCCTCGTACGCGACGAGCAGGGGCAGAAGATGAGCAAATCCAAAGGGAACATCGTGGACCCCATCGTGGAGATGGACAAGTACGGTGCCGATGCCTTCAGGTTCGCACTGACCGCCTTCGCAGCCATGGGAAGGGACGTCCGCATAAGCGACAAGCGCATCCAGGGATACCGCTTCTTCATCAACAAGATCTGGAATGCGGGCAAGTTCGTCCTGAGCAACCTGGAGGGGTTCGACCCCGGGGCCGTGAATCCCGATCCCGCAGCGCTCGGCCTTGCGGAGAAATGGATCCTGACCCGTCTCAACAGGGCCATCCGGGAGACCCGCACAGCCCTGGACGAATATCGGTACAACGATGCGGCCGACATCCTCTATCAGTTCACCTGGCACACCTTCTGCGACTGGTACATAGAGCTCAGCAAGTCCATGCTGAACACTGAAGGCGGGGAGAATACACGATGGGTGCTGCACCACGTGCTCAAGACCGTCCTGGAGCTCATGCATCCCATCATACCCTTCGTGACCGAGGAAGTCTGGCAGTGCCTGCCCGGCAGGGACGGCGAGTCCGTCGTGGTGGCGTCCTTTCCCCGGGAGAACGGAGATATGTCGTTCCCTGAAGAGGCCGATCTCATGGATACGATCATCGAGGTCATCTCCGGGGTGCGCAGTATCCGCGGAGAGACGGGCATCTCGCCGGCGATCATGCTCGATGTGGTCATCCGCGCGGCCGACCCGGGGCTCAGGGGGCTCCTGGACAGGCACGCCGTGCATATCAGGGACCTGGCGCGCGTGAGGCAGGCGGGGTTCATTACCGAGGAATCCGAGCGGCCCCGGAAGTGCGCCCTTGCGGTGAGGAAGGGGGTCGAGGTCTACGTGCCCCTGGAAGGGGTCATCGATATCGATAAGGAGCTCGAGCGGCTGGCCAAGCAGATGGGCAAGGTCGCAAAGGAGCTCGAGGAGAAGCGCAAGAAGCTCTCGAACCCCAACTTCGTCGAAAAGGCCAAGAAAGAGGTGGTCCAGGAGCAGCTCAAGATCAAGACGGACCTGGAGTTCGAACTGGCGAGCCTGAAGAAGGCCCATGAACTGCTGCAGGGGTGATGAAGGACCGGGGACCGGCGGGACTCTTTCCTGAGGTCATCGACCTGGCCGAGGTAGACTCCACCAACCGGTATGCCCTGGATGAAGGCAGGCCCGGCCTGCTCGTCCGGGCAATGGTTCAGACCGCCGGTCGGGGCAGGAGGGGCAGGCAGTGGCATTCGCCCGAAGGTGAGAACCTCACCATGACGGCAACCCTCACCCCGCCGGACCAGCGCTATCCCATCATAGCCGGTACCGCGGTCAGGTCCGCCCTGGCCGCTCTGGCCCCCTCCACGGCGGTATCCCTCAAATGGCCCAATGACGTCGTCATCGACGGGAGGAAGGTCTGCGGCATCCTCTGTGAAAGCAGGGCGGACATCACGGCCATCGGTATGGGCGTCAACGTGAACCAGACGGTCTGGCCCGGCGATCTCGAACACAGGGCCGCTTCCCTCAGGCAGCTCACCGGAAGGCGGTTCGACCTCGATGAGGTGGCCATGGCAGTGGCCGCCGAACTCTCCGGGTGGATAAGGACATACCGGGAGCATGGTTTCGAACCGGTCAGACAGGAGTTTCTCAGGCATGGATCCCTTCAGGACTATGCGGTTCTTGACGATCAGGGCCGGAGATGCTCCATCGTCGACCTTACCCCGGACGGGTACCTCATCATCGAGGTGGCCGGAGATCGCAGGGTGCTCGTGAGCGAGAGCATATCCATCGGGTGGGAGGCCGCATGACGTTCACGCGCGACCTCGACATGCCCCTCGGTAAAGTCCTTACGCCGTTCTTCCCGTGATCCCGCCTGACCGGAGCCACCCTTGTCTTTTCCCCTCTCACGGCTAACATTATAGCCAGGAGGACATCGGAATATGCGCATAGACAGAAATATCAAAGAGAAAGGGCACGATCCGTATGGTGAAGCACGGAAGCACACCGAGGGTGCCTTCTGCCCCGAATGTCAGGCGGTCTACCAGGGGGGCAGGTGGATATGGCCGGACAAGCCTGTCCGCTCAGGAACCCCCTTGCTCTGCTCCGCATGCAGGAGGATACGGGACGATTTTCCTGCCGGAGAACTCTATCTGTCGGGCAGTTATCTGATAAAACACAAGGGAGAGATCGAGAATCTGGTTCAGAAGCTCATCAGGGAGGCCAGGGAGCGTTCTCCTCTCAAGAGGATGATGAACATCAGGGAGGAAGACGAAGGGCTGTGCGTGAGGCTCACCGACGATCACCTGGCCAGGCATATCGGCGATGCGGTGTATCGCGCCTATAAAGGAGATCTGCAGCTGAAATATTCCGAAGAGGAGAAGTTCGTGCGGCTCTACTGGCATCGTGACGAATGAAGGGGCGGCTGGTCATCAATGCCGATGATCTCGGCCTGAGCAGAGAGATCAATGAGGGAATCCTGTGGGGCCTTGCCAACGGCTGCATCAGTGATACCTCCATGCTCATCAAGGCCCCGCACGCCCAGAACGCCGTTGAAGGCCTCGGATCCCTGGGCATCAGCCATGCTGGTATCCACATCAACCTCGATGAGGTTCTCGGCTGGAGCCCGGGGGGCCGCGAGGTCCATCCACGCAGGGTCTTGATGGACCTGCTGGAAACGGGAGGGTTTTCCAAGGAATGTCATGCCGAGGCAAGGCGGCAGATCGAGATGTTTCTGTCCACAGGCCTGATCCCGTCGCATATCGATACGCACCACCATGTCCATGGTTTCATGAGCGTTTTCCGGATCATCCTGGCCCTGGCCCGGGAGTACGGGATACCGGCCGTCAGGTTCAGCCCGAAGGGCTATCGCCTGCCCACCCGCGAAGACATCCCCTTTGATGAAGGGCTCTATGCCGTCATGCAAGGAGAGCTCCGGGAAAGAGGACTGTATTCCTGTGACTGCTGTCTGGAGGGAGCTCATCGGCTGGAAGAGACCGGACCTGGTGATACCGAGCTCGTGGTACACCCTTCCCGGAGGGGAGAACCCTGGCGATCGGCCGAGCTGGATTCCCTTAAGGGACGGGATTCGGACAGCAGACTGGCGGCCCGGGGGATCAGGGTAGTGAGCTTCCGTGATCTTGTCGGAAGGTCGTGATCACGGTTGACCCTGCAGGTCGATGAGTCTGTTGCGCTGGGTCAGAACGATATCGATGAAGACCATGAGACCGTTGAGGGCATAGAGCGTCACCACCCAGTCGAGGTTGTGGAAGACCTTGTGGAGAATGCCCGCGATATATCCTACGAACACGATGATCAGGAACGCCATGCTCTTGCCCCTGGCTGTCCTTGAAAAGACGGATTTATAGATGGAAGCAGGCCAAGCCGATCCGAAGCAGACCAGCATGATCACCTCGAATATGCTCATAGCAGTTCCTTTCTGAACAGGGATATGATGTTCACGTCCCAGGAATATCTGAAAAAGTGGCTGCTGGATAGTGCCTGTTTGAAGAATGGCAGGGAGGAGAACGAGAAAAGGCGGGAAGGCTTGAGCCTTCCCGCCTTTTTCAATGGTTGTTTCCGAGACTACACATTCTGGGCCATCTGGAAGATGGGCAGGTACATGGCCACGACCACGAAGCCGATGATGCCGCCGAGGAAGACCATGAGCATCGGCTCCAGGGCGGAGGTAAGGGCTTCCACGGCGGTGTCCACTTCTTCGTCATAGAAGTCGGCGATCTTGCTGAGCATCTGGTCCATGGCGCCCGTCGCTTCGCCCACTGCGATCATCTGGACCACCATGCCGGGGAATATGCCCGTCTGTTCCAGGGGCTCTGACATGGATTTGCCCTCACTGATGGAGGTTCTCACCGAGCGGATGGCCTGCTCCACGATGACGTTCCCAGCGGTCCTGGAGGTGATGTCGAGGCCGTCCATAATGGGGACGCCCGAAGAGATCATGGTGCCCAGGGTTCGGGTGAACTTCGCCACCGCGACCTTGCGCAGAAGGGGGCCGAACACGGGCAAGCGAAGGAAGATCTTGTCGGTGGCATAACGGCCTTTTTCCTGAGTGCGTACCCACTTGTAGACGACGATGAAGGCGAAGATGGCCCCGATCATGAGCCACCAGAATTTTCTGAAGAAATTGCTCAGATTCACCACCATCTGGGTCGGTGCCGGCAGTGACGCCCCGAACTGCTTGAACATGTCGCTGAACGTGGGGATGACGAAGATCATGAGCACCGCCACCACGCCGAAGGCCACGCACAGGACGATGATGGGGTAGGTCATGGCGCCCTTGATCTTGTTCTTGAGGTTCTCGTTCTTCTCCATGTAAACGGCGAGCCGGTTCAGGACCGTGTCCAGGACGCCGCCGATCTCGCCCGCCGCAACCAGGTTCACATAGAGGTTGTCGAAGACCTTGGGGTGTTTGCCCAGGGCGTCGGCGAACGTGCTCCCCCCTTCCACGTCCTGCTTGATCTGGGCGAGGATCTTCTTGAAGGTGGGATTGGGCTGCTGGGAAGAGAGTATGTCGAGGCACTGCACCAGCGGAAGACCGGCGTTGATCATGGTGGAGAACTGCCGGGTGAAGATCACGATCTCCTTGGTCTTTATGCCCTGCTTGAAGAGACTGATGTCCTTGGCCTTGGCCTTGAGTTTCGTGGGGACTATACGCTGACGCTTCAGGATCATACCTGCCGCAGCTTTGTCCGCTGCCTCGATCTCTCCTTTTTTTACGGTACCGTTGGCAAGTCTTCCTTCCCAAGCGAATACTGGCATGGGTTATCTCCTCTCTGTTCCCGATGCACCCCTGTGCTGCGACGGGGACGACATCATCTGTCTGAGCTCGTCAGGATCCATGGACCTTCCCAGGGCATCATCCAGAGAAACGAGCTTGCGCATGTAGAGGTTCAACAGAGACTGGTTCATGGTCTGCATGCCGTGTTTGGTCTGTCCCACCTGCATCTGGGAGTATATCTGGTGTATCTTGTCCTCTCGGATAAGGTTGCGGATGGCCGGCGTGGAGATCATCACCTCGGACGACATGACCCTGCCCTTGCCGTCCTGTCTCGGTATGAGCTGCTGGGCGATGACCGCTTCCAGCACGAAGGCGAGCTGCGCCCTGATCTGCGACTGCTGGTGGGCGGGGAAGGCATCCACGATACGGTTGGCCGTCTGCACGGCGGAGTTGGTGTGAAGGGTTGCGAACACGAGGTGACCCGTTTCGGAGATGGTCAGCGCCGCCTGCATGGTCTCCAGGTCCCTCATCTCGCCGATGAAGACAACGTCGGGATCCTGCCGCAAGATGTACTTCAGGGCATTGACGAAGCTTTTGGTGTCCGCGCCGATCTCCCTCTGGTTCACCAGACAGCCCTTGTGCTTGTGCACGAATTCGATGGGGTCTTCGATGGTGACGATGTGGTCATGACGCTCCGTGTTGATCTTGTCGAGGAATGCCGCAAGGGTTGTGGACTTGCCGCATCCCGTGGGTCCGGTCACCAGGATGAGTCCCCTGGGGAGCGAGGTGAGCTTCATGACGACCGGGGGAAGGCCGAGGGTGTCCAGGGCCAAGATCTCGTAGGGAATCATCCTGAAAACGCCTGCCAGGGCGCCTCTCTGTATGAAGATGTTCGCCCTGAACCTGGCCACTCCCTTGATGCCGAAGGAGAGATCGAGCTCCTGTTCCTCTTCGAATTTGTGCTTCTGAGATTCGGTGAGAATTGAATACAAAAGCTCTCTGGTGGTCTTGGGATCCATGACCGGTACATCCAGGGGATAGAGCTGACCCCGGACCCGGACCTGGGGCGGTGAACCCGTCGTGATATGCAAGTCCGAAGCACCCTTGTCCACCATGCTCTTCAACAGGTCATATATCGATTCCAATGGATACCTCCGGAATTAGTCGGCCATGGTGGTCCTGAGAATTTCAGCCACCGATGTGGTTCCGTCCATGATCTTGGTGAGGCCGCTCTGTCTCAGGGTTTTCATGCCCTGGCTTATGGCCTGGTTCTTTATCTCCGACGCCGATGCGCCCATGAGGATGAGCTCACGGACCGCCTCGGATATGGGCATGACTTCATAGAGGGCTATCCTGCCCTTGTATCCTGTGTTCCCGCACGTGGGGCAGCCTTTTCCCACCATACACTCCACCTTCTGAGCCGTATCGGGATCCATGCCCATCTGATGCAGTGTTTCCAGAGAGACGTCATCCCTGGTCCTGCACTGGGGGCACACCTTCCTGGCAAGCCTCTGGGCAACAATCAGGTTTACCGATGACGCGACGAGGAACGGCTCGATACCCATATTGAGGAGCCTGTTGATGGTGGAAGGGGCGTCGTTGGTATGGAGGGTGGAAAGGACGAGGTGACCCGTTAAAGCGGCCTTGATGCCGATCTCGGCTGTTTCGAAGTCTCGTATCTCGCCCACGAGGATGATGTCGGGGTCCTGCCTGAGGAAGGACCTCAGGGAGTTGGCGAAGGTCAGGCCGATCTCCTCATGCATCTGGACCTGGTTCACGCCGGGAAGGTTGAACTCGACAGGGTCTTCCGCCGTTGATATGTTCCTGTCGATCTTGTTCAGCTCGGACAGTGCGGAGTACAGCGTGGTGGTCTTGCCCGATCCGGTCGGTCCGGTGACGAGGACCATGCCCCATGGCTTGTAGATTGCCTCCTTGAAGCGAGCCAGGGATTCCTCTTCGAATCCGAGCTTGGTCATATCGAGCTGCAGATTCGATTTGTCCAGGATTCTCAGGACCACCTTTTCCCCGAAGAGGGTCGGCAGGACCGATACGCGGAATTCAACCTCTTTGCCCCCCTGGACCCGGAGCTTTATTCTGCCGTCCTGAGGGAGTCTTCTCTCTGCGATATCGAGCTTCGCCATGATCTTGAGGCGCGATACGAGGGCATTCTTCAACCGGACAGGCGGTTTCATGGCCTCGATGAGCATTCCGTCCAGCCGGTACCTGATCCTCATGAATTTCTCGTAGGGCTCGACATGGATATCGCTGGCGCCCTTTTTTATGGCATCCACCAGGGTCAGGTTCACCAGTTTGATGACCGGAGCCTGATCCGCTTCCTTCTCCAGGTCCCCCACGGCGAGATCATCGCCCTCCATGGCCACCTCGATGGAACCGCCCATCTCCTCCATGCTGCTCAGGGCGTCATCCAGGGATGCACTCTGATCGTAGAAATGGTCGATGGCCCACTTCAGGGAATCCTCGGAGGTGACGTAGACCTCGATGGAGTAACCGGTGAGGAACTTGAGGTCATCCACGGCGAAGATGTTGGTGGGATCCGTCATGGCCACCTTCAGGTTGGATCCGTTCCGGTCAAAGGGGATGGCATGGTATTTCTGCACCACATTGATAGGGATGAGCTTGACGATCTCCGGGTCGGGGTTGAGATTCTTGAGGATTATGGAGGGCAGCCGGTACTGTTTGCCGAGGAAGTCGACAAGCTGCTCTTCACTGATATGACCAAGCTTGACGAGCTGCGAGCCCAGTCTGGTTCCCGACACCTTCTGGGCCTTCTGGGCCTCGAGAAGCTGTTCAGGTGTTATCAGTGCATTTTTAACCAGTTGCTCGCCAATGCGCTCATTTGCCATATCTCACCTTCCTATGACTATCGGCACTTGAATTCTCCGACTTTAATTGAGGAATCGCCGTGTTCAAGGGTGTAATTCCATGGTTCACACCCACTGTTTTCCTGCACCATTGCACGTGGTTTGATCGGAATCCTGGATGCTCGTCCGTCCGGTGGCACACCTTCCGATGGGAGGATGTTTCAAGGTCTTTGACACATGCCGTGAAGAGGCTCATTCCTCCTCGGATGAATCCTTTCTTTTCTCTCCGTCTTTTATTGCCCTGACCCTGTTCATGGAAATCACATGGGCACCCGAAGCGCCAGTTTTGGCCGGGGATTGCGTTTGAGGTGACCCCGGTTTCTTCAGGGGCAGTATCTGCATGGGGACATCCTTCATGGTGAAGTGTGCGCCTTCGAGATATTCCGCCCTGAGGATCCAGGTCACCTCCTGGGGGGGGAAGCCCAGAAACAGGAATTTCACCCGGTACCATCTGGGCTTGAGGTCGGCTTCTATGGCCTCGATTCTGGCATAGACCGAAGGCTGGTTGTTGATGTGGATGGCGACCACGTCACCTATGGACCTCATGGGAATTGTCTACCATAAAGACCTCATCAGTTCTATCCATGATTTGACGTCACAGGTGCCGGGGGGGACTTCACCGTTTTGAGCTGGTCCCTTGCTATTTTTCCAGGTAAGGCTTAAACTTTTTCCTCCAGAAGGACGATGGATAGGGAGAGATGGCCGAAGAGATCCTGTTCGTCGATGACGAAGAGTACATCCTGGACATTGCCACGCAGATCTTTGCCGATCGCGGTATAGACATCCTTACCTCGAACAGTCCTGGAGACGCACTGGAAAAACTGAAAAATCACGAGATCGCCGTGCTTGTATCGGATAACCACATGCCCGGCATGCGGGGGATCGACCTGCTGTCCAGGGTGAAGATCATATCCCCGGATACGGTGAAGATCCTCATGACCGGGTTTGCAGATCTCGAGACAGCTCTGGAGGCCATCAACCGCGTGGAAGTGTACCGGTTTCTCGTAAAACCGTGGGAGAACTCCCAGCTTGTAGCCATCGTGGAGGATGCCCTGGAGCGATATCGGCTCGTCAAGTCCATCCTCAGGGGGGACGAAAACACGATGCGCTCCCTCGTCCATGCCCTGGAGCTCAAGGACCCTTATACCCGGGGACATTCCGAGCGCGTGGCGACCTATGCCATCATGATGGCCAGGAGCCTGGGGCTCGGCGATGAAACCCAGTCTGCAATCCGATACGGGAGCTGGCTGCACGATTGCGGAAAGATCGGCGTATCGGAAAACATACTCAATTATGAAGGACCACTGGATGATGCCGAGGTCCACGTGATCAGGAACCATCCCCTCTGGGGCGCTGATGTCGCGAGGAAGGGCAGCCTTTCTGGGGCCATCGTGAACATAATTCTCTCTCACCATGAACGCTATGACGGCAAGGGATATCCGGCAGGGCTCTCAGGTGACGAGATCCCCATCGAGGCACGTATCGTCAGTGTGGCGGACATCTATGATGCACTGACCACCGAACGGCCCTACCGCATGGCCTATACCCCGGAGCGTGCCCTGGAGATGCTCGATTCCATGAAGGGCAATGTCCTCGACCCTGTACTGGTGGATTGCTTTTCATCGGTCATGAAAGAGAAGTATGCCTAGGAACCCCATGTCTCGGTCCGGAGGGTGAATGACCCCCGGGTAGGAGAACCCGGGGGCTTGTGGCGTCCCCAAGGGGATTTGAACCCCTGTCGCCGGCGTGAAAGGCCGGTGTCCTGGGCCTGGCTAGACGATGGGGACATACTTATGAGCCAGGAGGGACTCGAACCCTCGACCACCGGATTAAAAGTCCGATGCTCTACCGACTGAGCTACTGGCTCAGTTCGAGAACCCCCTATGTCACGGTTGTGGAAAAATATCAAGGATAAAAAAGCCGGGTTTGGACGTGGGAACTCTTTTTATGTACTGGGGAAATCCAGGCCGGACCTTCCTGAAGAGGTTCGTGATGAATTGAGTTTTCCGTAGGAAAAGAGATGTGGTATAAACCGGTAACGCTATGATCTGGATACTGCTCTATATTCCTCTTGCCGTCTATATGGGGTATGCATACACCGCCCGCTTGGAGCCGGTTTCATGGGCCATCGTTTTCGCCGTGATTCTGGGCTTCTGCATCGTGGAGTGGATGATGATCAGGAAGGAGCTGAACCGACCTCGGACGACCATTGCGATCCTCTGTCTTACCCTGGCATCACTCCTGGGGGGAATGATATTTCGGTGATCTCTCCCGGCTGGAAGGATTGAGATCGAGGCACAAGGAAGGTTACATGTCTTCCGCGTAGCAGTAGTCGTAAATCTTGGAAACCTTGATCCCCTGGATGGAAAAGTAGAACTCGTCTCCCTTTTCTACTCCGCTCACCTCGGCGACCCCTGATTCCTGTGCCTGGAATATCTTGGTGTTACCAAAGTCGAATATTGGCAGGGCCTTGCTGGTATAGGTCCAGATGGTTCCGTCATCAGAGATGGTTGATATGATGTAGTCTCCCTGTCTCAACCACTTCTTCATTCCCTGGAATTCGAACTTCCTGATCTCGCTTTCCATGCTCGCTTCTCTCTTCATTGCTGGCCCCTTCCTTGGTTCCTTGCTATAGTTTCTTATCGGATAGTCGGAGAGAAGGCTTAACGATGCTTCTTGTGGGAACCTCCCTTGTGCATGTCCTTGTAGAGCTTATAGTCCATGCTGTCCACCAGGGCCATCCATGAGGCTTCGAGGATGTTGCTGGAAACACCTACGGTATACCAGTGGTCTTTCTTGTCACCCGATTCGATGAGAACGCGGACTACCGATTCCGTCCCCTGTCTGGAGGATATGACCCGTACTTTATAGTCGAGGAGTTCAACCTCCTGAATCCCCGGATAGAACTTCATCAATGCCTTTCTCAGGGCACGGTCCAGGGCGTTCACCGGGCCGTTGCCCAGGGCAGCGGTGTGTTCCACATTTCCGTCCACCTCGATCATGATGGTAGCCTCTGAGACAGGGTCGGTGTCGTCACTGCGGCGTTCCGTATTGACCCTGAATCCCTTGAGTCTGAAGGAGCGCATGTGTTCGCCCAGGGCCTTCTTCATGAGCAGTTCCAGCGAGGCATCGGCACCCTCGAACTGGAATCCGCAGTCCTCAAGGTCCTTGATGCTCTTCACGATCTCGTTGGCCGTGGTATCGTCCTTGGAAAGATCGATATTGAACTCCCGCGCCTTGTAGAGGATGTTGCTCTTGCCCGAGTGTTCGGATACCAGAACCTTGCGCTGATTCCCCACGATTTCGGGCGAGACATGCTCATAGGTGGTGGGATCACCCATGACGGCGCTCACATGGACCCCTCCCTTGTGTGCGAAGGCCGCTTCGCCCACAAAGGGCTGATGCTTGTTGTGGGAGAGATTGGCGATATCGTCGAAGAACCGGGATACATCACTGAGCATCCTCATATTTTCAACGGGGATGGTCTCGTGGCCGAGCTTGAGGGTCAGGTTGGGGATGATGGAACACAGGTTCGTATTTCCGCACCGTTCACCCACGCCGTTGATGGTGCCATGGATGTGGTCCACTCCTTCCTGCACCGCACAGACGGTATTGGCCACAGCCAGATCTCCGTCGTTGTGGCAGTGTATCCCCAGGGGGGTGCGGATCTCTCCCTTGAGACAGTCTATGATATCCCGGACCTCCGAAGGCAGCGCTCCCCCGTTCGTATCACACAGCACGACCCTGTCGGCACCACCGTCACAAGCGGCCCGGAGGGCAGAGAGCGCATAGTCCCGGTTGGCCTTGACCCCGTCGAAGAAGTGCTCGGCGTCGAAGAAGACCGCAGGGAAGAATCCCTTCAGATACGCAATGGTATCGCTTATCATGCGCAGATTTTCGTCGAGGGTGCAGCCGAGGCCGCCCACACCTTTGACATGGGTATCCCACGACTTGCCGAAGATCGTCACCCCGTAGGGTTTGGCATTGATGATGCTTCTGAGAAGCCGGTCGTGCTCGGGATGCGCCCCGGGTTTGCACGTGCTGCCGAAGGCCATGATCCTGGCGTTCTTGATCGGAAGCGACTTGATCTTCGCGAACAGGCGTTCATCCTTCGGATTGGCCCCCGGCCAGCCGGCCTCGATGTAATGTAACCCCAGTTGATCGAGTCTGGTGACGATGGTGATCTTGTCATCCAGGGACAGACTGATGTCCTCGGACTGGGACCCGTCACGCAACGTGGTATCGTATATCTCGATCCTGCTCAAACGTCGCCCCTCGGCTTGTCGAGCTCAAAGGCCTCATGGAGCACTCGTACTCCGAGCTCGATGAATTTCTCGTCGATGACGCACGAAACCTTGATCTCTGAGGTGGAGATCATCTGGATGTTGATGCCCACCCCGGACAGCGCAGAGAACATCTTGGATGCCACGCCGGCATGCGATCTCATGCCGACGCCGACGATGGAGATCTTTGCTATGGACAGGTCACCCACCACATCCCGACAGCCGATCTCTCCGGCAAGCTGTCTCACGATGGCCAAGGCCTTGTCGAAGTCGCTCTTGGTGACAGTGAAGCTCATGTCTGCAAGCTTCCCATCCGCAGAAACGTTCTGGATGATCATGTCGACATTGATGTTCTTCTCCGACAGGGGTGAGAAGATCTTCGCCGCAACACCGGGCTTGTCCTGTACGCCGAGTATGGTGATCTTTGCCTCGTTCTTGTCGTAGGTGATCCCCGATACGACCTCTTTTTCCATCTCACGGTCCTCCTGAGTGGTAAGGGTTCCGCCTTCGTCGGTGAAGGTGCTCTTTACCAGTATGGGAACATTGTACTTCTTTGCAAACTCCACTGAGCGCGTCTGTAATACCTTTGCCCCGAGGGATGCCATCTCCAGCATCTCATCGTAGGATATTTTCTCGAGCCTCCTGGCCTTGTCGCAGATATTGGGATCGCACGTGTACACCCCGTCGACGTCGGTATAGATCTCGCACAGCTCCGCGCCGAGCACAGCTGCCAGCGCGACGGCCGATGTGTCGGATCCGCCCCTTCCCAGGGTGGTGATGTCCATGTCCTCCGTGACACCCTGGAAACCGGCCACGACGACGACCTCCTTTGCAGCGAAGGCCTTCTTCAGGACCCTGGTATCGATGTCCATGATCCTGGCCTTCATGAAGGCATCATCGGTCTTTATCCCGATCTGGAACCCCAGCAGTGATCGGGCCGGAACCCCCAGATCCTTGAGGGCCATTGCCAGCAGGGCGATGCTCACCTGTTCGCCCGTGGAGACGATGACGTCCATTTCCCGGGGGTCAGGGGAGGGAGAGAGCTCCTTGGCGAGTTTGATGAGCTTGTCCGTTTCTCCCGACATGGCGGAGAGCACGACCGCCACGTCATGGCCATTGCGATACCGTTTGGCAACCTTGTTCGCAACGAACTTGATCTTTTCCAGGGAGCCTACGGAGGTGCCGCCGTACTTTTGTACAATGATCCCCATATCTGTTCACCTCTCACCGAAGATGTCTGATCTGCTGAGAATAGGCCTATCAAGGATTCCCATGGAAGGGGGGGCGTAACGGGGCTGAATCATCCGGACAAGGCTTCCATCCGGGTGATTCCGGTGGAGATGAGGATGTTCCGCGAAGATTCCCCAGCATGATTGATGACAATATCCACCGTTGCACCCCGGAAGAAGCCGCATGCGCGTTCAGCCCATTCGACGATCAGTACATGGTCCCCGTCCATGTAGTCTTCCAACCCGAGATGGGCTATTTCTTCAGAGTCTAGCCTATAGAGATCTACGTGAATTATGTCAAGCCTTGCGTTGTATATGTTCACCAGGGTGAAACTGGGACTGACCACCCGTGTCTGTGCATCCGGTTCCATGCCCTGGACGATGCCCCTGGTGAGCAGTGTCTTGCCGGCTCCCAGTTCCCCGTTCAGGAGGACGATCTCCCCGCCGCTGAGCAGCGCTCCTATCCGCGCACCCAGGGCAAGGGTTTCCTCCGGCGAGTTGGTTGTGAACTCGTACGTCATGATGTCTCCAGTACCACGAGGGCAACGGCGCAGCCCCTGTCGTGGGATATACTCACATGGATACGGGCGACGCCTATCTGCGCCGCCCTGTCGAGAGCCTTGCGCGCGAGGGTCAACCGGGGTGCACTGCCGTCGGTATCCACCGTGATGTCCTTGAAGCCTATCCCCGAGGTCCTTCCCGAAGAGAGGGCCTTGTACGCCGCCTCCTTGGCTGCGAACCTCCCGGCGATACATGCGGCGGCATCGTGACGTTTCATGCAGGATGCAATCTCCCCGGGAGTCAGGATACGCTGCAGGAACCGCATGCCATACCTTTTCAGCAGGTCCTCGATGCGGGTGATGTCCGCGATGTCTATCCCGATGCCGGCGATCATGATGCCCCCGTTATGGACCTGATCACGGTTCTCACCCTGCGGGCATGGAGGCAGTCATGGACCCGCACCAGATCCACCCCGTTCATAGCCGCCCAGGCGGTGACCGCATCCGTGCCTTCTTCCCTCTGGTTAACATCCTCATGCAGGATGTTTCCGATGAAGGACTTCCGTGAATGTCCGATCAGCAGGGGGACTCGGAGGGATCTGAATTCCGATATGTGCCGCAGGATCTCAAGGTTTCCCTGGATATCCTTGGCGAAGCCGATACCAGGGTCCACGATGATCGAGTCCTGAGAGATCCCGGCCTCCATGCAGATCGTGATCCTCTCATCGAGAAAGGCATAGATGTCGGTGACGATGTCACGGTATTCGGTGTCAATTTGCATTGTTCGAGGCGACCCGCGCATATGCATGAGGACCACTGCACAACCGGAATCCCTGACGAGGTCCATCATGACAGGGTCTCCCCGCAATGCGGTGATGTCGTTGACCATGGTGGCACCTGCCTTCAGCGCCGCTTCGGCAACGACAGCCTTGGTGGTGTCGATGCTGATGGGAACATCCACCACCTTCGACAGTTCCTCAATAACGGGGATTACCCTTCGGATCTCTTCATCCGGTGGTATGTCCAGGGCGCCAGGCCGGGAGGATTCTCCCCCGATATCGATGATCTCCGCGCCCTGCTTGACCATTTCAAGGGCATGGGTCAAGGCGTCGTCATGGCGCAGGTAGGAGCCTCCGTCTGAAAAGGAATCAGGGGTGACGTTGACGATCCCCATGATGACCGGGAGGTCTGACCATGCCGCTCTTTTCCCGCAGAATTCCAGCTCCAGTGCACCGACCTCGGGAAAGACATGCATGCTGATACACTCTGCCAGAGGGTCAAGGCCGGGCTGGAGCTTCAACTTCTCCACCAAGAGTCGGAAATGCCGGAGATCTCCCATGATGAGACAGTCGGAGGAGTCGACCTTCCCCGAGACCACATGACGGTGAACGGCCACATCCCCGCCTATGGAGAGCATGCTCTGCTTGAGGATGTTTGCTGCATAGAGCTTGACGCCCTTCACTAAAAGGTTCTTATGGTGCAGCTTGGGGGTGAGGTAGGGAAGGGATGCCGGATCGACACCGCAGGCGAGCAGGCTGGATCGGTCGGCCCGGGAGAGCAGCCTAGCCTGCGGCAGCCCCTTCCTCAACGATCCTGTCGATCTCCGAGCCATCGAGGACCTCTTTCTCCAACAGGGTTTGGGCGATCCGGTGCAGGACATTCAGGTTCGTCTCAACGATTGATCGCGTCTTGTTATAGCAGTCCAGTACGATGGTTTTTACCTCTTCGTCGATCTTCTGGGCCGTGAGCTCACTGTAGTCCACCCTCTTGGAGATTTCCCTGCCCAGGAACATTTCCTGCTCCACCTTGCCGAAGCTCAGGGGGCCGAGGGTACTCATACCCCACTCGGTAACCATGTGCCTGGCCATGTCGGTGGCCCGCTCGATGTCATTCCCTGCACCGGTCGTCAGGCAGCCGAGCACCAGTTCTTCGGCAACTCTTCCGCCCATGAGCACGGAGATGGTGGCAATGAGAAAGTCTTTGCTGTAGGTGTGCCGGTCGTCGAGGGGGAGCTGCTGTGTAATTCCCATGGCGCGGCCTCTGGGTATGATGCTGACCTTGTATACCGGGTCCGCATTGGGGAGTTTCTTCGCCACCAGGGCATGGCCCGCCTCGTGGTAGGCGGTGGTCTTCTTCTCGTCTTCCGAGATGACCATGCTCTTGCGTTCCACACCCATGAGGACCTTATCCTTGGCCTGCTCCATGTCTTCCATGAATACCTTGGTGCGCTTCTTCCGCGCTGCCAGGAGTGCCGCCTCATTCACCAGGTTGGAGAGATCGGCACCGGAAAAGCCGGGTGTGGCCTTGGCAAGGGTGGCCATGTTGATGTCGTCGGCCAGAGGTATGTTACGGCTGTGGACCTTGAGGATGCCCTCCCTGCCCTTGACGTCGGGACTTGCCACCACCACCTGCCGGTCAAACCTTCCGGGTCTGAGCAGGGCAGGGTCCAGTACGTCCGGCCTGTTGGTGGCTGCCATGAGGATGACGCCCTCATTGGATTCGAAACCGTCCATTTCCACCAGGAGCTGGTTCAATGTCTGCTCACGCTCGTCATGACCTCCGCCGAGGCCGGCACCGCGGTGCCTCCCCACGGCATCTATCTCGTCGATGAAGATGATGCACGGGGCATGCTGTTTCCCCTGGGCAAAGAGGTCCCGGACGCGGGAAGCCCCGACTCCGACGAACATCTCCACGAAATCCGACCCTGACATACTGAAGAAGGGCACACCCGCCTCGCCGGCCACTGCCTTAGCAAGAAGGGTTTTTCCAGTGCCGGGAGGTCCCAGGAGCAAGACTCCTTTGGGGATCCTGCCGCCTAAGGAAGTGAACCGCTTGGGTTCCTTGAGGAATTCTATGATTTCCTCAAGTTCTTCCTTTGCCTCGTCGACTCCTGCCACATCCGCGAAAGTCACCTTCATCTTGTCCTGGGTCATGAGGCGGGCCTTGCTCCTGCCGAAGCTCATGGCCTTGGTGCCTCCTGACTGCATCTGTCTCATGAACAGGATCCAGACGCCGATGAGGAGCAACATGGGAATCCAGGAGATGAGGGCGGAGAGATACCATGGTGACTCATCCTTGGGCTTGGCGGTGATGGATACATTTTTCTCGGTGAGCCTTTCCACGAGCTTCGGGTCTTCGGGGGCATAGGTGGTGAAGGATTTCCCATCGGTGAGGACACCCTTGATGTCGCTGCCCTGAATGGTGACTTCCTTTACCTGGTCTTTGTCCAGTACCTGAAGGAATTCGCTGAAGGAGAGAGCCGATGCCTGTTTCGCAGGTTGGCTGTTGAAGAGGTGAAAGAGCATCACCCCGATAAGCGCTATAACCACCCAAAGCGCTACCGTCTTCATCATGCTGGTATTTGAATTCATGTACTGCTCACTGTGGTTGAATGCTTGTCTTTGCCGCCGGGCTCATTCCCCTGGATGCAAGCATTGTCTTGGCAATCTCCTGGTAATTCTCAGATACGGCGCTCAACGCCTGTCCTGCCTCTGTATTTTTCCCCTGGGAGAGCAAGACGGTCGCCTTGAGGATCAGGGCCTGATCCTTCAGGTCCTGAGAGGCGGATGTTATGCATTCTTCCAGAATCGGCAGGGCCTTGGCCGGTTCATTTTTGTTGATGTGGCTGCTCGCAATGATCAGGGCCGCCTGCCAGTGGAAGGTGTCCTTGCGGCTCCATTTGTCGAGGAATTCATCCGCATAGGACAAAGCCTTGGTGAAGTCACCCTGCTCATAGGACATCCGGGCGAGCCTCAGTTTCGCGAGTTTTCCCGCTTGGGCGCCAGCATAATCCTGGGCTACCTTGATCGACATCTGAGAATTCCCGGATGCCTTGAGGTAGGCATTCATCCCATTGAGGTCCCTTGACGCCTTCCAGTAGTAAAGCCCGTATCCGCCTGCCAGGATGCTCAGGAGGACCACTGCCCCCACCATGAACTGCGTCGGATGCTCCTTGATCCACATCAGGACGCTTCCGGTGGTTGATATGAATTCATCTGGTTCTTTGAGCAGTTCTTTGCGTGTCATTCGTGCCATGGATATATAAACCTCCTGATCGATAGCACACATATAGTAACTCTGTGCAGCGTCTGTCAATTACGTATTGTCCCGGGGAGCCCCTATGCTTTTGGCTATCCTTCGATCAGTGCAGGGAAAGGGCGCCCCGGGCTGTCATCCGAAGAGGCGGAAAAGACTGGAGCCCCTGCACGATGTGCAGGGGCTCCAGGGTTTCAACCTGAAAGGGAAATGTTACTGGAGTGCCACGGGCTCGAGGATCTGGGGGGTGATGAAGATCAGGAGTTCTTTCTTGGTCTTGATTTCTTCCGTCCCCTTGAAGAGATACCCTATGACGGGAAGGTCTCCCAGGAATGGTATCTGCGACTTGTTGTCCCGGTCCTCTTCCTCGATGATGCCACCGATAACGCTCGTCTCGCCGTTCTTCACCAGTACCTCGGTCACCGCCTCCCGGGCCGATATGGATGGATCACCCAACTGGTTCGTATAAGAGCCTATGGAGTTGCGTTTCACATTGACTTCCATGTTCACGCTTCCGTCAAAGGCGATCCTCGGGGTCACCTCCAGCACCAGGTCGATGTCCTTCAATTCAGTGGAAAGCTCTCCCTCGGTGTCGCGGACGATATAAGGATACTTCTCGCCCTGGCGGATGATGGCCTTTTTGTTGTCCAAGGTAACGACCTTGGGCCTTGACAGGACGTTCACGGTGCCCGTGGTCTCACCGATATCCAGGTTCAGATCAAGGGTGGCGGAATTGCTGCCCAGCCTGCCTAAGGTGATGCCAAAGCCGGAGGCCTGATTCATGGGGAAATTCACCGCATAGGATGAGGTGGGCACATAGGAGCTGGACCAGGATGCCGCACCACCCGCCGTCACCGCCGTATCGAAGGGGTTCGCCGCAGTAGTGCTGCTGCTCAGGCCTGAAAGACCGAACAGAGACTTGCCGGACTGGCTCCTGACGGAACCGCCCCATTGGATGCCCAGACCCCTCGTGAAGTTGGAGTCCGCCTGGACGATCCGCGCCGAGATGAGGACCTGCGGGGTCGGCTTGTCCAGCCGTTTCACCATGGCGTTGATCTCATCCACACTCTTGCGGATATCCTTGACAATGAGCACGTTCGTTCTGTTCTCTGCCGTTATGTTTCCCCGTTCCGAGAGCAGGCCGACCTCTTTGCCCTTGATGGTGCCTGCGACATCCGATGCCTTGGCGAAGTTCACCGGAATCACCGAGGTGACCAGGGGTTCCAGCTGTTCCTGGGTTTTCTTTGAAGCGAGCTGTCTTTCCTGGGCCTGTTTGATTTTGTCTGCCGGAGCGATCCGGACCACGTTTCCGATGGCCATCTTGTCAAGGTCTTTGCTCTCGAGGACAACATCCAGGGCCTGATCCCAGGGGACATCCTTGAGGCGTATGGTCACTGAACCTTTCACTTCATCGGATGTAACGATGTTCAGCCCACTGACGTCGGCTATGATCCTGAGGATATTGTGGATATCGGCATTCTGGAAGTCCAGGGTGATACGTTCCCCTTTGTACTTGGGAGAGGTGTCGGTGTCGATGATGGTGCTCTGGAGAGCAGGCTCCGGTGATACCCCTTTGATGTAGGGCTGTGCAGGCAGTTTTGCAGGCGCGGAGGCAATGAGAGGCGTTTTGTTGACCGTAACCGTCTTCGTCTCCTGAGCCTTGGCCTTAACGTCTGCAGGGATATCGAAATCCATGATGAGCAGTTTGTTATCCTGGGATACAAAGTAGGGGGTCGCCTGCTTCATGTCGATATTGAAGACCACGTCACCCTTGTCCTGGCTGGGAAGGATCTGCTCAATGGCCGTGGCAAACTCGGAGGTGATATACGGCCGCGCCAGGTGGCTTGGGATGTGCGCCTTGTTGATGCGCAACACGACACTGTTGCCTTCCCTGCTCACGTCATATGTCGCCTGTTCGTCGAGGCCGATCTGGAGCCTGGACTTGTCTTCCACATTCATGAAGTCGACGCTCTTGATGCTCAACCCATGTGCGGCTGGCGGCAGGACCAGCAGGCCTGTGATGATTATGAATACTAGGATGGTATCTTTCTTCATAACTACTTTACCCCCTCTTCCTTCCTGAGCGCCAAAACTACTTCTCGAGTACTCACGCGACCCATATAGTCTTTGAAGTGTTGTTTCACAGTGACAGAATCCCTTGCTATCTTGGTTACGATCCCGTTGTTTTCTCCCACCAGCGTACCCTCAGTGACGATATAACCCATACCGGATGTATCTTGGAGCAGGGCCCGGTTCTGTTTCCCGACGATGACCCCCACGAGGTATATCTGGGAGATGGACAGTCTCTGGAGCGGATCGATTCCCTTTCCCAACTCACCGCCGGCCCCCGATTCGATAGGGTTAATTCCGGCGAAGGGCAGGAAGGGGTCTCGAATGCCGACCACCTGATATGCTGGTTTCTTCTGTTCCTCACCCTCCTGGGCTAGCACCGGCTTCACCATTTCGGACTTCTTAACTACTGCAGGATGTTGAGCCCCTGTGGCCGCGGTATCCGGCTGCTTGTCCCCGGTGCAGGAAATGAGGATCAGGGATAGACCTGTGATGAGGAGAGAATATAAGATCTTGTTCATTTCTTCTCCTCCTTTGTTTTCTTGTCGTTCTTTTCTGAGGGTTCAGTGGTGGCCCCTTCGATAAACTTATAGGTTACGGCATTGCATGATATGGCTACCTGCATGCCGCCTGTCGGATCTTTCTTGGGTTTACCCATATTGATGTTCACGATGTTGACGATCCGGGGCATCTTGGAGACGCTGTCGAAGAACGTGACGACATCGCGGAACTTTCCTTCGACCTGGATATCCACCGGGATTTCTGCATAGAAGTTCTTGGCGACCTCGGGCATGGGTTTGAACAGCTTGAACTGAAGCCCAGCGGCAGTTCCCAGTGAAGATACGTTCTCCAGAAGGGTGGGGATCTCGCTCTTGTCAGGGAGCTGCTTCAGGGCAACATAGAGCTTGGCCCTTGTCTGTTCTAGTTCTGCGATGTACCTGTCTTTTTCCTTGACGATCTCTTTCTTGGCGGCAAGCTCTGCCTTGAGCTGGTTCAGCTCAGGCTCAAGGGCTCTTATCTCGGCCAGCACCGGTCTGTAGAAGAATTGCCAGTATAAACCTATGATCGCCACAAGGATGACGACGAGAACAAGTACCTTGATGAGCGGCTTCTGCCTGAGTAGTGTGTCGATTATTTTATCCATTATCCACCTCAGGTCGTCAGCTTGATCTTGCAGG
Organism: Thermodesulfobacteriota bacterium; assembly: GCA_036834365.1. Taxonomy (GTDB): domain Bacteria; phylum Desulfobacterota; class Desulfomonilia; order UBA1062; family UBA1062; genus MWEI01. The sequence continues at coordinate 83,239 of DAITOA010000006.1, read as the reverse complement.
TAATGGAGAACTTCTGTTGACCGGATTCCTGCTTCGATAGGACAAGGGTAACGTTATCGAAATGTTTCGATGCCTGGAGTTGCTTCATGAAGGCGGCAATCGTAGGGTTGTCGACCGCCAGTCCCTCGAGTACGATATTGTCGCCTTTATTAGTAACGGACGTGAGCCAGGCCTTTTCGGGGATGATGAGGCTCAGTTCGTCAAGCATTTCGACGGGGCCGGTCTTTTTCGCATTGAGATCCTGAATCACGTCGAGTTTCCGTTCCAACTCCTGCTTCTGCTTTTTGAATTTTTCGATCTCACCGGCCTCTGCAGTAAGCCTCTTGATCTCAACCTTGGTGTCAGCGATCTCTTTCTGCAGGGATTCGCGCTGGTTGGTTACCGTCAGCTGGGCGAAATATTCCCCGATGAGCACCAAGACGATGCAGAGCACGATGAGGATCAAATGCTCTACTAAGGCCTTTTTCCTTAGTTCTATTCGGATGGGTAAGAGATTTACCTTTACCATTTATAATCGGCCCTCCTTAGTGCAAGGCCTACGGCCACTGCCATCTGTGGTGCGATATAGGCCATGTATTCAGGATCAAACACCCGATCGTCCCACTTGATGTTATTGAACGGGTTGACCATCTCCACAGGGATCTCCATCTGTTTTTCCAGCAGCTTGGTGAGTCCGGGAATCCTGCTGGATCCTCCACTCATATAGATCTTCTCGATGTTTTCGTTGACCATGGTTGACAGGAAGAAGTCCAGCGTCCGTCTGATCTCCTGAACATAGGTTTCTGCAGCCATCTTGAAGATGTAGTTGATCTTTTCCAGATCGATGCCCTCGATGTTTGCCCCGGTCTTGATGTTCTCGGCCCGCTCAAAGCTTACGTTGAATTCCCTCTGGATCCTTTCCGTGAGCTGACGGCCCCCCATGGAGATGTCTCGGGCGAATATCGACATGCCGTCCTTGAGGACATTGACGTTGATCATCGAGGCGCCTGCATCAACGAGTGCCACGATGGATTCGGGGGCATCGGGGTAATTGATCTCATACATGGTCTCGATGGAGAACACATCGATGTCGATGAGCATGGGTTTCAGTCCCGCATTCCTCACAGCGGAGGTATACTCATCGACGAGCTCTTTCTTGGCGGCCACGAAGAGGACATCCATCATGTCCGAACGTTCGATGCTCTCGCCGAGGATGAAGGTGTCAAGGTATACGTCATTGATGTCAAAGGGTATGTACTGCTCAGCCTCTATGGGAAGCGTCTGTCTGAGCTCACCCTCGCTCATCAGCGGCAGCTCTGCCTTCTTCACGATGACGGAGTGGCCCGATATGGCTGTGGCGCTCCCGCGGGCCCGAACCTTCAGATTCTCCCGGAGGTTCTTGACCGTATCCACCACCGTTTCGGAGTCCATGATGTCCTTGTCGACAATGCACTCGGCTGGGATCAGGCCAAGCCCCAAAGCCTTGAGATGGTAACCGCTCCGCGTCTTCTCGATGTCCACCATCTTGATGGACTGTGACCCGATATCCAGGCCCAGCAGATTTTTCTCAAAAAACATCGAATCACCCCGCGTTTATGTCTTTTTCCTTTTGAACACAACGATCGTGTCCCCAGGTTTCACCAAGTTTAACTCTTTGACAATGACATGCTCTATGTATGCCATGTTGTCCCTCAGCATGGTAGCTTCCTTGGCCAGAACGGAATTTTCCTGCTCGAGTCCTGCGTTTCGTGTTTTCAGACTGATGAGTTCGCGATGAAGCTGATAGCCTCGGATGATTCCCTTTTCCCCGGGGAGGGTGAATACGAGCAGCAATGCGATTACCAATACCATTCCAATGGATAAAGATTGTGTAACCCTCATTGGTTTCCTTATACCTTATTTGTAATGGAATCGCATTAAAAATCAATTCTTCCCTACGCATAGCCTATCTATCGGGAAGGCGAAAGTGAATCTTTAGTAAAATGTCAAATTGGTAACAGCAGTTGACAAAGGCTTGAAGAGAGGAGGTTCGGGGTTACATTGTCGTAATATCGGTTTCTCTTGTGGAGGACGAAACATGAGAAATCTAAACGAGGTTCCGTGAGGATGACTTCTCTGTAATGGGGTCTTTCATTCCGGATCACCGTAACAACCTGTAGTGTATCCCGGTAACAAGTCCCATGAGAAATCCGCCGATGTGCGAGAACCACGCCACAGGGGAAGAGGAATGCATGCTCAGGAAGCCGTGGATACCCTGGAGAGCAAACCATATGAGGATGAAGACGAGGGAAGGCACCTCAATGATCTCCAGCATTACGATCAGGGGAATAATGGTGAGGATGCGTCCCTTGGGGTTCAGGACGAGGTATGTCCCCATGACGCCTGCAATGGCTCCGGATGCCCCCACGACGGGGACCGAAGAGTGGGGGTGGATCATGGCGTGCACATAGAAGGCGGCCAGGATGGCCGCTAGGTAGAAGACCGCGAAGCGCACCATGCCGATGCTCTTTTCCACGCTCGGGCCGAAAACGGACAGGAAGATCAGGTTCCCGATCAGGTGCACATATCCGATGTGCATGAATCCTGATGCGATGACCGAGATATGGATCCTGCAGAATCCGGGTGTACCATGGATGAGAAACCCGACGATATCGGCCGGACTTGCCCGGAACATGTGGAAGATCTGTTCGCCGAGCCTGAGTTCCTGTATGAACATGGCGAGATTGGCTATGATGAGGAATGTCGTGACGGGAGCGAACCCTCTGGCAACGGTGGTATCCCTCACCGGGATCATGAGCTCCACCTGTGAGCCTCACGAGGCTCCCTTCCACTATATGAAAAGCGCAAAGTGCACGGATGCTCTCCGCCCGGAAGGGGGTGCGAGGCTCTCCTTTCATGAAAAATCATTGACCTTTGGACTAACATGAAAAATCCTCGCGGGCAAGAAGGCGGAGCAGGGGGCTCCTTGATGGAGAGCCGACTTGCGTTGAAGGATTCAGTGGTATATAGGCTCATGCCATGAGGTATCTGGGGAGCCCGTTCATTGCTGCAGGGATCGTCCTGCTTGCCCTCGGCATCTTCTTCACCCTGGGCGGCAGTCTGTCGTGGCTCGGGAGACTGCCGGGAGACCTGAGGATCGAGCGGACGGGTTTCACCTTCTTTTTTCCCCTAACGACATCCATCCTGGTGAGTATCGTCATCACACTGGTCATGTATCTCATCAGGCTGTTCAGGTAAGACACATGCTCATTGACGAGTTCATTGCACGGTTCGTGAGGTGGAGCTCACGGTCCTGTTTCGCCTTTGATGAAGGTATGTCTGTACTCCCCCCCGCTGCGCCCGAGCACTCCATCCACCTGTATGTCCATATCCCTTTCTGTGTGCAGCTCTGCCCCTACTGCTCATTTCACCGGTTCCCCTTTGAGGAACATGCCGGGAGATTATATTTCAAGGCATTGAGGCGGGAACTCGAGATGTATGCCGCCCGGGGCTTCAGGTTTTCTTCGGTGTACATCGGTGGGGGCACCCCGACGGTCATGATGGATGAGCTGATGGGCACTCTTGATCGAATCGGGGAGCTCTTTTCCCCTTCCGAGATATCGGTGGAGACGAATCCCGACCGGTTGGAAGGACCAGTGTTGGCTTCCCTTGCCCGGGCTGGGGTTGGAAGGGTCTCGGTGGGCATCCAGAGCTTCACGGATAGTGTCCTGAAGGCCATCGGCCGGTTCGAAAAGTACGGCAGCGGCGATGAGCTTGCACGCAGGGTATCAGACTCGATGGGCATCATCGATACCCTGAACGTGGACATGATCTACAACTTCCCCATCCAGGACAGCACCATGCTTGGACACGACCTGGAGACCCTCTTGAGGATTCTGCCGGATCAGATCACCTTCTACCCCCTCATGATCTCCCAGGCCACCCGGTCTCAGATGGAGGGCATCATGGGAAGGGTCAGTCCTGCCAAGGAGAGACGCTTCTATGATATGATCACCGATGCCCTCGATACCATTTATGAGCCGAACTCGGCCTGGTGTTTCTCACGTGGAGGCTCTCCCATGATCGATGAGTATGTAGTGGGCGGAGAGGAATATGTGGGGGCGGGCAGTGGTGCCTTCGGCCTGGTGAACGGGGCGATCCATGCCAACACCTTCTCGCTACCGGAATATATCGGCGCCCTGGAGAACGGGAGACTCCCCCTCCAACACCGCAAGGCCTTCTCCGTCAAGGAAATGGCCCGGTACAGCCTCCTTATGAACCTTTTCGGTCTCAGGCTCGATGTCCGGGAATTCAGGAAGCGATTCGGCCGTTCCCTGTGGACCCTGCTCGGGCCGGAGCTGCTCTTCTTTTCGCTGGCAGGGGCACTGCATTTCACACCCAGGCAGATCCAGCTCACCAGGCGCGGGCGTTACTACTGGGTCATCATGATGAGGGAATTCTTCACCGGTGTTGACAACTTCCGTGACCAGAGCAGGGAGGCCGTTGGAATCTGAAGAGAATCCCGACGGTATCGTCCAGGGAAACCTGGATCATGAGAACTCGCTGTCTATCTTGTCTATGAGGAAGTCTATTTCCTTCTTTACCTTGAGGTTCGCGGAGTACTGGGCCTCTATGGTCTCCAGGGAATGGATGATGGAGGAGTGCTTCCTCGAAAAGGCCTCGCCGATGATCTGGAGGGACTCCTCGGTGTAGCGTCTGCACAGGAAGATGGCCACCTGTCTCGGGTATACGATCTCCTTCTTGCGGGAGGGGGACACCAGTATTTCCTTGGGTACGGAGAAGTTCCGGGAGATGAAGTCGAGGATGAATGGTATGGTGATCCTCTGCTGTTTCTCCAGCGTGCCTTCCAGCAGTTCCTGTGCCATTTCGAGGGTGACGGGGCGCTTCATGAGAGAGCTCATGGCGGCGATGGTCATCACGGCGCTTTCCAGGTCACGGACGCTCGTATGAATGGTGTCGCTGATGAAATCAACCACCTCGTCAGGCATGGTAACGCCGTTCTTTATGGACTTGTGGCGCACGATCTTGCCCCGGGTTGCCTTGTCCGGCCGCTTGATGTCGATCACGAGCCCCGAGGAGAACCGTGATCGCAGGCCTTTATCGATCTGGGGCATGGCGGTGGGCGGACGGAAGCCTGAGAGGATGACCTGCTTGCCGGCGCTGATGAGGTCGTCCAGAACGTGGCAGAGCTCCACCTGGGTCTTCTCCTTGTTCTTGAAGAGGTGAACGTCGTCGATGAAGAAGATGTCCATGGTGCTGCTGTGGTAGGAATTCTTGAAGGTGTTCAGGCAATTGTTTCTCACCGAGTGGACATAGTCCTGGGTGAAGTCTCTCGCCGTGGTGTAATGTATGCTGGTGCCCGGTCGATCGGTAAGGATTCTGTTGCCGATGGCATGCGATATGTGGCTCTTCCCGAGGCCGATGTCGGAATGGAAGTACAAGGGGTTATACCTGTTCATATCGCCGACGGACACGGCCTGAGCCGCTTCATAGGCAAAGGCATTGCATCGGCCCACGATGAATTCGTCGAAGGTGAAATGGGCGTTGAGCCCGGTACTCGAATTCGCCTGAGCAAAGGCGGGCAGACTCATCTGTATGGGTTTGGCCGCGCTGGGTGCCTGACGCTTCTCCTGGAGTTCTCCTTGCTGGCTCACGCAGAATTCCACGTTTACGGGGCGGTCGAGATATGTCCTGATGGACGAGATGATGAGGTCCCTGTACATCCTGGTCAAGTATTTCTGGGCGAATAGGTTCGGACAGTGTACCAGGACCGTCCCATCCTCCTCGCTTATCTCAAGCTGATCCAGCAGGGCCCTGTCGGAAGCGGCATGTGACTTCGAGAGTATAGACTCTTTCATAATTGCAAACTGATCCACAAACCCCCCCAGAGAGAAGAACTTCAGAAGCAACGTGCGCCATAATGATTCTTGCGCCGGAAAAGGTCAAAGGTAAAACACACCGGTTATGGGTGGGCAGTGTTAATTTTTTATGAATACAATATCAATACGTAATATCAATATGTTGTATGATAAATCCCGCCCTTCAGGGCTTCTTGCAGGGTGCGTTCAGGACTCCGGTCAGGACAGGTTTCTTTCGACTTATTGACAAATTGTAGAAAACTTTGGAACTGGATTTATCTTTCTCTTTCTCTCAAATTTTTAAGATTGCGATAGATGTCTGTATACCGCCTGGCAGGTACCGCCCAACTCACATCCTGTGCCATGGCGTTACATATCATAGCATTGAACAGTGCCGAGTCTTCATGGTAGATCCGGCATGCCCGGGAGATCGTTTCCATAAGGGCCTGGGTGTTCGGAGAGGATACCCTGAGTCCGTAGGGTGCGTCCGACTCGCCCAGGGCGCGCACCGTATCTTTCAATCCCCCCACAGCGGTGACGATGGGCAAGGTGCCGTATAGCATGCTGATCATCTGGTTCAGTCCGCAGGGTTCGAACCGGGACGGCATGAGGAAGAAGTCGGACCCTGCTTCAATGGCATGGGCCTTAGCTTCGTCGAAGCCGACATGGATGCCGATGTGTCCGGGGAATGCATCTCGGAGTTCCAACAAGCGCCTCTCGAAGACCGGATTACCGTTGCCCAGGACAATGATCTTGGCATCGAGGGCTGCGGCTGATGGGGTTGCGTCGAGGACACAATCGATGCCTTTCTGTTCCACCAGGCGGCTGATGAGTCCGAAGACAGGCCTGTCATCGACCGGCAGAGAGAACATCTCGAGAAGGGCCTTTTTGCATGCCTGCTTGCCCGACCTGTCGCCGACCCCATATTGCCGGGAGATGAGGGTGTCCTGCGCCGGGTTCCAGATATCGGTATCGATGCCGTTGGCGATGCCTGAAAGCTTGTATGAGACTGACTGCAGAAGCCCTTCGAGGCCGCTCCCGAACTCGGGTGTCTGGATCTCCCGCGCATAGGTGGGGCTTACCGTGTTGACCGCGTCCGCAAACACGACGCCCGCCTTCATGACGTTGATCCTGCCGAAGAACTCCATGCAGTCGGGATGAAAATACTCATGGGGCAGGAAGAGCATGGACCACAGGATTGCATCGAAGATGCCCTGGTATGCGAGGTTGTGGATGGTGAAAAGGCTGCCCACGGTGTCAATCCCTGTATCTTTGAGGTATGGAAGGACTAGGGCCGTCTGCCAGTCGTTGCAGTGCACGATGTCGATATCACCCATGAGCCGGATCATCTCCACACAGGCCCGGGAGAAAAAGGCGAAACGCTCGAGGTTGTCGGGATAGTCATGGCCGGCATAGGAATAGAGCCCGGTCCGGTCCGAGAAGAGGGGATGGGCGATGAAGAAGGTGGTGTCGTGTCTGAAGATCTTGGCTTCGGTGATGCCTGTACCCGTGAGAACCGCGATCTCCCCGGCGGGCTTCAGGGTAAGCCCCGTATTCAGTATCTCACGGTAAAGCGGCATGACCACGGAACACCGGACACCTTGCCGATTGAGCTCGGCGGGCAAGGCGGCACTCACATCGGCCAGGCCGCCGGTCTTGGCATAGGGGGTTACCTCCGAAGAACACAGCAAGATATGCATGGCATCCATAGCGTCCATCATACACGATCTTGCGAGTGCCCGTAAAGGTGAGGAGTTGACGGAACGATAGTCTCTCCTGAGGCTTGTTTCTGCGGGATGATCCTTTCAAAAGAGAGCATGTCGGGATCGCCGCGGTGTATAGGTTGCCCATGCAGAGGTTCACCCTGATTCTGCGCGCCTCTCCGCTCGATGGGTAGGGGGGTACCGTGCACGGGAACATAGTATCCATGATGCAGGATGCGCTCCTCTCTTCAATCCGATGTCACATTTGCATTTGCACCGCCATTTGGGTATGCTGGAGCCCATGAACAGAGAAGAATTCGAACACTCGCTGAAGGAGTTCGAATCGCAGATCAAGAAGAAGCTTCCCTCCATGATCAACAGCTACCTGGTCAACAGGAGAAACCGGGAGGTCGAGGCTGCATTCACCCATTTCGTGGAGATGCTGAGCAAGCAGAGGAAGGCCCTGCTCAGGGATCTGTCAAAGGTGGCAAAGCTGGAGCAGAAAACCAGATACTTCAACATCGTCTACAACATGGATTCCCAGCTCAGGAGCATGGGAAACCGGGACGTGCTGAAGCAGCAGATGGATCTGAGACGCCACCGGGTCCATGCCCCGGTGGTATATGACCTCGGGGGAGGCCCCGAGGAAGGCGACCTCCTCAATGCGGATGAAGCCGGGGTCCTGCTGGAGACCTCGGAAAAGGTGTCCATCGACCATGAGGTCAGGATAGACCTGGATGGAAAGAAGGCCCGCGGCAAGACCATGTGGTCGATCCCCGATGATGAGGGCCGGGTGGAGACGGGGGTCAAGCTCCTGAATCCCTCGGAAGACTTCATGAAAGAGGTCAAGAAGCTTCTGAAAAAGCCTGTAAAGAAGCCCGTGAATCCTCGAGATTGACACCTCTTAGGTGGCATAGTATTCCACCGGAGTATGAGATTCGCCATCTTCACCCTGGGATGCAAGGTAAACCAGTATGAAAGCCAGCGGATCCGCCAGGGGCTTGTGGCCGCAGGGCATGTCGAACAGGCCTTCACCGATCCCGGGGCAGACTGTTACATCATCAATACCTGCACGATCACCCACAGGGCCGATGCAGAGGGAAGACGGCTTGCCCGCAGGGCCCTCCGGCAGGGAGGAAGGGTGGTAGTCACCGGTTGCCAGGTGGTGGTCTACCCCGAAGATATCGGTGCCATCTCCGAAGAGATAGAAGTCGTCAGACCTGACCGCCTCCCTGACGTCCTCGGTGTTGATCTTCCACGATTCCTCTCGGGATTCGGTTCCCAGAGCAGGGCTTTTGTCAAGGTCCAGCAGGGTTGCGACCGGTACTGCAGTTACTGCATCGTCCCCATGGCCCGGGGCAGGCCTGTGAGCAGGCCATGGCAGGACGTCATCACCGAAATCAGAATCCTGTCTGAAAAGGGTTATCGGGAGGTGGTTCTCACCGGCATCAACATCGGCCTCTATGAAGGAGGTCTCGCACGGCTCGTTCAGAAGGTGCTGACCCACACCTCGGTCCCGAGGATCCGTATCAGTTCCATGGAGCCGTGGACGGTGGAGGACTGTCTCGTCGAGATGATTGCACTTGAACCCAGGGTCTGCAGGCACCTGCACCTGCCCCTTCAGCATGCCAGTGATACCGTGCTGAGCGCCATGGGCCGGCCGTATACGGCCGGGTATGCCGCAGCCCTCGTGAAGAGCATGAAGGAGTCGATCCCGGAGATGGCCGTCGGTGCGGATGTCATCGTGGGGTTCCCGGGGGAGGATGACAAGGCCTTTGAGGAGTCCTACGGACGCATCGAGGACATGGACGTCACGTACCTTCATGTCTTTCCTTTTTCTCCCAGACCCGGCACGGTGGCGGCGCGTCTGCCCGGCCGGCCCGACGATGCAACGATAACACGACGATCCTCCTACCTCAGAGCGCTGTCCAGGAAGAAGAGACAGGCCTTTGCAGCCGCCAGGGTAGGCGGCGTGGAGGAGATCCTGATCACGCAGACCTGTTCGGGCCGTTTCAGCGGCGTTTCCTCCAACTACCTCACCGTTGCGGCTTCAGGTCAGGCGGCCGCCGGCAGCCTCGTGCAGGTAAGGCTTACCGCCCTTGACGGGCAGACCCTGCAGGGAGAACTCCTTGGATAACAGCGCCCTGGCCGATGCCCTCCTCGAGGTTTCCGAGGCCCTCGAGTTCCTGGAGGAGAATCCGTTCAAGGCAAAGGCATATGAGAAGGCGGCCAGGTCAATCATGGAACTCACCGTACCGGCAGAAGACCTCATCGGGAGCGGAGAGATCGTCCATGTCAGAGGCATCGGTCCATCCATCGGGGCAATGCTGACGGCCTGGGTCCGGGATGGTGATTTTTCCATGGTGGCGGAGCTGAAGGCCAGGCTGCCGAAAGGGTATGCTGAACTGATCAAGGTCCCGGGTCTGGGGATGAAGAAACTCAGGTTTCTGTACCATGAGCTTGGTATCTCCAGTATCGACGAGCTCCGTGTCGCCCTCGAGGAAGGAAGGCTTGCAGGGGTGAAGGGCTTTACGGAACGGGGAATCGCCCGACTGGAGCGCTCCGTCAGCGATGTCCTCGGCTACCGGGGATGGTACCTCCTGGACGCGGCATGGAACTGGATGGACGAAGTGGTGAGGCTCTTGAACGAGGCCGGCCTGTATGTTCAACCCACCGGTGCATGCCGGAGGGGCATGGAGGTCGTCGAAGGCATCGAGCTCCTGTGCGTGGACAGGGATGGCGTCTTCGATGTCATACACTCTTGCCTGCAAGGTATTCCCAAGGGTCGGATCTCCCGGGAGGGGACTGCATGTCTCATGGAACACCCCGATAAACCACCGGTGAAGATCTTGGTGGTACCTCGGGAGACCCTGATACCCGCCCTGTTCGTTACAACGGGCTCCCGTGCCCACATGGAACAGGTCGGCAGGGTCGGGGAGAGGCTCGCCGTCGGGATATCCCCCAACGGTATCACCAGGGACGGGAAGACGGTGTCCGTGCGTGATGAAACCGAGATCTACTCCCTGCTCGGCATGCCCTATCTCTCCCCCGAGGTCCGTGAAGGACGGGACACTGAGTGGTCTCAGGGTGGGAGGGAAGACCTCGTCGCGATGGAGGATGTCAGGGGCGTCCTCCATGTCCATACCTCCATGAGTGACGGCCATGCAACCCTCGTGGACATGGTCCGTGCGGCGAAAGACCGCGGATACTCCTGGGTCGGGATCTCCGATCACAGCAGGAATGCCTACTATGCAGGCGGTTTGAGCGTGAAGAACCTGAAGGGACAGATCCGGGAGATCGACGAGCTCAATGTGCAGGATCAGGAATTCACGATCCTCAAGGGCATAGAGTCCGACATCCTCCCGGACGGTTCCCTGGACTACCCGGAGGGGATTCTCAGACAGCTCGACTTCGTCATCGCCAGCATCCATTCCCATATGGACATGGAAAGGGACGTCATGACGGAACGCATCATCAAGGCCATCCGGAATCCCTTCACCTCGGTGATCGGACATCCCACAGGCCGGCTGCTCCTTTCCCGCAGACCGTACGAGATCGATATGGACGCGGTCCTGGAAGAAGCGGCCAGGCATGGGGTCTTCATCGAGCTCAACGCCCACCCCATGCGGCTCGACATCGACTGGCGCCTGATACCGGACTTTGTCGCGCGGGGAGGGCGGGTTGCCATAAACCCGGATGCCCACACAACGACCGGTCTCGATGACATACGATACGGGCTCACCATAGCCCGGAAGGGCCTGTTGACCTCCCGTGCATGCCTCAACTGCATGGATGCCCGGACTGCGGCGGAGGCGCTTACGGCACGATGGTCATAGAATGCGTCGATGTATCATACAGGTATGAAATCCCCGGTGACGGGTGGGCGCTCTCGGGTATAAGCCTGAGGATCGGGCAGGGCGAGAAGGTCACCATTGCCGGACCCGCCGGGTCGGGCAAGACCACCCTGCTGCAGCTGGTTGACGCCCTCATGCTGCCGAGCCGGGGGGATATCCTCTATGACGGGATCAGCATCCGCAGCCTGGCCAGGCAGCGGATGCTCCCCACGGTGCGCAGGAGGATAGGCGTGCTCTTCCAGTTCCCCGAGGAGCAGTTTTTCCAGGAGACCGCCTACGATGAGCTTGCCTTTGCCCTGCGGAACTTCTACGGACCGGAAGAAGCAGCCATCGAAAGGAAGGCCTCGTCCGTCACCCGGGGGTTCGGTCTGGACCTGGACAGGCTCAGGGCCACCTCACCCTTTTCCCTGAGTTCCGGAGAGAAACGGAAGCTCGCGCTGGCCTCGGCCCTCATGATGGACCCGGAAATCCTCATGCTCGATGAACCCACGGCAGGGCTGGATGCATCGGGAAGGCGTGAACTCTTGCGCATCGTATCTTCGCTGAAGGACACCACGGTGATCATCGTCACCCACAACCAGGAAGACTTCATCGGGCTCACCGACCGTATCATCGGGGTGGCGCAGGGGGAAAAGGTGTTCGACGGCACCAGGTCGGATCTTCTCTCCGCCATGGACCTCATGGAACGGTACCATATCAAGGCGCCGCTCGTGCTCCAGGTGCGGAAGTGGCTCATGACGGCCGGCTTCGAGATGGAGGACATGTCCGTTGAGATGGATAAGCTCGTACACGACCTTGACCGATACCTCCATCGCCCGGTCCATGATTGATTCCCCGTCCGGGCTGCTCAGCCTGATTCCGTATTGACTAATCGCCTCTATGGACTTACTCTTACCGGGTAGGAGGACGTGTTCATGCCCGGCTTTATAGAGATGAAGGTGGCTGGCATTGCCTTGGACCCGACCAATAATGCCCCCATCGTCGTGCTGCGGGATCTTGACGGCAAGTTCATCCTCCCCATCTGGATCGGCATCATGGAGGCGAGCGCCATAGCGGCTGCCCTGGAGGGGGTGCAGTACTCCAGACCCATGACCCATGACCTTTTCAGGTCCTTTGTCGAAACCCTGGGCGCCACCATAGAGAAGATCGAGGTGGTGGACATCAGGGACAACGTCTTCTATGCGCTCGTCACCATCGCCCATGGCGGGGGCCGCCTGACCATCGATGCCCGGCCGTCGGACGCCATTGCCATTGCCCTGCGCACCAAGTCTCCGATATATGTCGCAAACCACGTGATCAAAGACGCCATCCATGTGGATGCCAAGACGAACGCAGGGAAGGTCATGGTGGGCTTTGAGCAGGATCAGGAGAAGCTCAAGGAGATTCTCGAGAAGATGAACCCCGAGGACTTCGGCAAGTTCAAGGCGTAGAAGCGCTCATTATTGATTATTGATAGACTGACCTGCATCGTGTATTTTCCTTTCCATATGCACGCCCAAGACCAAGTTCATCCGAAGGCGAAGAAGATCAGCAAGGCCGTCTTCCAGGCCATGGTCGAGGTGGCTCACGACGGAATCTTCGTCTATCAGGACCATCGATTCTTCTACGTGAATCCTGCTTTTGAACGGATGCTGGGGTATTCTGCCGAAGAGCTGGAGGAAATGAGCTATGCAGGCGTGATGCACGCAGATGCCGCGCGTCTCATGCACCAGCGCGATCATGCCTTTGCCAAGGGCGAGGATGTGCGACCCCGAAGGCTCGATGTGGTCTTCAAGACCAAGACAGGGCATGAACGGATCGTTTCCATGTCGACCTCCACGATCTCACTGTCGGGCGAAAAGGCCACGGTGAACATCGCCCATGACATCACCAGACGCAAGGGGATGGAGCAGAGCCTGGAGTCGACGAATAAATTCCTCGCGGGACTGATCGCAAGTTCCTCCGACGCCATCGTAGCGTCCGACCTGAAGGGCAAGGCGCTGATCTTCAACAAGGCCGCCGAGGATATAACCGGTTTCGGCGCGGAAGACATGCTCAACCACAAGGCCAACATAGTGCAGTTTATGGTCCCGGGCGAACGCGACAGGATCATGGCCGTCCTGGACCAGGGCACCGAGGAGAATCCCCGCTGGGTGGTGAGTGAAGAGACCAGGATCTATTCCAAGGAAGGCATAACGATCCCCATATCCCTGTCCGTCTCCTATCTCTATTCCGAAGGAAGACCCGTGGCGGCCATCAGCGTGTTCCGCGACCTCAGGCCCATGAAGAAGGTGGAGGACAGGCTCAGGGAGTCGGAGCAGAAGTACAGGATGCTTGTGGAAAAGACCGCCGACGGGATCTTCGTCTATCAGGATCACAAGTTCAAGTATACCAACCCTGCCTTTAGGGAGCTGCTGGGATACACGGAGGACGAGGTGGGGCGGATGGGCCTCGGGGACATCGTGAGGCCCGAGCTTTCGCGCATGATCGAGGCGCGCTACGACAAGCGCATACGGGGTGAAAGGGTCCCGGAACAGTACGAGATCGCACTGCGGAGCAGTGATGACCTCTGGCGCGCCTTCGAGATCACCCCGTCGGTCATCGAGTATGAGGGACGACCTGCGACCCAGAACGTCATCCGTGACATCACGGAGAAGCGGGAGGCTCAGAAGGCCCTGCGTGCCAGCGAGGCAAAGTACCGGGCCACCGTGGAGCACACCGGCACGGCCATGATGATCCTCGACGAGGATTACAGGGTCACCTTTGCCAACAACCAGATGGAAAAGCTCAGCGGATATACCAAGGATGAGATCATCGGCAAGATGCGTTGGACCCAGGTGGTGCACCCCGATGACGTGGAGCGCATGAAGGCGTATTCCCGTGCGAGACGCCAGGGGGCCCTGGATGTGCCTTCCCAGTACGAGTTCCGCTTCATGGACAAATACGCCCGGATCCATGACTCCTTCCTCACCATCGGCATGATTCCGGGCACCATGCAGAGCATCGTATCCATCATGGATATTACAGAGATAAAGCAGATGCAGCGGGAGCTCGAGCAGGCGAGGAAGATGGCCATCCTGGGCGAGATGTCCGCCCATGTGGCCCATGAGGTGAGAAACCCCCTCCAGAAGATAAAGACCGGCGTTGAGCTTCTTTCCAACTCACTGATCCTGGACGGACGCCAGCGAAGGCAGCTCGACGGGGTGAAGAACGGGGTGGACAACCTGGAGAAGTTCGTCACCCAGATCCTGGACTGGACGCGTTCGGGTGAGCTCCGGCCCAAGGCTCACCGGATAAGCAACATCATTGACGGCCTGTTGTTCAACCTGACTGACACCTTTGAACAGCGTGGGGTGCGTGTAGAGACCGACTACGACCCGGAGGCCGATACGGTGGTGGTCGATGGTATACAGCTCCGGCAGGTTTTCGAAAACATCATCGAGAACGCCCAGGATGCCATGCCTGACGGCGGCACCCTGGCCATATCCACCTGCGTTGTCGCGCGGCATGAATTCAGCAGGGGTAGGGAGGAGGCATTCTGTGCGGACGCGGTGGAGATCCGCATCAGGGATACGGGCTCAGGCATCGCCGCCGATGAACGGGAGAAGATATTCCAGCCGTTCTATACCAGGAAGGCCAAGGGTACCGGTTTGGGGTTGGCCCTGGTGAGGAAGGTCATCGACATGCACCACGGAGAGGTGGAGGCGGCGACCGGAATAGAACAAGGAGCCGAGTTCGTTATCAGGCTTCCCCGGGAGCAGTGCGGGCCGGTGAGGGCGACGAACGTACATGGAAGCAAAGACCTTAAGAAAGGTTGAATGCGAGGCAACGCGTGGAGGAGACAAAGAAGATCCTGCTTGTCGACGATGAAGAGGTCTTTCTCGAGCAGCTCAAGGACGCCCTGGAACAGTCCAGCCTCGAACTTCAGATAGACACGGCCTGCGACGGGTTGGATGCCCTTGAGAAGATCGAGGCGAACCGCCATGACATCGTGATCACGGACATCAAGATGCCCCGCATGGACGGGTATGCCCTGCTCAGGGAGATTCACGACCGCTATCCCACCACGTATGTAGTGGTCGTGACGGCCTTCGGCAGTATATCCGGGGCCGTGGAGGCGATGAAGTACGGGGCGTACGATTTTCTGGAAAAGCCCTTCAATATGGACACGCTCGAGATCTCCCTCACCAAGATCCTCAGGCAGCACGAGATCCTCAAGGAAAATATCGAACTCAAGGGCCAGATCCAGCAGCATACCGAGGGCCTCGACCAACTCGTGGGGTCTCATCCTAAGATGCAGCGTCTCTATGAGCAGATCCTGACTGCAGCCGAGACTGATCTCACCGTACTCATCCTGGGGGAGACCGGGACCGGCAAGGAGCTCATAGCCAGGTCCATCCACTCCCGGAGCGACCGGAGGGCCAAACCCTTCGTGGTGATCAACTGCGCAGCCATCCCCGAGAACCTCCTGGAATCGGAATTCTTCGGTCACGAGAAGGGGGCCTTCAGCGGTGCGGTCAGCCTCAGGATAGGCAAGTTCGAAAAGGCCCATACCGGGACCATCTTCCTCGATGAGATCGGCGATATCCCGCTGGATCTCCAGGCCAAGATCCTCAGGGTGCTGGAAGACCACAAGATCACCAGGCTCGGGAGCAACCGGGAAATCGACCTGGATTTCCGGGTGATCTGCGCCACGAACCGCCCCATCCAGGACATGATCAGAAAGGAGCTCTTCCGGGAGGATCTCTACTATCGCATCAGCGTCCTGCCCATCATCGTGCCGCCGATCCGCGAACGCAGGGAAGACATATCGCTGCTGGCAGGCCATTTCATTGCCAAATATGCACAGAAGCTCAATTCCACGGTCAGAGGCCTTTCTCCAAGGGCAATGGATCAGCTCGAGACATACCCGTGGCCGGGTAATGTGCGGGAGATGGAGAACATCATCCAGCATGCCATGGTATCGACGCGCTCGGAGCTCATTACGGATTTCCCTGAACTTGGAAGGACTCTTTCCGAAGCATCGCCCCCGGCGGCGGCATCCATTCCCGACGAGCCCGCCATCCTCGTGGATGCCGGCGAGGGAAACGATTACCATGCCATCAAGAAGGCCCTCTTGGAGCAGTTCGAGCGCAAGTACTTCGCCCACCTCCTGGAAAAGCACGGCGGTGTCATTGCCGAGGCTGCACGGGAATCGGGCCTGAACTACAAGACCTTCTACCTCAAGGTGGAAAAATACCGGCTCACCAAGAAACGGGAAAGGACGGCGTGACCGGAGACGTTCCCCCGGACTTTCCGGGAGGGCGCCGGGAGCATCCTGAGGTCATGAGGCAACAGAACGAAGAATTCAGTGTGCTCGTGGTGGCAACGCTTTCCTCGTTCATCACCCCGTTCATGGGTTCTTCGGTGAACATCGCGCTGCCGGCCATCGCCCGGGCCTTTTCCATGGATGCGGTGCTGCTCGGCTGGGTATCCACCTCGTACCTCATCGCATCGGCCGTTTTCCTGCTCCCCCTGGGAAGGGCCGCGGACATACTGGGCAGGAAAAGGATCTTCATGGGAGGCATCCTGGTTTTCACCCTCATGTGCCTGTGCATCCCCCTGGCGTGGAATACCTGGATCTTCCTCCTGCTGCGGGTCATCCAGGGGCTCGGAGGCGCCATGATCTTCAGCACCTCCATGGCCATTCTGACCGAGGTCACCAGGCCCGACCGTCGCGGCAGGGCCATCGGGATCACGGTGGCCGCAGTCTATGGGGGGCTGACCATGGGGCCCTTCGTCGGGGGTTTCCTCACCGATCGTTTCGGATGGCGGAGCATCTTTTTCCTCTGCTCCATACTGGGGGCTGCCGCCCTCCTGACAGCGCAGAGGTGCATCCGGGAAGATCGCAGGGGTCGGACCTCCGGACGGCTCGATCTGTTCGGTTCGATGGTTTATTCCCTCAGCCTGGTCTCCCTGATGATCGGTTTCTCGATACTTCCCGCCTTCAGGGGATTTGCCGTCATGAGTGCCGGTATCATCGCCCTGGGGGCATTCATTCTCTGGGAGAGGAACCACCCGTTTCCGGTCCTGGATATGAAACTGCTGTGCTCCAACCGCGTATTCGCATACTCGAATGCAGCGGCATTCATCCATTACGGCGCCACCTTTTCCATCAGCTTCCTGCTCAGCCTCTACCTCCAGTACATCAGAGGAATGAGCCCTTCCCAGACAGGCCTTATCCTGCTGACCCAGCCCGCCGCCATGACGGTGCTCTCCCCCCTGGCGGGGCGCCTTTCGGACCGCATCGAGCCGCGCATCATGGCGTCGTCGGGTATGGCTCTGACCGCATTCGGCCTTGCCGCACTCTCCTTTCTTGGCGAGCACACGGCCCCCGGGACGATCCTCGTATGCCTGTCCGTCATCGGCATAGGTTTTTCCCTGTTCTCGTCGCCCAATACCAATGCAGTCATGAGTTCCGTTCCAAAGAGCGACTACGGGGTCGCCTCCGGCGTCATCTCCACCATGCGGATGACAGGCCAGTCCTTCAGCATGGGGGTCGTGCTCGTGTTGTTTTCCCTCCTCATCGGAAGGTCCACGATCACTCCGCAGACAGGTGAGGCCTTCATGTCGGCCTTCCGTCTCGGGTTTCTCTTTTTCTGTATTCTCTGCATTCCGGGCATCTTCGCCTCCCTGGCGAGGGGTGATGTCAGGGGGGGAGAGGCCGGATAGGATCAGGGCCAGCCCGGAGAACTCCGCGACTGTTCTTTATGGGAAGTACTCCCAAGGATCAGCGAAGAGGATTCAGGGTGTGAAGAAGACCGCAAGGTGGGGCCGATGGCGTCTCATAGGTGCGGTCTCGTGTCAGTAATTCGCCATCAGCCCTTCATGGTGGGGTACGCCTGGAGTGTGCGATGGTGTGTATCTTGGTGTCCGGCGTTTCGAGCTGTACCTTGCGGTCAGATGGAAAGCTCGCCCCCATGTCTGCATGTGTATCAGGTATACAATGCCGCCAGGCTGTCCCAGTACAGGTTTCCCCAGGTGTTCTTCTTCGGGTCGGCCTTGCAGGCGGAACAATAGTACGTGACGATGATGTTCCCGGGATCGTTCGTGGTGATCTCCTGGTGGCCGCAGTTCCTGCACACAGGGATCCCGCATCCCGAGCACGACGTCTCAGAGTGCACGCCGCAGTTACATGCATCGAGTTTTCTCGCCGTTTGCATCGTGACCTCCTTCCCGTCACAATCCCATCGAGAGGGTTTCTCCTGCTTCTGATATAGCCAGATCTGTGCCAAGGTAAAAGATCCGGTAACGGGAGCTGGCATGCCTAAAAAAGACCATGTAAAGCAAGCTGTTGGGAAGGACTGAACCTGATGATCGGATTACCTTACGATAAGGCGAAATGGTTTCCCCACCATAGATTATGGTGGAAATACCATAGCAGGAACGGGCTATATGTGCGATGGGCTGGCAATTCTCTCTTGCACCCGTGTACGTATGTACGTAATGAAGGCTTGGTGCAGAGACTTCGCTGTTGGTATGTCATCTCACGATGTGACGTGCCGAAGAAAGGGACACATCTTCCATGGTAAAGATAGACCTCTCATTGTCCGAAATAATCGGGACAGGCCCGGGAGACGCCCTCGTCGTAGTCGACATGCAGAACGATTTCATGCCGGGAGGTGCCCTGCCCGTACCGGGAGGCGATGAGATCGTTCCCGGAGTGAATGCCATGATACGCATGTTTTCACATGCGGACCGTCTCGTGGTCCTCACCCAGGACTGGCATCCCCCCGGCCATCGCTCCTTCGCCTCGGCCCATGCAGGACGTCAACCCTACGATCCCCACGAAGAGCCCGGCATCGGGCCCGTTCTATGGCCCGATCACTGTGTGCAGGGGACTCATGGGGCGGCCTTCCACAGGGATCTCCTGACGAGCCATGCCCAGGCCATCATCCGTAAGGGCTGCAGGATCACCATGGACAGCTATTCCGGGTTCCTCGAGAACGACCGGACCACTACCACGGGCTTGGACGGCTACCTCCGGGACAGGAAGGTGGGAAGGGTCTTTATCTGCGGACTGGCTCTGGATTACTGTGCCTTCTTTACCGCTTCCGACGCCCTTGACCTGGGGTATGAGGTCGTCTTCATCCTCGACCTGGCGAGGCCTGTGGGTTCACCGCCCGACAGCGCCTCCCGGGCCCTAAGGACCCTGGAGTCGAAGAACGTGCGATTTGTGCGGTCCGATGCCGTCCGGTATTAGACTTCCCTCTCTATTGCCTCGGTCTGCTGCATGAGCTTGAGGATATCGAGGATGAGTGCCACGGAACCGTCGCCCAGGATGGTTGCGCCCGAGATGTTGTCGATGTTCTTGAGAAGGTTGCCCATGGTCTTGATGACGGTCTGGTGCTGGCCGATGACCCTGTCCACCACGAAGCCGATCCTTTTCCCGCCCAGGTCGGTGATGACCACCTGCTCTATGGGGGGGATGCTCCCGTTCACGGTAAAGACCTCACGCAGGGGGATGTAGGGGATGATCTCGTCCCTGACCTTGATGAGGTGCCGGCCATGGGCCTGTTTCCGATCGGCCTGGGTCAGCTCCACGCACTCCACTACGGCACTCAAGGGCAGCACATAGGAATCGTTGGCGATGTTCACGAGCAACCCATCGATGATGGCCAGCGTCAGCGGGAGCTTGAGTGTAATGGTGGTGCCGATCCCCTTGGTGCTCTGGATCTCCACGATCCCGCCCAGGCTCTCGATGTTGCTCCTTACCACGTCCATGCCCACGCCCCTGCCTGAGACGCTCGTCACGTTCTTCGCCGTGGAAAAGCCCGGGGCGAAGATGAGGCTGTGGAGCTCCTGCTCGGAAAGGGTCTCCTCGGCGGTGATGATGCCCTTTTCGACGGCCTTGGCCCGGATGACCTCCGCATCGAGCCCCGCCCCGTCATCCGCTATGGAGATGAGCACGTGCGCACCGGAGTGTTCCGCCGAGAGCCGGATGGTCCCCTGGGCGGTCTTGCCGGCAGCGAGACGTGTGTCGGGGGATTCGATGCCGTGGTCGATGCTGTTGCGGATGAGGTGCACCAGCGGGTCGGAGAGCCTGTCGATGACGGTCTTGTCCAGTTCGGTCTCCTCGCCCTCCATGATGAATGCGATGTCCTTCTTGAGTTCTGCGGACAGATCCCTGACCAGTCGCTTGAACTTGGCGAAGGTGGTTCCTATGGGCAGCATCCTGATGCCCATGGAGATGTCCCTGAGCTCGGCGCTGAGGCGTTCCACCTCCTCGGCAATGCCGACGAGGTCAGGATCGTTCTTTTTCGCCGAGAACTGGGTCAGCCTGGCCTGGACCGTGACCAGCTCACCCACCAGGTTCACCAGGGCGTCCAGCCTGGCGGCAGGGACCCGGATACTGGAGATGTCTTCCGAGGTCTGGCGTTTCTTTCTGGCAGACCTCACCTGATCCTGTTCGGCCAGGGCCGAGGCCACCGCTGACTGCTTCGCAGCACCCGTCTCCACCAGAAGCTCGCCGATACGTTTCTGTGAGGTCAGTGCCTGATCGAGGTCTTCCCTGGCGATGTCGCCGCGCTCAACGAGGATCTCTCCGACCTTCTTGTACGCCGAGTCTTCCCCGGAAGCGCCCCCGGTATCGACAGCCTCGATGGTGATGTCGCTCACGTCCTCCACGAAGATGAACACATCCCGGATGTCGTTGGCGCTGCAGGTACCGGTCAGGATGATGTCCCATGAGGCATAGCAGCTCTCAGGATCCAGGGCGAAGAGGTCCGGCAGTTCTTCAAGGTGACAGACCACGGATGCCTTGCCCATGCCTCTGAGTTCTGCCAGGAGCGGAACAGGGTTCGTGCCGTTGGAGAACAGTTCCTTCTGCGGCTTGAACCGGATGCGCCAGGTGGTCTCGGGACTCCGGGACTCCACCGCCTCCTTTTCCCCTGGTTTCCCGGGCTGTGTTTCGTCTTTTGCGTCAGCCTGGCCGGGGAGATAGCCCTTGAATGACTGGGTTATCGCCGCGGTCTTGGCGTCGTCCACCTGCGCCTCTCCGCTCGAGGCGTCCAGCATGGAGCGGACCTGGTCGCATGCCGACAGTGTCAGACTGATGAGATCGGGGGTAACGGAGAGCTTCCCGTCGCGGATCAGGTCATAAACCGTTTCGATGGTGTGCGTAAAGGCGGCGATGTCGTCGAAGCCGAACATGGCTCCCGACCCCTTGATGGTGTGCATGGCCCTGAACACCCTGCCCACGATGTCAAGGTCGCCCGGCTTCTGCTCCAGTTCTATCAATGCGTCCTCGAGGCCCTCCAGGAGTTCATAGGCCTCTTCCCGATACAGGTTCTTCTGTGCGTCCATGGTTCCTGCCTCATGTATGGTTAAGATTCATGGAATAGTGTCCCTACGGTAACGCTTCAGCCGAGCAGCCGCTTCACCACGGCAATGAGCTGCTCGGGCTTGAAGGGTTTCACGATCCAGCCGGTCGCCCCTGCTCCCTTGCCGGCATCCTTCTTCTCCAGGGCGCTCTCGGTGGTGAGCATGACGATGGGAGTGAACTTGAACGCCGGGTCCGCCCGGAGTGCTTTGATGAGCTGAATGCCGTCCACATTGGGCATGTTCAGGTCGGTGATCACCATGTCCACCGGGCCCTGCTTCACCTTGTCCAGGGCGTCCTGGCCGTCCACGGCCAGTACAACTTCGAACCCCTCCTTCTCCAGGGTGAATTGCACCAGCTGCCGTATGCTCGTGGAGTCGTCCACACTCAGGATTCGCTTACTCATTGCATCCTCCCGTGCTCCACAGACATCTGGCTCCCTGTTCCAGGCCGCACCCCTGTGGGCCGATGGCCATGTCCTGGAGCGATCGGACAACACCTTCGGGCAAGACACCGGTAATGCGGATCGTCATCTGTGCATCCCGATAGGTGTCGTTCGCACTGCAGAACACCTGGGCACAGGCAAGATCCAGCGATTCCACCCGTGTGAGATCCACCAGCAGCGTACCCCCTGCCTGGAGCGCTTCCAGGAGAAGTCCCTTCAGCTCGGACGCATCCTGGATCGTCAGTCTTCCTTCGGCCACGAGCCTTGCGGCGTCATTGTCCTTTTCAATCCTTATGGCCCCCATATGTTCTCCTGCCTCCATATTCCTCAGAATAGCTCCACATTATCACCCAGATCGCCGGTGGTGGACTGGGCTCCTGCCTGATCCTGCTCCTGAGCTCCGGCGAGATGCCTCAGGTGGATCTCCCTCTCGCTCTCCATGGTGTAGAGTTTATCGATCTCGGTAAAGAAAGAGGAAGCGGTATCGATGTGTGCAGCAGGGTTCAGCCTCCCTGCATCTTCGGTCACTTCCGAGAGGGTCTCTATCACATCGTCGATCATGATCTGGATCTCTTTATGGACCGCAGTGTGGGACGCCGCATCCTCGAGATCCCTCATGAGCGACTCACCCATGCCGGTCAGCTCCGTCAGCATGGTAATGATGGATGTATTGATCTCATGAAGCGATGTGATGAGGTTTCTCAGCTTCTCCACGAGGAGATCGGTCACCCTGGTCTGGTCGTCCTGCATCTCGTTGAACTCGTTGTGAAAGGCGCTCGAAAGGTTCACCAGGTTTTCGAGCATGTCGGAGAGGTTCCCCGTCTCGTCCCTGGCGTTCTTGGAAAGCTCGTAGATGCTTCCCGAGATGGTGTCCAGCGCGGCACCTTCATGCCCGAGGTGGGCAGCCTTGATGCGGGCGTTCAGGGCGATGAGCTGGAGGTTGAGGCCCAGCGCTTCGATGTCTTTGACGAATACGGACATTTCGGAAGCCATATCGCTCGCTGAACGTACCGTATCCGAGAGCTTCGCCTGTTCGCTGGAGGCGAGCCTCATGGACTGGATGACCGAGGATATTCCCTGATCGAGTTCCTCCATGAAGGTCGACTCCGAGGTCTCCGAGGCCATGGCCGCCTCATGGGCTTCTTTCAGTATCCCGCCCACGCTCCTGCTGATATCGTCCAGGTTCCTGATGATCTTGAGCACGGCATCGGTCAGCTCGTCCCTGCTCTGTCCGAGCTGGGCCGCCTGGAGGCTGCAGACCTCCCGGACAAAGATGGCCTTCTCCGCCATGGCATGTCCGTTTTCATGGATCTTCGTCGAGACGGTGCTGAGCACCTCTTTGACGTGTTCGATCTGCTGGCGGGTGATGTCGTGGAACTGGAGCGACATGACGATGTCGCCGATGCTGGAGGCGATCTTCTGGGTACCCGCATCGATACGCTTTGCCGTTCCGGATGACGTTGAGTGCTTTCTCTCCAGGGATCGCTGGTTTTCAAAGGCCTTGCTCAGAACCAGGCGGTCCTGTTCGCTCTGGTTCTTTTCAAAGGTTGAGATCTTCGACAGGGCATCGATCAGATATGACTCGACCGATTCGGATTTCGAGCGGATATGGCCTGCCTTGGCCTTGATGTTCCCGGCCAGGCTTCTCACGTCATCGGTGAGGCTGGCGAAACCAGTGGTGTGGGTATAGATGTATGCGTTCTCCACCTGGGTGAGGAATCCAAGCATGGAGAGATTCATGACGAGCATGTTGAAGTCATCGAGGTACGAGGTGAGTTTTTTGATGGCATCCAGGTGTCCGTTGAAGACCTTGGACGTCCTGGCAGTGCTGTGATCGGGATTTTCGAGGTTCTGCCTGAGTTCATCGAGAATCATGCTCAGGCCCTCGGTGGCTTTCTTCAGTCCTTCGCCGGTCATGAGCTCCACCATCTCGCTCGATCTGACGCACATCTCCTGGGCGCGCCGGTAGTAATCCTGGAGCTTCTCCACCAGGGACAGGAACCTGCCCTCGGAGGATGCGACCACCTTGTCGAGCCTTCCCTCAAGGCCGGTGAACGTATTGGTCCAGTACGTCAGGGAGCGGAGATCTTCAGGGGAATGCCGGCACTCCTCCGATGTGCGGCGGAGGATGAATTTCGTCATGAATGTTTTCAGTTCCATCGAGTCAACCCGTTTTCGTGTGAACATGCTGGTAGATCCGCATGATTTCAGATGGTATGGCCCCCAGGGAGAGCACCTTGTCCACGGCACCGAGCTTGATGGCCTCATGGGGCATGCCGAAGACTACGCAGGATGCCTCGTCCTGGGCTACCGTATAGGCGCCGGCTTCCTTCATCTCGAGCATGCCCTTGGCCCCGTCATCCCCCATGCCGGTCATGATGACGCCGATGGCGTTCCTGCCGGCATAACGGGCGGTGGACCTGAAGAGGACATCCACGGAAGGGCGGTGGCGGCTGACCAGTGGGCCGTCCTTGATCTCAACGTAGTAGCGCGCCCCGCTGCGTTTGAGCAGGAGGTGGTGGTTGCCGGGTGCGATGAGGGCATGGCCGGGCAGGACGGTATCGTTATGGGCCGCTTCCTTCACCGTGATCTGACAGAGGGAGTCGAGGCGCTTGCTGAATGCCGCGGTGAATCCCTCGGGCATATGCTGTACGATGACGATGCCCGGGCAATCCCTCGGCATGGCCGTAAGAAAATCCTTGAGTGCCTCTGTGCCGCCCGTTGATGCACCCACCGCCACCACTTTCTCGGTGGTCTGGAGCACACTGTCGGGTCTGGCCTTGGCTATGATCACGTCCGCACTCAGCTTGGGCTGGGCGAGGTTCGCATCCGGAGATGTGCGCTTTGCCTTGGCCCGGGATGCCGCAATCACTGCGTCGCAGATGACGGTGCTCGATTCCTCGAGCATCTGCTTGGTCCCGAGTGCCGGTTTGTGGATCACCTCCACGGCGCCGTAGTCAAAGGCCTTCAGAGCCGTCTCCGAGCCTTTGCCTGCCAGCGACGAGCAGATGACCACCGGGATCGGATGCTGACTCATGATTTTCTTGAGAAAGGTGAGACCGTCCATACGGGGCATTTCCACATCCAGGGTAATGACGTCGGGGATCTCATTCCTTAACTTTTCCGCTGCGATGTAGGGATCCGATGCGGTGTCCATGACCTCGATCCTGGGATCGGAGGAAAGGATGTCGTGCATGGTC
Organism: Thermodesulfobacteriota bacterium; assembly: GCA_036834365.1. Lineage (GTDB taxonomy): Bacteria > Desulfobacterota > Desulfomonilia > UBA1062 > UBA1062 > MWEI01. The sequence goes on along the minus strand of DAITOA010000006.1, from coordinate 57,861 downwards.
TGCCTCACCAGCGCAGAGTCATCGACCACGAGTACCTTGATCTTTTTCATAGTCCGGTTCCTGTTCGCATGAGCATATTACGGTTCAACCTTGTTCACGAATTTCGTATAGACCTCTCCGGTGTCAGTGTAAAAGATCACCTTCCGGCCCTTGTTCCCTCCGATATTCCACGCCTTGAGCTTCAGGTTCAGGTCACGGATGAGCTTCATGGCGGTCTCGACATTCTTCCTGCCGACCGATATTCCTGCTGTACGTCCCCTGTTGTCGGTGAACATCTCTGAGCCTCCGAAGATCTTCACCTCAATATCGGCACTTTTGATTCCAATCTTTGCAAATTGTGCGAGCATCCACGCCATGGAACTGTCCACATACTGAAAGATGTCCCTGCGGGCGCCTTTTCTGATATTCATCGCATCGCTGTCGGGCATCACCGCATGGCAGATGGCGCCGGTCTTGGTGTGCCGATGGAACATGATCACGGACACGCACGACCCGAGCACCGTGATGACTCTGGCGGCCTCCGTGCCGAAGTGCATCTCGCCGGGCTTCAGATAAATGGTGGTGAGCTCCTGCACCGGGACGACCCTCCTGTGCATCTAGGTCCTCCTCGATACGGTGTTGGCAACGGGCTTCAGGGGGAGATCCATGCCGCTGATGGTCTCGGAGTGTCCGGTGAACAGGAAGCCGCCCGGGACGAGGTGGTCGCACAGGCGCCGCAGGACCATCTCCTGGGTGGAGCGGTCGAAATAGATGAGGACATTCCTGCAGAAGATCACATCCATCTTCTCACGCAGCCCGAAGTCATCGTCCATGAAGTTCAGCCTGCGGAATTTCACCTTCGACCTCAATTCCGGTGCGATCCTCACCTCGCTCCTCTTCGGATCCTTGCTCTTCATGAGGTATCTCTTCCTCAGATCCATGGCCACAGGTATGATGCGTTCCTCGTCGTAGATGGCCTCTTTTGCCTTGTCGAGCACCCTGGTGGAGATATCGGTGCCGAGGACGAGATAGTGAAAACCCCTGTGGTTCCGGGAAAACTCCTCCAGTACCATGGCGATGGTGTAGGGTTCTTCCCCGGAGGAGCATGCGGCCGACCAGGTCATCAGGGGCCTGCGGATACCCGCCCCGCTGGTCCTGATGAGCTCCGGTAATGTCCGGTCAACGAGGAAATCGAAGTGCTGGGGCTCCCGGAAGAAGTCGGTCTTGTTGGTGGTCACCGCATCGATCATATGGGCAAGCTCGTTCGTCCTGCCCTCGGGGCTGAAGAGGTACTTGCAGTATTCCCCGAAGGAGGTGAGCCCGACGGCCCGCATCCGCTTGACGAGCCTGGCCTCCAGCATGGTCTTCTTGGCTGCGGTCATCCTGATGCCGCACTGCGTGTAAATGAAATCGCTCAGGCGATGGAAGACCTCCTGGGGCATGGCCACCTTGAGCAAGGGTGCAGTGCTTGTTTTCCGTATCTGTTCTCCTGCAGGCATGGTCTGGCTGTCCTTGCTCCTGTTTCCAGGGATTTTATTCTAAGGGGCGAAAGGATACTCGGTGGTGCTGATCCCATGTGTCTGTCGATCCTTTTCGCCCCATGGTGCAGTTGCCCGTTCCTATGCCAGGAGGTCCACTGTGTCGGCAGAGGACGACTGGTTTGTGGAATGGGTCACGAAAGACAATTCATCGGCCGAGAAGACCTTGTCGATGTCGAGGATCATGACGAACTCCTCTTCGCGTTTCCCCATGCCCTTGATGAAGTCCGTATTCATCTTGGTGCCGATCTTCGGGGCAGGCTCGATGCTCTCGGGTTCCAGTTCCATGACCTCATGTACGGAGTCCGCGAGGACCCCGAGCACGGTTCCGTCACCTTCGATGGATACCTCGCCGATGATGATCCTGGTGTTTACCGTCTTCTCGGTGTTCTTGATCCCGAATTTCTTGTTGAGGTCCACCACCGGTACCACCGAACCCCTGAGGTTGATGACGCCGCGCATGAATTCAGGAGTCTGAGGCACCTTGGTGATCTTCGTGAAGTCGAGGACCTCCCTCACCTTCGATATATCCAGGGCGAACTCCTCTTCGTTGAGCTTGAACGAGAGGTACTGCCTGGTCTCGGTTATTCCTTCCACGCTCATGTCCTTCTCCTTGTTCCGTTTTATGCTGTCTCCGTCATTGCAACGAGAACCATGGAATCTGTCTCAGGTTCGAGGGGCCGGTATGAGGTCGCCCTCATACCGCGCTCCTCTTCCCGTATGTCTGTGATCAATACCGCTCGAAATCGTCGTCTGCGCTGTCACCCTTGCTCTCGCCGTCGCTCAGATCGAGGAGGACGCCGGCATGTGAGCCGCCGGTGGTTGTCCTGCCCTTGATGACCTTGGGCAGTTCTTCATGGTGTGCCTTCACGGCAGGCTTCTGGATGACATGGACCTTCTTGGCCGCTTGCGCCGGACTCGAGGTCCTGCGGGTGCCGGCATTATCGATCTTGAAGAAGGCGATGGTATCCTGGAGCTGGACCGCCTGGCTGGAGAGCTCTTCCGAGGTGGAAGAGAGCTCCTCCGCTGCGGAGGCGTTCTGCTGCACCACGCTGTTGAGCTGCTGGATGGCGGTGTTGATCTGCTCGGCCCCGGTGTTCTGCTCGTTGCTGGCCGCGGTGATCTCCTGGACCAGCTGGGCGGTCTTCTGGATGTCGGGCACGATCTGGCCGAGCAGCTGGCCGGCCTTCTCCGCCACTTCCACGCTGTTGATGGAGAGCTTGCTGATTTCGCCCGCGGCCTCGGCCGAACGCTCGGCCAGTCTGCGCACCGCAGCTGCCACCACGGCGAAACCCTTGCCGTGCTCTCCGGCGCGGGCCGCCTCGATGGCCGCATTCAGGGCCAGGAGGTCGGTCTGCCGGGCGATCTCTTCGACGATGGCGATCTTCTCGGCGATGGTCTTCATGGCGGATACGGTCTCCACCACGGCCTTTCCGCCCTCCCGGGCGTCTTCGGCCGACTTGACGGCTATCTTCTCGGTCTGCTGGGCATTGTCCGCGTTCTGACGGATATTGGACGCCATCTCCTCCATGGAGGACGAAGCCTCTTCAGCAGCAGATGCCTGCTCGGAGGCACCCTGGGACATCTGCTCGGCCGTTGAGCTCATCTGCTCGCTGCCTGCGGCCACGTTGTCCGCAGCGCTGTGGACGTCCGCCACGATGGCCCTGAGCTTGGCGATCATGTTCCGCAGGGCGTCGGCCAGCTGGCCGATCTCGTCCTTCTGGTTGATGTCGATGTCCGCAGTGAGGTCGCCGTCGGCAACATACACCGCAAGGTCCACGCCCTTCTTGATTCCGGAGGTAATGAGCCGGGCGAAGAGGAAGAACACCACGAAGGCCGCTGCAAAGAACAGGATGCCCACGACGAGCACCATGTTGCGCACCTGGTTGGCTTGGGCAAGGAATTCGGCATCGGGCAGGGACAGGCAGACGCTCCAGCCTGTGAGTGCCACCGGGGCAAAGCCGGCGGTCTTGGCCACGCCCTTGAAGGTGTAGCTCTCAACACCGGACTGGCCGGCTATCATCTTCTTGGAGATCTCCTCCATGCCCTCGAGGGTTGTGAAATTGAGCTTCAGGATGTTCTCCTTGTCAGGGTGGGCGATGGCGATGCCGTCCTTGTTCGTCATGAAGGCATATCCGGTCTTGCCGATCTTGGCCCCGGCAATGAGCTCGCTGAGATAGCCGATGTCCAGGATGTTGGCCACCACACCCACGACCTTGCCGTCAGCGGACTGGATCGGGACCGCGATGGGCACGAAGGGCTGGCCGGTGACCTTGTTCAGTGCGGCCTCGCCGATGTTCGCCTTGCCCGTTATGGCGTCCTTAAAGTATCCTCGGTCGGTCAGGGATACCCCGACGAACTTCGGATCCGAGGCGGCAAAGCAGGTGCCACGCTGGTCGATGGCTATCACCACCTGGGAGTTGTCCTTGAGCCCCTCGGTGTTGTTGAAGGTCTCGAATTTCTTGTTAAGGTCCGCAATCTCTGCCGCCGCCGCCTGGGCACCCACGCTGGCCACTGCTGATGCAGTCCTGACCGTGGTATTGCCCACCGCGAGGTCCCTGACCACCTTCATTTCCCCTGTCAGGGCGAGCTGTACGGCCTGCGCCAGGGATTTGGAGACCCCGGCGAGCTGTTCGTTCTCGATCTCGGTCAGCCCCATGCTTGCCTGTCTGACCGAGAGATAGCCCACCACCGAGATCGGAACCAGGAGCAGGATCGACCCCACCAAGATGAGTTTGGTACCGAGTTTCAGATTCTTAAACATTGCTTCCTCCCTGAATCGACTGTGATGTGTGTGATATGGGAACAATGACCGTGGCCAGGGATGCCTTTCCGATGGCTGACCACATCATTCTTCTCTTAGGGTATCCTCTACGGCCCGTGCAAAAAATACCCTCTCCCCGGGGGAGGGGAGAGGGTAAGTTGAAGGGGTGAGCCATGATTGTCCGTTCGGTATGAAAAGCGTTCGTTGAGCCCTTCATGCGATGCGCTGCCTCCGTTTCTCCCGGGGAGACGCCGCCGGGACTTCCTGTCCCTGCAGGCCTTCTTTGGGGGGGGCTCCGCTTTCCCCGGATTCCGGGATATCCCCCATGGGAGGTGCAGATTGTATATACTGCCTGACGAAGGTCATCAGTGTCTGGGTCGAGGTCTTGCCCAGCAGGGAATCCTGGAGCCGGCCGTTCTGTATGAGAATATGTGCAGGGGTGCCGGTGACGCCGAAGCGCCTTTCCAGGTACGGCAGGAGGTCTTCCATGGCATAGCACACGCGCAGCGAGGGTCCGGAGAAGACCGCCACGGAATCGAGCGTCTGCAGGGTCCTGCGAAGATCCGTACCATTCCTGATACATGCCAGAAGCACCAGCTTACCCCCCTCATTGAGCACAGACTCTATATGTTCGGCCCTGATGCGCAGTACCGTCTCTGTGCCTGTCATTCTCTCTCCTGCTGAATATCTCTTCCCGAAAGGACCGGGATGACGGATACAAGAACAAGATGTGTGCCAGGGGATGGGATGGTGCCAACCTCATCAATAAAGCTATTATTAACAAATGATTAACCGATATTCAGATTGTTACGGGATGGTAATCTGTCACAGGCAAATGTAACATGATACAGGTTTGCATGATACATCAATGTAACATGGTACACTTACTCTTCGGGGGTTTCGATTTGGTATTCTCTGAGCTTCCGGTAAATGGTCTGGCGGCTTATCCCCAGCGATTGGGCTGCTTTTACCTTGTTCCATCCGTATCTTTTCAGGGTCTCCACCAGCATGGTGCTGTTGAGAGCGGGTGTGCTCTCCTGGGTACTGTCAGGGGCATGGCCCTCCCTGATCTCGGGGGGCAGGTCGCGTATGTCGATGGTGCCCGTGCGGCACACGACAAAGGCGTGCTCCAGACAGTGGATGAGCTCCCGGACATTGCCGGGCCAGGCGTATTCCATGAAGAGCCTCTCCGCTGCGGGGGACAGGGCGGTGATCTCCTTGCGGAGCTTGGTCCTGAAGGTTGAGAGGTAGTGTTCCACGAGCAGGGGGATGTCATCCCTGCGGTCTGCAAGGGAAGGGAGCCGGATCTCCACTACCTTGAGGCGGTAGTAGAGGTCTTCCCGGAATTCACCCTTTCTGACCCTGTCCCTCAGATCCGCATTCGTTGCGGAGATGACCTGCACATCCAGTTTGATGGGTGTGGCATCGCCCACCCGCTCGATCTCCTTGTTCTCCAGCACCCGCAGGAGCTTGAGCTGGATGCGGGGGGATATGTCGCCGATCTCGTCCAGGAAGATGGTCCCTCCGTCCGCCAGCTGGAATCTGCCCTCCTTGTCGCGGATGGCACCGGTGAACGACCCCTTGACATGGCCGAAGAGCTCGCTCTCGAGCAGGTTCTCCGCCAGGGCCGCGCAGTTCACCACCACGAAGGGCATGTGGGCCCGACTCCCGCCGTAGTGTATGGCGCGGGCCACGAGCTCCTTGCCGGTACCGCTCGGACCGGTGACGAGTACAGTGGTATCGATGTCCTTGAGGTCGTCGAGGAGATTGTAGATCGCCTGCATCCGTGTGCTCCGGCCGATGATGTTGCGGAACTGGTTGCGTTCCTGGAGCTCGCGCTCCAGGGTGGAAAGCCTGGTGATGTCCCGCAGGACCATGACCGCCCCTTCCGGGTTGCTGCCCTTGGCCTTCAGAGGCGATATGTTCAGAATGATGACCCTGGGCGGGTGACCCTGGCGGTCGCACTCGATGCGATACTCCTGCACGGTCCGATGCTTTGCAAGCGCCTCCTCGAGCACCTTCCAGCATTTTTTCGTGCAGTCGTTCCTGCCGGGTTCCCACGTGTGGAGCTTGGGCGGGATGCCGCAGATGCGTTCGGCTGCGTCGTTGGCCTCGGTGACCCGCATGGTCTCGTCCACGGTGATGATGGCATCCTCGACGCTCTGGAAGATGGCCTCGAGATGAGAGCGATAACGCTCCTTCTCCCCCTCCACATAGAGTTTCTCGTCGAGCAGGGCCTTGTGCTGCAGCGCATGCTTGGTTACCCGCAGGAGCGTCTCTTTCTTGATGGGCTTGGTGAGGTAGTCGAAGGCGCCGTAGCGCAATGATGCCGCTGCATTGTCCACATCAGGGGCTCCCGTGATCATGATGACCGGTGCATGGATCCCCCGTTTCTTGATCTCCTGGAGGATCTCAATGCCGGTGCGGGAACCGAGCAGGATGTCCGTGAGGATGAAGTCGAAGGTCTTCTGATCAAGGAGCTCCAGGGCACCCGGGTAGTCCGATGCGGTACTGACCGTATACCCCTCCCGGGCTAGGAAGGTGCTGAACGCATGACGGATAGCCTCTTCGTCGTCAATGATGAGGATTTGTGCCTGTTGCTTGCCCATGAACGCCCCCGGTGTTCGTGTCCCTGAACCTAATCTTCCACAGTTCTCTGCTCCGGGCAAGGGGTATTCCCGGTCGGGCATTACCCACCGCTCAGGCACCTCTGCACGGCCCGGGCGATGGTCTGCCTGGTGAAGGGTTTGTCGATATATTCCTCGATACCCCGGGCCAGGGCCTCTTCGGGCGTAATGGTCTCGCTGTAGCCGGTCATGAGGACGATGGGCATGGAAGGCCTGGCTGCAAGGACTGCTTTTGCCAGGTCCGATCCCGTCATGCCCGGCATGGTCTGGTCCGTTATGATGAGGTCGAACCGGTCAGAGGCTGCGCGGAAGAGCTCCAGTGCCTCTGTCCCCGTGGAGACCGCGGTGACCCGGTAGCCGAACTGCTCGAGCATGGTCGTGGTGAAGTGGAGGATCGCCTCCTCATCGTCCACCAGGAGGATGGATTGCCCGGATCCCCGCCGGAGGGTTACGTCAGGTTCCTCTTCATAGTCAGGCTCCTTCTCGGTCATGGGAATCAGGACCTCGAAGGTGCTTCCAGATCCTATGGCGGAGGCGACGATGATCGTGCCGCCCAGGTCGGTGACGATCCCATGGACCGTCGCAAGTCCCAGACCTGTGCCCTTGGCCTTCTCCTTGGTGGTGAAAAAGGGGTCGAAGATGCGTTTGAGGGTCTCCGCGTCCATGCCCGACCCCGTGTCCTGGACAGTGAGCTTCAGGTAGGGGCCTTTCTCGAGAGGGGGATGCAGCGAGGCGAACTGAGTGTCGATGCATGTCGAGTCGATGGAAACCGTCATGACCCCTCCGCCGGGAAGCATGGCATGGTAGGCATTGGTGCACAGGTTCATGATGACCTGGTGGATGTAGGTGGGATCCGCGAAGACCGGTCCGGCAGTGGAGTCGATGCGCTCGGTGATCGAGATGGTGCTGGGTATGGATGCCCTGAGGAGCCTGAGGGCCTCCTTGAGGATGAGCTGCACCTTCACGGGCCGCCGTTCCGTCTCCATCTGACGGCTGAAGGTCAGGATCTGTCTGACCAGTTCCCTGGCCCGATCCCCTGCCTTGAGGACCTCCTCCATGCTCTCGCGGACGGGATGTTTTTCCGGCAGGTCCTCCAGGGCAAGTTCTGAATAGCCGATGATGGCGGACAGGATATTGTTGAAATCATGGGCTATGCCGCCGGCGAGCGTTCCGATGGCCTCGAGCTTCTGGGAGCGCATGAGGCGGGATTCGTAGGTCCTCAGTTCTTCCTCTGCCAGCTTCTTTTCGGTGATATCGCGCATGGTGCTGTAAAATTCGGGGATGTTCCCGTGTTCATCCTGAATGATCCTGCCCAGGATCTCCACCCAGATGACGGATCCGTCCTTCCTGATCACCCGGAATTCGGTGCGGTAGCGGTCGGTCCCCTGTTCCCGGGCTCTTTTGATGGCACCCCATGCCGCTCCTTTATCGGCAGGGTGTATGAACTCGATGGACTGCTTACCCGTGAGCTCCTCGGGTCTGTACCCGAGCATGCGTTCGCAGGAGGGTGTGATAAAAAGGATAGTGCTGTCCCGGCCGTGACGGGAGATCACGTCTGTGGTGTTCTCCACGAGCAGGCGGTAGCGTTCCTCACTCTGACGCAGGGCCTCTTCGGCCTGTCTCTTTTCGGTGATATCCGTCATGAAGGTCACCCAGTACATGCTGTCCCTGAGCCGGATGATATCAGCGGAAAACAGTCCGACGAGGGTTCGTCCGTCCTTGGCCCGGACAAGCAGTTCGTAGTTGTTGAGGC
>DAITOA010000006.1:0-49100 GCA_036834365.1 Thermodesulfobacteriota bacterium | reverse complement strand
GCCTCCTCGGTGCGCTTCTGCTCGGTGATATCCTGGACGTGGGACAGGACATGGGGTTTGCCGTAGATGTCGATGAGCCTGCCCGAGTAGAGGATGTTGCGGACCTCGCCGTTCCTGATCCTGAACCCGACCTCCTCGTTATCCACCATGGTCCCTGCAGCGACCATGCCGACAAGACGGTCCCTGTCCGCAGGGTTCTCCCAGATACCGATCTCGAGACTGGTCTTGCCGATCGCCTCCTCGCGGCTGTAGCCCATCATGAGCCCGAGGGCGCTGTTCATATCGACGATCCTGCCGGACTCGATGTCCGTGATGGAAGAAGGCACCGGGCTCGACTGGAATGCCGTCTCGAACTTCTTCTCCGATGCACGTACGAGCTCCTGGGCAAGGCGCTGTCTGGTGATGTTTATGCCGATACCGAAGACGAAGGCGATCCCCCCATCCTCCCGAAACACGGCCTTTCCCTGCCACTGCACAAGGATCGCCGTCCCGTCCCTGGCGAGAACCCTATTCTCGTGCACTACCGGCTCCCTGGAAGAGACCATGGCATCCATGGCCCGGCTGAAGGCATCATGGTCGTCCTCCGGGATGAACAGGGAGGCATAGTTCTTTCCGGACACCTCCTGAAGTGTATACCCCAGGGCATTCAGCATGGCCTGGTTCATGAAGATCACCTTGCCTTCAGGGTCGACGGCGTCGTAGAAGGCCGGCGATGTCTGGATGATGGAGGTGCTGAAGTCGCGCTCCCGCTTGAGCTGCCTGGCTGCCTCGATCCGGGATGTGATGTCCCGGGCCGAGCCCCGGATGCCCGTAGGGGTGCCGTTCCGGTCGAGGATCAGCGAGTTGCGGTACTCCATGATCCGTTCGTGACCGTTCTTGGTCATGATGGTCATGAGCCCTTCGTCGTATCCCTTCTCCATGACCCTCCGGACATATTCACCTGTCAGAGGCCTGAACCGCTCCGGTATGATGTCCCTGATGTTCAGGTGCAGGAGGTCGGCTTCGGTATAGCCGGTGCTCATCTTTGTTGCCAGGTTGGTCTCGATGATGCGGCCGTCGAGGTCATGGGTGTAGAGGAAGTCGGATACGTTCTGGAAGATATCCCTGTACTTCTCTTCGCTTTGCCGGAGGGACCGCTCGGTGTGCTTCCACTCGGTGATGTCACGCACCGATTCGATGGCCCCCATGATCTCTCCGTTCCTGCCGTATATCGGGCTTGCCTTGCCCCAGAGGTACACACCCATGTGGGGGACCTCCGACTCGGCATAGAGGGATCCGTTTTCTCTCCGGATGGATGAGTATTCCTGTTCCAGTTTGTTGTCGGGATGTAGGACCAGGTCCGCAAGCATGGGCCTCTTCGATCCGTAGAAGGGGAGGGAATAGGCGCAATCTTCCTTTCCCAGGATGTCCCCTGCGGACATCCCGGTCAGGTCTTCGATGGCGCGGTTCCACACGGTGACCCTGCCGTCGGCATTGATGGCAAAGGTGGGGTCAGGGAGAAAGTCGATGAGCTGGGCAAGCTGCTTCAATGCATGCTCATGGCCCTTTTCGACCTCTCTTATCTCCGTGATGTCCCTGATGGACTCGATGGCCCCGGTGAGTCTCCCCGACTCGTCATAGATGGGGCTTGCCTTGCCCCAGAGGTTTCTCCCGGAAGGAAGCCCCACGGTCTCGGCAAAGAAGCTCTCTCCTTCATGTCGGACAAAGACGTACTTCTTCTCGATCTCAGGGTCGGCCTTGAGCACCATGTCGATGAGGATGGGGCGCCTTTCATGGTAGAAGGGGAGGGCATACTCGTGATTCTCCTTTCCCACCATGTCCAAAGCCCTGGCGCCGGTCAGTGTCTCCATGGCCTTGTTCCACACGATGACCCTGCCCTCGAGGTCGATGGCAAAGGTGGGATCGGGCAGGAAGTCTATCACCTGGGACAGGAGGAGCTTCGTCGTCTGGATTTTACCCCGAGATGATTTTTTTGTTTCCATGGTTCGGTTCATACCTCCCGGTGCATTCTCAAGGACAATGTACGAATAAGTTACGGTGCCATAATACTATGAAATGACATCGAAAGGCTATGGGAAAGGACAACCGGTGATGATGGGCATGTGGACACTCATCATGAAGAGCATAAGGTGTATCCACCTCTGCGCACGGTCACCCAGCGGACCGGGAAGAATCATGCCCGAGCACATTCCCTTATGCACCTCTGGATCGCCCTTGCCAGGGCGCCCTTGGTGAAGGGTTTTTCCAGGTATTCCTCGATGCCCAGGGCAAGGGCCTCTTCCGGAGACATGGTCTCGCTGTACCCGGTCATGAGAATGATAGGGGTGCCGGGGCGGATCCTGAGGACCTCGACGGCCAGAGAAGATCCCGTCATGTCCGGCATGGTCTGATCCGTGAGGATGAGGTCGTACCGTCCGGGGTCCTCCCGAAAGGCCTCCAGGGCCTCCGTGCCGGAAGGCAGGCTTACCACCCGGTATCCGAGCTGGTGGAGCATGATCCGCGTGAACTGAACGATGGCGGCCTCGTCGTCCACCAGCAGGATGGTCTCGCCGTTGCCTGGAGCCGGTTCCTCCTCGGGTTCTTCCTCGTCTTCGTGTTCATCCCCGGCCAGGGGGAGGTATATGTCGAAGGTGCTTCCCGAGCCTTTGGCGGACTTCACGAGAATTGCCCCTCCGAGGTCGGTCACGATACCGTGGACGGTTGCAAGACCGAGTCCTGTGCCATGGCCCTTGTCCTTGGTGGTGAAGAAAGGATCGAAGATGCGCTTCATGGTTTCCTCATCCATGCCGCACCCCGTGTCCTGCACGCTCAACCTGACTGCCGGGCCCTCCATCAGTGGCGGATGCCGTGAGGAGAAGGCTGCATCGAGGAACACGGTGTCGAGGGTAATGGTGAGTATGCCGCCGAGGGAGAGCATGGCATGGTAGGCATTGGTGCACAGGTTCATGAGGACCTGGTGGATGTGGGTGGGATTCGCCATAACGGTCCCGGCAGAGGGATCCAGGTTTTCTTTAATGGCGATGGTGCTCGGGATGGATGACCTGACAAGCCTGAGGGCCTCCTTGATGATCGGCTGGATCCTTACGGGCATGCGTTCGATATCCACCTGGCGGCTGAAGGTGAGGATCTGCCTGACCAGATCCTTGGCCCGGTCTCCGGCCTTGAGGACTTCCTGAATGCTCCTGCTGGCTGGGTTCCCCTCGGGCAGCTCATCCTGGGCCAGCTCGGAATAGCCGATGATGGCGGACAGGATGTTGTTGAAGTCATGGGCTATGCCTCCTGCGAGCGTCCCGAGGGCCTCCAGGTTCTGTGACCGCATGAGGCGTTCCTCGTAGATTTTCCGTCCCGCCTCGGACCGCTTGCGCTCGGTGATGTCCTGGATGATGCCGAAGATCTTCCGCTCTTCGGCGTTGTACTCGGCAATGGAATGGATATCAATCACCGCCCCGTCGGTGGGACGGAGGATCGTGAACTCGATGTCATACCCCTTCTCATGCCTGATGAGACGGTTCATCTCCTCATCCAGGGCCTGGCGGTATTCGGGAAGGGGAATCTTCTGGACGGACTCGATGGTCCATGCATCTTTCTCGAGACCGTATATCCGCCTGGCCTCGGATGATGCCCAGACGGTACCCTTGTTCAGGTCGAACTCCCAATAGCCGAGACCCGCGATCTGCTGTGCCCTCTCGAGCATGTGCCGGTGCCGGTGCAGCTCCGCCTCGGACCGCTTGCGTTCGGTGATGTCGTGAATGATGGCCTGGAGACTGCCGTCAGAGAGCTTTGAGGCGCTTGCCTCCACCAGCACCGTGCTGCCGTCCCTGCACACCATGGGCCGTTCGAACCGGAGCCGTTCGCCCGACCGGAGAAGCTCTATCCGCTGCAGGCCTACATCCCGCAGGTCGTCGGGATAGGTGTCCATGATGGACATCCCGTACATTTCTTCCTCGCTGTATCCGAGTATTTCGCAGGTCCTGGAGTTGACGAGGGTGAACCTGCCGTCGGCGGCGATGACGAAGATGCCGTCTCCGGCCTGTTCCATGAGCTGCCGGTATTTTCTCTCACTCTCACGCAGCAGCTGCTCGGCCGCCATTCGTTCACTGATGTCCCTGGTGATGCCCAGGACGCCCGTGACCCTTCCGTCGGGATCCCTGAGGAAGGTGGCCGTGATCTCCGTCCAGATGGTGGATCCGTCTTTCCTCACCAGTTCGAGCTCCATGGTCCTGGACCAGAACGGGTCATGGATGAGGCCCTTCTCCTCCCGCTCAAGCTCCTCCCGGAGGGTCGTCACCGCGATCCGGTAGGACTCGGGGGTCATGATCTCCTCGAGGGACTGTCCCATCACCTCCTTCACGGTGTATCCCCGCATGCGTTCCACGGACGGGCTGACAAAGAGATAGTGAAGATCGGTGTCCAGCACCCAGATGACGTCCCGCGCATTCTCCGCCAGAATGCGGTACCGCTCTTCGCTCTCCTTCAGCCTCTCCTCCGCCCTGCGGAGCTCTGTTATGTCATGAGCCAGGGAGAAGATATAGGACCTGCCGCGCACATCCACCATGCGGGCTGACAGCAGCATGTGCCGGAGCTCGCCGGTCCTCTTCCGGAGGAGCACCTCAACATTTTCTATGGTGTGCCCCGTGCTGAGCTCATCGATGAACCATCGCCGGTCTTTCGCGTCGTGCCAGAGGGTTATCTCCCTGGTGGTGCGCCCGATGACCTCGTCCCGTGAGTATCCCGACCAGGCGGTGAAGGCCAGGTTGATATCGATGAACCGGCGGGTTTCCGGGTCGAAGATGGACATGGGATCGGCGCTGGACTGGAAAGCGGCCTGGAACTTCCTCTCGGAGACGAGGATCTGCTCCTCCGCTTGTCTCTGCCCGGTGATGTCGATGCCGATGCCGAAGATGAAATCCAGGGTGCCGTTGTCCCTGAAGACAGGCTTACCCTGCCATTGGACGAGCAGGTCCCTGCCGTCCCGGGAGGTCATCCTGATCTCACGGGCCACGGGAATGCGTGCGGAGACCATCGTGCGGATGGCCTCCCTCATGGGGTCCCGATCGTCCTGATGGATGACCGTGTCTGTGAAATCCCTGCCGCTGATGCCCTTCATGGCATAGTTCAGTGCCGTCAGCATCGCCTGGTTCATGAGGATGATCCTGCCGTCCCCGTCGAGGGCGGCAAAAAAGGCGGGAGAGGTCTGGATGATGGAGGTAACGAGGTCGCGTTCCTTCTTGAGCTGCTGCTGGGCACTGAGCCGGGCGGTGATGTCCCTGGCGGAGCCCTGAACCGCCACGGGGATTCCCCCGGCATCGGTGATGAGGGAGTTGCGGTATTCCAGGACCCGTTCCTGTCCGGTCTTTGTCTTGATGGTGAGGAATCCCTCGTCGTAGCCTTTGTCGAGAACGTTCTTCATGTAATTCTTGAAGCGGTGCCTGTGACGGTCCGGCAGCAGATCCTTCACGGACAGACCCTGCAAGTCTTCCTCGGAGTAACCGGTGGCCTTCTTGGATGCGAGATTGGTCTCCAGGAAGGCCCCGTCAAGGTCATGGATGTAGAGGTAGTCCGAGACATGCAGGAAGATGTTCCGGTACCTGCCCTCGCTCCTGTGCAGGGTTTCCTCGATTCTTCTGTCCTCCGTCACGTCGCGGACGGACTCGATGGCCCCGATGACGGTGCCGGCCTTGTCGTACAGAGGACCCGCCTTGACCCAGAGGTGTCTCCGGGGAGGAAGGGCCACGATCTCGGCGAAGAGGCTGTCACCTTCCCGGATGAGGGAGGGATACCTCTCCTCTTCCTCGGGGTCGGTCTTGATCGCGAGGTCGATGAGGACAGGGCGCCTCTCCCCGTAAAAGGGGAGGGCATATTCATGATCCCCCTTCCCGGTCATGTCCCCGGCCTTCACCCCGGTGAGCTTCTCCATGGCCCGGTTCCAGATGGTGACCCTGCCTTGGAGGTCTATGGCAAAGGTGGGGTCGGGCAGAAAGTCGATGACCTGATCCAGCGGCAGCCTGGATGCCAGGGAATGCCTGGACGAAGCCTTTGCTATCCTTTGTGTTTTTGATCCCGGTTTCATGCCCTTGCCGCCGTCAGCCCCGATGAACCGGCCGGGACAGCAGGACCATGCGGTCCCTTGTCCCCGTGATTCACGGAGTATGATGCAGATAAATTAGCGGCGAATCATGCCGGGGCAAGGGGTGCCGGGGAAAAGGCGATCCCCGGGGTCGGGGCACGCAGCGGTGGGTAGCCGTGATGATGGACGCCCCTGAGGGACCTGAGGGGGTTATCTTTTCCGTATGTCTTCGCAGAGACACGAATTGATCTCACGGGCCAGGGAGCTCTTGGTGAAGGGCTTCTCGATATACCGCCTGATGCCCAGGGCCATGGCCTGATCCCTCGTCACGGTCTCGCTGTAGCCGGTCATGAGGATAAGGGGCATCCCGGGGCGGATGGTGAGTACCTCCGAGGCCAGGGATGATCCGGTCATGCCCGGCATGGTCTCGTCCGTGATGATGAGGGCGAAGGACTCGGGCGCTGACCGGAAGATCTCGAGGGCCTGGAGGCCTGATGAGGCCGTCGTAACCCGATAACCGAGGCTTTCGAGCAGGGTTGTGGCAATCTGGAGGATCGCCTCCTCGTCATCTACGAGCAGGATGGATTCCCCGCCTCCTCGGGGAAGTGCCTCCATGAACTCGGATATTTCATCGGGTGCTTCCTCCGTGACCGGGATATAGACCTCAAAGGTGCTTCCCTCGGCAACCACCGAGCTTGCCGCGACCACCCCTTCCAGTCCTGTGACGATGCCGTGCACCGTTGACAGCCCGAGGCCTGTGCCCTTCCCCTTCTCCTTGGTGGTGAAGAAGGGGTCGAAGATACGGGGCAGGATGTCCTGATCAATGCCGCAGCCGGTGTCGTGCACCGTTATCTTCGTATGGGGGCCTTCCTTCAGGGGTGAGTGGAGGGAGGCGAAGCGTGAGTCCACCACGACCTCGTCAAGGGACACGGCAAGCCTTCCCCCCAGCGGCATCATGGCATGGTAGGCATTGGTGCACAGGTTCATGATGACCTGATGGATCTGGACGGGATCCGCCATGACCGGACGGGCCGAGGCGTCGATGCTGTCCGTGATGGCGATGGTGCTCGGGATGGAAGAACGCAGGAGCTTGAGCGTCTCCTTGAGGATGGGTTGAATCCTCACGGGCCTCAGCTCGGTCTCGGTCCGGCGGCTGAAGGTGAGGATCTGGCTGACCAGGTCCCTTGCCCGGTCACCCGCCCTGAGGACCTCATCCAGGATTGCTCGTACCGGGCTTTCCCCGGGCAGGTCATCCTTGGCGAGTTCCGTGTATCCTATGATGGCGGAGAGGATATTGTTGAAGTCGTGGGCAATGCCGCCGGCCAGGGTGCCTATGGCCTCCAGTTTCTGGGAGTGCATCATGCGGGATTCGAAGCCCCTGCGCTCCTCTTCCGCTAGCTTTTTCTCCGTGATGTCTTCGGCGATGCCGATCAGACAGATCACCGCACCGCAGGGATCGAGGACCGGCGATCGCCGGTTGCGGACCCACCGGATGCCGCCGTCGGGCCTGATGATACGGAATTCATACTCTGAATCCTTCTCGGGGTTGCATCCGACGATGGAGCAGAGGAGTCTCCTGTCGTGGGGATGCACGCGGTTGAGCCATGCCATGGGGTCGCGGTACACTTCTTCGGAGGGTATGCCGAGGATGCGGTCGAATGCGGGGCTGACATAGACCACCCTGCTCCAGTCCGGCGTGGCCATCCAGAAGATCTCCGGGCTTGCCTGGGCCATCATCCGGAACCTTTCCTCGCTCCGGCGAAGGGCCTCCTGGGCCTGCCTGCTCTCGGTGACGTCCTGCATGAGGAACACGAGGCAGGGCTCCCCCGCCATGGCCATGGTCCGGGCCGAGTAGAGGCCTGTACGCAGTACGCCGTCCCTGCGCCTGAAGGTGAACTCGCGGAAGAGAGCCTCCCCCTTTTCCTGGAGCTCCGAGATCATGGCATCGCGCTGGGAAGGGTCCGCCCACAGGTCCAGGGAGAGAGATGTCCTTCCGATGACTTCCGTGCGCGGATAGCCTGTAACCGCCTCGAACCCGGGATTCACGTCCAGGATCATACCGTCGCTGATCCTCGTGATCACGATGGTGTTCGGTGCGGTATGGAATATCTTCGAGAACCTCTCTTCGGACTGGCGGAGCAGTTCCTTGGCCTGCCTGCGCTCGGTGATGTCGCGGGACGACCCCCTGATGCCCATGACCTTGCCGTCCTTGTCGAGGATCAGCGAGTTCCGGTATGCCAGGGTCAGCTCCTGCCCGGTCTTGGTGACAAAGGTCATGAGGCCCTCGTCATACCCGCGGGAGAGGACCCTTTCCATGTAGGGCCCATAGAGATGTCGATAGCGCCCGGGCAGGAGATCTTTCACGGTGAGCCTCTTGAGCTCCTCCTCCGAGTAGCCCGTGCCCTTCCTGGCGGCGAGGTTGGCCTCGATGAAGGCACCGTTCATGTCAAGGATGTAGAGGTAATCCGAGACATTCATGAAGACGTCCCGGTACCGTGCCTCGCTGCGTCTCAGCTCGTTCTCCACCTCCTTATGTCCCGAGATGTCGCGCACCGATTCCATGGCGCCCACGACCGTTCCCCTCTTATCCCTGACCGGGCTTGCCTTGGCCCAGAAGATGCGCTTCAAGGTCCCGGCGAAACCCTCGGCATAGAGCGTGTCCCCCCGGCGGACCAGCGAGTAATACCCCTCTTCGGTTTTAGGGTCGGGGTGGAGTGCCAGATCGACGAGCAAGGGCCGCCGGTGTCCGTAAAAGGGGAGGGAATAACCGTAATCAGAGGAGCCCAGGATGGTCCTGGCGGTGATACCGGTGAGCTCCTCCATGGCCCGGTTCCACATGACCACCCTGCCGTCGAGATCGATGGCGAAGGTGGGGTCAGGCATGAAGCCCATGACCTCGAGGAGGCCGAAGGGGGGCGCCTGACCGGCAGGTCCCCTCGTGCTGTGTGTCTTCTTCGTTGCCATACGCCCCTTCCATGGGGGCCCTCTCTTGGTCTTATGGAAGCTCCCTAGAGAGGTATCAATCCTTAATCATTCGTGGTGACGTCCTGATGCTGTCAAACATTCTTATCATAAAAACGCATGTAACGCCATGCGGTGCACGCAGAGGGCATCGGTGATAACCTCCGGCGCTCCGGGTGCATGCTACGACACCTTGTCCCCCGGGGCTGGACCGTCGTCGAAGGTGCAGATGCGCCAGGTGTCTCCGCTGCCCCCTGCCAGGATCATGCCCTCGGAGGTGCCGAACTTCATTTTACGGGGCCTGAGGTTTGCCACCACGGTAACGCTCCTGCCGACGAGCACGGCCGGATCGGGATATGCGGGCCGGATGCCGGCGAAGATCTGGCGGAGACGTCCCTCGCCCAGATCGATCATGAGCCGCACCATCTTGTCCGAGCCCTCGACGGTGGCGGCTTCCATGACCCTTCCCACCCTGAGGTCCAGCTTGGCGAAGTCTTCGATGGTGGTCTCTTCCTGTTTCTCCGGGGAGGGTTGCTGAAGAACCGGCGGCTTCGTCTCCTGCGATGTTCCCTTGACCGGCTGCTTCTCATCTCCGGCGGCCCTTGCGATCTTGGCCCAGGTGTCCCGCAGGGTCACGGTGCGGTTGAACACGAGGGCGCCTTCCCTTGAATCCTTGGAATCCATGCAGAAGTATCCCTGCCGTTCGAATTGGAAGCCGCTCGCCGGCCTCGCCCCGGCCGCCGACGGCTCGATCCGGCAGTCCGTGAGGGTCACCAGGGAGTCCTGGTTCAGGAACTCCTTGTAGTCCTTGCCGGTCCGCTCGCACTCGCCGCCGATGTTTTCCACCGTGAAGAGACGGTCGTAGAGGCGGACCTCCGCCGGGATCGCATGGGATGCCGATACCCAGTGCAGGGTCCCCTTGACCTTTCTGCCGTCAGGTGCGTCACCGCCCCTGGTGGCGGGATCATAGGTACATCTCAGCTCGGTGACGCGGCCCGTCTTTGGGTCCTTCACCGTGGACGTACAGGTGATGAAGTAGGCGCCGCGCAGCCGCACCTCGCGGCCCGGCGCCAGGCGGAAGAACTTCGGCGACGGGTTCTCCATGAAATCATCCCGTTCGATGTAGACGGTGCGGGAGAAGGGGACCTTTCGTGACCCCATGGCGGGGTTGTCCGGGTGATAAGGAACCTCAAAGGTCTCTTCCTGTCCCTCGGGATAATTCTCGATGGTGACCTTCAGGGGATCGAGGACAGCCATGATCCGGGGCGCCTTTCCGTTCAGATCCTCGCGGATATGGTACTCCAGCAGGGCCATGTCCACCATGCTGTCCTTCTTGGCGACCCCGATGCGGTCGCAGAACCTGCGGATGGCCTCGGGGGTGTATCCCCTGCGGCGGAGTCCTGCGATGGTGGGCATGCGCGGGTCGTCCCAGCCGGAGACTATGCCGAGCTGCACGAGCTCGAGGAGCCTGCGCTTGCTCATCATGGTGTAGCTCAGGTTGAGCCGGGCGAACTCGATCTGTTGCGAGCGGTACATGTCGAGCTTTTCCAGGAACCAGTCGTAGAGCGGCCGGTGGTCCTCGAACTCCAGGGTGCAGATGGAGTGGGTGATCCGCTCCAGCGAGTCGGAGATGGGGTGGGCGTAGTCGTACATGGGGTAGATGCACCAGTCGTCCCCGGTCCTGTGGTGGGTGGAGCGGAGGATCCGGTAGATGATGGGGTCGCGCATGTTGAGGTTCGGGGAGGCCATGTCGATCCTGGCGCGCAGCACCCGTGCCCCGTCCGGGAACTCACCGGCCCTCATGCGGCGGAAGAGGTCGAGGTTCTCCTGGACGCTGCGGGCACGGTACGGGCTCTCCCTGCCCGGCTCGGTGAGCGTGCCCCGGTACTGCCTGGTCTCTTCGGCGCTCAGGTCGCACACGTAGGCCAGTCCCTTTCTGATGAGCTCCTCGGCGAGCTCGTAGGTCTTCTCGAAATAGTCCGAGGCGTAGTACATGCGGTCTTCCCAGTCGAAACCGAGCCAGCGCACGTCCTCCATGATGGAGTCGATGTACTCCTGGTCCTCCTTGGAGGGGTTGGTGTCGTCGAAGCGGAGGTTGCAGATGCCGTGATAGTCGGCCGCGATGCCGAAGTTCAGGCAGATGGACTTGGCATGGCCGATGTGCAGGTAGCCGTTGGGCTCGGGAGGAAAGCGGGTGTTCACCCGGCCGGCGTACTTTCCGGTCTTCATGTGCTCGTTGATGATGGTGCGGATGAAATCAACGGATCTCGCCGACTCGTCAGGGCCGTCTGGTGCGCTATCCGGGTTCTCGGTTCCGGGTCGTTTCTGTTTTGCCATGGTCGTGTCCTCGGGTATGAATTTGTGCGCCAGCACTATACCACAGGAGGAGGAGGTTTTGAATGGCCGAGCGAAGGAAATGCGCTGAGGTTCAGCCGATCAGACGCCAAACACGGTTGCGGGAGAGCTCCATCCGGTATACACTAGGTAAATCCTCGAATGGATCAATCGCATGAAATCATCGACCTCAACCAGGGCGGCCGAGGGCCGCGGTAAACGCAAATCCGCAGGAAAAGGATCTCTTGAGAAGCCACGCAAAAAGGTGATCGCAGAGATCACCAGGGCTGAAAAGGCCATCGAGAGGCTTCGCAGGGCAGAATCCCAGAGAAAGAAGGAATGGGAGCACTACGAGGAGATCACCCATGCCCTCAAGGAGCGGGTAAAGGAGCTGAACTGCCTCTACAGCATCTCGAACATCCTGGAGAAGTACGGCCTCGATCTCGAAGAGATCCTCCTGCGCACGGTGGAGATCATACCGGATGCATGGCAGTACCCGGAGATCACCTGCTGCCGGATCCAGCTGGGGCACAGGGTAGTGGAGAGCCCGGCCTTTGCGGAGACTCAGTGGAGGCAGTCGCAGGACATCATGGTCAGCGGGGTGAAACGGGGAACGCTGGAGGTGTTCTATCGCGAGGCCAAGCCCGATGCGGATGAGGGTCCGTTCCTGCGGGAGGAGAGGAGTCTCATCAAGGTGATCGCCGAGAGGATCGGAAAGATCCTCGAGCGGCACCGTGCCGAGGAGGCACTGAGGGAGAGCGAACAGAAGACCATGGCGCTGCTCAACGCCATACCGGACCTCATGTTCCAGGTGGACAGGAACGGGACACTGGTCGGGTTCCATGAAGGCACCTTCGTCACGTTGCGTGAGCTGGGCAAGAGGATGATAGGGAGAAATATCTATACCCTGGCCGATACGGAGAAGCTCGTCCCGCGGAGGCTGCTCGACCAGGGGATGCTCTCGGTGAGGCGTGCCATAGAGACCGGCAACCCCCAGATGTATGAACAGCATACCTCCATCAACGGCATGGGCCGCGACTTCGAGGTCCGAATGGTCGTGTGCCGGGCGGACGAGGTGCTCGGCATCGTGCGGGACATCACCAACAGGAAGCAGCTCGAACGGGAGATCCTCGAGATCAGCAACAGGGAGCAGCGGAGGATCGGGCAGGATCTCCATGACAGCCTCTGCCAGCACCTGACCGGCATAGGGTTCATGGGCAAGGTCCTGGAGAAGAAGGCAGCCTCCCACATCCCCCTGGAGCCGTCGGATGTTCAGGAGATCGTCGACCTCATCGACCAGGCCATCACCATGACCAGGGAATTCGCGCGGGGATTGAACCCGGTGGAACTCCAGGCCGACGGATTCATGCATGCCCTGGGAAAGCTCGCAGAGAACGTCAAGAGGCTGTTCGGGGTTCCCTGTTCCTTCATATGTTCCGATCCGATCTTCATCTATGACAACGAAAAGGCCACCCACCTCTACCGGATCGTTCAGGAGGCCCTGAACAACGCCATCAAGCATGGCAGGGCGGACGAGATCACCATTTCCCTGAAGAGGGAGGGCCAGATGTGCGACCTGACGGTACGCGACAACGGCATAGGATACGGGAAAACCCCGAGCCAGGGGAGGGGCATGGGCCTTTCCATCATGCGCTACCGGGCTTCCATGTTCGAGGCGACCATCGATATCAGGGCACGTCCCGAAGGCGGAACGGACCTTGTGTGTTGCTTTCAGCTCAAGGGTGGATTCTAGTGGCGACGGTTCCATGCCGCCGGTCTGAAGGAGGAAGAGAATGGGCCGCAGAAAGATACTGATCGTCGACGATCATCCGATCCTGAGGAAGGGGCTCGCCATGGTCATTGACCAGGAGCCCGATCTCGTCGTTGCGGGGGAGGCCGAGGACGTTCCGGCCGGGCTCGATATGATCGAGACCGTGAAACCCGACATCGTCATCGTGGACCTTTCCCTGCCGGGGGTGGACGGCATCGAGCTGATCAAGACCATGAAGCTGAAATACCGGGACCTGCCGGCCCTGGTCGTATCCATGCACGATGAGACCCTGTACGCGGAGCGTGCGCTGCGCGCAGGAGCCCGGGGCTACATCATGAAGCAGGAGGCCGTGGACAAGGTTCTCGTGGCCATCAGGAAGGTGCTGGGCGGTGAGATCTTCGTCAGCGACAGGATCACCACAAAGATGCTCGAGACGCTCATATCGGGAGATGCGAAAGGCGTGAACACTCCCCTCGACCTCCTGAGCAACCGGGAGCTGACCGTGTTCAGGCTGATCGGGCAGGGTTTCAAGACGAGCCAGATAGCGGACAAGCTCCACCTGAGCGTGAAGACCATCGAGTCGTACCGTTCCCATATCAAGGAGAAACTCAAGCTCAACACCGGCACCGATCTCATGAAATACGCCATCCAGTGGGATCAGAATGGGAATTGAGCAGGAATCATCGATGGAGTTCTTCTTTTCCCTGACCTGATCAAATCGGCAGGCTTGAAAGGGCCCTTTCCGATATCTCCTCCCGATCAAGCGGCTTCTGAACGCCCTCATCCAGGATTCCCTTATGTAAGCATAGGGGAAACCCCTATGGTAAAAACAGCTTTGGCCTGATTGTGTGACCTGCATTTTTCGGGTTTGATGAATAGAGATTTTCTCATACCGAGAAGGCGGGTACCCAAGCGATGAAGAAACGACTGGTAGTTGTCAAACACGGGAACCATGAATGCACGGACCAGCTCGCTGATGTGCTGAATGCCAGCGGATGGCAGTGCGAGACCATCGAGCTCTCCCAGGGGGAGCCTCTCCCGGAAAGCCTGCGGCAGATCGACGGCCTGCTCATAGTGGGGAAATCCATAGATGTCTTCGAGCGGGCCATAAATCCGATGCAGGTCTATGTCGGATCCTGATTCCCTTACGACCGCTTAACTTCTGAACAGGAAGGCAGGAGCGTTCTCACGCAGAGATAAGGACGAATTATATCCATAGGAGGAAGAGAAGAAGATGTCGGTAATTGGTGATGTTATTGAAAAGGTGAAACAGAAGGACCCGAATGAATTCGAATTCCACCAGGCTGTGGAAGAAGTGCTCATGAGCCTGGAGCCGACCGCGAAGAAACATCCCGAGTTCGTCAAGGCCAAGATTTATGAGCGGATCGTCGAACCGGACAGGGTGATCATGTTCCGCGTACCCTGGGTCGACGACAAGGGCGAGGTCCAGGTCAACCGGGGGTTCCGCATCCAGTTCAACAACGCCATCGGCCCCTACAAGGGAGGGCTCCGGTTCCACCCGTCGGTGAACCTCGGGATCCTGAAGTTCCTCGGATTCGAGCAGATCTTCAAGAACTCGCTGACCACCCTGCCCATGGGCGGAGCCAAGGGGGGGTCCGACTTCGATCCCAAGGGCAAGTCGGACAACGAGGTCATGCGGTTCTGCTACTCGTTCATGCGTGAGCTCTTCCGGCACATCGGTCCCGACACCGACGTGCCGGCCGGCGATATCGGCGTGGGCGGCCGGGAGATCGGCTATCTGTACGGATACTACAAGAAGATTCTCAACGAACATACGGGTGTCCTGACGGGCAAGAACCTCGCCTACGGCGGAAGCCTCATCAGGCCGGAGGCCACCGGTTACGGATGCGTCTACTTCGCCGCCGAGATGCTCGCGGCCAAGGGGAAGGACTTCAAGGGCAAGACCGTTGCCATAAGCGGATCAGGCAATGTGGCCCAGTATGCCGTGGAAAAGGTCAACGAGCTCGGGGGCAAGGTCATCTCATTGTGCGACTCGAGCTCCACGATCATAGACGAAGAGGGCATCGACGACAAGAAATGCAAGTACGTCAAGGACCTCAAGAACATCAAACGCGGCAGGATCAGCGAGTATGCGGACAAGTACAAGGGCGCCTGCTGCTACATCGGCGAGAGCATCTGGGATGTGATCAAGAGCCAGGGTATCAAGGTGGATATCGCCCTGCCCTGCGCCACGCAGAACGAGATCGACGGTGGACATGCCGAGGCACTGGTGAAGAACGGCTGTTACTGCATCTCCGAGGGAGCGAACATGCCCTCCACACCGGAAGCCATCCGCATCTACCAGAACAACGGATTCCTCTACGGTCCTGGCAAGGCCGCCAATGCCGGCGGTGTCGCCACATCGGGCCTCGAGATGAGCCAGAACAGCATGCGCCTTTCCTGGTCCCGGGAAGAGGTGGACAACCGGCTGCACGGGATCATGAAGAGCATCCACAATACCTGCATCCAGGCCTCCGATGCCTACGGCAGGAAGGGTGATTACGTGATGGGTGCGAATGTCGCCGGTTTCCTCAAGGTCGCCAACGCCATGCTGGCGTTCGGGGTCGTGTAACAGGGGAATTCGTGATGGGACTCTGCCGGAACGCATGGTACAGGGAAAGCAGACGGACGGGGGGGCGGACATGAACAGGGTCATGTTCGCCATCCTCTCCACCCTTGAGAAGCACCATGGACCGGTACGGTCCTCCCAGATCGTATCACAGCTTGCGTCTCAGGGCCTGGAGATCTCCGGGAGGACGGCCCGGCACTATCTCAAGATGCTCGACGAGCAGGGCTTCACCTCCAACTGCTCAAGGAGCGGCAGGATGATCACCGACAAGGGGCGCGGCGAGCTCCGGCAGGGTTTCGCTTTCGACCGTGTGGGATTCATCATCGACAGGATCAACAGGCTCTCCGTGCAGACGGACTTCCACCCGGACACGGGCAGGGGCAGGGTCATCCTGAACGTCAGCTATGTCCCGGAACACCATGTGGAGCGTGCCCTCGAAGTCCTCGATGCGGTGTTCGGTTCGCCCTATGCATTGAACGACAGGATAACCATCGCCCGAGGCGGCGAGCATATCGGTGACGTGAAGATCCCCGACGGCATGGCCGGGATCGGTACGGTGTGCAGCATCACCATCAACGGCATCTTCCTCAGGTCGGGCATCCCCATCCGTCCCAGGGTCGGCGGCATCATCGAAGTCGCAAACAGGAAACCCGTTCGTTTCAAGTCCTTCATCAGCTATGAACACTCCTCGGTGGCCCCGCTGGAGATCTTCATCAGGAGCAGGATGACGGGTGTGCTCGACACCCTTGATACCGGGAGCGGATGTATCCTGGGCAGCTTCCGGGAGATCCCCGGAGAAGGTCTCTTCGCTTCCCGGAGATTGACGCAGAAGCTTGTTCTGTGCGGGTTCAGGAGCACCACACTGCACGGGTACGCATTTCAGCCGCTCCTTGGTATCTCTGTCACCGAAGGTATGGTCGGCCTGGTGGAGCTCGGCGGACTCAACCCGAGTGCCGCTCTGGCGGAGGCCGGTCTGAGCGCCAACACCAGGGCCATGGCGACCATGCATGAATACGCCGACCTCAGGCCCCTGGACGAGTATCTCCAACGCAGGACCCCGGGCCCGTCTCGTACCGGTACCTTCCGTGCAGGGAGTCATTCATGAAGACCCTGTGGACGGAGCAGGGCAGAGCGGATGCCGCACGGGCCCACCGCTATATCCTGAAGCCCGAAGACACCCTGCTGCTGGCCATAGACGTACAGGAATGGCTCTTTGCCAAAATGGAGACCTTTTCCAGCAAGGCCTTTTGCGGAAACGTCCGTATCATGGCCAGGATATCCCGGGCATTGCATCTGCCCTCCATGGTGAGCGAGCATTTCCCCGAGAGGTTCGGCACTACCATCGGAGAGCTCGATGATCTCCTGACGGATGCACGGAAGATCACGAAACTCTCCGGGAGCTGCTGGCGGGAGGGGCAGATCCGTGCAGGAATCAAGGCGTCCGACCGGAAAACCGTTCTCGTCGTCGGCATGGAGGCACACCTGGCTGTCCTGAGGACCGTCATGGATCTCCTGCAGACCGGGTATAATCCTGTGGTAATCGCCGATGCCGTCTGCTCGCGCACGGCAGCTCTCACGGAGACGGCCCTGAACGCCATGGCCCTGGCCGGTGCCGTCGTCTATCCCGCCGAGACCGCTGCATGCATGCTCCTCGACGGGACCGACCCGGAGCTCCTCGATGAGATCATGTCCCTGTCGTACGGGGCTCTGCCTCCGTTACCGTCGACCCGGAAGGCCATGAACCGGTGATCTCTAGGGGTTCCCTCCGGCGTCCCGGTAGCAGAGCACCCGCTGGGTGACGACGTCGGCACACAGGTAGTACCGCTCTTCCCCGAGGTCCTTCACCAAGACCACATCCTCGTATTTACCCTGCTCCGGAAGGATATCCTTCAGCATGTTGGTTCCCAGGACGAGGAGCTCCCGGTTGAGGTAGGAGTTCTCGGCATCCGGAAAGAGGGCCACGTAGAAGATATCCGTCTCCACGAGATCCTGGAAGAAGTGGGTGCCGAAGGAGAGCTCCGGGGTCGCCGCCCCGCCCATGTGGCCGAGCTCCACCATGAGGCACATGTTGTTGATCTCCGCAAAGCGGACAGGGACACCAAGCGATGGTGTCGTCGTCCCCCATCTCCCCGGGCCGATGAGCAGGGTGGGCAGCTGGTCCCGGTCCACGATCTGCCGATTGATCTTCCCGATGAGCCTGGCGATATCGTATTTTTCGGACAGGGAGAGCCGGTGGTAACCATCGGGGTCCACGGATACGATGCGCCGGATAGGCTGCATGGTGCTGCTTCCCATGAAGGTCCCTTCGGTGGAAAAGAGCAGGTTCTTCCTGGGTATGTCGGCTGGGAGGCTGACCCGTTTGCCCTCGCCCTTGGTCTGGAGCGGCCGACACTGGACCAGGTTGACGGCGAAGCCGCCTTCGCCGGTGAAATTCACCGTGAACTCGATGTCCACCGGGTAGTTGTAGACTCCCTCGAGGGTCTTGAGCATCCGCTGCATGATCCCGGTCAGCGGGCTGTCGGAAAGAATCCCGTCAAAGGTGAGGATCCGCCGGTCCTGTCCCCCCGGTGTTTCCTCCCATGCCATGCCGCCGGTGTCCCGGTCGGGGTTTCCGAGGAGGTCGAGGCTGACCTTCATGCCTGCCTTCAGGGCATCCTCGGCGGGAATGGTCTCCAGGCTGTTCCGGGCGATGTCGAGCACGTCGGCCTCGTGCTGGGAATACTTCCTGGCATCCCCGATACCGCTGTAAGGTTTGACGAGAGGTGCATCCAGGGCCACGATGCGGGGGTAGTCGTTGTCCACCCGGTTCACGGCGCGGGTCCCCAGGCCCAGGACGATCCGGATCATCCCGGACCGTGCATCCATGTCCTTCTTCCAGGCAAAGGTGTTGTACGAGATGCCCACACCGGCCATGTCCGGGAAGAAATACGCACCCCGGTAAGACCCCGAAACCCTCTGGACCAGCAGGGCCATCTGCTCGTCGAGCTGGTCGAGCTTCCGCTGGATGCGGTAAGTCAGCGCGTCCTCGTTCATCATGCTCGAGTATACCCGCCTGACAAACTCCCTGAACTGGACGAACCTCTGTTCCGGGGAGCCCTGGTTGACGCAGAAGATGCTCTCGTATTTCCCGGCAAAGGCGTTCCCGAAGGCATCCTCCAGGAGGCTGCTCGACCGGACGATGATGGGCGACTGGCCGAAGTACTCGATCATGCGCCAGAACTGTTCCTCCACCTCCTCGGGGAAGGCCCCTTCGAGCATGTACTCGCGGAGCACCTGGGCCACCGTGAAGTATCCCTCTGGCGTTCTCTGCTCCATCCTGAGCTTCCACCAGCCGTTTTCCACGATGTAGGTGTAGAAGACATCGGATCCGATATAAAAGGAGTCGTGCGGCTCGAGCCATTCGTTCCAGTCAAGGGATGTGTCGCGGGAGAGGATCTTACGGGCCAGGAGCATGCCCGCCGCCTTTCCTCCTATATATCCGGAACCGATGAGGCGTGTCTTGATGTCGAGGAGGTCCTCGAGGGTGAAGTGCTTCACCGCCAGGTCGAGGATCCGCTGCTCTCGTCCGATGATGACCTCGCACAGGTGCTTGAGGAGCTGCCTCTTCTCCTCGCGCGCCCCACTGGTCTCCACGAGGCCTTCCACCGAAAGGAACAGACGGTCCCAGTAGTCCAGATTCCTCCTCGTCTCCTCGGTGTCCCTCCTGGATATGTTGCTGAAGAGCCGCCCCGTGTCGACGCTGCTGGTTATGGGGATGAACCGGTCGTCCTGGAGCAGGTGGGGGAGGAACATGGTGGGGGAGTGGCGTCCCTTCACCTTCAGGGGGTGGACGTAGATGTGGCCGTCCACGTTGTGCACGTCGATGAGGACCTGCGTGGTCTCACGGATCCTGGCCACGGTCTTGAACGAGTGGCTGTTCCTGAGAATGGCGAAATAGGCCACGGTGTTGAGCTGGAAGAGGTAGGGGCAGGCGATCCTGAAGAAGTTGCCGATCATGAGGTCCGTCGCCCAGGCGGACAGGAGGTCGGAAAGGCAGTCGAAGACGTAGAACACGTTCTCCCCCTCTTCGGTGATGAGGTGGTAGGCCTGGGTGGAGAACGTCTCGAACCCGCTGTAGGCGTCCAGGGTATGGGTGATGACGCCGGGTTCGTTCTCGATGAGCGGCCTGTGCCCGGCAAAGCGCAGGTACACGACCTTGCGTCGTTCAGAGAGCGCCCTGTGCACAAAGGGGGTTACAAAGAGCCGATAGTCGTCGATATTGTCCACCTGCAGGACCACGTTGTCGCCGGTCCGCAGGCCGTCGACCATGCGGTCGAGGCTCTCGATCCCCGAGCTTACCCGTTCCACGAACTTTCCCATGATTTTTACCATCCATGGCTTCACCGGCCATGTCAATACGAAAGGCGGTTATGCGTTGTGGGCTTAAGATTGCTCATGAACCTATGGGCATTATTATTATCAGTGACGTATCAGGCAAGACGCGGGTGATTGTCCGGTCGAACCTGCAGGATGTTACTCCATCGGAGGTCTTACTATGAAGAGCATGAAAACCCGATTCCTCCTTCTCCTGGGGCTGCTGGCCGTTCTGGTCGTCGTCAACGCCGCCCTCACGGCCGAGAGGGGCGTCCTGGGGGTGGTCATGGCCGGCGCATCCCTCCTCCTGCTCGGGGCCGTTCTTCACCGGTTCCGGGTAACCGTGTCCCGGCGCCTCGCTGCCATGGCGGCCCATATCGAAGAGCTCGCAGCCCGCACGGAAAGCTCCTGGATATCGCCGGTGAGCGTCCAGGGAGACGACGAGATCAGCGCCCTGGGCAGGTCGTTCAATCGTCTGCTGGAAAAGGTGCACAACGAGTACGCCTCCCTCGAAGGACATATCGCCCAGCGCACGGCCGAGCTGCAGCACGCCAATGAGAGGCTGTATGCGGAGCTGGACCATCGCAGGAAGTCCGAGGATGCGCTGCGTGAGAGCGACAGGACATATCGTCTGCTCATCGACAATGCAACGGATATGATCACACGGCATCTGCCGGACAGTACGATCATCTATACCACCCCTGCGTGTGAGCGCATGCTCGGATACAAACCAGAAGACATGGTCGGCCATCCGGCCGGGGATTTCGTGGCACCCGGCGACATGGACGGCATCTGGGAAGCCATACAGGACTCGCAGAGGAGGGGGGATGACCGATACCGTGCCGAGTTCCGCATGATAAGACACGATGGTTCCGTCCTCTGGGTCGAGACCCAGGGCAGGTTCATCTTCGATGCACAAGGCAGCGTGACGGAGATTCACAGTGTGGTCCGGGACATTTCCGAGCGCAAGAAGGCCGAGGAAGCCCTGCGCACATCGGAGTCGTTCCTCGGCAGCATCATCGATCAGAGTCCCTTCCCCATGTGGATCTCAGACGAGAAGGGCATACTCCTGCGGATCAATAATGCGTGCAGGGACATGCTGCACCTCTCGGACGATGAGGTCATAGGAAGATATAACATCCTTGAAGACAATATCGTGGAGGAGCAGGGGTTCCTTCCCCTGGTGAAGCGGGTGTTCGAGGAAGGGGATACGGTACGGTTCGAGATCAGGTACGACAGCTCCCAGCTTAGAAGTCTTGCCGTGCAGCGTAGCGCCTCTGTGATTCTTGATGTCACCGTGTTCCCCATCAGGGATGCGCAGGGGAGGATCACCAATGCAGTCGTTCAGCACCGGGACATCACCGGGCTGAAACAGGCTGAAGAGGCCCTGAAGGCCTCCGAGGAGAAGTTTTCCAAGGTGTTCAGGGCGAGCCCGGTGGCCATCACCGTCACAGGGCTGAACGACGGCCTCCTCATCGATGTCAATGAGGCGTTTGAGACACTGCTCGGGTACACGAAGGAAGAAGTCATCGGTCACACGGCGGGTGAGCTGAAGATCTGGGCCGATCCGAAGGATCGAGAGTGCCTGATCCAGAAGCTTGCGGGGGGAGAGACCGTAAACGATCAGGAGGCGCGCTTCCGTACCAAGGACGGCAGGGTGGTCATCACCCGCTATTCCGCCGAGGTTGTGGAGATCGGCGGGGAGACATGCCTGTTGTCCCTCTTCGTGGACATAACCGGGCGTAAGCTGACCGAGGAGAAGCTCAGGGAGAGCAACAGGCGTCTCGAAGACATCATCGAGTTCCTCCCGGATGCGACCTTCATCATCGACAAGGAAAAAAGGATCGTCGCCTGGAACCGTGCTCTGGAAGAGCTGACCGGCACAAGGGCCGAAGACATGGTGGGAAAAGGCGACTACGAGTATGCCATCCCGTTTTATCACGAGAGACGACCCATCCTCATCGACCTCGTCCTGAGACCGGACCCGGACATGGAGAACAAATACACCCTTGTCAAGCGAGAAGGAGACGTCCTCTATGCCGAGATGGATCTCGCATCCCTGAACAGATATCTCTGGGGCAAGACGAGCCCCATCTATGACGAAGCGGGGCGGATAACCGGGGCCATCGAAACCATCCATGACCTCACCAAGCGGAGGAAAACGGAAACCGCCCTCATGGAGAGCGAGGAACGGTACCGATCGCTCTTCGAGAACGCCATCGAGGGGATCTTCCAGACCAGCCTGGACGGCAGGCTCCTCATGTGCAACATCTCGCTGGCCCGCATGCTGGGGTACGACTCTCCGCAGGATGTCAGAGAGAGGGTCACCGATATCGGTGCACAGATCTATGCGGACCCCGAGGAACGCAGGGCACTGATCGGCCGGCTGCTCCGGGAAGGAAAGGTCACGGGCAGCGAGATCCTGTTCAGACGCACCGACGGGAGCCCCTTGAAGGTGATGCTGAACTTCCATCTGGCAAGGGACAGGGAGGGCAACCCCCTGCACATCGAAGGGAGCTGCATCGACATAACGGCAAGATGGATGGCTGAACAGGCCGTGAAAGAAAGCGAGAAGCGCATCCGCGAGATCATCGACAACGCCCCGTTCGGGGCCCACAGCTACCGGCTCGAGGCCGACGGCCGGTTGATCTTCACCGGAGGAAATCCGGCGGCCGACCGTATCCTGGGCCATGATCATTATTCCCTGTTCGGCAAGAGGATCGAAGAGGCGTTCCCCATGCTTGAAAAGACCGGTATTCCGGACAACTACCGGGAAGTGGCGCTCACGGGGAAGCGATGGGAGCAGGAAGTGGTCCTCTATGAGGACAAGGACATCACCGGTGCCTTCGAGGTGTTTGCCTTTCAGACGGGGCCGGGCCGCATGACCGCGTTCTTCCATGACATCACCGGGAGGAAGAAGGCCGAAAAGGCGCTGCGGGAGAGCGAGGAGCTTCTCCGGGCCACCTTCAACGCCACTGCGGACGGGATCCTGGTGGTGGACGGCAGGGGGAAGATCTCCCAGATGAACCAGCGGTTCATTGAGATGTGGCGCATCCCCCATGAATTGCAGGGATCCCGGGAGGACGAAAAGTTGCTGGCCTATGTCCTCGATCAGCTGGAGGATCCGGACGGGTTCCTGGCAAAGGTCAGGGATCTCTATCAGAGCTCCCGGGAGGACCTGGACGAGATCAGGTTCAAGGACGGCAGGGTCTTTGAGCGGTATTCCTGCCCCGTTATCATGGAGGGCAAGGAGACCGGGCGGATATGGGACTTCAGGGACATCACGGTACGCACGCATGCCCTGGATGACCTGAGGTCATCCGAGGCGAGGTATCGAAGGCTGCACAACAGCATGATGGACGCCTTCGTCAGGGTCGACCTCGATGGTAACATCGTTGAATGCAACGAGTCCTACCTGACGATGCTCGGATACGATGCCGGGGAGATCAGGGGGCTCACCTATCAAGACATAACCCCTGAGAAATGGCACACCTTCGAGTCCAAGATCATCGAGAAAGAGGTCCTAGTCAGGGGATACTCGGACATCTACGAGAAGGAGTACCGCCGCAGGGACGGAACCGTGTTCCCCGTGGAGATGCGCACGTACCTCCTGACCGACGACAAAGAAAGACCCACGGGCATGTGGGCCATCGTGCGCGACATCACGGAGCGCAAGCAGGCGGAGGAACGACTGAGGGAGGCCAACCGGAGGTTCGAGAACATCATCGAGTTCCTCCCTGACGCCACCCTCATCACGGACAGCGAAAACCGCGTCATCGCCTGGAACCGTGCCATGGAGGAGATGACCGGGATACCCAAGGGGGAGATGCTGGGAAAGGACCACTTCGAAGCCATGGTTCCCTTTTACGGCGCGGCAGGTCCGTACCTCGTGGATTTCATCGGCAGGGATGACTCTGAGATCCTTTCACGGTACAAGAATATCAGACGGAAAGGCGAGACCATCTATGCCGAGGTCTTCACCCCGGCCCTGTACATCGGAAGAGGGGCCTTCATCTGGGCCATCGCCTCGCCCCTGTACAACAGCGAGGGCAAGGTGATAGGGGCCATCGAGTCCATCAGGGACATCACCGACCGCAAGAGGGTGGAGGAGGCACTGCAGGCATGGATGCGCCGCTATGACCTCATCGTGGAGGCCTCGGGCCAGGTGGCCTACGAGTACCTCGTGCCCACTGGAGAGATCACCTGGGGAAAGAGCATCGAGAAGGTGCTCGGGTATCCACCTGACGAGTTCAAAGGCGGGTTTGCCCAGTGGAAAGAACTGCTCCATCCCGAAGACCTGCAGGCGACGCTGGATTCACTGGGGACGGCCGAGAAGGACTGCGCCTTCTGGGATGCCCAGTACCGCATGCGGCACAGGCTCGGCCACTATGTCTGGATCAGGGACCGGGGTTTCTTCCTCCCCGGGGCCGATGGAAGGGCACACAACCAGCTCGGCATGATGGAGGATATCACCGAGCAGAAGCATGCCGAGGAGGAGCTCAGGAAGAGCGAGGAGAAGTACCGCGTCATCTTCGAGGGCGCGGTGGAGGGAATCTTCCAGACCATGCCCGACGGGAGGTATGCCACGGTCAACCCCGCCTTTGCGAGGATCCTGGGCTTCGACTCCCCCGATGAGCTGATCTCGGGTACCTTTAACATCGCCAGGCAGTTCTATGTCCATCCCGAAGAGCGGACCCGGCTCGCGGGCATACTCGAGGAGAAGGGGCGTGTCGAGGGCTTCGAGGTGGAGCTGAAACGGAATGATGGGAGCGAGATCTGGGTGTCCATCAATGTCCATACCGTACAGGACCCGGATGGCAACCTCTTGTACTACGAGGGCACATGTGAAGATATCACAAAACGAAGGCAGGCGGAGGAGGCGCTCCAGGAAAGCGAAGGTATCTTTCGCGCCATGTTCAACCAGTCCTACCACCTCATGGGACTCATGAACCCCGAGGGGGTCATTCTGAAGGCCAATTCCACCGCCCTGGACCTCGCCGGGGCAAGTGAGGACGAGGTGGTCGGGAAGGCATTCTGGGACACGCCGTGGTGGAGTCACTCGCGCCATGAGCAGGAGAAGCTCAGGGACGCGATACGGAAGTCAGCGAGGGGAGAACTGGTCCGCTTTGTGACGACGCACTGCGATTCCGGTGGGAATCTGCACTATATAGACTTCTCCCTCAAGCCCGTAAAGGACGAGGAGGGCAAGGTGGTGCTGGTCATCCCCGAGGGCCGTGACATCACCGAGCGCGTGGTCATGGAAGAGGCGTTACGAGAGAGCGAAAGCCGCTATCGCCTACTCGCCGAGAATGCCAGCGACATCATCTTCACCATGGATAACGACCTGCGCTTCACCTATATCAGCCCGTCCGTGGAGCGTATCCGTGGCTACGCAGTTGAGGAGGCCATAGCTCAGAGGCCCGATGACATCCTTACCCCTGCCTCTCTGGAAGCCGCGGAGAAGGTTTTCCGGGAAGAGCTGGAGATAGAGGGACAAGAGTCTAAGGAGCTTCAGCGATCACGCACCTTGGAGCTGGAGGAGAGGTGCAAGGATGGGTCCGCGATATGGACGGAAACGACCTTCACTACATTACGGGACGAGGACGAGAGGCTTATCGGTTTTCTCGGCATCACCCGCGACATCACCGAACGCAGGAAGGCCGCCGAGGAGAGGAAGAGGCTCGAGATGCAGCTCACCCAGGCGCAGAAGATGGAGTCCATCGGGACTCTGGCAGGAGGTATAGCCCATGACTTCAACAACATCCTTGCCGCCATCATTGGTTACACCGAGCTTGCCATCGATGATATGACCGAGCCTGAAAAGGTGAAGCGCGAGCTCAGGGAGGTGCTCAAGGCGGGCGACCGCGCAAGGGACCTGGTAGGTCAGATCCTCACCTTCAGCCGCAAGACGGACATCACCTACTCGCCCCTTGCCCTGAGGACCGTGATCAAGGAGTCCCTCAAGATGCTGCGCTCAGTGATCCCCACCACCGTCGAGATCAGGCAGGACATTGCGGACTCCGGGCTGGTCCTTTCCGACCCGACCCAGATCCACCAGATCGTCATGAACCTCTGCACCAACGCCGCCCATGCCATGGACAGGACCGGCGGCGTGCTTGAGGTAGGCCTGAAAAAGGTGCACCTCGATCAGGATACTGCCAGAGATCTTGATGTGAATCCGGGTTCTTATCTGAGGCTGACCATCGCTGACACCGGACATGGCATGCCTCTGGAGGTGCTTGACCGCATCTTCGAGCCTTACTTCACCACCAAGGACCTGGGGCGGGGAACCGGGCTGGGCCTGTCGGTGGTGCACGGCATCGTGAAGAGCCATCAGGGGGCGATCGTCTGCAGGAGCGCACTGGGTGAGGGAACCACCTTCGAGGTGTATCTGCCCGAGATCGAGACCGAGATGAAGGCAGCCGCCCCGGTGAGGAGAGAACCCCTGCCCACCGGGTCCGAACGCATCCTCTTCGTGGACGACGAGCCGACCCTCACGGGCCTTGCGGAGAAGATGCTGAGCAAGCTGGGTTACCGGGTGGCCGTCAGGTCGAGCAGCGTGGAGGCCCTCGATATGTTCAGGGAAGGCCCCGACCAGTTCGATCTCGTCATCACCGACATGACCATGCCGGTCATGACCGGGGACAGGTTGGCACAGAAGATCCTCGA
This sequence comes from Thermodesulfobacteriota bacterium, assembly GCA_036834365.1. Taxonomy (GTDB): domain Bacteria; phylum Desulfobacterota; class Desulfomonilia; order UBA1062; family UBA1062; genus MWEI01. Next base: position 22,355 of record DAITOA010000006.1, on the reverse strand, counting down.
GATACATCCCGATATCCCCATCATCCTGTGCACCGGGTACAGCGAGCACATCACCGAGGAACGGGCGAAGGTCATCGGAATTCGGGAATTCCTCCTGAAACCCATAGAGATGGGGGAGCTGGCCAAGACCGTGAGGAAGGTGCTCGACATGGGGAAGTGAATCCGGGTGACGAAGGCCGATACCAGAGGGGGTCCTTTTCGAGTTTTAAGGATGATCGATGGGAGACAATGTGATAGCATTAATCATATCGGTATAAAAGTATTTCTGTGATGGTATTGCATGCTAATCGGCCGTCCATGGCCTGAGATCTGGCAGGCCGCTGCACAAGAGAAAACCGGGTAGAGCGAAGAGGGCGTGTATGAAGGGACAGCATCATCACCCGGAGACAAAGACACAGCGCTCCACCATGCCGGGTTTCCTATTCCTGGCGACCGGGGTGATACTGGCCTTGGTGCTGCTGGACCTCCCGGCCCTGCTTCAGGTCCCTCTCCCTGCACCGTCGTTCTCCCCGCCCCCTGCCCATGCACAGGTACGGACCCTGCGGGTCGGCATCTATCAGAACAACCCCAAGGTATTCGTGGATGATTTCGGAACACCCAAAGGCATATTTGTCGATATCATCAACGAAATAGCCCGAAGAGAAGACTGGAAGATCGATTACGTCTTTGGCACCTGGGCCGAGAATATCCGCCGTCTGGAAGGCAATGAGATCGACATGCTGGTGGATGTGTCCTATTCTCAGGAGAGGGCAGAGCGGTTTACCTTCAACAGGATATTCGTATTGGAATCCTGGCTCGAGGTGTATTCGCGTCGGGAGGCTCATATCGGATCGATCCCAGATCTGCAGTCGAAGAAGATCGCAGTGCTCGAGGGATCGGTTCAGGATAAGTATCTTCGTGACGAGATAAGGACCGCCTTTCCCATCGAATTTACCGTGCAATCCTACCCCGATTATGAAAGCAGCGCCAGGGCGGTACAGTCAGGTGAAGTGGACGCAATGGTTGCAAGCCGGTTTTTCTTTTTCTCTCCCTTGAGGTACAGGGATATCGTCCCGACACACATCATATTCCGTCCGGAAAACCTTTATCTCGCCTTTCCCCGGGACGGTGCCAAGGATGTGGTCGAAACCATTGACAGGCACCTGGTTTCGATGAAGAACGATACCGATTCCGTGTACTTTCAGTCACTGAACCACTGGCTGGACATAAAGCCTCAACCGTTGATACCGCGTTCCATCATTGCGGCACTGGCGCTGATTACCGGGCTGTTGGTCCTCATCGGGCTGTTCGCCTTGCTCCTGCGACGACAGGTTGATGTGAAGACGCGAGAGCTCACGTTGATCAATGAGAGACTGAAGGCGATGAACACGGAACTCGATCTGCTCGTCACCAAAGAGAGACAGGCCGAGAAGGAACTGCAGAAGGCCCATGACGAGCTTGAGCTGCGCATCCGGGAGCGGACCGCGGAACTGGTCTCGGCAAACGAGCGCCTCCGGGAGCTCGATCGGTTGAAGTCGCAGTTCCTTGCCACCATGAGCCATGAACTGCGAACGCCGCTGAACTCCATCATCGGGTTTACCGGCATCCTCAGACAGGGGTTCGCGGGCCCGGTCAACGACGAGCAGAAGAAACAGCTGGACATGGCATATACCTCTGCGAAACATCTGCTGTCGCTCATCAATGATCTGCTCGATCTCTCCCGTATCGAGGCGGGCAAGGTGGAACTCGAGCACAAAGGATTCAACTTCGCCGACGTGGTGACCGAGGTGGTCAATGGTCTGATGCCCATGACGAACCAGAAGGGCATCAGCCTCCATGCCGAACTCCCGGGCCCCGGCATAAGCATGACGGGCGATCGGAAACGCTGTTACCAGGTGCTCCTGAACCTCGCCAACAATGCAGTGAAATTCACCGAGCAGGGCGAGATCAGGATCGATGCCGGGGCTGAGGACGGAAAGCTGAGGGTGTGTGTCGCCGACACGGGTATCGGCATCAAACCCGAAAACCTCCCCATGCTCTTCGAGGCCTTCCGCCAGGTGGACGGATCGGCCAAACGGGTTTATGAAGGGACCGGCCTGGGACTCTACCTCTGCCGGACCCTGCTCACTTTGATGGGTGGAGAGATCGAAGTCGAAAGTGAATTCGGCAGAGGGTCCCGGTTCACGTTCACCGTCCCACTCATTCTTCAAGAGGTGCGACATGAAGGCTAAGATCCTGCTGGTGGAAGACAATGAGAACAACAGGTATCTGGCGAAGTTCCTCCTCGAGCGGGAGGGATTCACCGTCGATACGGCAACCAATGGCGCCCTGGCCATCGAAATGGCCCGCAGGGAGAAACCCGATCTCATCGTGATGGACATCCAGATGCCCGAGATGGACGGGTACGAGACCGCCAGGAGGCTGAAGAGCGATCCGGATCTGCACCGTATCCCGGTGGTGGGCGTGAGTTCCTATGCCATGCCGGGTGACCGGGACAAGGCAATCAGATCAGGTTTCGCGGGGTATATCGAAAAGCCCGTCAACCCGGAGACCTTCGGCCGGGACATCGTAAGCTTCCTGGGCGACAGGGGAGACCCTTCATGAAAATTCTCAGCGTGGACGACAATGCCGCGAACCTCTATCTAATGGAGAGCATGCTGCGGGGCTCCGGGTATGAGGTCGTATCGGTACACAACGGCGTGGAGGCGCTGCAGGAACTGGAGAGGCAGCCCTTCGACCTCATCATCTCGGATATTCTCATGCCGCAGATGGACGGATTCCAGCTCTGCCATGAGGTCAAGAACCGCGAAGCCTTGAGGAACATCCCTTTCATCTTCTACACTGCCACGTACACGGACAAGAAGGATGAGGACTTTGCCCTGAGCCTCGGCGCCTCGCGTTTCATCGTCAAACCCGCAGAGCCGGAAAAGTTCATGGAAACGATAGCCGCGGTTCTCGATGAACATGCCAGGGGTGTTCTCCGGATTCCCGAGCCTGCATCAAGCGGTGAGGTATACCTCAAGGCCTACAACGAGAGCCTGATCCACAAGCTCGAACAGAAGCTCGAACAGCTCGAGGAAGTGAACAGGAAGCTGCAGGCAGCGCTCAGAGAGAAGGATCGGGAGATCGACCTGAGGCAGCGCTCCGAGGATGCGCTCCGGGTCTCCGAAGCCAGGTACCGGCAGTTGTACGACAGCATGATGGACGGTTTCGTCGGCACCGACATGGACGGCAGTATCCGGGAGTACAACGAGGCCTATCTGCGGATGCTGGATTGTGTGCCGGCTGACGTAGAGGGGCTGAGGTATATGGATCTGACCCCTGAACGGTGGCATGGCTTCGAAGCGGAAATCATTGAGAAACAGGTTGTCTCCAGGGGATATTCAGACATCTATGAAAAGGAATACCAAAGGAAGGACGGCACGGTATTCCCGGTGGAACTCCGGAGCTATCTCATCAGGGATGATGGGGGAAACCCGGTTGGGCTGTGGGCCATCGTAAGGGACATCACGGAACGCAAGCGTGCCGAGGAGGAAAGGAAGAGACTCGAGGCCCAGCTCACCCAGGCGCAGAAGATGGAGTCCATCGGGACCCTGGCCGGCGGCATTGCCCACGACTTCAACAACATCCTTTCCTTCATCATCGGGTATACCGAACTTGCCCTGGATGATGACTCCGTCCCGGACAAGGTGAGGGACGATCTGAAGGGGATCCTCAGGGCGGGGGATCGGGCCAAGGAGCTGGTGAGTCAGATCCTCACCTTCTGCCGGAAAACGGACAACTCGTATTCTCCACTGGCCATCGGCACCGTCGTCAAGGAATCCCTCAAGATGCTCCGCTCGGCCATACCCAGCACCATCGAGATCCGTCAGGACATCATGGACCTGGGCCTGGTCCTGACCGACCTTACCCAGATCCATCAGATCATGATGAACCTCTGCACCAATGCTGCCCACGCCATGGAAGAGAACGGGGGAGTACTGTCCGTGAGCCTGAAGAAGGTGTATGTGGACGGTGAGATGTCACGGAGGGTGCCGGAGCTCCCCATGGGTCCTTATGTGACGCTCACGGTGAGCGATACCGGCCACGGCATGACACCCGAGGTGCAGGAAAGGATCTTCGAGCCCTATTTCACCACCAAGGAACAGGGCCGCGGCACCGGCCTGGGTCTGTCCGTGGTGCACGGGATCGTGAAGAACCACGAAGGGGCCATCACGTGCACCAGTGAGCCCGGCAGGGGCACGACCTTCACCGTGTACCTGCCCATGGTGGATGCCGTGAAGGATATGAAGGAATCACACGATGAACGGCCTCTCCAGACAGGTACCGAACGCATCCTTGTCATCGACGATGAGCCGGATCTGGTGAATCTGGCAAGGATGATGCTGGGCAGGCTGGGTTATGAGGTCATCACAAAGACAAGCTGTGCAGAGGCCCTGGAGGTATTCGGGGACGATCCGGGTCGATTCGATCTGGTGATAACGGACATGACCATGCCGGGCTTGACCGGTGACAAGGTTGCCCAGAGGCTCATGAGCATCCGTCATGATATCCCGATCATCCTGTGCACCGGATACAGCGAGCACATGACAAAGGAGCTGGCGAGGAGCATCGGGATACGGGAATTCCTCCTGAAACCCATAGAGATGGGGGAACTGGCGAAGACCGTCAGGAAGGTGCTCGATGAGCGGTGAGAAGGGACCCCTTCACTTCGCGGCCCTTGTGGGTTATACTCGTTCCCTGCAGATCATGGAGCTGGTGCGGGAGAGCGAATGGGCACAGGGAACAGGAAGAGAATCGTCATAGCGGAAGATCACACCATCCTCAGGGAAGGCCTGAAGGCCCTTCTCTCCCAGGACTCCGGTCTCGAGATCGTCGGCGAGGCACAGGACGGTCTGGAGGCCATCCGGGTGATATCGGAACTCAAGCCCGACCTTGCCCTCATGGACCTCTCCATGCCGAAGATGAGCGGCATCGACGCGATCAGGGAGATCCGCCGGGAGTGTCCCGATATCAGGATCCTCGTGCTCACGGTGCACAAGAATGAGGAATATGTAATCGCGAGCCTCAAGGCCGGTGCCAACGGGTATCTCCTGAAGGAGTCGACGCACCAGGAACTCCTCCAGGCTGTCACCCATGTGCTGGAGGGGAAGCCTTACCTGTCTCCGGGGATATCCGATACCATCATCTCCGGGTACCTCGCGGGCAGAAGGGACGAGGTGCTTACCCCGCTGGACACGCTCAGCCAGCGCGAGAAAGAGGTTCTGAAGCTCGTGGCTGAGGGCCACAAGAACAAGGAGATCGCCGAATTCCTCTTCATCAGCGTCAAGACCGTGGAGAAGCACCGGGACAATATCATGAAAAAACTCGACCTCCACAGCACCTGGGCCCTGACGACCTTCGCCATAGAGCACGGACTTGTGGAATCCGACCGGGGGCCGTCGGACAGCGAACCCTTATGACACCCTCCAGGTGGACATGATCAGGGTTCCAACCCCCTTCACCGAGTCTATGGTGAAACATCCGCCTGAGAGGTCCGTGCGCTCCTCCATGCTCGCAATCCCCATGCCCCTGCTGCTGTTTTCACGCAGGGCCGCCTCCTGGACGTCAAACCCGAGTCCGTTGTCCGAGATGGTGAGCTCGATGCCGCTGTCTCTTTTTATGAGGGAGAGGTCCACCGTATCCGCCCGGCTGTGCTTGGCCACATTGTTGAGCGCCTCCTGGATGATCCTGAAGATGATGATCTTGAGATGTTCGGGCACGTCCTCTTCTTCCAGGGAGATGGTCCTGTTGATCGTAATCCTGGTGTAGACGGACTGGAATTCCCTGCAGAACCAGGATATGGTGGCGAGAATCCCCAGGTCGTCCAGGATGGACGGTCTGAGATCCATGGAGATCCTCCGCACCTCCTCGATGGTCGCCTGGATGACGGGGATGCTTTCCCTCAACGACGCCAGCCCTGACTCCGAGGACCCCCTTTCCATCCTGCCGATGATGTTCTCCAGATTGAACTTGATGGAGCTCAGGTACTGGCCCACGCTGTCGTGGAGTTCGTGGGAGATGCGTTTGCGCTCCTCCTCCTTGGCGGTAATGAGCTGGGAGGAGAGGATCCTCAGGTTCTTTTCGGAACGCAGGAGATTTTCCCTGCTGCGTTTGCTTTCCGTGATGTCCTCCATATGGACCAGCACCATGTCGGAAGGGACGTACGAGGAGGTGAAGGCGATGTACTTCTCTTCTTCCGTGGTGAACATGCGGTAGAGGAATTCCCTCCTGATGGTGCGGGTTTGTGCGAAGGAAATGACGATGTCCTGAATGATGTCGGGCCGGTCATGGTAGACATCGCTCAGGGTCCTTCCGATGAACTGGGGGATGATGCCCTGGGTGAAGTCTTCGGTGGCCTTGTTGTAATCCACGAGCACGAAGTCGTCCCCCGATTTCTTCCAGGTGAAGGTCGGGATCGGGATGCCCCGATACTGGGACCTGAGCATCTCCTCGCTCTGCCTGAGGGCTTCTTCAATACGGGAGCGTTCCTGGTTTTCTTTCCTGAGCTGCTCGTTGACCCTCATGAGCTCTGACGTGCGCTGCTGGACCTGTTTCTCCAGATCGTCCCGGGCCTTCTGCAGCTCGAGCTGATCCCATTTGTGCGTGGTGATGTCTTTGGCAACGACCGCGATCCCCGATACGGACCCATCGTCCTCCACATAGGGATAAAAGTTCATCACGAGGTAGTGCCTGCCCGATGTCGGATACTCCACCCATTCTTCGAACGTGGATTCCTCACCCAGAAGACACTTGTCCAGGTGTTCCTTTGCCTTTTTCTCGAAGGTTTTCCTGCCCAGGAGAAACTCAAGGGAATGCCCCACGATCTCCTGGCGGGACTTGTTGAACATCCTGAGGAAGACGTCGTTGACTGCCAGGCAGGTATAGTCCCTGTCAATGTATGCCATGGGGTCCTGAATGGCGGAGAAGATCAGGTCGTATTTGCGGAGCGCTCCCTTGGCCCTGCTGCGTCTTGCGGAGTTTTCCTCAAAGTCCCTGATCTTCTGCTCGAGTTCTTCATAAGTCGGCTTTCTGTCCATTGGGTCTCCTCCAACGGCATGGTCCAGTTCCCTGATCAGTGCCTGCAGCTCCTTCCCGGGCGATGCCGGATGAGCCCTCCCGCTCACGGGACGGGAATGGCGATCCCGGGCAGGGACTCAATTACGCGAATCTGAGGGATTGGAAAAGGGGAAATACATGGTCCCGTAGTCCACAATACGGTGTTCACCCTATTCATGGATTTCTGAAATGTCCGTATTGTCATGAAAGAAGCAGGCACAGGCATAAGACGCGAAGGAACAGGAGAAACCCTTGAAGGGTGTGAAGAAAGGAAGGTGCCCGATGAACGATTTCACGAAAAAGAAGTATCTCCAGAAGTATCGCACACCCGAACAGGTGGCGCGGATGGTCAAGTCCGGTGACAGGATCTTCTTCGGCGAATTTGTGCTCAGCCCGGATGCTCTTGACGAGGCACTGGCGCGCCGTGCCCATCAGCTTTCAGACGTCATCGTCGAGGGCGTCTGCGTCACCAAGGTGCCCAAGTTCATAGAGGCCGACCCGCGCAGGGAACACTTCATCCTGAATGACTGGCACATGTCCGGTGTGGGCAGGAAGCTGTACCAGCAGGGACTGTGCAACTATGTCCCCTTCACCTACCACCAGGGGCCGCGGGTCGTGCGGAAGTACAAGGACTATGATTTCGTCTTTGTATCCGCAGGGCCCATGGACAGCCAGGGGTACTTCAATTTCGGCCTGTGCAACTCCATCACCTCGGCGGCCATCACCAAGGGAAAGAAGGTGGTCGTGGAGGTCAACGAATCGCTGCCCCACTGCCTCGGCGGAAACCAGGAATCAGTCCACATATCCCGAGTGGACTACGTCGTGGAAGGAAAGAACCAGCCATTGGTCGAGATAAAGCCCGCAGTGCCCACCGAGACCGATGTGCAGATCGCCCGGCACATCATGAAGGAGATCGAAGACGGGGCGTGCCTCCAGCTGGGTATCGGCGGACTGCCCAATGTCATCGGCTCCATGGTCGCCGAGTCCGACCTCAAGGACCTGGGGATACACACGGAGATGCTCGTGGACTCCATGGTGGATCTCTACAATGAAGGGAAGGTCACGGGGAACTGCAAGACCATCGACCGGTTCAAGATGGTCTATACCTTCGCCATGGGGACGAACAAGCTCTACGAGTTCCTCCACAACAACCCGGCCTGCGCCTCGTACCCGGTGAATTACACCAACGATCCGAGGATCATTGCCGTGAACAGCAAGGTGGTGGCCATCAACAATGCCATCGAGGTGGATCTCTTCGGCCAGGTCTGCTCGGAGTCCGTCGGCACGACGCACATCTCGGGCACGGGCGGCCAGTTCGACTTCATCTTCGGGGCGTTCAACTCGCGCGGGGGCAAGGGGATCATCGGCATATCGTCGACCTTCAGCGACAAGGACGGGAACCTCCATTCCCGCATCGTGCCAACCCTGAGGCCGGGGTCCATCGTGACGGTGCCGCGGTCCATCGTGCAGTACGTGGCAACGGAATTCGGCATCGTGCAGCTCAAGGGCAAGTCGACGTGGGAACGTGCCGAGGCGCTCGTCAGCATCGCCCACCCCAGGTTCAGAGATGAGCTCGCCGACCAGGCCCGGGACATGAGGATCTGGCTCGACAGGAACCAGCAGGACTTCGACAACGTCGTGGTCCTTCCCTGAGGCTTTCTGCCGGACGTGATGGGGATGAACGTATTCACCGCGATCACCGGGGAGGAAGAATGCCGGGGCATTCAATGGTGATGGAGAAGATACAGGGCATGTGTTTCGGACCGCAGAAAGGGAGAACGATGCATACGGCAAGGTCGGCCACGTACGTAGTATGCGTATGGGGAATACATGGTTTCTCCCTGTGTAATAAGGTGCCCACCGGATTCATGGGCCGAGAACGTTTCTGTATGATCTGAGCAGGGAAGAGAAATACGTATGAAGGAAAAGGAGAAGATCATGAGAGACGTCGTCATCGTATCAGCATGCCGAACGGCCGTCGGGACCTTCGGAGGATCGCTCAAGGACCTCCACGTGGTGAATCTCGCAACCGCAGTCATGAAGGAGGCCATCAAACGGGCCGGCATCGAACCGGCGATCATCGACGATGTGCGCTTCGGGAACATGTATGAGCACCACACGTCCATGAACCTGGCCAGGGTGGCATCCATCCAGGCCGGCATCCCGTATTCGTCCAACGCCGTCACCATCAACAGGGTCTGCGTCTCCGGCATGGAGGCGGCCGTCTCGGGCATGGCCATGATCCAGGCAGGCCTGGCCGACGTCATACTGGCGGGCGGGGCCGAACACATGTCGGGAGTCGCCTACGCCGTACCCGGCGCACGGTGGGGATGCCGCCTCCAGAACAGCGCACTGGACGACATGCTCATGGAAGGTCTCATGTGCGGGTCGAGGTTCAACCCCTGTCCTTCTGAAGGACCGCTCGCCGGGGCATCACCCTTCGATCTGTACAAGGGCAAGCCGTACATCATGGGGCACACGGCCGAATTCGTCGCCCAGAAGTACGGCATCAGCCGCGAGGAGATGGACGAGGTGGCGCTCAGAAGCCACAACAACGTGGAGCGGGCCACCTTGGACGGATCGTTCGCAGAAGAGATCGTGCCCGTGGAGGTCCCCCAGAAGAAGGGCAAGCCTCCGAAGATATTCGACAGAGACGAGCATTACCGGCCGGGGCTCACCATGGAGGCACTGACCCAGCTTCCCCCCGCCTTCATCCCCAAGGTCGGGAAGGTGACCGCGGGCAATGCCTCGGGGCTCAACGACGGCGCCAGCGCCATGATCATCATGTCCGCGCAGAGGGCAAAGGATCTCGGGCTCAAACCCCTGGCACGGATCCTCGGTGTGGGGTACGGCGGCTGTGATCCCACCATCATGGGAATCAGCCCTGTTCCCGCCATCAGGTGCCTCATGAAGCGGACCAAGATCAGACTCGAGGACTTCGAGCTCGTCGAATTGAACGAGGCCTTTGCCGCACAGTACCTGGGGTGCGAGAAGGAACTGGGACTCAACCGTGAGATCTGCAACGTGAACGGGTCCGGCATCGGCATCGGGCATCCCATCGGTGCCACGGGAAACCGGATCATGGTGACCCTCATCCATGCCATGAAGAAGCAGGGCAAGACCCTGGGCCTGGCATCGTTGTGCGGCGGGGGCGGGGTGTCCATGGCGACGGCCATAGAGATGTTCTAGATCGAAGGGAGCGCAGCAGCTCTCTGGTAAGACAGACAAATACCAACCTGGAAGGAGATAGCCATGGATTACGAACTGAACGAAGAAATGAGAATGCTCTCCGAGATGGCCTACAAATTCGCCATGAACGAGATCGCCCCGGTCGCGGAGAAGGCCGACCACGACGAGGTATATATGTCGGATGTCCGCAAGAAGGCCGGGGCCAACGGGCTCATCGGCTGCTGGATCGAAGAGCAGTACGGCGGGGCCGGCGTGGGCTTCCTGGGCAACTCCATCATCACCGAGCAGCTCTCCCGGGCGTGCGTGGGCTTTGCCCTGTCGCTGACCGCGGCGACCTTCGGTGCGGAGAACGTACACTTCTACGGCACCCATGAGCAGAAGCTGAAATACTTCCCCACGGTCTGCGCAGGCGATGCAGCGGTGGCGGGCGCCTACACCGAGCCCAATGCCGGCACCGACGTGGCGGGGTACAAGACCAGGGCCGTGGAAGACGGTGACTCCTTCGTGATCAACGGCAACAAGATGTTCATTACCAACGGGTCCGTGTGCGACTGGATGGTGGTGCAGGCCATTACGGACCCGCAGGAAAAGGTGCACAAGAGCTTCAGCCAGTTCATCGTGGAGGCGAACACCCCCGGCATCACCCGGACCAAGCTCCACGGCAAGCTCGGCATCCGCACCAGCGACACGGCGGAGATCGCCTTCGAGGACGTGCGCGTGCCCAAGGAGAACCTCGTGGGAACGCGGGGTAACGGCTTCTACCAGCTCATGCACTTCTTCAACACCACGAGGGTCATGATCGCAGCCCAGGGCCTGGGCCTCTGCGAGGCATGCCTCGAGGAGTCCGTCAAGTACTCCAAGGAGCGGAACGTATTCGGCAAACCGCTGGGATCCTACCAGATCACCATGCAGAAGCTCACCGAGATGGCCATCCGGGTAGAGGCCCTGAAGAATATGGTCTACAAGGCCTCCTGGCTGCTCGACATCGGCAAGCCCGATTACCACCTTGCCGCCATGGCGAAGTACTTCGGCGGGCAGTCCGCGGTGTTCTGCGCCAACGCGGCTGTGGAGATCCACGGCGGTTACGGCTACATGGAAGAGTACAAGGTCTCCAAGTGGTACCGCGATGCCAAGATCCTCGAACTCTATGAAGGCACGAAAGAGGCTGAGATCATGACGCTGGGCAAGGCGCTCCTGGCGAAATAACAAGCTCAGCGAAGAAGTTTCTTAAACAAGGACATAGTAGCCAAGGTATATCAAGACACCCCCCCGTCTTATATACCGAGCCTCCTGAGGGATGAGGACCACACTCATCCCTCATTTTTTTGAGCGAGGCAATGCAGAACCGGCAGACAGGTGAGGGAATACAGTGCACCGCAGAGGAAGCAGCCAATGAACAGGACGAAGAAGGACGGAACAAAGATTATAGGACTCTATGAGCACGACCAGTGCAGGACCAGGTTCTACATTGAACTCAATGAAGAGATGATGTTCCTCTACAAAGGGAGCTGTCCGAAGTGCCACCGGCATGTTGAGCTCCTCCCCGACAGGCTGTACAGGTCGACCGACAAGGCAAGGCGGGAGTACATCCAGCAGGCCCGTTTCGAGAGCGATCCGGTCTACTGGAGCGTCTGGGGGACGGTACAGCAATGAAAATCCCCGGTACACCTAACGGTACACCGGGGACCTTCTGAAAATCTGTAACTCTTGGTAGTCCCAAGGGGAATCGAACCCCTGTTTACGGCGTGAGAGGCCGTTGTCCTAGGCCACTAGACGATGGGACCATAATTTTGGCTGGGGGACTAGGATTCGAACCTAGATAAACGGAGTCAGAGTCCGCTGTCTTGCCGTTGGACGATCCCCCAGCGTATTTAGCTCTTCTAACGGCAGATCAGGGGCTTGTCAAGGTGTTTTTATCCGGGCCTGAAACGGAGTGGAAGGCGCCCTGGAGCGGTTTTCGGGGGACCCTGCAAAGAAGTGCCGGACCCGCACCCGACGGGGAAAGTCCCGGGCGTACTTGACACAACCCGCGGGCTGAAAACCGCATCCTGCCGGCACGGACATGCAAAGGCCTTGTCTTGCCGTCGGCCGGGTGGTATTTCTGGGTTCATGACCATCAAGGACGAGAAACTCTACATCGTGATGGTGGGCCTGCCGTCCCAGGGCAAGTCCACCATTGCGTACCGGCTGCAGGACATCTTCAAGAAGAACGACATACCCACCATGATCTACAACAACGGCGAGCTCCGCAGGAAATACGCGCCGACCGAGACGTGGATGTCCCAGTTCTACAACCCCCACAACACCGAGGCGGTGGAGCTGAGAAAACAGTTCGCCCTCATGAACATCCAGAGGGCCAGGAAATACCTGAGGAACAAGGGTCAGGTGGCCATCCTCGACGCCACCAATGTGAGCAGATCCCGGCGCGAGCTCATCGAGGAACACCTCCAGGACCACCCGGTGCTCTACGTCGAGTGCATCAACAACGACGAGGACATCGTTGACCTGAGCATCCGGCACAAGGTGCGCGGGCTGGAGTTCGCATCCATGAGCCCGGAGATGGCGGTTCTGGAGTTCAAGAAGAGGATCGACTACTACCGCATGATCTACAGCCCTCTCCATGTGGAGCGGAACTATATCCTCATGGATTCCCTGCACAACCGCATCATCGACGAGCAGATCGAAGACCAGCTCCCCCTGTATTCGCGCATCAGGGACTGCCTGGTCACGGATGTGGTGAAGAGCCTCTTCCTCATCCGCCACACCGAGAGCATGTTCAACATCGAGGACCGCATCGGCGGAGACCCGGACCTCACCCCCCGGGGGAGGGCGCAGGCCGAGGCCCTGGGGAGGTTCTTCCAGAAGAAGAGGATCTCCTTCATCTTCACCAGCGAGAAGAAGCGGACCGTCCAGACCGCCGAGCCCATCAAGGCCCTGCAGCACGACTGCACCATCGTGCAGATCAAGGAGTTCAACGAGATCGATGCCGGCATCTGCGAGGGCCTGACCTATGACGAGATCCAGCGTCTCAAGCCTGACATCCACTCCGCCCGCAAGGCCAACAAGTACAACTACTCGTATCCCGGCGGGGAGGGGTACGCCAGCATGAAGGAGCGGATCAAGATCGGCATCAAGAAGGCCTTCTTCCTGAATCAGCGGCCCGACAACATCATGATCATCGGGCACCGGGCGGTCAACCGCATGATCCTTTCGCACTTCCTCTACAGGCGGGAGGAGGACGTTCCCTACATCTACGTGCCCCAGGACAAGTTCTACCACATCGTGGCCACCCAGGACCGGAAGGTGTTCGAGCTGAACAGGTACGAGTAGTTCAGGGTGTCCTGTCCATGGAATCGATGGACTTGATCATGGTGGCGGCGGTCTCGAAGTTCGGGTTTATCCTGAGCGCCTGGATGAAGCATTCCTTCGCCTGGGCGATCTGCGACATCTCGAGATAGGCCCTGCCCATGTTGAAGTGGATGTTTTCATCCTCTGGATCGATCTTGACCGCCTTCTGGTAGACCTTCACCGCATCCGCATGGCGGTTCTGCCGCCGGTAGATGATCCCCAGGCTGTTGTAGACGTTCGTGGTGTTGGGGTTCAGCGCTATGATCTCGTTGAAGATGCCCTCGGCCTTCTCGTGCATGTCGCGTTCCAGGAAGATCTCGCCGGCCATGTTGAGGTACTTCTCGGCCATCTCGTTGTTTCCCATCTTGACATACACCTCGGCCATGGCCTGGTAGGCCTTGGCGAAGAGCTGGTTGATCTGGGTGGCCTTCCGGAAGGCGGCCAGGGCCTCGTCGTATTCGCCGCGGGCCGTCTTGATGTAGCCGATATTGTAGTAGACCTCCGCGGACTCGAGGATTGACAGGACGCTCTCGTACTCTTTCATCGCGAGGTCGAAGAGCCCCGCCTTCATGAAGTTGTCGCCCTTCTCGAGGAAGGCTTTGGCCTTCTTGGTGGAAGGGCTCATATCGAACTCCATGATCATGCCGAGCTTTTTCTCCAGAAGCTCCACGTTCAGCGGTTCCACGAGGATCGCGTTGACGCCGGCCTCTCCGGCCTTGATGACGTCGCTCCTGAGGATCTCGGTGGTCCACAGGATGACGGGGGTGTCGGCATACTGGGCGTCCGACCGGATAACCTTGAGCAGGGCCATGCCGTTCATCTCGGGCATATCCCACTGGGCGATGACGATGCCCGGGTTGATCCGCTTCATGACCTCCCAGCCGGTGGGGCCGTCATCGGCATGGTCGACGTTGGTGTACCCTATCTGCGAGAGCATGGCAGCCAGGTTCTTGTGATAGAAGGCCCCCTGGCCGATAATGAGGATCCGGATGCCGGGTGCAATTGCCATATATCTTCCTTTTCTCAATTATATGTGTACACGGGCAAAGGTGCAAGGTGGAGCTTTCCTTCACTCGGGATCGTCCCCGGGGGCGGCATGTGCATTGATGCCCTTATCGTCGAGCATGGCCTTCTTCTTCACCTCCCGGAAGAGGCTCAATGTGGTCTTGCGGCCTGGTTCCAGGATGGCATAGGGCGTGGCTGAAAAGAAGAATCTGCCGTCTTTGATGCGCAGTGAACCCTGGCGGGCGTCGGACGGGACGATGATGTCCGTACCCATCATGATGTCGTCCATCATGCCTGCAAGTATCTCAGGGGTCTCGGGTTTGAGCATGATCCCCTCGGGCGCCTTCAGTGTGGTCTCCCGCCCCAGTATGCCTGCGATGGCCGCCCATGCCAGGATGACCCAGGCGTGCCGGTGGCTGAAGAGGTCGGCTTCCTTGAGGCTCCAGCCTGATCCGTCCCAGTCCAGGGTAACCCTGTCCATCGGATAAGAGGGCTTCGGCGGCCAGGAGAAGATGGGAAGCTCGTCGTCCTGAAGAGGTGCATAGCGTTTCCTCGTGTTGACCGCCTCGGTGAGATCCATGGAGGTCACGTCCGGCACCTGTCTCTCGCTGAGCCCCCATGCCTTCATCATCTGAGCCACGACCTCCCGGGTCGGCCCGAACCGCAAGAACAGCGCACCCATGCTCAGCCGCAGCAGGAGGAGCATATCGGCGTCGAGGTCCTCTTCGTAACGGACAAGGACCGGGAGGTAGGGGAGAAAGAATGGGTTCACCGTCCTCATGTGCAGGTGGGGATGGTAGCCCTGCTCTACGACGAGGCGGTCCACTTCCCGCTTCAGGACATGCTGGAACGGGTTCCATTCGGAAGGCGTCAGGGACCTGGCGTCCGTAATGGTTCCCGGGACCTCCCCGACGATGATTCCCATATCCGTATCGTCGTCGGGCCTGGAGAGGGGATGCCTTCCTGCCAGCACGATCCCCAGCTGCAGGACCTCCATGAGGACCAGCGGCGGAAGTGCTGACGGGAAGATGTCGACCGAGACACCCATGCCGCGTTGCCGGAAGAACGATTCCACCTCGGCGCCTTTCCTCCGCAGGGTGTCCGGGGACGCACCGGGGCTCGGGATGACGACCAGGCCGAGACCGAGGAGGTCGTCGTTCACCACGGACGGCCTGGGTACGGCAATGAGACTCTCGATGAGGACATAGTCGGGTAGCCTGGATATCGCCAGTCCGGGATTCCTGCCCAGGTGTTTCCTCAGGAGGGCATGCTGCTGGGGTGTGCAGGTGGGGTGCGAGAAGATGCCCGCCTTGTCTTTCCCCAGGCAGAAGAGGGCCGGGGTGATCAGGACGAGTTCCCGTGTTTTTTCGGAAACATAGGGCAGCCAGTGTCGGGCACGGTCGACATTCTTCTTGATGAGGCTGCGGATGGAGGCCATGCACGACCTATCGACAGAATCGATACCCGTCTCAACAGTGACCTGTGGGTGATGTTTCTTAGCCTGGACGGTATGCGGCGGCCGGTGGCCGGTCCGGGCATCAGAACCGGCAGGAGGTGCCGATGGAGAGCTGGAAGTTTTCCTGGTTCAGATCGGCGTCGATGCCTCTCAGGCGGTATCCGGTGTCGTCATAGCCGGGGGTGGCGGGATCGTCGCCGTACCAGTACTGGTCCTGGTCCCCGTCGGTGGCGATCCGCGCGTAGCGGCATGCAGAACCTATGGTCCATCGCTGGGTGACATGAAAGGTTCCGCTGAACGATGTCTGGTAGCCGGATCCGGTGGTTTCCGTAAAGGACACCCTGTTCCGCCTCAGGTGTTCGTCCTCATCGCTGCCGTAGACAAGGGGGAAGGAAGAGATCTCGAAGGTGAGGACCATGGTGTCTTCAATATGGGTCTGCAGCGCGACTCCCACCGAATAGATGTCGTATTCCACGGTATAGAACGTACTGGGGCCGCTGATCGTGCTCGACTGGTCCTGCCACGATCCGTATCCGGTCTGGCTCGTTCCGTATCCCCGATAATCGTACTCCTCGTAGCGATACCCGGCGGTGAGCCCGGCGGAGAAATACCGTGTGCGCAGCGGGAAGAGACGGCAGGCGACGGACATCACCAGGGCCTTGGAGTCCAGCCCGGTCTCCGAGTAGATATCGATCCCGTCATGGGCGGTCCTTCCCGGGAACTGGGATTCATCGAGGTAATCCAGGTCCCTCATGGGCCGTCCGCTCGAGCCCCAGGGCTCGGCGATGATGCCGAAATCCATGTCCAGGAGGTCTCCGACAGCGACGCCTGCGCTCACGGCAGGGGCCTTTACGTTGATGGGCCACCTGAGCTTGCTCACCCCCTCCTCGAAGGTCGTTCTGTTGGTGTTCTGCCCGGTCATCATGACGGCATCGACGGCGAACCTGCCGGTTATCTCCATGGCCCGGACGGGGCTGCAGGGCTGCAGGAGCAGGAAGAGCCCGAAGACCACAAGCAGCCGCGGCAGGGGCGAGCCGATGGTCTTCTCCTGTATCCGGGTCTTGTCCGTTTGGGTCGGATGGTCAGCCTGGCCGGGGGCGAGGGTCGCACATCGTAGATGGCCGAAGAGGGGATCCATTACCCGGAGAATTACCATGATCCCATTCTATTAGGCAAGGAAAATCACAGGGTAACGAGGGTGGGAAAGAACCGGAGGCCGTGGCGGGCGGCAAAGAATCCCGGTTAACCGCCGTGTTTCATCTTCCCGGCGCATATCGGGCAGCCCTGCATGGACAGCGGCTGCTCCAGGTGACACTCGGCAAGGAGGGCATCGTCCCTGAAGATGTCCAGGGTCCTTCCGTCGGCCCTGACCGTACCGCGGTGGAGCACGATGGTCCGTGAACACAGGTCCAGCACCAGGTCCAGGTCATGGGTGGCGATGATCCTCGTGTGGGTGAAGTCCTTCAGGATGGAGATGATCTGCCTGCGGCCCAGCGGGTCAAGCCCCGTGGTGGGTTCGTCCAGCACCAGTATGTCCGGCGCCATGGAGAGCACGGTGGCGATGGCGGCACGGCGCTTCTCCCCCGCGGAGAGCTTGAAGGGCGGCTTGTCCCTGAGGTGTGCGATGTCCATCCGGACCAGCGCCTCCTGGACCCTCGTCTCCACCTCGTCCCGGGGCAGTCCCAGGTTGAACGGGCCGAAGGCCACGTCGTCGAAGATGGTGGGCATGAAGAGCTGGTCGTCCGGGTCCTGGAAAATCATGCCCACCGTGCGCCTGGCCTCCCGCAGGGTCTCCTTGGTGAGCGGGTAATCCCCGATCCTCACGCTGCCGGAGGTGGGCCACAGGTAGCCGTTGAGATGCAGGAGCAGGGTCGACTTTCCGGCGCCGTTGGCGCCGACGATGGCCACCGACTCTCCGTGGGTGATACGCAGGGTGATATCGTCCAGCGCGTTCGTCCCGTCGGGATAGACATGCGACAGCCCCTTGAGCTCGACGATGTGGTGGCTCATGACAGGACTCCCATGATGAGCTGCCCGGCGATCCGGGGCAGGTTGACGAAACGCAGCGTGATGAAGACAGCGGACCACCCAAGGCCAAAGGCGATGTCGGCACTGGTGATCCTCAGAGGTCTCCTCAGGAAGAAGTCTCCCCGGTAGCCCCGGGAGAGCATGGCCATGTGGATGCGCTGGGCCCTGTTCCAGGTCCTGATGAGGAGATACCCGATGAGCGAGCCGTAGACCTTCAGGCCGCTTCCCTTCCGGCCGACCGCCCGGAGGTCCCTGGCCCTGGCCATGCGCATGCCTTCCGAGGTGAGCACGAAGATGTACCGGTAGAGCATCATGAGCTGCGTGGTGAAGGTCTTGGGGACGCCGAAGCGCTCCAGGGCCATGCAGACTCCGGTGAATCCCGTCACTGCGACGAGCATGAGCGCGGCGAGGATGGTGAGAATGAAGCGGATCAGGATGGAGACGAAGGAGATCATGCCGCCGCTGACGGGCAATCCGGCGATGCTCAGGAGCGTCTCCCGGTCGTAGAGGGGGTTGAAGATGCCGATGAGCACGGCAAAGGGCAGGAGGAAGACGATCTTTCCCGCGAAGTACCGCGCCGGGATGCGGGCCAGGGGGATGATGACGGCAGGGAAGAAGAAGTAGGGAAGGAGCGCGGAGACCTCGTATTTCCCGAAAGAAACCACACAGACCGCGAAGATGAGGAAGGTGGCGAGCTTGGCCCTCGGATCGATGCGGTGGACGGGACTGTCCATGCAGGACAGGGTATCGATGTAGTTCAGGTCGTGGAAGGATCGTGCTATTTCAGCCAAGCCTGCGTTTCCTCGTACTGCAGGGGAGGGGCATGCCCCTCCCCTTTTTGCGGGGTGTAGCTATGCCCGTGAAGAGGCGTCGGTCGCGAACCTCTTCAAGGCAAGTCCGAGCACGAATGCGAGAATCAAGACCATGGCCCCGCCCACGATGCCGGACACCGAGGTGCCGAGCCGGGCGGACTGGTCACCCTCCGCCTCTTCGGATGCCTCTGCGGTGCCCTTGAACGAGTAGTCCGGCAGGAACGCGAGCTTCTCCTGCAGGGAGGCGAGCATGGAATGAATTCCGTACGTGCTCTCGAGCTCTTCCTTTCCCGATACCTTGGCCATGGACCATTCCAGGCCGTCCGGGTTTCCGGAGGCGTACCAGGAGACGACCCCCCCGGTGATGACGGCGGCAATGAGAAGCCCGGCGGCGACGGTCTTTACAGGGAATCCACCGGTCGGAGCCTTCACCGGGGAACCTTCGAGCATCTGGGGGTTTGCCTTCCAGACAAAGGAGACGACCACCGTGGTCACGATGCCCTCCACGATCCCGATGGCCAGGTGGATGGGCTGCATGAACGCCACAAAGGTGGAGAACGGCAGTTCTGTTATGCCCGAAGCCAGGGTCTCGAGCACCACCCCGAAGGCCCCCAGCTGGAGGCCCACGATGGCCGCCAGCGTGGCGCCGAGTGCGAGCCTGCCCTGGGAGACGTTGCCCCTGACGATCTTCCGGTAGATCAGGGGGTAGGCGATGAAGGCCGGGAAGAAACCGAGGTTGAAGATATTGCATCCCAGGGCCAGCAGGCCGCCGTCCGCGAAGAACAGGGCCTGGACCACCAGGACCGATGAGATCACCAGGAAGGCCGCGTGGGGGCCGAGCAGGATCGCCAGCAGCATGCCCCCTCCGAGGTGGCCGCTGGAGCCGGTGGCCGGGATGGTGAAGTTGATCATCTGGGCGGCAAAGACAAAGGCGCCGAGCACGCCCATGAGGGGGACCTTGCGCTCGTCCAGCTCTTCCTTCACCTTCTTGGAGCAATAGGCGATCCCCGCTGCGGAAACCGCCCACATGGTCCCGCCCACCGCAGGTGATATCAGTGCATCTGCCATATGCATGGTTTCGAACCTCCCCAAGGAATTATCAGATGCATGGTAACACAATGAAGATAACTGTGCTACAAAAAATTACGAAAAAGACACTCGTGCCACGATTGCCGGCGTTGAACGGAGCTGCGGGAGGGGGGTGCCTGCAATTATTCTATGGACTTGCCCGTGCTGCTCATGCTCAGGGTGCCGTGGCGCACCCCCTTGACGGACCGGAGCGCATTGGCCAGCTTCTGTACCTCGCTGGCCCTGCCCTTGACCGCGACGATCTCGAGGCAGTTGTGGTGGTCCAGGTGGATATGCTGGGAGGAGATGATGATCTCCTGGTGGTCGTGCTGGAGGTCGGTGAGCTGTCCGGTGAGCCCCCTCGTATGGTGGTCGTAGACGAAGGTGATGGCGCCGGCCACCTCCTGGTCCTCCTCCCACTCCTTCTTGACGAGCTCCTGGCGGATGAGGTCACGCAACGCCTCGGAGCGGGTTGCATACCCGCTCTTCTCGATGAGCCGGTCGAACTTCTCGAGCAGGCGGCCTTCCAGCGATACCCCGAATCGTACGAGAACGGACATGGCTTCAGCCTCTGTTCTTGATCGCCTTGAGATTCAACAGGTCGATCTCGGTCATGGGCTGGTATTTCTCGATCAGATCGCCCAGTGCCTCATTGACGAGGAGGGAAAGCTCCTTGCCCGTCAGGGCCGAGAGCACGGTGAGCGCCTTTGCATAGCGTTCTTCGATGTAGTAGTTTCTCTTGATCAGCGTGCTGTTCGAACCGTCTTTCCTCGACGCCAGGGGTTTTCTTCCGCGCTCGCCCATGGTTACCTCGCAATGGGTTGTTGATGGATGAAGAACTGGAGGCGGCAACCGGATTTGAACCGGTGAATAACGGTTTTGCAGACCGTCGCCTTGCCACTTGGCTATGCCGCCTTTCCCTTTGAGCCCTCTAGGTATACCGGGGAGAACCCGGAAAAGTCAAGGGGGGAGTGGGGGGGCGGATCTGCCGCATGCCGCTTTATGGCAGAATCTTTTGCGAGGCGGGTTGGGGATGAAAAAGACGTCATTTGTATACCGCTCGTCGATGCCCTGTCTCTATGATGCAGACGATGAGCTCCCTGTCTCTCACCTCGTAGAGAATACGGTAATCCCCCACCCGTATCCGGTAGGCATTGTCGGATCCTTTCAACTTTTCCGAACCGGGCGGCCTCGGGTCTTCCTTCAATGACTCGATGGACGGGGACAGTCGTGTCTGAACGTCACGTGGGAGCTTACGGAAAGACCGAGCCGCATGGGACGTGAACGTGACGATATACGGCATTACAGGCCGAGTTCCTTCTTGAGGTCATCCCATGGGACATCTTCTCCCGGCTCGGCCTTTATCTTTCTGATCGTTTCCAGGTCGGCCCGGTCTTCTATTGCACGCAGAAGCTCATAGTCTTCCATGGAGACTATCACTGCCACGTCCTTGCCCCGGCGGTGCAAAGCAATCCTGTCGCCCCGATACACCACCTTGTTCAGGGCATCGGCCGTATCTTTCCTGAGCTCACTGGTTGAAAGGCGGATCATTGTCATGCTCCTTTTGTCTTTTTTGTACATATTGTATTATATCGGGTAGGGGGTGGTATTTCAAGAGGGGTTAGGGTGTAGGTGATGGCGAGATCAGGGGATTTGATCCCCGCTTCCACCATGTGTGGTTGTGGAGCCTCGCTTCAAGGGGAGCCATGTCTTTTCAGATGTGAAAACAACACAAGGGAGGGGACAAAATGTCCCCTCCCTAATGCTTCAATGGGGTCACGTCCTTTCAGACGTGGAAACTGTTCCGTCGAGCCTGAAGGACTCTATTTTCATCCTATCGGCTACAGGGCATGCCGATTATGGTCCGGAAAGTGTAAGGCGAAGAAGAGAGTAAAAAAACCATGTGATGACACCCAGAAATTTCATGATGTTGTACCCAGAGGCGCTCAGTAGAGCATTGATGGTGTCATCGGCCTGTTCGACTTAACGTATAAATCCAAGCCATTGCGTGGGAAGCGGCGTAAGCATCATTCCGTGACAATCCGTCACGAGTTGGTTTCAATCCACGCCCCCGCGTGGGGGGCGACCTTCATCCTTTCACCCTTAATCCAAATCGAGTGTGTTTCAATCCACGCCCCCGCGTGGGGGGCGACCGAGAAAGAGGCAGCGCTCATTCAGGCCTACTATGTTTCAATCCACGCCCCCGCGTGGGGGGCGACCATCGATGACGGCACCATTCAGCAGACAGGCCCGTTTCAATCCACGCCCCCGCGTGGGGGGCGACGAACACAATATATGTTGCTACATTCTTTTGTCTGTTTCAATCCACGCCCCCGCGTGGGGGGCGACGAACACAATATATGTTGCTACAT
>DAITOA010000005.1:146355-148715 GCA_036834365.1 Thermodesulfobacteriota bacterium | reverse complement strand
AGTACAATCTGGCAAACCGATACCTCCTGGAGCAGAGGGTAGTGACAGAATGGCACGAATAAGTTCCTGTTCAGCTGTCACTGGTCTTCGGGCAAGGGGGTGATTCCGGGGCCTTTCATGATGCGCCACCAGGCTATGCCGTGGATGGCATCATGGTAGCGTTTCATATCTCGAATGGTCTGCCGGTTCACCTGAGGTCCGGTCCTCTCCAACGACACCAGCCGGGGGGTCTTGTGTATATCCAAGAGAAAGAACGGATCGAGGGCGAGATCCTTTCCCTCGGCGCGGTACCCTTTGAAAGAACCCGGGAACTTACTTGCAGACGGGTTTGGAACCTGGCTGCAAGCCGGAAAGGTACGCAACGACAAGGGGGACGCTTTCGGAAGGAATTTCGGCGCCCTTTTCCACCATCCTGGCCACGGTCTTGCTCCAGGTATCCTTATCTTTTGTCCCCAGCTTGTCACAGATCTTCTGGGATGGATGGCAGGCGGTGCATGCACTCATGACCAGCGACTGGGGATCGCCTCCCTGTTGGGGTTGAGTACTGGAACATGTGGAAAAACCAGAGGAAAGGACGAATATAACGAGTGCCGACACAAGCCCTGCAAAGAGAACATCTCCCCTCTTCATATGAATACCTCCCGACCAAGATACCTAATAGTATTATAGGTGGATGCAGGGAATGCAATCCCCTCAATATGTCATGACTCCGGGAGCCTGACGCAAAAGCACGTGATGAAACGGGGGTCCATCTGTTTCAAGTCCTTCAGGCCGCCTGTCTCCTCTTCGAGCCTTGTCGTGAGCATGGCCGCGATGTCTTCGGCCGTGTCCGGATCAAGAGAGCCCACCATGGAAGTCAGGTGAAGGGCAAGTTCACCTCTGAAGGCCGCGTGAGCATGCCTCAGGCCACCCTTGAGCCTGGTCGCCCTTGAAAGGAAGTCCAGGAGCTCGCCCCGGCTGATGGGGCGGAAGCCAGTCTCCCATCCGCCGATGTTGAGTGCCAGGGAGGTGAGGATGATGGCCTCCATATCGAGGCCAGCGCCGGTATTGGTACTAGAGAGATCCGGGATTCGTGCCTCCCAGTTCAGGTGTGACACGATGGCTGCCATGGCCTCCAGCCTGTCCAAGGCCAGGGAAACCTCGTCGAGCTCCTCGAGGGAGGAGAACTGCAGGGCCTTGTATTGCGGCCTTTTTTTCAGGAGACCGTCTGCGAGCTCGCGCATGTGTTCCGGGATCATGGAGCTCTCGATGTCGTTCAGCAGCAGCTTGAGCCTTCGCTGCTGAACATAGACCATGTTGTATCCGAGCGAGAAGAGGGTCTCGGCATTCATCGAATTTAGGACTGCTTCCGCTGGCAGGCGTTTCTCCCGCATGACCACACCAAGGCCGAGGGTCGCCAGAGAGCTAGCCTTTTCCATGCTGAGCCTGATTCCTTCACGGTCATTGAGCGGTCTGAAGTCTGCCATGACGATCTTGTTGGCCAGGTAGATCATCTCGTACATGAACCGCTCCCGTGTCTCCTCGGGTGTTTTGTCAAGGGCCGTGACCAGGAGGGACCTGCCCTGGGAGAACTGTTCCAGGTATACGGCGGGCAGCATATGGAGATGTTTGGTGATGACCGGGGTCTTCTCCTTGAGGATCCCCTGGTTTAAAAGCTTTTCGGGACGGATATGCCGGTAGACCTCAAGCGCCTCGTCGGGTGAGGGAAAGCCCAGCTCCATGAGGCGCAGTGATCTCCGTTCATAGGAGGTCTCCTCCGAGGTGGTCTTCAGTTCATACATGACCGCTTCAAGGATGGATGAGTAGAGATCCTGATCATGGGTGAACAGGATGCTCAACATCTCCTTGACGAAGTGGGATCGGTCGTCATCGCTGATGATACGGTAGAAATAGGTGTTGTCGAGACTCTCGAATCCCTCGTCGATGAGATCCGGTATATGCTCGTCCGTGGGCCTGACATGCACCACCTCGATATAATTCTGGAACAGGAGCACGAGGATCTCGAGGTCAATGGTCTCGAAGGCCTCGATGAGGGTTTCGAAGGAGGCATTATACAGCTCCATGAGCCATTCCATGAGGGAATCAACCGAGAACGAGTCCTGCTCCCAGCAGTCCAGGTCGATGAACCTGCAAACGGACTCGGGAGATACGTACTGGAGGAGGATCTGACTGTCCATTCCCCAGGATTCTTTGATCACGATGTAGGCCTCCTGGGGCGGGAGCTGGTCGAGGATCTGCTTGGTGTAGGGCGAGTCGATGATGCCCCGGGCCCGCTCAGACGGAGTGTATGCAAGCACCCTGGAGATTTCGTCCTTGAGTGAGAGCTTTTTTGCCATGCCGGTGTGGTTAGCACATATGGA
>DAITOA010000005.1:39591-146255 GCA_036834365.1 Thermodesulfobacteriota bacterium | reverse complement strand
TTTCGTCCTTGAGTGAGAGCTTTTTTGCCATGCCGGTGTGGTTAGCACATATGGATGCGGGCTATCAAGGACGGCCTCTGTCGGATGGGACCTGGATCTGCACGGGGAAGGGCGTTATTCGAGGTGGGAGGCCAGCAAGGAGACCCCGTCGGGAATAGGGGTCTCCTCTGGAATGGCCGGATATTCTCTAGAGGGTTCCCATGGATGCCCGTAACGCAGCCATGGCCCGGGCTTGGTCAGCCCGGGCGGAGATCAGGTTGCTCTGTGCCTGACTCAGCAGGGCTTCAGCCCGAAGGACGTCGGTGGATGTCGAGACCTGGAGGTTGTAACGGTCTTTTTCGATCCTGAAGTTCTCCTGGGCCTGGGCGATGGCCTTTTCGGCCACCTGTAGCCGGGCCTGCGCCTCCAGGACGTTCAGGTAAGAGTTTTTGACCTCGAGGGTGACCTGGTTTTTCAGGCTTTCCAGGAGATAGCCCACCTTGGTGCTGGTGTACCGGGCCTTGTTATAGTTATAGTAGCTGCCGCCTCCTTGGAAGAGGTTCCAGGTCAGGCCGATGCCGGCCTGCCAGGAGTCGTCCTCCACATCGGGATCCTCCCCCTCCCTGGTGTAGGTATAGGTCGCCGCCACGCTGGGCATGAATGCGGAGCGCGCTATGGTGATCCCTTTCTCGGTATTGTCGAGCTGGAGCTTGGTGGTCCTGATCTCCTGCCTCTTCTCGAGTGCTGTCTGGAGAGCTTGTTCAAAGGTGGTATCCATTGTGGACAGCGGGATTTCAGAGTCGATCCCGATCTCCTCGGAGAGGTCTCTGACAAGGAGAAGGTTGAAGTTGGACTCGGCGATCTTGACCGAGTTTTCAGCAGAGATGAGGTTCTGCTCGGTCTCTGCATATCGCACCTGTGCCTCCAGCAGGTTGTTCTTGGGGATCATGCCCTGATTGAAGAAGGCGTTGGATACATCCAGGAGCGACTTGACCGAGGTCACGCTGGACTTTGCCACCTCCCTGATCTGTCTGGCCTTGATCACCCCGTAGTAGGCATCGATGACCAGGAGCTTGACCTGCCTGATGGTCTGCTCACGGTCGATCTCAGCTGCGAACTGGTCGTTTTTCGCGACCAGGTAGCTGTTATACAGGGCACCCCCGGCGAACAGAACCTGCTTTGCTTTAAGGTCCATCTCGTAGTTGTCCTTTGTGCCGATGATGAATGTGCCCATATTGGGTATGGTCATGTACGGCGCCTCGTTGAGCCGGGCGTATCCATAGGAGAGGTCGGCGCTGGGGAGCATCTGGGAAAACTGTGCCTTCTTGTCCATCTCCTTGATGAAGACCTCCTGGTCCTGCGCCTTCACCTGGGGATTCCTCTCGATAGCCATCTTCAGGGAATCTTCAAGGGTCATATAGTCGGCGGCCTGAACACTGATCGCTCCGAGAAACAGAGCACATGCCATGGTAATAACGAACGTTCTCCTCACAGTGGTACCCTCCCTAGGAATTCCTCCAATATGCCGGCGGTGAATTCTGCCGGAGCCTTATCCAGTATACCGAGAAAATAGGTTTGAGCAATGGTGTGGATGATCCCGATGAGCATGATGGATTTTAGCTCAGGGTCGCCCTTTTCTCCTTCGCGGCAGGCCTCCATGAAGATCTCGCGGGTGATGCGGAAATTCTCCGCATGGACCTCGCGGATATATTCGAAGATATGCTGGGTCACTTCAGGGATGGGGGCGGAATAGATCTCGTGGATGAGCCGATGGAATCCCGGATTGTTTTCGATCCAGCCGATGTTGAACTCCACATAGATCCTGAGCTTCTCCTTCCAGGTTTTCTTCCTCAAGAGGAGGTTCTTGAGCGAGAGCATGAAGGCGTCCAGGCCGCTGCTGATCACGGCGGCGAAGAGGACCTGCTTGCTGGGAAAGAACTGATAAAGGGTTCCGACCCCGAACTCCGCCTTGGCAGCGATCTGGGCCATGGTGGCATTGAAGAACCCCTCCTTTTCAAAGACCTCGCGGGCGGCATCGAGAATGGCATTCCGGCGGAATGCCGTCTCCCGCTCTTTTCGGGAAGGAGGCTTTGAATTATCATTCATATTCTGAATCACTATTCGAGAATAGAACAATGATTCTGTCCTGTCAAGCCGACCTAAGAGAATCCTCAGGTGCTTCTGGGACAATGGGGTCCTCTCTGGCTATTCGAGGGAATGGAACACGAGCCCCGTGGGGACCTTCGGATAGAAATAGGTGGAGTTGTGCGGCATCCTCAGTCCGGCTTCCGCAATGTCCAATACGTCTTCCATAGAAGGGGGATTGAGAAGGAAGGAGATGTCCGCCTGCTCCTTGGTTACCATGTCGAGGGCCTCCTCGGCCCTGCTTGTGAATATGATCCGTTTGTTTTCCATATTGGTGCCAATGCCGAGGATGGGATCGATAATACACTCATGGATGATGGTGGCATCGTGACGTTTGAGCAGCGGATGCGTCTCCTGTGGCAGGTACTTGTCGATCTCCGGATCCTTGGTGAGCTGGAGCAGGTAGAACCTGGGTATGCCTTTCACATAGAGCCCGAGGGTGCCCTTGCCTCCCTTGTTCAATGCCGCGAGGAAGCTCTTCCGGTTGTCAAAGGGGACCATATTGAAGATCTCCTTGAGACGGTACTCAAGGTCGACGAGCCCCACCCCCATGCTGTCGACGATGACACGGTGCATGGGCAGTATTCTGACGCCTTCCTCTCCATTAACGAGGTACATCTGGATATAGTCGAAATTCTGGTTGCCGTCGTTTTTCCCCGTGGCGCCCCTCATGCGGTCGCGGTATATTTTCGCCGTCTCATAACGGTGCTGGCCGTCAGCGATGATAACCTTCTTGTTCTGCATCATCCTGGCGATCTTGTCGATAAGGGTCGTTTCATGAATGACCCAGAGCCTGTGCGTCTCATCCCTGGTGGAAAATTCGACGGAAGGGGAACCCAGCTTTGTCTTGACCTGGCTTTCCAGGACCTTCTTCGGGTCGGAATAGAGTCCGAGGACAGAACTGAAATTCGTCCGCACCTCGCTCATCAGGCGAAGACGGTCGAGCTTGGGGCTTTTCACGGTCTGTTCATGGGGCCTGATGTTCTTCTTTTCATCGTCATCCAGGCGTACCGATGCGATGAATCCCTTTCGGGTGGCTGTCTTGTCCCCGAGGACATAAGTATGCTCGTGATAATAGAGGGAAGCGCTGTCATCCTGGGACAGAACCCCTTCCTTCATCCATTGCCTGAACAGATCCCTTGCCCGCGTGTAGCGGTTGTTGTCCTTGGTGTCCTTGGGAAATTGTTTTCCGAGCACGAGCCGGATCGCGTTGTAGGGACTTCTGGCATAGAAATCCTCAAGCTGGTGTGGTGAAACGACATCATACGGGGGGCATATGGCGCCTGCGAGCTCAACACGTTCAGGGTTGTATCTGATACCCCGAAAGGAACGGATCTTCGGCATTCACGGCTCCTTTCATGGCCTGCATGTCAACGAGAGACACAGAAAGCGCTATATATATGTGGTCTTGAAAAATTTCAACAGCAATTTACACGCAGAGGCGAAATAATCGGCAAGTATGAGGGCAATATGCGGGGAAAGATTGATCCGGCAGCCGGTTTCAGGGTATAGAGCAATCCATGCGGTATCTCAATACAGTGTTGTCCATCCTTGTCCTGCTCGCGATCATTACGTTCTGTGTTCACAACACACAGGAGTTCACCTTGAACTTTCTCGGCTATCAGCTTTTGATCCCGCTGCAGCTGTGGGTTCTTATGGTCGTCTTTTTCATAGCGGGGATGGTGCCCATCCTCGTCGTGGAGATCCCGGTCCAGGCGGCTCGTTTCATGAGGATAAGGGCGCTCAAGGTCCGGATCAGGGATCTGGATGCCGAGATCTCCCGGGCTTCAGCTGCGACTGGAGAGCCGGGCAAGGATGTCTCTGAAAAACCGTAACACCCGGGGCGGCAGCCACAGGCGGCTCAACGACTTCCCGAGGGAATAGCCCCTCCTGTCTTGGCTGGAGAGCAACCCGGGATTGAGCTTTGCCTTGACCTTGAGATAGCCCATCCGATCGATGCCGCGCAGGAGCCTCCACAGGGGTCCCCTCCATGGCAGGTAGAGGCTCGAGGCGAAGTCCACGAGGTACGGGCTCCCACCGTCATCCATGCCGTAGTTCCTGCGGTTCCTCATGTCCAGGTGGATTACTCCCCGTTCATGGACGGCTCCGATGAGCTTTTCCAGATCCTCGAAATAGGCATTATCAGGAACCCGGACTTTGGTCTTGAGGTTGTGCCCGCCCATGAAGGTCGTGGTGATGGTGCAGGGGTCGTTACCCGGCACGAGGGTGGGGATGCCTGTAATACCTTGGAGTTTCGAATAGATGAAGGTCTCCCAGGCCACCAGGAGCCGTCCGCCCGCCCGAACCGGCAGGGGCCTGTCCCGGTAGGTCTTTTCCACAAGGGCACACCCGTCACGGTGGATCAGACGGACGTCGGGTCCGTACAGGCGTTTTTTCTTCAGAGGTGTCCCCCGGGTCTTCAGGTCCTGCATTGTATCAGCCTTCTCCTCTATCATTGCATGTTTCGGCTGCGGGATGGTAGGGTTTTCGTCAATGAAAGGCAGGACGAAGAAAAACGTCGTGGGCAGGCTCTCCTGGAATCCCAGGGGATATGCCTTTGTGGATGCACCGGGCATGGACGACGGGGTCTTCGTCCCGATGGAAGCCCTGAACAGCGCTCTTCCGGGAGACCTCGTGGAGGTGAACGTCTGGCATGATCGCAGGGGGCTGCGGGGAAAGGTCATCGCCATTGTGGAGAGAACCCGTCTCACCTTGACGGGGCGATACATCAGGCACCGGAAGTATGGCATCCTGGAGCCCCTGCAGCCCATGCCCTATGCCATTGTAATCCCTCTGGGCTTTGAGGGAGAAGCCGTAAGCGGGGATATGGTGAGTGCCAGGGTCATACCTCCCAGGCCGGCGCAGAAGGTGAGCGCACTGACGGCCAGGGTGGAGAGGTCCCTGGATGTTCCCAAGGGGGTGGGAGAAGACCTCAGGTACATCACGGCCAAGTACGGCCTGGCCTGGCGATTCCCGGAAGAGGTCGAGCGGGAAGCGGCCAGGGCCGCGCAAATCGACATGTCCTTTGAGCTCGAGCGCAGAAGAGACATGAGGGGGCGGGTGCTCTTCACCATTGACGGTGTCAGCGCAAAGGATTTCGACGATGCCGTGGGTATCGAGAGGCTTGAAGACGGAACTTTTCTCCTGACCGTGGCCATAGCGGACGTGGCCCATGCAGTGAAGCCGGGCACCGTCCTGGACCGGGAGGCCAGGGCCAGATCCTTCAGCGTTTACTTTCCAGAGGTCGCGATTCCCATGCTTCCAGAGCCGCTCAGCACTGGCGCCATGAGCCTGAAGCCCGGCGAAGACAGGCTCTCCATGACCGTGGAGATCGTGCTCGGACCACGGGGCAGGGTCATCTCATCCCGGGTCTTTGAGGCGGTTATACGATCCCGGGCACGGCTCACCTATGAGGGAGTGGGGCCCTTCCTCGAAGGAACCGCTGGCTCGATGGATTACGATCCGGAAATCGCCTCGCGGTTGAAAGACCTTCATCGGCTCTCCATGCACCTGAGGGAGCGTCGGAGGAAACAGGGCAGCCTTGACTTCGATATTGCCAAGGTGGAGATCGAAACGACTGAGACCGGAGCCATTGCTGCTATAGGCCGCACCAGGCATGGTCCTGCCGAGCGCCTCATCGAGGAGGCCATGCTCCTGGCCAATAGGACCGTGTGCGCATACCTCCTGAAACATGACATGCCCGTGCTCTTCCGCATACACGAGCCTCCCCGGCAGCAGGACCTGATGGAGCTCATGGAAATCCTGGCTGAGATCGGTTTCTCGTCATCGCTCCTGGCGAGGCTGAAAAAGACCGCCACCTCTGGGGAACAGGTCCATGAAGTGCTCCAGGCCATTACCGATGCCTGTCGGGGCAGGCCGCTGGAGAGTTTCGTGAACATGCACATCCTCAGGTCCCTGCAGCGGGCCCGGTATGCCGCCGAGGATCTTGGCCACTTCGGGCTTGCCTTTACGGGGTACCTCCACTTCACCTCGCCCATCCGGAGATACCCGGACTTGGTGATCCATCGGCTCGTCAAGCAGGTGTTGACATCTGGGGGGGTATCATCAAGGGAAAGGGACCGGTCACTTAAGTATCTGAAAAAACTGGCTCCCGAGGTAACGGGCCGGGAGGAGTTCACGGACAATGCCATGATGGAGGCAATCAAACTCAAGACCGCCGCCTACATGACATTACACATCGGTGACGAGTTCGATGCCGTCATCACGAGCGTACAGCCCTACGGCATGTTTGTCGAAGTCCTGAATCCTCCTGTGGATGGGCTGGTGAGAAATGAGACGATCATGGGCAGACCCGTACGAAGAGGAAAAAGATCCCGTTTACCGAGACAGACCATAGGACAGACCGTACGGGTAAAGCTTGTCAGGGCGGACAGGACAAGTGGTCAGCTGGATTTCGTGATGATGGGTGAATAGCCAAAGAGCTCTCGGTTATTCCTTCTTCTTTTTCAGCGCCGTGCCCCCCAGGTAGGCCTCCTGGATCTTCTCGTCGGACTTGAGCATGGCGGCAGGGCCTTCGGCGGCGATCCGGCCGTTCTCCAGCACGTAGCCGCGGCTCGCGATGTTCAGGGATTTATGGGCATTCTGCTCCACCAGGAGGATGGAGGTGCCCTGGGCGTTGATCTCGCGGATGATCTCGAAGATCTGCTTGACCAGGATGGGGGCGAGCCCCAGCGACGGCTCGTCTAGAAGCAGGACCCGGGGATTGCTCATGAGGGCGCGCCCGATGGCCAGCATCTGCTGCTCGCCGCCGGATAGCGTTCCGGCGAGCTGCCGGCTTCGCTCCTTCAATATGGGAAACAATGAGTGGACCCGTTCCTTTGCCCGGACGATCTCATCGGCGTGTTTCCTGCGGGTGAACGCACCGAGATTGAGGTTCTCCTCCACGGAATGCGTGGGGAAAACCCGGCGCCCTTCCGGAGAGAGCGAGATGCCCTTGACCACGATGTCATAGGCCGGGACCTTGTTCAGGACCGCACCGGCATAGGTCACTCTCCCCCCTGCAATGGGGATAAGCCCGCAGACTGCCTGTAGAAGGGTCGATTTCCCCGCCCCGTTGGCGCCGAGCACGGTGACGATCTCGCCCTCGTCGAGGCGGATGCTGATCCCCTTGAGGACCTCCCGGGCCCCATAACTGATATGGAGATCGTCTATAGTGAGCAGGGCCGGCATGGTATGCTATGCTCCTTCCTCGTCCTTGCCGAGGTACGCCTCGATGACGTCCGGGTTGTTGTAGACCGCTTCGGGCATGCCCTCCGCGATTTTTTTCCCCTCATCCATGACCACCACCCAGTCCGAGATGCCCATGACCACGTTCATGTCATGTTCGATGAGCAGGATGGAGAGGTCCTCGTGGGCGATGAGGTTCCTGAGGAACGTCATGAGGTCGTGTGTCTCCCTGGGGTTGAGCCCGCTGCTCGGTTCGTCAAGGACCAGGAGCTGGGGCTCAGTGGCAAGCGCCCGGGCTATCTCCAGCATCCGCTGGGATCCGTAGGCTATGTTTTTTGCCAGCTCGTCGGAGAACTCGGCGAGCTCCACCTGGGCGATCCTGTCCTGTGCCACCCTTCTGATGCGTTCCTCCTCCCTGCGCATGGCGGGTGTTCTCAATACGCTGGAGAAAAGGCCAGCCTTCGCCCGGCAGTGCTGGCCCGCCATGATGTTCTCCAGGCAGGTCATGTCCGGAAAGAGCCGGATGTTCTGGAAGGTCCGGGCAATGCCGGTGCATACGATCTCGTGGGGCTTCCTGCCGGTGATGGTTTCCCCTCTGAAGGTGACCTCGCCCTGCTCGGGCCTGTAGATGCCGGTCACCACGTTGAACACGGTGGTCTTGCCTGCTCCGTTGGGCCCGATGAGGCTCAGGATCTCTCCCTTGTGAACGGTGAGATCGAAGTCACTCACTGCCCTCAGACCTCCGAAGATCTTGGTGAGGTTTCTGGTGGTCAGGACGACCTCGCATGTGGCGTGCTTCCTAGGCACTCCCATCACCGGCGTCCTCCATGAGCGGGCGGAACGATACCCCTCCGCGTTTTCTCGGCCAGAAACCGCCGGGGCGGACCATCATCATGATGATCATGACCGATCCGAACACGAGCATGCGGTACATGGCAAAGGGCCTGAAGACCTCCGGAAAGAGGCTGATGAACGCTGCACCTATGATTACGCCAGGGATCGAACCCATGCCGCCGATGAGCACGATGCAGAACATGAGGCACGATTCCCAGAAGGTAAAACTCTCGGGTGAGACGCACATGAGCTTGCTCGCATAGATATTGCCTGCCACTCCGGCCAAGGCGGCACCGATGACGACGGCAAGGAGCTTGTAGTATCGCACGTTGATCCCGGTCGCTCCGGCTGCTATTCCATCCTCCCGGATGCAGTTCCATGCCCTGCCGATACGTGAATGCTGGAGACTTATGAGCCCCAGGATGGACAGACCCACCACGATCCAGATGAGGAAGTAGTATTCGATGGAAGAATCGATGACAAGGGAGGGCGACAGCTTGGGGAAATCGATGCCGAAGACCCCGTTGGGACCTCCCGTGAGATCGAACGGATTATTGATGAGTCCGATCCTGACTATCTCTCCCACCCCGAGAGTTACGATGAGAAAATAATCACCCTGGAGGTGAATGACCGGGGAAAAGACGATAGAGGCGAACAACGCCGCAGCCAGGGCACTGATGGGCAGCAGGACGAGTACGGGGATGCCGTAGCGCGTGTTCAGGATTGCGGTCACGTAGGCGCCGATGGCATAGAATCCTGCATGTCCCAGGTCGAAAAGCCCCACCTCTCCCAGCACGATGTTGAGACTCAGGCCGAGGAGGGCATAGATCCCGAAGAAGAAGGCGATGTCGATGAAATAGTTGCTCACGAAGAACGGGTATATGGCGATGAGCGCGATAAAGGCAACGGGGACGTACCACGGTGTCGTGGTGAAGACCCTGGATAATGGCGTGCCGTTCCCCTTCATGGACCTAAACCTTCTCGGCGGTCTTTTCCCCGAACAGACCGGTGGGCCTGAAGATGAGCACGAGGATCAGGATGAGGAACACGAACACGTCCTTCCATGCAGCCGAAATATAGGCTGCGCCCAGCATCTCCAGGACCCCCAGGATGAGTCCGCCGAACATCGCCCCCGGCAGGTTTCCGATGCCGCCAAGGATAGTCGCCGTGAAAGCCTTGAGCCCGTAGTTCCAGCCCATGGTGAAGCTGATCTGACGGTAGTACATACCCACCATGACCCCGGCCATGGCCCCCAGAGCCGGGCCGAGGGTGAAGATAAAGAGGATCACCTTGTTGAAGTTGACCCCCATCAGCGCTGCCGTATTCCGGTCATGGGCCGTTGCCCTCACGGCGGCACCGAAGGTTGTCTTCTGGATCACGTAGTAGAGCACTGACATGAGCAGGAACGACAGGGCCAGGATTATGATCTGCAGCAGGGTGATGTTGATCTGGCCTATCTGGAAGCGCATGGCGGGGATGAGTTCCGAGGGATATGCCTGGTAGCGCGGTCCCCAGATGACCATGATGCCGTTCTGAAGGAAGATGGAAGCCCCCAGTGCCGACACGACCGCAGGCAGACGGCCTGCAGGATACACGGGGCGATATGCGATTCGCTCGACGATGATGCCCACGATACCCAGGCTGATGGCAGCGACAGCCAGCGCTGCCACCATGCCCGCCCAGGGACCGAACTGTGTAGTCGCGGCTCCGACGCCGAAGACCAGAAGGGTGTACCCGAGATAGGAGCCCAGGGTGAAGAAATCACCATGGGCGAAATTAATGAGCTTAAGGACGCCATAGACCATCGAGTATCCCAGCGCTATGAGCGCATAGAATGACCCGATGGTCAGGCCGTTTATGAGCTGTTCGAGCAAAAGTTGCATGTTCTTCCGGGATGCAGCTCTTGTCCTGTTACTTCGAGATTACGATCTTGCCGGCATCATCCACCACGTAGAGGTAGAACGGGACTCCCTCGCGGTCACCAGCGGGGGTGAAGCCGATGGGTCCGGTGATGCCGGGCACGCCGTTCACCTTATCCCGCAGGTATGCGGCCAGCTTGTCCGAATCTGTAGACTTGGTCTTGTCTATGGCATAGGCGATGATGTTCACGGCGTCGGCCGCATAGATGGGCCACGGGCTCGACGGGATTTCGCCGTACTTTGCCTTGTAGGCTGCGAGGAATTCCTTGGCCTCCTTGTAAGGAAGGTCGCCGGGAAGGGGCTCGTTGGTCATGTAGCAGCCTTTTGCCAGATTGAGACCGGCGATCTTCACGAACTCGTCGTTGATGGCTGCATTACCACCCACGAAAGGACACTTTATACCGATATCTCTTGCCTGTGATACGAGCAGGGCTGCCTCTGCATAGTAGCCTGTGTAATACCAGACATCGGGTTTGCTCTCTCGCAGATTCGTCAGGGATACCTTGTAATCCTTTTCACCCGGGGTGATGGCATCAAAGTACACGAGCTCGACCTTTTTCGCCTTGATCATAGGTTCCAGGGCCTTTTTCGTGTCCTCGGCCAGACCTTTGCCGAACGCGGTGTTGTCGTGCATGATGGCGATGCGCTTGGCCTTGAATTTTGCCGGTACGGCCTCGGCAAAGAATTTGCCCTGCGAGTCGTCACGTCCGCAGGTGCGGAAGAAGTACTTGAAGTTCCGCTCGGTGAGTCTCACTGCGGTCACGCCATAGCCGATGTTCACCTTCTTGAACTTCTCGTAGATGTTGGACGCTGGTTCGCATACCGAGGACCCGTAGGTGGACACAGCAGCCACCACGTCCTTCTGGCCAACGAGCTTCTGTGCCGCCAAGGCTCCGGTTTTGGGCTCGCCGGCATCGTCTTCGACCTTGATGACGACCTTACGTCCGCCCAGGATGCCGCCCTTCTTGTTGATGAGATCCGCCGCGATCTCGCATGACTGCTTGGCCATCTGGCCTTCATAGGCCCATGCGCCGGTAATGGGGCCCTGCAGGCCGATGACCACCGGATCAGACGCCGCCTGTGCCTGAGGATGACCGAGAATACAGAACAAACCACACACCAATACAATAAAAACTCCCTTGATCTTCATGAACGACATTCCCCCTCTGTTAAGAGATGTGAATCGTGGATCGGTGCTGGAAACGAACCCCCCACAATCCCCTCTATCGTGAGAATAGAAGGAAAAAAAGTATAGTTTTGCCTTGGTGGGGTGTCAAGGAGAAAGTATCTCGGAATGGATGGTGGCAGACAGCGTCAAGGTGCCTGTCGGAGCCCTCAACTACAAGGACGACGTCAGGTCGGATCGTATGGAGGGGTTTCTGCAATGACGCCATCACGGTGATTTTCTCCTCAGGCATGAAAAAAGGCAGCCGCCTTCGTGACGGCTGCCATGCACTTGGGATTACAAGATTGATGCCTTACAGGGCTGACTTTGAGTGTGTCTCCGGTGCTAGTTCAACCAGGCATTCACCTTGTCCGGATTTTCCTTAATCCATTTCTTGGCTGAATCGTAGGGATCGGCACCGTCGGCGTTCCAGCCCATGACCTGTCCGATGTCTGCAAGGGTCCAGTGGAACTTGTCCAAGAACCGGTATACATCAGGCATGTCCTTGTCCAGTCCCTTGCGGACAATGGTGTGGATCTCCTCAGAGCCACCGTAAATGTTCTTGGGATCTTTAAGATATTTGAGATCCCACCGGGCGAATTTCCAGTGGGGGGTCCACCCCGTGACCACGACCCATTCCTTTTTCTTTATCTTGTCCTTCAGTACGGCAGTCATCATGGCGCCTGAGCCTTCCATGAGCTTGAAGTTTGTAAGGTTATAGTCTTTGATGGCCTTTTCGGTCAGACTCATGATGCCTGCGCCCGGGTCGATCCCTATGATTTTCCCTTCGAAATTCTTTGCATGGCTATTGATCTCTGGAATCGAGTCGATAGTGACATAGGTTGGAACCACCAGCCCGATTGCAGCACCTTCACAATTCGTGCCGAGGTCCACCACCTTGTCATGGACCTTTTCCATGTAATGCTTGTGGGTGTGCGGCAGCCAGGCTGTTGTCAACCCATCGACATCGCCGGATGCGACCGACTGCCACATTGCGGCAGCGCTGACAGGGAGGAGTTCAACCTCGTAACCCAATTTTTCCTGCAGTACCGCCTTGACGACATTGGAACTGGCTGTTGCACAGGACCATTCCACGTAGGCGATCTCGACCTTGCCTTTTGCGGCAGTGGCGGCAGGGACAAATCCGATAAAGGTGACAAGACTCATCAGAATAACCAGAATACCAATACGTTTCATAAGATACTCCTTTCTGTGTGATTTCGCGACCTAAGGGGATAACTACTATTTTGCAGAGGCAATCCCCCGGCTTTTGCTGCCGATGCCCTGCATGATCCTGTCGAGGATCATGGCAATGATTACAATGGCGATGCCTGCCTCGAATCCTTTGTCCGGTTGGAGCCGCTGAATGGCCTTCCATACCTCTCCACCCAGCCCTTTGGCCCCGATCATGGCCGCAATGACCACCATGGACAGCGAGAGCATGATGGTCTGGTTGATTCCGGCCATGATCGTCGGGGTTGCCATGGGGAGCTGGAGCTTGAACAGCTTCTGGCCCTTCGTGCTCCCAAAGGCGTCTGCAGCCTCAACCAGTTCGATGGGCACTTGTTTTATGCCAAGACAGGTGAGTCTTATGGACGGCGGCATGGAGAAGATCACGGTGGAAAAGATAGCCCCGACCGGTCCGAGGCCGAAGAAGGGGATGGCAGGGATCAGGTAGACAAAGGCCGGCATGGTCTGCATCACATCTAGAATGGGCATGATAACCCGGTATGATTTCGCGCTGAGTGCGGCGAGGATTCCCAGAGGCAGGCCCATGGCAATGGCTATGAGCGTTGATATGAGGACCAGCGCGATGGTGCTCACCGTGGCTTCCCAGAGCCCCATGTTCCAGATCAGGAGGAGACCTATCAGGGTAAATAGGGTTATGCCTTTCTTTCTGCTCAGAAGATATGCAGCCGCGGTGAAGAAGGCGATGAGGAGCCATGCAGGAAAAAACATCATGCCGTCCACCAGGATATTGATTCCGTTCTCGGTCACATGGGAGAATGCCTTTGTAATAAATGAGAAGTGTTCCGTGAAGAGGTCTATTGTCCATTCGATGGACCTCCCTAGGGGTATTCTAATGGGTTCCATTGGTGGCTACTCCTTCCGAAAGAGCGGCAAGCAGTGAGCCCCTCACGATCACCCCGACAAGCCTGTCTTCCTTGTCCACCACAGCCAGAGGACTGCTGTTCACCAATAAAGGGAATAGGTCTGCAGCTGGTGTATCCGGATTAGCCTTGTAAATATCCGGATTCAGAATTAGGGAGAGGTCTTTTTCACCTCTCTTCAGGGCCTGTGTTGCTTCATCTGCAGTCACAATGCCGACGAGTTTTCCTTTATGCTGCACAAAGATGCTTGATATACCAGCCCGGTTCATCTTCCACAGGGCAGCGCGCGGTCCATCGTTCGCATAACTCGCGACCTCAAGGGGGTTCTTCATCACCGACTCGGCGGTGAGCACCTTGGAGATATCCACATCCTCGACGAATTTCTTCACGTAGCTGTTGGCGGGATTTGTGAGGATTTCTTCTGCGGTCCCTTCCTGCACGATGACACCGTCTTTCATGAGGATGATCCTGTCGCCGAGCTTCAGTGCCTCGTCCAGATCATGACTTATGAATATGATTGTCTTATGCATTTTTTCCTGGAGCTTCAGGAGCTCGTCCTGCATATCTCGCCGTATGAGCGGGTCCAGGGCGCTGAAGGCCTCGTCCATGAGCATGATATCGGGATCGAGGGCCAGGGCCCTGGCAAGGCCGACCCGCTGCTGCATGCCGCCGCTGAGCTGAGCGGGAAAGGAATGTTCCCACCCCTTCAACCCCACCTGCTCAAGGGCCTTCATGGAACGATCCCTCCTTGTGGCCGGGTCCACCTTCTGAATTTCCAGTCCATACTCCACATTCCTGATCACGGTCCGGTGAGGGAACAGGGCAAAATGCTGGAACACCATGCCGAAACGCCTCTGGCGGAGTTCTCTCAGGGCTTCTTTTGAGAGGGAAGTGACGTCTATATCTTCAAGATAAACTCTGCCTGCAGACGGCTCGATGAGGCGGTTGATGCAGCGCACCAGGGTGGACTTTCCACTCCCGGAAAGGCCCATGACCACGAGGATCTCCCCTTCGTTTACCTTGAAGGAAACATCAGCTATACCCACACTCTGTCTGGTTTTCTTCATGATCTCGTCTTTTGAGAATCCCTCGCCGAGCATCTTTATTGCCTTTCCCGGTTGTGGACCGAAGATCTTGGTGAGGTTTTTGACGACAATCTTTTCAGTCATAAAGTTCCTCGCTTACGGAAAAAATGAGACGCCTGGTCTTCCGCGATCCCTTGTGCTGGTAATGCTCTTGAAAAAGCCGGTATAATGGATTGAGGGCTCGATTGCGCTCTATCCTACTCCTCTTCCTTCATCATGCTCAGGATCCTCTCCAGCGATAATGCAACGGATATCTGTTCCAGTTCCGGCATTTCAGAGATCGCCTTGATGAGCCTTCCCTGGAGAGGGAGGGGTGCTCTGGAACTCAGATCTCTTCCATTGTCCGTCGCGGTAATGAGTACCTTTCTGCGATCTTGGTGTTTGCGTTCCCTCTGCACAAGCTTCTTCTGCTCGAGCCGGTCGATTATGCCGTTTGCCGTGCTCATGCTCAGGCTCACCTGTTTCCCGAGTTCGGAAAGAGTAAGCGGGCCGTTCTTCACAATGGCATAGAGACAGACAAGCTGTGGCCCGGTTATCTGATACTCCGTTGCGAGCTGGCGGGAATAGCTGTCTACAAAATGCATGATATGGCGAAGGGACATGAGGATCCGGAAGCTGTAACTGTCCTGGCGGCTGTCCCGGGGTGTTTCGGGGGGGATGGTCTGGAGCGGCTCGTCCAGGCACTGCACAAGGAGGACAGGAGATAATTCCATTTTTATGGACGAGGTGTCCTGAGAGGTGGTTTCGTTTTTTACTGGTGACTCTGTAGGTCCAGGGGTGAGTGTCTGGTTTGTGTCGAGGTCTTTTTTCTCCGGAGCAGTACTCATGACCAGCTACTTTCAATAGGAAATATTCTTACACGAAATATTCTTACACAAACAATATGCCGTGTCAAGGAGCTTGCGTTCCGGATGGACCTTGGCTGAATCTTATTAAAAGTTACAGGCAATACAAATGGCGTCACGCTGAGAACAGATCAATGCACCAGGAGGCATGAGAGAGATCTCCCTTCAGCAGCTGTGTCGAGAAAGAAAGGTATGGAACTTTGTATAGCAAGGGGAAGGGGTGTGTTTCAGCTTGTTTGACCACGGATAGTTTCCGGGCTGAGCTCATCAAGCTCACGCTCTCTCTGGAGAAGCATGATGGCAACAAGCACAGTGATGCCTCCGATGATCTGCAATGGCTCAAAGGCTTCGCCAAGGAGGAAAAAGGACAGGAATGCAGCTGTGATGGGTTCAAGGGTGGCCGTGATAATGGTACGCGTCGATCGGATGTAGTTCACGCCGGTGAGGTACAATCCAAACGGAATCAACGTGCCGATGATGACAATATAGAGGATGGTCGCCCAGTGGATGAGGGTAAAGGATTGGGTCAGGACGCTTGCGGGGCGGTGAATCAGGTTTAGTGCAAGAGAGGAAAACAGGAATCCGTACGTGAGAACGGTCCATGGATTGTACCGGTGCATCACCCTCTCACCGAGCAGCGTCGTGGATGCAAAGGCCAGTGCCGAGATGAGGCCCCAGATAATTCCGACATGATTCAGCCTCAGCAGAGCGATGTCATATCCTCCCACAACGAGATAGCAGCCGATGAGCGACATGAGGAGGGCTGCTGTTTTAAAAGGAGTTATGCGCTCTTTCCAGAAAAGGAACGAGAAGCAAGCAACAAGCCCGGGAGCGAGATACTGGAGGAGAATGGCGGCTGCAACCTGTATCCTGCTGATGGCCATGAAGTATGAAAGCTGCATGATGGCCATAAAGACGCCGCCAAACAAGATAAGATAGCCGATATCCCGATGGCGGATCTTGAGCAATGCGGGCCTGTACAGGGAGAAAAAGATAATGAGAAACAATGCAGCCAGTGTTACCCGCGTCTGCACCAGGATGAACGGAGAAATTCCGGCATTGAACAGTGCCTTGCCCGCCGTTCCGCATGATGCCCACATGAGGGCTGCTGCGGTGACGCTCAGATATCCTTTCCAGGAGCCTGTTTTCATGGTGTTGTTGCGTCCTCGGCGCGAATATTTACCAGTCTTATATCAGAGCTGTGACGCTATAACCATCTTCTGAACTCCGGGAGTGCCGTCGATGGCTCTCATGAGGCGGGCATCGTGGTAGATCCCGGAGAGCTCGCTCCTTTCCGTCACGGCCCGGTATCCGATCATTTCCATACCGAAGGATGCGATCTCCATGAGGGTCTGGGCCGCGAAGAGCTTTGCCATGGAGGCTTCCTGGGTGAAGGGCCTCCCGGAGTCGATACGCGCCAGGGCATCCCGGTAGAGGAGCCTCGAGGCATGCGCCCTGGTGGCGTGTTCTGCCAGGGAGAAGGAGATATCCTGGAAGGAGCTCAACGGTTTTCCGAACTGCTCGCGCGCCTTCGTATACTCGATGATGAGGTCGAGGGCCTTGAGCGCCTCTCCCGTGCAGGATGCGGCCACCAGGGGCCTGCCCTTGTCGAGGGTCTCCATGAAGAGCAGATAGCCGCTGCCGATCTCGCCCAGGAGGCATTCCTTCGGGGTCCGCACATCTTGGAACACGACAGTGCCCATGACGCCGCTGGCAAATCCGAGGGTCTCGCAGGGATTGCCCAGAGAGATCCCGGGGAGGTCCGCATCCACCACAAAGGCGTTGAGCGAAGCCCTGCCGCCGGTGGGTGGCATGCCGGCAAACACGATGAAGGTCCGGGCAATGGCGTGGTTGATGACGATGCTCTTGCTCCCGGTGATGGTATAGGAGTCGTTTTCTTTCGCAGCAACCGTGCGGATGGCCGTGATGTCAGAGCCTGCGGACTCCTCTGTCAGACAGAACCCTGCCGGGGCGCCGTCCAAGGCGATCTTTTTCAGCTGATCGGCATGGGCGTCGTTCTGTGCGCCGCTCATGATCATGAAGGTGCAGTGGGCGGTGGTCAGCGGACCGTGGAGCGTTCCAGGGAGACCGTAGCTCAGGGTTTCGTAGATGATGCCTGCACTCAGGTGATCCATCCCTTTCCCCCCATACTGCCTGGGGATCAACAGGGCATGGTATCCCTTCATGGCAAAGGCGGCGAAAAGGCTTCGTGCCCGGTCGACCCTGCTTCCGACCTCCCCGACCAGGGCCCGTGTCTCCCCGGCAAAGGCCCTGGCCTGTTCGACCTGCCTGACCTGTGTTGCATTGAGCTCAGTCATGGTGATTCCTCCATGTGAGGAAATCGAGGTAGTCGGTGAGGCCCCTGAGGTCTTCCTCGTTCAGCTCCCGTATCCGGCTGATGATCCTATCCCGCAATGGCGTATCTTCCTCAGGCGGAACCCGGGGCGCAGCGTCTTCTGCGCCGATGAAGAAGTCCAGCCCCTTGCCCAGGGTCTCGGCGATCTGCTCGATCTGGTGGAGGTAGAGCCTGCGCTTTCCCAGTTCGTAGTTGGACAGGCCCGCCTGGGTTATGCCCAGCGACTGGGCGAGCTCCACCTGGGTGAGGCCTCTTTCCTCGCGAGCCTGCTGTATTTTTTTTCCGATCTCCTTGAAGCCCATACCGGCCTCCCATGTTGATGACCGCTGGATGAAAATGCAAGCCCATTCTGCGGACCGGAACAAACCAGCTTGACAGAAATATAACAAAAATGGATAATAAAACAACAGATCGTTATAAGCAGGAGGGAGCCATGTTCGACTATATCATGACCGATGCCCAGAAAAAGCTCAGGGACGAGGCGCGGGCTTTCACCAAGTGGGTGCCCAAACAGCTCATCCTGGATATGGATGCGGAGAAGATACAGTTTCCCCGTGAATACCTGCAGGAAGCAGGCAGGAGGAACCTCCTGGGCATCAGGCTCCCCAAGGAGCTTGGCGGCAGGGGGCTTACCTGGGTGGATGACTCCATCGTGGCCGAGGAGATCGGAGTGGCCAGCTACTCCCTGGCATGCCTGTGGGGCGTGGGAGCGGACATCGTGTGCGAGGCCATCACGCTCTTCGGGAATGACGAGCTCAAGCAGTCCGTGGTCGTTCCCTTGCTCAAAGGCGAGACCTTTGCCGCAGAAGGACTCACCGAGCCACGTGGAGGCTCGGACTTCTTCGGCGCCACCACGACGGCGAGAAAGGACGGAGACGACTGGATCATCAATGGTCAGAAGCGGTTCATCGTGGGAGCCGAAGGCGCGGACTGGTTCCTCGTCTATGCGGTCACCGACCCGGCAGCACCGCCTCATAGGCGCATGACCGCCTTCATGGTGCCCAGGACCACGGGAGTCGAAACCAAGTACATCTATGGCCTCATGGGGGTGCGAGGAGGGGGTGCGGGAAGGCTCATAATGAAGGAC
The DNA here is from genome assembly GCA_036834365.1 of Thermodesulfobacteriota bacterium. GTDB lineage: Bacteria > Desulfobacterota > Desulfomonilia > UBA1062 > UBA1062 > MWEI01. Next base: position 127,542 of record DAITOA010000005.1, on the reverse strand, counting down.
GTGCGTGTGCCCGAGCGGTATGCCCTGAACGGCATCAACGGCGGCTTCGACGTGTTCGTACGCATGATGATCCCCGAGCGGCTCGGAACGGCGGCCATGACGCTGGGTTCGGTGCGGCCGGCCATCGAGATCGCCACGCGCTATACCAGCAAGCGGAAGGCCTTCGGCCTGCCCATCCAGATGTTCGAAGCGGTGGGTTTCAAGGTAGCCGACAGTGTCATGCTGCTCGATGCAGCCCGCTCGCTTGTCTATTCCACCTGCCTCGCCGTGGACTCCGGCAGGGCTCATCCGAACCGGGTACGGCGCCTGGTCTCAGAGACAAAGAAGTTCGTGACCGAGGCCGCATGGGAGATCGCGAACAAGTGCATGCAGGTAGTGGGCGGAATCGGTTACACCAATGTCTACCCCCTGGAGCGCATCGTGCGGGACATCAGGCTCTCCATGATCTGGGTGGGAAGCAATGAGATCATGCAGCTCATCGTGCAGAACGAGTGGTACAAGGAATACTTCAAGACGCTGTCCAAGGAGGATGTCCGCGATGTCGAGGCCGATGCGGTCGGTGCGGACGCCGAGGATGAAAAGATATACGAATAGCGGGTAAAAGCGCCCGTGGAGGGTGAGGCCTCCCGGGAAGCAACCGCCGGGCACCCATTGTTATTCCTTCCTTTACGTGCTTGAGGGGTGCCCGGCATTTTCTCGTCTCCTGCCATCCGTGAACTCCTGATCCATTCTCTCCGCGCTGATTCAGGACTCAATAGGGCTTCTTCCGATCCCAAGCCTTTCCTATGAGCAAATCCCTCTTGTCAGGCGGCGGCAAATATGCATATATTAGTATTGTAATACAAACATACATATGATGTGGAGGTTCTTGCCATGATGGATTTTCCCCTGCTGCTGAGGACGTTTCTGCTGCGCTCTGCCAGGTATTTCCCTAAAAAGGAGATTGTCTCAGTATTCCCCGAATTCGTCCACCGCTACACCTATGCGGATTTCTACAAGCGGACGTGTCAGCTCGCCCATGCCCTCAAGTCACTGGGCATCAATCGGGGCGACAAGGTGGCGAGCGTAGCGCTCAACGACCACCGCCACCTGGAGCTTTACTTCGGCGTACCCTGCTACGGGGCCGTGCTGCACACCGCGAACTTCAGGCTGCCGCCGCACCACCTGAGCTACATCATCAACCATGCCGAGGACCAGGTAATCTTCGTAGACGAAGACCTCCTCATGTTCGTAGAGCTGGTCAGGGACCAGCTCAAGACCGTCAAGCACATCGTGGTCCTCTCCCGTACGGGCAAGAAGCCAGTATCGAATCTGCCGAATCTCATCATGTATGACGAGCTCATCTCCAACTTCCCCGAGGAATACGATTTCCCAGTGGACCTCTCCGAGTGGGATCCAGCCATGATCTGCTACACCTCCGCCACGACCGGTGACCCCAAGGGAGTCGTGTACTCGCATCGGGCCATCGTTCTCCATTCCTATGCCGTGGCAGTGACCTTCGGCGCCAGTGAGGCGGACTGCATCCTGCACATCGTGCCCATGTTCCATGCCAATGCCTGGTGTGGTCCCTTCGCCGGTGTGGGTGCGGGGTGCAAGCAGGTCCTGCCCGGCCGTGAAGTCATTAACATGGAAAAGCTCTGCAAGACCATTGCCGAGGAGAAGGTCACCTTTACGGCAGGGGTGCCGACCATCTGGCTTCTCCTCTACGACTACCTGGAAAAAGGCGGCCAGCACGATTTCAGCTCGCTGAAGACCATAGCGAGCGGGGGGGCGGCCATCCCGAGGCAGCTCCTCATCGACCTGAACGAGAAATACAACTTTCCCATCAAGCAGGCCTACGGCTCCACGGAGACCACCCCGCTGGTCACGGCCGCCATCCCCAAGAGCTACATGAAGGACTGGCCCTCCGAGAAGCTCTATGACCTCAAGACGAGCATAGGGCTGATCACCATGGGCCTCGAGATGAAGATCGTGAACGATTCCGGGAAGGATGTGAAGATGGACGGCCAGGAGTGGGGTGAGCTCTGCGTGCGGGGGCCGTGGATCGCCAACGAATACTACAAGGACCCCGAACGGTCCAGGGAGACCTTCGGTGACGGGTGGTACCACACCGGTGACATCGCCACCATCGATGAGGAGGGATACGTCCGTCTCGTGGACAGGAAAAAGGACCTGGTCAAGAGCGCGGGGGAATGGATCTCCTCGGTGGACCTGGAGAACCTCATTATGGCCCACCCCAAGGTCATGGAGGCGGCCATCATCGGCGTGCCGCACCCCAAGTGGCAGGAGCGGCCCCTGGCTTGTGTGGTCGCATCCCCGGGACAGAGCGTGAGCGCGGACGAACTCAGGGAGTTCCTCAAGGACAAGGTCAAGGCCTCCTGGTGGATACCCGAGGACTTCATCGTCATGGCCGAGTTGCCCAAGACCAGCGTGGGGAAGTTCAACAAGCGCGAGCTCAGGCGGCTCTATGCCGAAGGTCAGCTGAAGTCGCTCTAGAAGGGGAAGGGAGGAGTTATGTCGTTGCTGGACAGATACTATACCGAGGAGCACCAGATCTTCCGCGAGTCGGTGCGGCGCTATTTTGAAAAGGAAGTGACCCCCAATGCGGAACAATGGGAGAAGGACGGGATCGTCCCCAAGGAGGCCTGGAAGAAGTTCGGGGCACAGGGATTCCTCTGCCCGTGGCTGCCCGAGGAGTACGGCGGGTCGGGAGCCGACTTCCTCTACTCCTTCATCCTGACCGAGGAGCTCGCCCGGACACACTGCGGGGGGTTCTTCTTCCCCCTGCACTCGGACATCATCGTGCCCTACCTCTATACCTATGGCACCGATGAGCAGAAGAAGAAATGGCTGCCCGGATGCGTCACGGGGGACTGCATCACGGCCGTCGCCATGACGGAGCCGGGCACAGGGTCCGATCTGGCCGCCATCCGCACCACCGCGGTCAGGGACGGTGACTTTTTTGTCATCAACGGCCAGAAGACCTTCATATCGAACGGTATCAACTGCGACCTGGTCATCGTCGCGGCGAGGACGAACCCGAATGCCGCATCGCCCTACGAAGGCATGTCGCTCATCGTGGTGGAGGACGGTACCCCGGGATTCGAGAAGGGGCGCAAGCTCGAGAAGATCGGCCTGCACTCGCAGGACACCTCGGAGATGGCATTCGTGGACTGTCGGGTGCCGGCATCCAACCTGCTGGGGCAGGAGGGCCAGGGATTCTACTTCCTCATGGACAAGCTCCAGCAGGAACGTCTCGTGTGCGCCATGGGCTCCCAGGTAGGGGTTGAAGAAGCCCTCCGGCAGACCATCGAATTCACCAAGACCCGCGAGGCCTTCGGCAGGCCCATCAGCCGTTTCCAGTACATCTCCTTCGAGCTCGCCAAACTGGCCACCGAGGTGGAGGTTGGAAGGGCCTTCCTAGAGAGTCTCCTCATCGATCACCTGGAAGGCAGGAAGGACGTCAAGAAGGCCTCCATGGCCAAGTACTGGATCTGCGAGATGCTGAACCGGGTTGTGGGACAGTGCCTCCAGTTTCATGGGGGGTACGGGTACATGGAAGAGTATCCCATTGCCCGGATGTTCCGCGACGCCCGGGTACAGACCATCTATGCGGGGACATCCGAGATTATGCTGCTCATCATATCGCGGCAGCTCGGTCTCTAAGGAGAGGTGGCAGGGGTGGAGGTTTCAAGCCCTTGATATGGCGGAGGCGGCCGGAGGCCCACATGGGTGCATGGGGTGGGCGATCGGCCGCCTCCGCATGGTTTGTCGCAACTGGGATCCAATGAGAAATCATGAGAAGGTGGAGGGAGTATGTCAAAGAAGATGGACAAATCGAAATCAGGAAAGAGGATCGCGGTCATCGACGGGTGCCGCGTCCCTTTCCAGCGGTCGGGTACCGGCTACTATGATGTCATGGCCTGGGAGCTCGGCCGGTATGCGGTGAAGGGACTCCTGGCGAAGACAGGTGTTTCGCCTGAGGACATAGACCATGTCCTCATGGGCTGTGTGGCATCGGATATCGCCACCACCAACGTGGCCCGAGAAGTGGCGCTCGGTGCCGGCATCCCCAAGGGGGTGCCCGCCCATACCTGCACCATCGCGTGCGTGTCGGCCAATGCGGCCTTCACCAACGGATCAAACCTCATTGAGACGGGCAACGCGGAAATCGTTGTCATCGGTGGCGTGGAGAGCTTTTCGGATGTCCCCATCAAGGTGTCCAAACGCTACCGCAGATTCATCCTGGACATGACCATGTATCACAAGCCCAAGAGGTTCACCGACACCCTCAGGCACCTCAAGGGGATGAAGTTCATGGACTTCATCGTCCCCGAGCGACCCGCCGTATCCGAGTATTCCACAGGACTGCTCATGGGGCAGACGGCGGAGATCCTGGCCAAGAGGCTCGGCATAACCAGGCGGGAGCAGGACGAGTTTGCCGTGCTCTCCCACCAGCGGGCGCTCAGGGCCCAGGAGGAAGGCATATTCAGGAAAGAGATCATCCCCGTTGTGGTGCCCGGCAAGGACAAGGCCATCATAGCTGACAACGGCCCCAAGAAGGACACTACCATGGACAAAGTGGTAAAACTCAAGGGCTCCTTCGATAAGAAGTACGGCAGCGTCACAGCGGCTAACTCGTCCTTCCTGACCGATGGAGGGTCTGCGGTGCTCATCATGAGCGAGGAAAAGGCGAAGGAGCTCGGGTTGAAACCCAAGGCATTCCTTACTTCCTATGCCTACACGGGACAGGACCTGGTGGAGGAACTCCTTCTGGGTCCGGCATTCTCCATCCCGGCAGCCCTGGGCAAAGCGGGACTGAAACTTTCCGATATCGGAGTCTTCGAGATCCACGAGGCCTTTGCATCCCAGATGATCGGCAACGTGAAATGCCTGGCATCCAAGGAGTTCGCGCGGGATAGGCTCGGCCTGGATGAAGCGGTGGGCGAGATCGATTTCGACAAGATCAACCGCTATGGAGGCTCCCTTTCCCTGGGTCACCCCTTCGGCGCCACAGGAGGCAGGCTCATCACGACCTGCGTGAATCGCATGATCGACGAGGATCAGCACTACGGCGTTGTAGCCGGGTGCGGTGCGGGAGCTCTGGGGAATGCCATCATCTTCGAAAATGCCAATGCTTGAGGAAGGCGGACGTTATGAAGAATCTGAGTGTTGAAAAGAAGGATAATGGAGTGGCGGTGGTCACCATCGACTGTCCCGACTCCAAGGTGAACAAGGTATCCAGCGGACTGCTGGCGGAGATATCGAGCCTGCTGGACGATATAGGCAAGGATAACACCATCAAGGCCATGGTCATCCTCAGCGGAAAGGACGACAACTTCGTGGTGGGTGCCGATGTGGACGAGCTCAACGCCATGAAGAGCAGGGACGAGGTAATTACCTACATCACCAAGGCCCACACTGTCCTGAAACGGATCGAGGCGCTGCCCTTCCCGGTGGTGTGCGGGATTCACGGGAACTGCCTGGGCGGCGGGCTCGAGCTGGCGCTGGTGACAGATTATCGTATCGCCAGCGATTCCCCCAAGACCACCCTGGGTCTTCCCGAGGTACAGCTCGGCCTCATCCCTGCGGCAGGAGGCACCCAGCGGCTTCCGCGGCTCATCGGCCTGCAGAACGCCCTTCCGCTGATGCTCACCGGCAGGAATCTCAGGCCGAAAAAGGCTCTCAAGATCGGGCTGGTGGACGAGGTGGTCATGTCCCACGGGATGAAGGATGCTGCGGTCAAAAAGGCGCTGGACCTCTCTGCCGGGAAGGCAGCGGTAAGGACGAAGAAGCGGAGTCTCCAGCAGAAGGTTCTGGACGCAACCCTCAAGAGATTCATTGACGAAACACCCATGGGACAGCGCATCGTGTTCAACCAGGCGAGGTCGCAGGTGCTCAGGCAGACCATGGGCCTCTATCCGGCGGCGTTGGCCATCATCTCTTCGGTGGAGTTCGGGCTCAGGCACGGTGTCGACAGGGGGCTCGAAAACGATATCAGGATCTTCGGCCAGCTCGTCATGGACGGCAAGTCCAAGGCCTTGCGGAGCCTGTTCGACGGCATGACGGCCCTCAAGAAGAACCCTTTCAAGGACGAAGCCAGGCAGGTCCGAAAGATCGGCGTTCTCGGCGCCGGTCTCATGGGCCACGGCATCGCCTCGGTCTCCACGGGAGCATGCGAAACCATTCTCCTCAAGGACGTGTCCCTGGATGCCGTGGCGAAAGGCATGAAGGAGATCTACAAGGGTCTGGACAAACGGGCACGCTCAGGCGGGATCACGAAGTTTGATCGCGACGTCCAGTACGGCAAGGTCATTGCCTGCGACGACTATAGCCTGTTCGGCAATACGGGGATCGTCATCGAGGCCGTGTTCGAGGACCTGGCCCTCAAGCGCAGGATCCTCGCCGAGGTCGAGGCGGCTACGGGAGGGGATACCATCTTTGCTTCCAATACCTCCGCCCTGCCCATAACGCTTATTGCCGAGGGTTGCACCCGGCCGGAAAACGTCGTCGGCATGCACTATTTCTCTCCAGTGCCGAAGATGCCCCTGCTCGAGATCATCACCACCGATGCAACTGCCGAATGGGTCAGGGCCACGGCCCTGGAGTTCGGCATCCGGCAGGGCAAGACATGCATTGTGGTCAGGGACTGTCCTGGGTTCTATACGACGCGCATCCTCATCCCCATGCTGAACGAGTCCATGAAGCTCATCGAGGAGGGCGCGGAGATCAAGGCCATCGACACGGCCATGAAGCAGTTTGGTTACCCGGTGGGGCCCGTCACCCTGGTGGACGAACTCGGTATCGACGTTGCTGCCCATGTCGCGAAGGGAGAGGTGAAGAAGCTCTTCGATGCGCGCGGGTTGAAGGCCTCCGAGGGGTATACCAAGCTCTTCGAGAAAGGCTACAAGGGCAGGAAGAACAAGAAGGGGTTTTACCTCTACGATGAGCCCAAGAAGAAGGGACTATTTCCCCTGAAGAGGAAGAAGGGTGGCAAGCCCGTCAATCTGGAGGTCTACGAAATCCTCGGCGGGGCGCGCAAGCCCTTTGCCGCCGAGGAGATCCAGGACCGTCTATCCCTGGCTATGATCAACGAGGCCGCGCTCTGCCTCCAGGAGGGCATCCTCTCATGCGCCCGGGACGGGGATATCGGGGCAGTGTTCGGACTTGGATTCCCGCCGTTCACTGGCGGTCCCTTCCAGTACATCGATGCCGTAGGCGCCAAGGCGATCGTAGAGAAGATGATGCGTCTGGAGCAGCGCTTCGGACCGCTGTACAAGCCGGCGGATATCCTCTCGGACATGGCGGCGAACGGGACGAAGTTCCACAAGTCGTAAGGTGAAGGAACGTCTGTCCGGGCCGTAGGCGGTCTCCGTACGGCCTGGTGAACGAAGAGCCACCGTGATGAGGGTCACGGTGGCTCTTTCACAGGAGGGTAACGATTGCTCAGGAGGCCGACAGGGCCTTCTTCAGGGACTTCTTCAGGTAGTCGATGTGCTCAACGACGGCTTCCCGCGCCCGGTAGGCGTCCCTCGATGCGATGGCCTGCTCGATGGCATGGAGTTGGTGTACGATGGTCCGGGAACTGCCCTCGATGGTGGAGAGTTTTTTTCTGCTGTACGGGAAGGCGCCGATGAGGATGGAGTTGACCGACCTACGGATGTGCGCGAACATGGAATTTTTAGTGGAGGCAAGCAGGGCAGTGAAAAACTCCGTATAGAGCTTGCCCCCTTCCTGTACGTCATGGAGCACCTTGTCTTCCCCGACCTTCGTGGCCCGCTCGTAGACGTGTCTGAGCCTCTCGATGTCCTTCTTCGTGGCGTGCTCACATGCGAGGCGGGCAGCCTCGGCATCGAGGATCCTGCGGACGCACAGCAGCTCCCATATCTTCTGGTGATCAACGGACAGGAGATCTTCGATGGATGTCTTCGCCGACAGAAGGGGAGATTTGACGAACTTTCCTTTCCGGTGGCGGGATTCGACAAATCCCTTGGCCTCCAGCAGCTTCATGGCCTCACGTAGAGAGATCCTGCTTATGTGGAAGCGTTCAGTCATCTCATGTTCGGAGGGGAGCTTGTCCCCAGGTTTGAGCATTCCCTGGCGGATGAGGTCGATGATCTGCTCGGCCACAAGGGTAGGGATTGCCGGTGACTTTCTGATGGGCGATATGTATTTTCCTCTAGTCTCCATAACCACTTCGGCCAGCATAAAGTATTATTGACTTACTATTATACAAATAACGGAAAGAATCAACTCAGAATCGATACCTTCGATGATGAAAGAATCGCCGGGCATTATGGCCGGTTAAGGCATGGTCTTGGATGCCGGATGGAGATCGACTTCAGGATCTCCTTGTGGAAGAGAGAATCATGGGGTATTTCCCCAGCCCTTTGAAGGGCAGGTTTTTCGTCGATGCTATGATGTCCATGCGGAGGAACAATGGTTTCACGGATCGGCTTTGATAATGAGCGCTACCTTGAAGAACAGACCCGCTGTATCCTGGAACGGGTCGGGCGGTTCGATAGCAAGCTCTATCTCGAATTCGGCGGTAAGCTCATGTATGACTATCATGCGACATGGGTCCTTCCGGGGTATGATCCCAACGTGAAGATGAGGCTCCTAGCCACCCAGGACCTGTTCATTTCATGACCGAAACCTCTGCGCGGGCGTGATGTCGAGAAGACAGGCTTCCCCGGACAGAGGGAAGTCTGCAGAAGCATGCTCCCTATTTCTTTTTCCTGTCCAGGGCCTTCTGCAGCTTGTCGCCCAGGGAGCTGAAGGACCCCCTGGATTCACCTGATCTGCTGAACCTGGTCCAGTCACCCTCGTCGTTCTTGTCGCCCGGGGCAAGGGAGATCTTCCTCTGCTCGGCATCCACCCGCTCGATGGTCACGGTGACGGCATCGCCTTCGCGGAGTTTTTCCAGCCCCGCCGCATCGTGGTGCTGGACCATGACAGACTTCGGGAGCAATCCAGTAACACCGGGTTCGAGCCTGATGAAATATCCGAAGCGCTCCTTTTTTTCGAGGACTCCGGCCACCACCTGCTCGAGCCGGTATCTCTGCGCTATACCGATCCAGGGGTCGCCCTCGGCCTCCTTCATGGACAGCGATATCCTTCTGGACTCGGGGGATATGTCCTTGATCATCACGTCCACTTCGTCCCCCGGTGAAACCATGTCATCGGGTTTCTTCACCCGTCTGGTGTAGCTCATCTCTGATATGTGCACGAGGCCTTCGACGCCCGGGGCGATCTCCACGAACACCCCGAATTCCGCAATGTGCGTCACCTTCGCCCGGAGCCGGTCCCCCGGCTTGAAGCGGTTCAGCACGCTGTTCCATGGATCGTCCTGAATCTGTTTCATGGACAGAGAGATCCTCTTGCGGCCGGTCTTTTCGTCGTCTTCGACGGCAAGAACCTTGACCGTGACCTTCTCCCCGATATGCAGGATATCCTCGGGAGAGAGTGTCCGGGACCAGCTCATCTCGGAAACGTGCACCATCCCTTCTATCCCTTCGGCGAGCTCCACCAGGGCACCGTACGGCATGATCCTGCTTACCGTGCCCTCAAGCATGGCTCCGACCTCCATGCGATCGAAGAAGGCCGTCTTGGCCGCCAGGCGTTCCTGTTCGAGCAGCGTCCTGCGGGAGACGATGATGTTGTTGCCGTCCTCTTCGAGCTCGGCGATGAGGAAGAGGTAGGTCTTACCGATATGCATGTTCGGGTCTTCGACACGGAAGAGGTCCATCTGACTGAAGGGACAGAATGCCCTGCGTTTGACCACCTCCACCCTGTAGCCGCCCTTGACCTGCTCCAGCACCTTGCCCTCTATGGGCACGCCTTTCTCATGGGCCTCCTGGAGGATGGCGAGTCCCCCGATGCCTGAGATTGCTTTGCTGAGCCTGATCTCTCCTCCCCTTTTCGACATGACGAAGGCATCGATGGTGTCACCCACTTCGAAGGTGAGATTGCCTTCATCGTCCGCCAGTTCGGATCTTTCGATGACACCGTCAAGCTTGTGGCCTGTATCTACGAAGATATGGTCCCTTCCTATGGATATGATCTTCCCCTTGATCCTGTCTCCCACCTGGATGGAAGGGTGCTGCTCCCTGTCATAGGCATCGAGCAGCTCTGCCATGGTCTTGGTGTCATCGTCCTTCTGGTTGTCATGTGTCATGCGTGACCTCGAGCGTATTCGGTTTCATCGGGTAGAAGGATGGTATAGTGGAAATCTCTGCAGGAGTAAATGGCAAAGTACAGCGGAACCTCAACATTGGCTTGAAGATGAAGCAATCACGACCCAAATTCTCTGTATGATCCCCGGACCTCGTCAGGAGATGATGAGCCACCGGTATTCGCGGATGTGGTCCAGGAATTCATAGATGAGCTCCTGCGTATCGGTGGAGCAGGCATGGCTTGAGAAGATGAATCTCCAGGAAGGCAGTTTTTCACCCCCGAGCATGTCGATGAGGGGGCCTGTCTGGGTTGTCCTGCCTAGTGACCGTGCCACCTTGACAAGGTGCGAGAAGCGGATCGTGTATTCACTGTGGGCATGGAGCCTGATCTCCCGGGGAAAGGAATCCAGGGAAAGCCCTTTTGCAAGGTACGGCATGGCATCCGGTATGACAGGGTCGCTCGAATGCTCGCTGATGAATGCGGGAACACCCTGCCTGCAGATGAATTCCACCAGTCTGATGGCCCCGATATTGAGGTTGAACGGTTCATCCCCGGGCACTTCCAGCCCGTAGGTGTCTATCATCGAAGAAGCGTCTTCGGGAAGGTCATGGGGGTCCAGCCCGGTGGCCACGTCGAGATCGCCGATTACCTCGTTGACGAGAATAAGATCGGGGCCGTTGACGGAACTCCGGAACTCGTGGATATCCGACTGAACAAAACATACCTTTTCAGGGTAGCCTTTCAACCGCTCCCGCTGTTTCCTGAGCAGCATGGGGGAGAGATCCACCATGACGGCCCTGCGTATGAGGTGACCGTATGAGGCAAGGAGACCCTCCATGAGGGTCCCGTATCCCCCGCCGACTTCGAGGATCCTGGAGCGGGGTTTGAGCAGCCCCTTTTCGGCCAGGAATCCACCGAGCATGGCACCGTAGCCCTGATGAAAACCGAGGGCCCTGGCATGGGGGCTGGACGGGCTTGCAAGGGTCTCGCAGATGGTGAGTTCCTTCATGAGATCTATCGGAATCTCCCGGTGAAAGCCACGGGTGCTGTTTATGCCCATGGCATACGTTCTATACAGTTGTTCGCATCCATGTACAAGAGCGAATCCATTGAAGGCGCTTGTGTTCTGTGCTATGTGCGCAGCAGGAAAAGGAGGGATAGCAATGGTGAGGATAAAGTCATTCGCGGTATGCATTGCCCTGGTGCTCTGTGTAACCGGTGTATCCCGCGCCGAGGCGCCCAATCCCTATGAAGGAGACTGGGTGGCGGATGTTGCGGCAAAGGTGATTCCATCGGTGGTGAACATATCATCCGTGAAAACCGTCGCACAACAATCGCCCTTTTTCTCGGACCCCTTCTTCCGGGAATTTTTCGGAGGCGGAGTCCCTCATGAGCGGGTTCAGCGTGCTCTTGGATCAGGGGTCATCGTGTCATCGGACGGATATATCGTGACCAACAACCATGTGGTGGGAGGCGCCGACAAGGTGGAAGTGAGGCTTTCCGATGGCAGGGTTTTCCCCGCCACCATCGTTGGAACCGACCCGAAGAGTGATGTGGCCATCATCAAGATCAGCAAGTCAGGTCTTCCTGCCATCAGGATCGGTGATTCCACGAAGCTGCGCATCGGGGATTTCGTCCTCGCCGTGGGAAATCCCTTCGGCCTCGAGCAGACGGTCACCATGGGCATTATCAGCGCCTTGGGCAGGTCAGGGCTCGGCATTACGGACTATGAGAACTTCATCCAGACGGATGCCGCCATCAACCCGGGCAATTCCGGAGGAGCACTGGTGAACATGCGGGGAGAGCTTATCGGAATCAATACGGCCATCCTCTCCCGTACCGGCGGGAACGTTGGCATCGGGTTTGCCATCCCGATCAATCTTGCCATGGGCATCAAGAAAAGCATCGACAAGTACGGGAAGGTGGTCAGGGGATGGCTAGGGGTAACGGTCCAGGAGATCACCCCCGAACTCGCCCAGTCCCTTGGCCTTGCGTCCGTGAAGGGAGCCCTCATCAATGAGGTGATCAAGGGATCACCGTCCGAGAAGGCCGGCATCAAACAGGGCGACGTCATCATCGCCATCGACGGGAAGCCCGTGAACAACTCTGCCGGCATGAGGTTCCTGATCTCCGAGGTCATGCCCGGCTCCACGGTGAAGATCAAGGTAGTCCGCGACGGCAAGGAAAAGATCATACCGGTGGTTATAGGTGATCTCGCCAAGGCCCAGGTCCCCGAGCACCAGGTAGAGATAAAGGACAACAGATTCCTGGAAGGCGCCACAGTGGCTGATATCACCCCTGCCACACGGGAGACCATGGAGATCGCAGAGAAGATACAGGGGGTGATGGTCATCGAGGTAGCCAACAACTCTGCGGCTGCAAAGACGGGGCTCAAGCCGGGAGACGTCATCCTCTCCATCAACAGCAGGAACACGAGGAACCTTGAAGAATTCAAGAAGGTCCTGACCGGGCTGAAAGGCGTCAAGATGAGCATCAGCATCTACCGGGAAGGCATGGTCATGACCATGACCATCATACGGTAATCCATGCGTGCGGTCATCCAGAGGGTAACGGGTGCAGCGGTAGCCGTGGATGGTGCCGAGATCTCCCGCATCGGAACGGGCCTGTGCTGCCTCATCGGCATAGAGGCTGACGACGGCGACGATGACTTCGATTATATCGCCAGAAAGATTGTGGGACTGAGGATTTTCGACGATCCCGAGGGAGTTATGAACCGCGATATTGGGGAAGCGCTCGGCGATCTCCTGCTCATTTCACAGTTCACCCTGCTCGGTGATGCAAGGAAGGGCAGGAGGCCTTCATATTCCCGGGCCGAGGGTCCGGAAACCGCGCGGAAGAAGTTCGATGATTTCGTCGCCCGGGTGAAAGGGGTATTCGGGGGAAGGGTCGAAACAGGAAAGTTCCAGGCCACGATGGAGGTGACGATCATCAACCATGGCCCGGTCACTATCCTGCTCGACAGTAGAAAGCTCTTCTAGGTATACTCCGTCAGCCCTTCAGTGCATTGATGCGCTCGATGAGCTTGGCTTCGGGCATGGCCCCCACGATGTCGCCCACCTTCTGGCCGTTCTTGAAGACCAGGAGGTTCGGGATGGACCTGATGCCGAACTTCTTTGCCGTGTCAGGATTCTTGTCCACATCGAGTTTGGCGAACACGATCGCCCCCGAGTGTTTCTTCGCCAGGTTCTCCAGGATGGGTCCCAGCATCTTGCACGGCCCGCACCACTCGGCCCAGCAGTCCACCACGAGGAAGGGGTAGGTGGTCACTGCCTGATCCATATCCTGATCCGTCAGGGTAATGGGATGGTCCGGGTCCTTTACGAACTTTTCATCAGCCATGGTATTCTCCTCTCTTCGTGGAATCAGGCCTTGAATCCGCCATAGGATGTTCCTTTGAGCTCGCTGATATACTCGTATGCCGCGAAGGCAGCCGTGGCACCGTCGCCGCAGGCGGTCACCACCTGGCGCAGGAGCTTCCGGGTGCAGTCCCCGCAGGCAAAGAGGCCCTGTGCCGAGGTTTTCATCTGGGCGTCTACCGTGATGTACCCTGCTTGGTCCATGTCCACCAGCCCTTTGAAGGGTTCGGTGTTGGGGACATTGCCGGTGAAGATGAATACCCCGTCGGCATCCAAGGTCCTCCTGGCTAGGGGATCGCTCACATCTCCTAGCCTGACGGCCTTCACCGCGGAGTCTCCCATGATCTCCTCCACAACGGAATTCCATGCGAAAGCGATCTTTTCGTTGGCAAAGGCCCTGTCCTGAAGCACTGCAGTTGCCCGCAGCCTGTCCCTGCGGTGAACGACGGTCACCTTCGCTGCGAAATTGGTCAGGTACAAGGCCTCCTGGATCGCCGTATCCCCACCGCCCACGACCACGAGTGACCCGCCCCTGTAGAAAGGACCATCGCAGGTGGCGCAGTAGGACACGCCCCTGCCGATGAACTCCGCCTCTCCCGGGACATTGAGGTGCGCGTATTCGGTGCCTGTGGAGATGATCACGGACAGGGCCTGGAACTCGCCGGAAGGAACCTTCACCTGCCAGACTTCATGGCCGTCGATGACGGTTGCCGTGAGGGAGGAGAGATCATCGTCCACGATTTCCAGTCCGAACCTGAGTGCCTGCTGGGTGAAGCGCTCGACGAGTTCGAACCCCCCGATGCCCTCGGGAAATCCCGGATAATTCTCGATGAGATCCGTGGTGGTGATGAGACTCGGCTTGAAGGCGCTCCTGATGAGGAGGACCTTCATGTTGGCTCGTGAAGCATAGATCCCTGCCGTGAGACCACCCGGCCCTCCGCCGATGATGATTGCATCATACATATATGCACTGCCTTTCCAGAGGTGTTGTGCTATGGTGATTTCATATCAATTCCATACAATGACTATGGTATAGTAACAATAGAAACGATCTCACCGGAGGTCAAGACATGAAGAAGATTATTTTCTCGGCATTGGTTCTCCTGTTCATCCCCCTAGTATCCCATGGCGCAGGTTATGTCCTTGCCGATTACGGCTCAGGAGGAGAGGTGGACGGTCCGAGCTACGGCCTCGAGATGGGAGGCATCTTTCTTTCACCCTACCATCCCAACGGTGGGGCTTTCAGTGTGGGGCTCGGCATCAGCATAGCCGATACCGATGAAAATCCCCCCGCTTCACCTACCAGGAAGTACAACGACGGAAATGAGCAGGAGGTCCATGCGACCTTAGGGGCAGAGATCACACCGGCGTTTTTCGGGGTGGCCGGGATAGGCTATGCCAGCCAGGATGTCGTTAAGCCGGGGACCGTATCCGAGAAGGATTCCGATACGGAAAACCATGTCTCCTGGATGCTGGGGATGCGTTATGTCGTGGAATGGTTCAATCTCGGCGTGGGGTATCATTCCCGTCGCGGGGTCATGGCCGGTTTCGGGGTCGCCTTTTAGACGGGGTGTGCTCTCCGGACACTGCCAAAATGGGCATCGGGAAGAGTGACCGTGCCTTGAAAGGGTACGGTTCCAGGAATGGCATGATGACCTTGAACAGGACGGTCCTCATCCTTGCGTTCTTCATGATCTTCTGCGGCGGATGCGCGAGTCTGCAGAACTATACCGTCAAGGCTGCACCTGCTCGGGCAGCAATCATGGCGGGAGATTATCAGTCAGCCCTTGCCGTATTTCCCGAGGAGGCCGCCCGAGGTTCCAACGAGGTGCTCGTACGACTCGAGCGAGGTATGATCCTCCACGACGAGGGGTTGTTCGAGGAGAGCTCTGGCGAGTTTGAGGAGACGGCACAGAGGATCGAGGAGTTTGAGGAGAAGGCAGTGATTTCGGCCTCCAAGACGGCCGCTCAGGCAGGGACCTTGCTCATCAACGAGCAGGTCATGCCCTATCAGGGAGAAGACTTCGAAAAGATCATGCTGCATGCATTTGGTGCCGTGAACTATCTCATGCGCGGCGACCTCGAAGGGGCCCGTGTGGAGATCAGGAATGCCTATCGGCGGCAGGAGGAGCTTTCAGCCAGGCATGAAGAGGCACTTGAAGAAGCCCGGAAGGAAACACGGTCCTCAGGCTGGGAGCAGTCCCTGGAAGAGGCGGACAGTGCTGGGTATGAACAGTTGAAGGAGAAGTCGGGCACCGTGATCAGCGTCTATCACAATGCCTTCGCATCCTACGTTTCCGCCCTCGTCTACGAACTGAACGGGGAGCCTGACGAGGCATACATCGACCTGAAAAAGGCATATCAGGCCTACCCCTCTTCCCGTTCCATCCAGAGGGACCTGCTTCGCCTGAGCAGGAAGATCGGCTTCCGTGAGGACGCCCAACGCTGGGAAGCCATGTTCGGAAAGAAGGCCCCGGGTACTCAGGAGGCAGTGGACGTGTTCATCCTTTTCAGTCACGGTCTGGCACCGGTCAAGGAGCCGCTGACCCTGCCCATACCGATCCATGACGGATTTGTCTTTGCATCTCTGCCGGTGTATCGCTTCACCCCTTCTTCGATGACCGGGGCCCTGGTCGAAGCAGGTGGCATCCACGAGGAGACCTCAACGGTCTGCGATATCGATGCGATTGCCGCACGTAATCTCCTCGATGAATTCCCCATCCTTTTCGTGAAGCAGATCGCAAGGTCATACCTCAAAGCCAGGGCCGTCGGAGGCATGGCCCGGGAACACGGTGAAGGATGGGCTATCCTGGGCACTCTTTTCGCAGCCGTAACCGAACAGGCGGATCTGCGCACATGGTCCACGCTGCCAAAACAGATCCAGGTTGCACGGCTCTTCGTCCCAAGGACCGTCTCAGAGGTTTCCATCCAGGCCGCTCCGGTATCCACACCGGTAACGGTGGCCATTCCCGAAGGTGCCCGGCATGTGATCGTGCTGTGCAGACAGACGGATGCAGGCTTGAGCATCCATACAAAAACATACTAAAGGAAGGGAGGCATACCTATGAGAAGACATGGCGCATACCTGGTGCTCCTGGTCGTGCTGGTTCTAGCCTGTGCGGGTACGGCACCGAATATTCTCTACGTACAGGCTGGTCCGGCCGGCGTGAGTTCCAGGCAGCTCGAAATCAATGACAGGTTCATCGAGAGGACGGTCGGCTTCGGCGATATCAGCATCAGTCCGCTGGATTCGACAGGACAGTTCGAGACCCAGGTGATCCTCACCAATCTGAGCGACCGTGATGTGGCCTTTGAATACCGTTTCATGTGGTACGATGCACGCGGATTCGAGCTTTCGAATGTGACATCCTGGCTTCCGGGCATCCTGGGGGCCAAGGAATCAAAGGGATTCCGTTCGGTCACCCCGGCTGCAGGCGCGTCCTCGTTCAAACTCATGGTCCGCAAGCCCCATCCTGTGACCCCCACTGGGTCATAAGAGAGACAGGAGGTAATAGAGATGAAGAAGATGCTCGTATTTCTTGGTGTTGCAGCACTCGTGGTCATGGCGGGGGGGTGTGCCAGCACCCCGGACGTGAGTTACGGAAGCCCCGATCAGGTGGAGACGGTTTCCGTGGATTTCGGCTCGACCGACCTGCAGATGATCGCCGAGAAGATGGTGAATTCCCTCCTTGCAAGCCCCATTCTCTCTTCTGGGAAAAAGCCCGTTTTCTATGTGCAGACCGTGCGGAACAAGACCGATGAGCACCTCGACACCAAGGCGGTGACGGACAAGATCAGGGTTACGCTGCTCAAGTCGGGGAAGGTCAGGTTCACCGCCGTTGCAGAGGTCAAGGACGAGCTGATGGGCCAGCTCGAATTCCAGGCGAGTTCCGGCATGGTGGACCCTGCCACGGCCAAGTCCATCGGCAAGCTTGTGGGGGCAGACTACTTCCTCTACGGCGAGCTCACCTCCATCAGGAAGTCCGCAGGCCGGGTCAAGGATGTATACTACAAGTTCACCTTGAACCTTGTGAACATCCAGAACGGTCTCATCGAGTGGGCCGATGAGAAGGAAATCAGGAAGCAGGCCAAGAAGCCGCTCCTGGGCGGGTAATGCCTCATCCGATCTGGAGTTCAAGCTCTTCTCGGAATATACGGGGAGATGTAGTCCACCCGCACCATGGGGGGAAGGAGTGACAGGTTTGGCTTGACGGAGCCCGGTGGAAACGGATACAAAGCCATGTCGATTGTAGAACTGGGAGGTGGTGCCGATGGATCTGGAGCATAAACTCGAAAAGGTTACCAGCAGGACAATGGTGCTCTTCGGAACCATTACACTCCTCGTGCTTTTTTCAAATCCCAGGTGGTGGTCCTGTATGATCGGTATCGTCCCTGTCGTCGCTGGGGAGGCCCTTCGCTTCTGGGCTACCGGCCACCTTCGGAAGAACGAGGAACTCACCACGTCCGGGCCCTATGCCCATCTCCAGTCACCTTTATACTTCGGCAGCTACATGATTGGTACGGGCCTGTGCATCATGGCCCTGAATCCCGTGGTCTGGATACTGGCCAGCCTCGTGTTCTTCATATCCTATGTCCCGAGGAAGCAGGAGATAGAGTGGGGGAGACTGGAGCGGAGGTTCGGCGAGGAGTTTCTGAAATACAAGCGGGAGGTCAATTACTTTTTCCCCCGCCTTGATCCCTATCCCGAGGGGAGCAAGCACCTCTGGTCGTTCGCTCAGGCCATAGAAAACACAGAGCACCAGACCGCCCTTGCGGTTCTGGTCATTGCATTCCTCGTCATTGCCAAACTCTTCTGGTGAGACATTCCAGGGCAGAACCTGAACATAATGAGGCCGGGGCGTCTCTTTCCCCGACCTTTCCCGCTTGTGTAGAGATCACTTGAGCTAGTCGACCCGGATTTTCCTCATGCTTCATTTCCGTAGCGTCTGCACGTCAATTAGGGTATAGTCGTATAAATTTTCGAATGCGATTATACGGTCAGCAAGAAGTTCGAGTGCTATCCCTCCTATAGCTTAATAATCAGGTCCGTGTTGCGAAAGGAGAGGATGTGCACGTGGTGTATTGTCAGACATGCGGCGGTGATGCCGGGCTGTCGGATCGATATTGCAGATTCTGCGGTGCAAAGATCCCGGTAATTCCTGTAGAAGCAAGCCATCGTTTCGTTACGGTTCTCTGTACCGATCTGAGCGGGTACACACCCTTGGCGGAGAGACTCGATCCCGAGGACCTCAAGGACTGCATGACCCGGATCATGGGTGAAGTGACGGGTATCATCATTCATTACGGCGGCACGGTGGAGAAGTACATCGGTGATGCAGTGGTCGCCATATTCGGGTTGCACAAGGCAAGGGAGGGCGATCCCATAAGGGCAGTGCTCGCCGCCCTGCAGATTCACCGGTATGTAGAAGGGCTTGATTCGGTGCACCCATCCATCCGTTTGGGCATGCACTCCGGTATCCATGTCGGTGTGGTGGTCATGGACACCTCCGGGTCTGGGACATTCCCCCACGGTGTCCTCGGGAAGCCCATCAACATCGCATCACGTCTTTGTGATCTGGCCTCCGAAGGAGAGATCCTCCTTGGCGAGGATATGGTCACCGAGGTGGCGAGGCAGTTTAACCTTGAGTGGAAGGGTACGAAGGTGCTCAAGGGGGTAACGGCACCCATCAGTGTATACAGAGTCCTGGATGAGAAGATAAACTCTTTAACCGTACATCGCAATGGTGGTGCGACGTCACCCTTGGTGGGGCGGGAACAGGAGCTGTCCGTCGTCATCTCCGGTGCCCGGAGGCTGGCATCGCGAGAGGGAGGCATCATATGCATACATGGCGATGCGGGGATAGGAAAGAGCAGGCTGATTCAGGAGTGCATGAGAGACATCTGTTCCTGGGCTCATTTCTTTCTGGTCTCATGCTTTGATCATGCAGGGGCCATCCCTTACTTCCCCTTTTTCAAGCTCGTTCCTCTTGCAATGGGTATGGTCGAAATGCGGGACGTTCCCCGTCAAAGATCGTCCGGGTGTCTGCCCCCGGATCATGTCAAGGCTCTGGAATTTTTTATCCATGGATCTCCCGGTGGTGAAGAAGGGTCAAGGAGTGCGCTTCGCGAGAAACTCAGCGATGCGGTTCTCTGGCTCTTCAATGAGGTGTCCTCAATGCGCCCGTCCGTCTTCTGTATCGAGGATATCCACTGGGCCGATCAGAGTACCCTCGATCTTGTCGCTTATCTGGTGAATGCATGGGGGAATGAATGTCCATGCCTGCTGATACTCTCTCACCGGCCTGGATGGAGACCCAAGTTCGAGGCAACGGAAGTCTGCCTGAAAGAGCTGAGGGAGCCGGAGGTGAGAAGTATCCTGTCCCATATGCTTGATAATCCTTCCATCCCTGAGGCCGTGGTGAAGGGTCTGAATCGGGCGACAGGGGGAAATCCGTTCTTCCTGGAGGAACTGGTAAACTATCTCCTTGAGAAAGGCTTTGATATATCAGATTGGAATGATGCGACCCTTCCCTGTGATGTGCCGGCATCACTGTACGGCCTCATCTCGTCTCGCATCGATCATATGGATGCTGCACCCAGGCGTATGATGCAGGAGGCATCCCTCATCGGGAGGACCTTTTCCAAAGATATGATTGCCTCCGTCTCTTCAGGCCCGGACCATCTGGATATGGCTCTGCAGGACCTCGTGTCCCATGGGTTCATCTGTCCCTTGGACGCACATGAATATGCGTTCAAGCATGATATCATCCGTGATGTGGCCAGCAGGGCCCTTTTGAAAAGGGAACGGGTGATTATCCACCGAAAGATCGCCCGGACCCTTGAGGAACCCCCATGCAGGCGCCCTGGGGAGGATGCTGAAATCATCGCTTACCATTACGTCATGGCGAGGGAATATGCAAAGGCCCTCCGGTATTACCTGGAGGCCGCCCGCCGCTGCCAGGGATCTGATTCGTGGATTGAAGGTGCTTCTCATTTCCGGTCTGCAGAGCAGATCCTCGAAGCTACGGCCGATATTCCGGACAGAGAGGAGAAGCTACAGACGGTCAGAGAGGGCATCTGGAACTGCTGTCGGGTTTTCGATCCTGCCCAGGCCGCTGCGGCGCTGGAGTGGCTTTCCGTACAGTATCGGAGAAGAGGGTTGAAGAAGGAGGAGGCATTTTCATTCATTCGGCTCATCAATCTCTACTCACAGCAGGGTCTGTTCGATAAGGCGCTTCAGGCATATGATAATGCACTGGCGTTGTGCTGGAATGATACGGTGCTCGCTGCAGCTGCCCGGACCGCAGTGGCCTATACGCATACTTTTCTCGGCAGCCCCCTCGTCGCACTGGATCTGCTCGATGATGCGAGGCCTCCTCTGGAGACCTCGGAGAGGTTCCTCCGGGCGGTTAACTATATGAGCACTTTAGCCGCCAATGTCTGGAAATCCGACATGGATAGCGCTCGGGAATGGTATGCAAGGACCAAGGAACTGAGTGGCGATTACCTGGACATAGACCTCATGGCTGATATGTGGCTTGCCCATATATGCTGTTTACAGGGCAGGTTTGAAGAGGCCCGTCGGGTATTCGGGCATGTCTCCCGTCGGGAAAAGAAGCTGGGGAGACTTGCAGGGGGATTGTCGTACCTGAGAATCCAGGGATCCATCTATTTCCGGAGCCGGTATTTTGGAGACCTTCAATGTGCACGTTCCGATCTGGAGCAGTTCGAAGCCCTTGGGACTCAGATACAGGGCGCCGATTCTCTGAAAGGACTCTACCGGGCATGGATCGCCCTGGAGGAAGGGAGAGTGAAGGAGGCACAAGATCTTGTCCAGAGGGCCCTGCCTGGCCTCAAGGCCGGAATCGCCAATCGGGTACCCTATGCCCTCAATGTTCTGTCTGAGGCCAGATGTTTGTTGGGTGATGCCCATGGGGCGCGCCGAACGGCGCAGGAATGCATCGTATGGAATGAACGCTCCGGCAATGGGGATCAGCTTATATGGGCATTGAGGCTCTTTGCCGATGCCTGCGTAAGACAGGGAGATTATGCTTCTGCACAGAAGGCGCTTGTGCGAGCCTATCGCCACGCTCTTCTGAACGGGTTGAACCCTCATCGGGCCTGGATTCTTTCCTCGTGGGGTACCTGCTTCCTTTCATCAGGAAGCCCCCGGAAGGCTGCCGTATGCTATGCCGCCTCGAGAAGATACTGGGAGGAGATGGGCAATGCGGTACAGGCGGAAAGGGTTGCCCGCCTCATGGAAGGGCCTGTATCTGGATGAGCACGGGAGAGACTGAGCGATAATTTCATATTTGTAACCGGGTGAGCATAGTGCCGTGTCATGGCATGAAGATGTGGGAACGGCTCATAGACTGTATTTCCTGGCCCCAACGCGAGAGGGTTCTCACCGGATGATCCTGTCTGAAGTACACTCATGTTTTCCGCGTTCCGATCGATAGGATAGAGTAGGACAGGGCGGTAACGCCCGAGACGTTCTTTGACAATTCGCAGGATGTGCCATGTGTGCTCTTTGGCTGCAGAGACCACACATGGGTAAAAGAGTAACAGGAGCAGCGTTCAGCACCGGAGAAGAAATAAAGAAAGGGGCTTTTGCAGGATTTTCATGAACAGAGAAATATCAGAGGTAAGCCCCTTTCCACGCCAAACCACAGGTAACTGTGGGACGGAAAGCCACGGGTCCGCACTGATCAACCATGCGGACAGCCGGGTCGCCTCCTTCACTGCCACACCAGGGGTAACCCTGGGCCGGAAAGCCACGGGTCCGAAGAGAGTGCTCGGACAGCCGGGTCGCCTGAGAAGGATTCTGCAGAACAGTCACTCACTGCCACACCAGGGGTAACCCTGGGCCGGAAAGCCACGGGTCCGCGGGAGCGGACAGCCGGGTTGCCTGGAGAACCTCATCAGAAAGGAGTTTTTTCCATGAAGATAAAGAGCTTATGTGCTGCTCTCTGTATGGTAGGGATGCTCATGCTCCCCCATGCCGCATCGGCACAGATGGTGCCCCTGTCCGACGACCAGCTCAGCGAGGTCATCGGCCAGGCAGGGATCGACTTCAATCAGCATTGGGACAACATGTCGGGTATGGGTGGTCTACTGAACTACAGCGACGTCACCCTCATCGGGTCCATAGACTCGAATAATTCCTCCACCGTGGACGCAAACCTGATCAGTCAGATGGCCCTGCCCGGCTTCGGCATGATGGGATTTGGACTCATGGGCCTCGGGTCAATGGGGCTCGGAACCAATGTCATCGATATGACCATCGACATTGATCAGTTCACCATCGGAGCCATTCGCGTTGGGAACGATACCACCGGGCCTGAGCTCGGCAGTCTCGCCATATACGGATTGCATGCAGAGATCAAGGGAACAGTTACAGTCTGGACGGACTAGGACGCACCGCGTTACTCTTTTACCCCATTCCTCCTTGTCAAGACCGGGGGCAGCAACATGACCCCCGGCCGCGACTCATCACTGGCGGATGAGCCGTATCCGCTCGAGCCCTTCCGGTCCCACCGGATCGGAACACCGATGCGCCGTAATGTCTATCCCCCCCCTGCGCGTGTAGAAGCATGTCACATGGAGCGTTTCCGGTGCGCATCTCTCTGAGAGATCCGCATAGATGGTCTCGCACACCTCTTCTGCGAATCCGTGATGGTCGCGGTAGGAACAGATGTATCTGAGCAGTGAAGGAAGATCGAGAGCCCTTCCGCGATACCCTATCACCACGGTCGCCCAATCCGGCTGTCCCGTGATGGGGCAGAGGGTTTTCAGCAGGTTCGACGAGAGCACCTCTTCAACATATTCCTGCCTGCACGATATCAACCTCGGGTCTCTCGTATAGACGTCGACTGCAATATCCAGGTCGTCCAGACTGATTCCCCTTTCGTTCTGAAGGGGTGCTATCTCGGGAAAATCCCGGGGACCGATGATCCTCACCAGGATCCACTCGGGGTTCAGGATGCCCTTCAGGTCTGTCTGGATCGTCTTTACCAGAGATTCCCCGGAAGTGAACCGCTCGTATGAGATGCCCCCAAGATACAGCTTGAGCGACTTGGACTCCACGATGTACGCGCTCTGGACCGGATAGACGAGTTCCAGGATGCCCGCCTCGGGTTTCCCCCTTCCATTCAACCAGGAGAGTTCGTAGCAGCGCCAGAGATCGTAGCCGTGCACAGGGACTGTGCATGGTTTCCGTTCGATGGGAAAGAGCACCGAGGGATCGTACTTCCTCGGCGGCTGTACCTTCCTTCCCAGGGGTGGCTTGGTCATGAGAGATACCTCGTGGGGTCCAGGCCCGTGTCATGCTCCAGGGCGTATTTCCGTTCCAGGCAGGTGGCACATGTACCGCAGTGGAGGTCCTGTCCCTTATAGCACGACCAGGTCATGGTGAAATCGAAACCCAGGTCCCTGCCGATCCGTGCAATCCCGCGTTTGTCGAGCCTCGAAAAGGGTGCTTCGATCTTCACGCCGGTGAAGGTCCCGAAGGTGGCGGCCTGGGACATAGCCTCGGAAAACTCCTTCGTGCAGTCGGGGTAGACGGGATGATCCCCGGCGTGTGAGGCGATGAGCACGGTGCCTATCCGGTGCGTCTCCGCATACCCTGTTGCGACGGCGAGCATGATACCATTCCTGAAGGGAACCACGGTGGATGAGATTGAGTCCGTTCGGTAGGGGCCGTCCGGGATCTCTTCGCCGGACTGCAGGAGGCTCGATGAGAAGAGGGTGTTGATGAAGGGAAGCTCCACCTCGGTAAAGGCCGCACCGTATTCCTGTGCCAGCCTGCGGGCCATGTAAGTCTCTTTGTGGGCGTGTTTGGACCCGTAATCGAAGCACAATGCATGGATTGTCGTATATCTGCTCTGTGCCCACGCCAGGAGCACACCGGAGTCCATGCCGCCTGAAAGCAGGATAACCGTATCTTCCTTCATACACCCCTCCTGTCGTCGAAGATGAGGACGTGAAGCCTCGGCGTCATCCGGTAGCCGTGCGTCTTGCAGAATAAGAATACCGCCCCCATCCTCTTCAGCTGTTCATCTCTGGTGACGCCCATGGGCATGATAAAGACCTTTTCAGCCGGTATGGCGTGACCGTCAACGAACCCGCGGATCTCCTCCATGGAAGCCGCATCATCGGCAACGAACTTGAAGCAGTCCGCTTTGGGCAGGCTCTCCGGCGGCACATGCCATATGCCGCCTATATGCTTTGGGCTCAAGACGACGGTTGCCCCGAGCAGGTCCGGGATCCCGGCCTTTCCACTCGTCTCGCAGAGGATACGGTACCCCTGCTCCACGAGCCTGCCGAGCAGGTCTTTCAGCCCGGTCTCCCACTGCAGGAAAGGCTCTCCCCCGGTGATGACCACATCCCTGCACCCGTACCGCCCCACCTCCAGTAGGACATCGTCCGTGTCCATCTCGCTGAACTCGTGCCACGCGTATTGGGTGTCGCACCACGGGCACAAGGGCTCGATGCACCCCCCCAGTCGGATGAACACCGAGGGGGTGCCCATGAGGGGGCCTTCGCCCTGGAGTGAGTGGAAGATTTCGGTGATGACCAGCTTCATGGCACCTCATGGCCACTATACACCAGAAAAAACATGAATCCAATGGAGCGGCAGCGACGACACCCTCGGTGCCGAACATCCATGAGCTCATGCCTGGAGGAGTCATGGGAGTATCAGGACCTTCCAGGGGTTCTCAGATAACCATTCACATGATTTGTATTTTCTGTTAGTAATACGTACGTTAAGACAGTCTGGCGAGGGAGATCGTATGAAGATCATTGAAGAGGCTCTGAAAAGAGGCGACAAGGCGCTCAACGAATACGAATCAAAACAGCTCCTGGATGCCTATGCCATCCCGGTGACCAAGGAGTTTGTTGCAACCAGCATCAAGGAAGCACTAACATTCGCCCATCAGATAGGCTACCCGGTGGTGCTCAAGGGATCTTCCCGGACACTCACCCACAAGACCGAGCACAGACTCATTGAACTCGGCATCGACAGCGACGAGGCTCTGGAGAAGGCATACAAGGCCCTGGAGGAAAGAGGTAAGGGCCAGCTCGACGGCATCCTCGTCCAGCAGATGGTCAAAGGGGAGCGGGAGCTCGTGGCCGGCCTCATCCGCGACCCCCAGTTCGGCCCCTGTGTCATGTTCGGCCTGGGAGGCATCTTCACCGAGGTCCTCAAGGACGTCACCTTCAGGGTCGCGCCCCTGGAGATGCGGGACGCCTTTGAGATGATGGACGAGATCAAGGCGAAGAAGCTCCTGGACCAGTTCCGCGGCAAGCCCGCCGTGAACCGGGAGGTCCTCGCCAAAGCCCTGGTCAACCTCGGCAGGATCGGGCTCGAGGTGGAGGCCGTGGCGGAGATCGACATCAACCCCATGATCATCCACGAAGATATGCCCGTCGCTGTGGACGCGCTGGTGGTATTGAGGGATACCAAGGCATAGTTCACTCGATGCCCCTGTTCCCCGAGAATGCCCTCTTCATGGCTCCCATGGTGGACTTGAGCCATGTGGCCTTTCAGGAACTGGTGCGTTCCTTTCCCGGATGCGACTTCCTCTACTCCGAGATGCTCAACGCCCGCATCGTCCCGGTGGAAAAACCAGGCACCTCGCTCTACCTCAAGTGGACCGGACTGGACGACCTCATCTTCCAGATCTGCGGTAACGACCCTGTCAAGATGCAGGAGTCTGCGGCCAGGCTCGACGGCATCGGTCCATTCGGCATCGACGTGAACATGGGGTGCTGGCTCAAGAAGGTCACCTGTCACGGATGGGGGGCCGGGCTCCTGAGGGATGCCGCCAGGGCCCGGGAGGTGGTGACCGCTGTGAGGGAGGCGGTACACCGGCCGTTGTCAGTCAAGATGCGCATCGGCTACACCCCGGATGTGCAGGCCCTGCGAGACTTCGCATCCATGCTGGAGGATTGCGGCGTCGATTTCATCGTGCTCCATGCCCGCACCGTGGATGACGGAATGGCCAGGAAAGCGAGATGGGAGTACATCGCCGCGCTGAAGGACCACGTGAAGGTGCCTGTGGTGGGAAACGGCGATATCAAGTCGGCCGAAGACGCCCTGAACATGTTCTCCGCGACCGGCTGCGACGGGATCATGGTGGGCAGGCAGGCCGTCATCCAGCCGTGGATCTTCAGGGACATCAAGGCGCTCTTTGCCGGTACCGAGGTTCCGCCACCGCCTCCCCTCATGGACGTGATGCTGGACCTGCTCAGGCTCCTGGGCATCCACTTTCCCCCCGATGTGGCCCTCAAGCGATTCAAGACAGCTATGGCCTGGCTGTCACAGAACCTCACCTTCGGCCACCACTTAGCCAAGAGTGTGGGCCGGGAAAAGACCATGGAGGGGGCGGCGACGAGCATCCGGAAGGCCTTCGAGGATGGCATAAGCTGAGGGGGGAGAGACAATGAGCCTCTTGAAACCGAACGGTTCCCAATTTTCATCAAGGAACTGTTCGGTTTCAAGAGGACACAACGTGGATGCGGGGGATTGGTCCCGACGGGGTGAGACGAGACCTAGCGATCGAAGAAGTGCTCTAAGAAGTGATACGAGAAGCTGCACGATGAGTGTTTTAGACTGCCTGTTCCGATCAAGTTCCCCTTCCTCTCCTGGTTATTTGATCTGAAGACGCAGGTCAAATCGTTTCCGCAATACATCAAGACCGCCTGGAGATCCCCCCTGTTGGAACATCCTTGAATTTTTCTTCGAAGATGGTAGAACATTCCTGAACGACACGCGCCTCTTTCGGTGCCGAATCTTCCCCACGCCAAGGAGTGATGCATGAAACAGATAGACCTGATGAAAGAGCTCCGTACATCATCCGACAAGAAGATCATCATGCTCGTTCTCGACGGTCTCGGCGGGCTCCCCGGTCCGGCAGGCAAGACCGAGCTGGAGGCTGCGCGCACGCCGAACATGGACAGGCTCTGCAGGGATTCCATCTGCGGGCTGTCCACCCCCATAGCACCGGGCATCACCCCGGGCAGCGGGCCTGGGCACCTGGGGCTCTTCGGCTATGATCCGCTGGAGTATGCCATCGGCAGGGGAGTGCTCGAGGCGCTCGGCATAGGGCTCTCGCTCACGCCCAGGTGCCTAGCAGCTCGAGGCAATTTTTGCACCGTTGACCCGGAGAGCGGGGTGATCACCGACCGCAGGGCGGGTAGGATCCCCACCGAGAAGTGTGCCGAACTGGTCAACAAGCTCAAGGGCATCACCCTGGACGGAGTCGGCATCACCGTGGAGCCCGTCAAGGACTACCGTTTCGCCCTCATCCTCGAAGGGGACGGTCTTGAGGAGGGCCTCAGTGAAACAGACCCCCAGAAGACCGGACTCAAGCCCTTGAAGGTGGAGCCCATCAATGCAGGAGCTCGGAAGAGCGCCGATCTCCTGAACGCCTGGATCGCCAAGGCATTCGATGTGCTCAAGGACGAGAGACCCGCCAACGGCTGCACGCTGCGCGGTATCGCCAAGGACCCGGGCCTCCCGTCCTACAAAGAGGTCTATGGTCTCAAGGCCTGCGCCATCGCCACGTATCCCATGTACAAGGGGCTTGCCCGTCTGGTGGGCATGGACGTGCTCGATGCGGGTGACACCACTGCGAGTGAGATCAAGACGCTTAAAAATGTCTGGGACACGTACGATTTCTTCTTCTTCCATGTGAAGAAGACCGACTCGGCAGGGGAGGACGGAAACTTCGACGCCAAGGTGAAGGTCATCGAGGAGACTGATGCCATCATTCCGGAGATCATGGCCTTAAAGCCCAACGTACTCCTCATCACCGGCGATCACTCCACGCCCTCGGTCCAGAAGTCGCATTCCTGGCACGAGCTGCCCGTGCTCTTTCATGCGGACAATATCCGCACGGACGCCGTGGTGGAATTTGGCGAGCGGGCATGCATGGCAGGCGGGCTGGGCCACATCAGGCACGTGGACCTCATGCCGCTCGCCATGGCCCATGCGGACAAGCTGTCCAAGTACGGTGCATAAAGAGGTCGATACCGATGAGTTCGCATAAGACCAGGGTTGCCGTTATCTTCGGAGGTGTTTCCACTGAGCACGACGTCTCCGTCGTTTCCGCTTCATCCATAGCGCAGAGCATGGACACTCAGCGGTTCGATCCGGTCTATGTGGGCATCGATAAGAATGGCAGATGGCTCCTGGGGCAGGGGGCGTTCGAGGCACTGCGGGGCGGCGGGAGAGAGAGGGTCGAACCGGTCATCCTCTCCACGGACCCTCAGAAGAGAGGCTTCCTCCACCTGGAATCCGGCCGCCTGACCACGGTGGATGTCATCTTCCCCGTTCTCCATGGACCCCGGGGGGAGGACGGCACCATCCAGGGGCTCTTCGAACTCGCCGGGATCGCCTACGTGGGGTGTGACACCATGTCCTCGGCCATAGCCATGGACAAGGATATAACCAAGCGGGTACTGGCCCAGCGCGGCATTCCGGTGGTGAAGGGGACCTGCGTGACCAGGTGGATGTGGGACACCGATCGTGACGAGGTCCTCAGGGAGATCGAAGACACCCTGAGCTTCCCCCTGTTCATCAAGCCCGCCACCATGGGGTCCAGCATCGGCGTGACCAAGGCCATGGACATGGACGCTGCGGTCAGGGGATTGGACTATGCCCTGGGTTTCTCCACAAAGGCCGTTGTGGAGCAGTCCGTGGAGAATGCCCTGGAAGTGGAGGTGGCGGTCCTGGGCAACAACGAACCCAAGGCATCCGTTCCGGGCCAGGTCATCCCCAGCGGCGAATTCTACGACTTCGACGCCAAGTACATTGACAATGCCAGCGAGCTGATCATACCGGCGAAGATCAGCAAGGCCATGAGCGATGATATACAGTTCGCCGCCGTGGATGCCTTTGTCGCCATAGGCGGGTCCGGTATGGCCCGCATCGACTTTCTGGTGTCGCCGGACACCTTCTATCTCAACGAGATCAACCCCATCCCTGGGTTCACGGGCATCTCCATGTATCCCAAGCTCTGGGAGGCCACGGGTATTCCTTATGTCGAGCTCATCGGCAGGCTCATCGACCTGGCGCTCAAACACCACGCCGAGAACCAGGCCCTCACCAGGACCATCGTGCTGGAGAAGGGACTCGGGGTATAGGGAAAAGGGAGAAGAGATCCTTCAAGAGTTATTCATTTCAATGGGATCAGGATGCTGAATCCATAAAGGTTCTCTCCGCCCGAATCCATCCGGTAGAAGGCCGCCGAGGTGTCTTCCATCCCGCTGATGGCCAGGACAAGCCCAGCGATGAGACCGATGCCTGCACCGATTCCCACGTAACTGGTATGATCCTGGGGTTCATTCGTGGCGAGGCTGGCAAGAAACCCTGCCATGGAACCCATGCTTATCCCCAAAAGCGGCGTGGTGAACAGGGGGCCGGTATCTGCGGCACGAGCGACCATGGGGCCTGCCGTCAGGCTGCATATGAGGGCAAGGACGATAAGAGGTCTATTCATAAAGCCCTCCTTCACTTGTCTCTGAATCCCCCGCCGGGATCTCCGGAGGGGGGGAGGACATTGATTCCTATTTCAGGGGTATGTTCAAGGTCAGTCCGTAGACGGATTCCTTCTTCCCTGATGGGGTGGTGTATGAGTAGAACATGGGCGACAGCTCGTAGACGCCGAAGCCCATTCCGATGAACAGGCCGATGGCCCCCCCCTGGTAGATGCGTTCGTAGTGATCGCTGGGATGGTCCATGAAGGCAAGGGTTGCGGCCCCCGCCAACGCCCCGATGCCTGCACCCCACAGGGAATCGATCAGCACCACCTCCAGAGAGGATGATGCGGCCCGGGAATCGTGGGGAAGGGAGACAATGGCAAGGCACAGAGCCAGGATGACAGCAAGCTTCTTCATGAAATTCTCCTTTTTATGTCACGTAGTTGAGAAGTCTTTTCCAACCCTTGGCAGGGACGTCCCTGCCGAAATCCTTCTGGGTGATGGCCTCGATGATGATCTCCACCGGGTCAAGTGCAGGGAGGCCCGAGAAGTGCTCCAGCTGCATCCGGCATGCCCCGCAGTCCGACACGACTGCATCTGCGCCGAGGTCACGGAGAGGGGCTGCAGCGATCACGCCGAGTCTCCGTGATGCATCCTGGTATCGCTTCTTGAACCCGTAAGTACCTGCCAGACCGCAGCAGTTGTCATCCAGCACGTGGCAGGTAAGCCCCTCGATCATCTCGAAGATCTTCGCGGCCGGATAGCCGATGCCCAGGGCCCGGAGATGGCAGGGGATGTGGTAGGCGATCTTCGATTCAAGCCTTCCCAGCATACCCCCTTGGGTCTCAAGGTGCATCTGGGGGAGCAGGTACTCATAGACGTTGTAGGTGTTCTCCGCGATCTTTCTGCCGCCGGGGACGTCAAGGATCCCCGCATAGTCCTGCATGAGGGTGAGTCCGCAGGAGGTGCATGCATAGACGACGTCGAACCCACGGTTGATGTATTTCGTGAGCACGGCCGCATTTTTCTGTGCGAACCTCTTCGCTATGTCCAGGTCCCCGTTGCCCAGTGCCGGGAGCCCGCAGCATGTCTGCGTCGGGATAACCACTCTGCACCCCATGGAGACCAGCAGGTCTCTGACCTTTCTTCCGATATCGGGACGATTGAATCCAAGATGGCAGCCGTGGAAGAAGACCACCTTCCTGCCCTTGCCCTTCCTCCTTCTTCCGCGTTCCATGTTGACGAAGCGGAATTCGGGAAGATCGAGCTCCCGCGATACCCCGAACAGGTTCAGCACACCCTTGGTGACCGGCCATGCCTTGGCCTTGTTGGCCAGGGGCGCCAACGTTGAGCCCAGCTTGTTGAAGTGATAGGCATTGGCGAACAGGTGGGCGGTGGCCGGGCTCAGGTGTTCGCTGCCGTATTTGAGCTGTGCCTTCAGGATAATCTCCGCCACGTCAACCCCATACGGGCAGGACACCTGGCACCTCCGGCACTGGCAGCAGTACTTGACCCACTCGTCCACCGATTTCTCTCCATCGAGGCGGAAGCGCTGGGCATCGGGCCCCGACTGCTTGGGTCCGGGAAACCTCGGCTCCACCTTGTAGATGGGACAGTTCTCCACACAGAGGGTGCAGCGCATGCAGTGCTCAAAGGTCATGGGAGTGCCCTCTCGCAGGATATCGCGGCCTTAAGCCCGGTCGCCAGCGCCAATCCATGGCCGCAGTGGTGCTTCATGATCTCGCTTCCTGCCAGGATGCTTCCGCATACGAAAAGGTTCTCCAATTCGCTCCGACGTGGTCTGAACGATGCATCCACCTCGATGCCCGAGCCCTCGATGGGATGCCCGTGGGTGAAGAAGTCGTTGAGGAACCAGTCCTTCCGTGCCCCCGGAACCTCCACGGGCAGGCCGAACACGGTCTCGCTGACTGCATCCCGTGCCGCATAGAGACCACCGCTCACGAACGACCCCGTGGCGAGGATGAACGCCCGACCCTGGACACGTGATGGTCTGCCGGAGGCGGCCAGCGTCACCGCCTCCACCACGTTTCCCCGGGTTTCCACGCTGGAGATGGGTTTCCCCCAGAAGACATCCCCTCCCCGGTCCTGGAAGGATTTCTTCAATGTCCTGAAGAGTCGCAGTCCCGGTATGGACGGCGGCAGGGTGGGTATCTCGAAGACGTCCCGACCGATGCGGCCAGAGATCTCCTCCATAACGGCCATGGGGTTCACCAGCCCCAGCACCGCCGGCAGGGCAACCCTGCCCGGGGGGATCTCGAGACTTGAGAGCCAGGTGCAGAACTCATCGACAAATCCCGCCTCCTCGAACCGGGTGGCGATGGCCAGGGTCGAGGATACCCCTGCATCATAGAGCGAGAAGCCGGTATTGGGCAGCTTGGAGGTGATGTAGGATGGATAGAAGTCCCGGATTCCTGCAAAGGAGATCACATGGAGGTATTCATCCCTGCAGCCCTGGGAAGCCTCCATGGTCCTGGGCACGAGGCAGGTGGTCTTGAAGGTCCCGATGGGGGTCAGGATCTCGCGGTTGTGCCTGGCGGAGCCTACATAGGGGATCGGACAGAAGGCCATGATGTCTCGAAATACCTTCAGCGCCGCATCGATGCCTTTTTTCCCCACAAGGCGATAGGGGTGCCCGTCCGGAAGATCTCCGATTGCCTCCAGAGGCCGAACCCCGGCATCGAGCAGGTCAATACAGCCCGTGGAAAGACAGCACACCGGGTCACCGCGGGATATGATCGCAGTCTTGAAACCCTTGCCTGCCAGGTAGATACCCGCCATCAGTCCGGACATCCCTCCGCCGATGATGACCACGTCGTACAGGGATTCGCTCACGGCCTGCTCCCCATGTTGAGTATGCCGAGGTAGATACTCTCGATGAGCTGTTCCTCCCTGAGCTGGTCGCCCCACAGCGCCGGTCTGATCCCCTTGAAGCGCCTCTGGAGGAATTCTTTGAGGATGGTGATGGACACCTCGGGGCTGACCCTGCCGAGATCCTGCATGATGCCCAATGCCCGGTAGGTGCAGAAGCCGCCCTGGCATGGTCCCATGCCGAGCCGTGTGCGGTGCTGTATGTCGCCCACGTACTGTGTTCCCATGGTGTTGATGGCATGTTCCACGGTGTGCCGCGCGACGAGCTCGCACTCGCACACGATGTCGTCCATGGAGGAGAGCCTCTTCGAGAGGGGGTAGCCGCTCAGCTCGTCCTGCCCCTCCAGGGGAAGTTCCGCTGTCCTGCAGGCGGCCTTGATGCCGAAGTGTGCCATGACCACGTCCACCATCTTCTCCGCCATGAGCCGGTAGGTAGTGAGCTTGCCGCCCAGGATGCTGAACATGCCGTTTCCATGGTCGATGACCTGGAATCCCCGGGAGATGGATCTCCCGTCACCGGATGGGGACGCAGGCTTGAGTAGGGGCCTCACGCCGGTATACGCCCTGATGAGCCGGGTGGTCCCGAAGGCGGGGATCATCTGCTCGGCCTGGGTAGCCACGATGTCGACCTCGGCCGGGTCGATCTCCAGGGCATTCGGGTCGGGAACCGGGATGGACGTGGTGCCTGCGAGGCACACGGCCTCGTTGGGCACGATGATGTCGCCGTCCGAGGGAGGCCTGAGTCTGTTTATGACCATGTTGGTGAGCCGGTGGTTCGTGATGATGAGGCTGCCCTTGGACAGGGACATGGGGACCGATGTCCCTGCCAGGCGGGCGACCTTGTCGCCCCAGGCGCCGGTGGCATTGATGATGACCCGCCCCCTGATCTCCTTGATCTGGGACGTGAGGCGTTCCCGGGCTTTGATGCCGACGCACCGCCCCTTCTCCTGGATGATCTCGACGACCTCGTGGTGGGTGAGGATGCCGCCCCCCCGGTGGCGGGAGGTGTAGGCGTTGAGCATGCACAACCGGAACGGATCGATGGAGCAGTCGGGAACGCTGATGGCCTCTTCCAGTGTCGGATTCAGGCTCGGTACGAGGTCCAGGGCCTTGGACGGGGAGAGTACGGAGGTTTCGATGCCCGCTGCGCTGCAGCTCGCCATGAACTCGTCCCGATATCGCTTGGAGTCCCCGGGCAGGCGCACGAACAGGCCCCCCGTCGGTTCGACACACTTCCTGGCAATCCTGCGGAGAATGGCGTTTTCAATGATGCACTCCCGGGCCGCATCAGGATCCTTCACCGCGTAACGGCCCCCGCTGTGCAGAAGCCCGTGGCATGCACCCGTTGCTCCGGAGGCGAAGTCCCCCCGTTCGACCAGCTGGTGAGGCACCCCCCGAAGCGCTAGGTCACGGGCTATCCCGCACCCGGTGGCACCCCCTCCGATGATAATTACATCCGTCTTGATCGACAAGAACAACCCCATTTCATCATGGATTCCGTGAGTACCATATACAGCTGTGCCGGGCAGGTCAAGAGATCAGGATAGGGGGGTTACATGCGGATCTGCAAGGGGGACGGGCATTGTCCTTTTCCTGAGCCCGGACGAGGTTTGATTCCGGTCTATCCACTGTATTCATCCAAAGGGATACCATGGGTGGATATTCGGTTCGTCTCAGCCTGCCTGAAATGGAGAGTCCGGGTGCCCCTTGGCAATTACAGCCCGTTCACATCTCCCTGCTCTCCACGATGTCCACGAGCTCGGAGGTGATGCCCGGCAGGGCGGAGCTTGCACGGGACCAGCTCGGAATGAAGTGGACCACCAAGGGGTCTTCGAGGAACTCCATGACAGCGATGTCGAGACCCTTGGTGAAGGTTTCCACCGCGATCTCCTCGGAGTGGCGGTCGAAGAGGAGTCCGTTGATGGCCGCATCGTCCTCGTAGAACCTGATCATGTCCTGGGCGATGAGCTGGTAGGCAACCTTCAACGATCTGAACGTGGCCTCCGAGAAGGTGATTCCCTCTGCCGCAAGGGCCTGGAACAGGGTGCAGGCGATATCGATGCACATCTTGTGGAGGCCCTTGGAAGGGTCCTTGTCAGAAAGCTCCAGGTGCAGGTGCTCATATTCGATGGACAGATCCACCTGACAGATGCGCCGTTGGGCACAGTTCCGGTACACCTCCTCCAGCATGCCGATTTCCAGGCCCCAGGTTGCGGGCACCCTGCTTACGCGCATGAGCTCGGCGCAGCTGGCAAACTCACCGGATATGGGATAGCGGAAAGAGTCAAGGTACTCCAGGTAGGGCAGGATCCCTATGGTGGTCTTGAGTGCCCTGACGAGGGGTATCACGAACAGCCGCATGACCCTGCCGTGCAGGCGGTTGGTGACCCGGGCGTAGTAGCCCTTGGCGAATTCGTATTCCATGCTCGGATGCACGAGGGGATAGATAAGTCTCGCCAGCAGCGATCGCTCATAGGTGAGGATGTCGGAATCATGGACAGCGATCACATCCGTGTCCCGGCGGGCCAGGAGATAGCCAGCGGCCATCCACAGGCTCCTGCCCTTGCCACTGGCCGTGTCCACCAGACCCTCGGTCCACAGTCGCGAGTAGAACGACTCCATGGAAGGGGCGTTGTTCCAGATGATGACGGTTTCCTGGGGCAGTGAGGAAAAGAAGTCCTTTGTCTTCAGGTACCCGTCCCTGCCTGCCCCATCCAAGGTGACCACGATACGGTGGAGATAATCGGCTCCTTTGAGGTGCTCCACGATCCTTGGCAGGGCTTTGCCGGTGATCTCGGAGTACTGGCAGGGAAGGATCAGGGAGACGGGCTTGAAGCGGGTATAGTGGCGGAGTTCGTCCTCAAGCCTGTCCAGCCTCACCGAACTGATCTGGTGCAGGGTTGCGATCCGGCCGCTTTGAAAAAAGTCGCTCATGAACTACCTCCTCTCCATCAGTTCCCGCCGGCCACGATCCCTCGTTCCCCGGGGGCATGATACGCATAAACAACAGTAATGTCCAGGAGATGGAAACACCATCAATCTCGCCACCCCTGTCCCGTCCGGAGGAGCCGTATGGCCGAACATCTCAATGGTGAACTTATCGGAGATTCCTGTACGGTTTCATGAATCAGCCCGCCTTGACCACCAAGGATCAGCCTGAGAAAGGACGGTCATGAAGGTATCGGGAGCATGGAACCTCCTGAAGTGACGCGAAACGCTCCGGGGCTGATCAGCGGATACATAGTTCGGGGTGGGGCGCTCTCTTTCCTGCTGTATCCGGTCCTGCCGTTACCGGGGCTTTGGGCGGAGGAAGCT
Source organism: Thermodesulfobacteriota bacterium (assembly GCA_036834365.1). GTDB lineage: Bacteria > Desulfobacterota > Desulfomonilia > UBA1062 > UBA1062 > MWEI01. Next base: position 91,300 of record DAITOA010000005.1, on the reverse strand, counting down.
GTATCTTCCCCACACCGTCCCTGTTTTCGATCACCGTGCCGAAGGATTCCGATATTTTTTGAAGATGGGCGACGATGCCGTCAGCCGACCGTCCACGGGCAAGCCTGGGGCTGAAGAATCCTTCCTGGCGGTGCACGTCCAAGGGGTAGAGGATTATCTGCTCGGGGGTTGTCCCCAGGAAACGGATTTCGGCGGTAATGCCGAAGGTCGTATTCTTGCTGAAACTGCCGAAGGCATAATTACCCAGGCTGTAGAAAATGGGCTTGCCCTCATAGATCTCGACAGGCTGGGGAACATGGGGGTGGTGGCCGACGACCATATCCGCCCCTGAGGCTATGGCGTAGTGCGCATAGTCGACCTGGTATTTCTTGGGCTCGATCCGCAATTCCTCCCCCCAGTGGAAGCTCACCACCAGGATGTCCACCTTGAGCCTGAGATCTCTGATATCGTTACCCACCTGGGCCCAGTCGGGGTGGGCCGTGCCCGGCCTGTCCTGCGTCGCCCAGAATTCCTCGGGGAAGGTCATGGAATATGCAAGAAGGCCGTATCTGATCCCTCGTCTGGCAAGGATGCCGGGGCTGCTTGCCGAGGCCAGGTCTGTCCCCGCTCCCGCACAGACGAGTTTGTTCCTCTTGCACTGCCTGATAGTATCCGTCAGCCCCTGCAAGCCATAGTCCATGATGTGGTTGTTCGCCAGGGAGAGGAGGTCGAACCCAGCTGCCTTGATGGCATTGAGAGACTCAGCAGGCCCCCGGAAGGTGTATTTCTTGTCCTGGAAGGGGAATCCCGAACGGGTGATGGGGTATTCAAGATTGCCGAACGACGCATCGGCCCGGGAGGTGATTTTCGCTAGGGATCTGTCCCTGAAGGCATGGCTGTACCCCTTGACCTTGAATACGGCAGCGGCGCTGCCGGAGAGCATGATGTCCCCCACGGCGATCAGCCTGTGCCTTTGTGCAGGGGTATGACCGGCCTGCTCGACCGCTTGCAGTTCGAATGGATACCCTGCCAGCATGAAGAGCAGCACGCACATCATCCCTGAGCCGAAACGGTATCCACCTGCCTCCATGAACAGGTGGGTAGACCTATTTCAGTACACTGTCAACCCTGGGTCTTGCTGGAGGTATGGGAGGAAATCCGTCTGTAATGCTGTTCGAGACTGGCTGGATTGATAAAGCTGCCCTGGTGGGTCACCCGGAAATCCAGATGAGGGCCGGTGGCTATCCCGGTCATCCCCACAAAGCCGATGGTATCACCGCGGCTGATCCTCTTGCCGGTTCTTAGGCCTTTGGCATACCGGGAGAGATGGCCGTAGTGGGATACATAACCATTCTTATGCCGGATGCGGATGGTCTTGCCGAATCCCCCGTCCCATCCGACGTAGATCACGGTGCCCGAACCTATGGCATGTACCGGGGTTCCTTTAGGGGCCGCATAATCGATGCCGTAATGGGGTTGGGCCAGGTTCGTGATGGGGTGAATCCTGCTGCTGGTATATCCTGAGGATATGCACCGGTAGGTGAGGGGTGCCTTGAGGAAACCGTCGTCGCAGTTCTTCTTTTTTGTTGCTTGTTTGGCAAGCCTGGTTTTTTTCCGATTCTTGTCTCCATGTGATGCTACCTTGGCCTTGGATTTTGCCAAGAGACGAGAGGTCTTTATCCCCTGCTTGGAGAAATCGCCCGTCCGTGCCTTCGGGTCCCAGGGGACGATGACCGGAGAGAGAACCTTCCCGTCGGCCAGGAGACCATATGACGTCTGGTAGGGGTCAGCGGTGCTTTCAGGTATCCCTGGATTGTAGGACGCCACCAGACTCATGCCGCCGGGGGTATCCTGGTCGGCCGTGGGCTCGTTCTGAACGGATGGGGTTGTATCGCTTGACCGGGTGGCCGAAGAGTGGGGAGTGGCCGATACCTCAGGGTGAGCATGCTCCCTGGGGGTGCTCCCTTTCCGGATGGACGCTTGAACGGCAGACTTTTTCGCCGGGGTTTCGGGAGCTGAAAGTCCTGCCTTCCGGGAGAGGGTGGAAGTTTCACGGACCGGGGAACGCGATGCGCAGTCAAGAACCCTTCCATTGTACAGGACGAGGCGTTTCCTGTTGTTGACCTTATAGTCCACTTCCTGCAGGCCGGTGCCATCCGGGGTGAAATAGAGTTCCACTTCACTCCCCGGCCTCATCTTGTTGAGCTTGAATATCTTGTCGGCCTTTTTCGAGACGAAAAGGGCGTCTTTTTTCGAGAGGCCGGATCGTTCCAGTATACCGGAGAAATGATCGCCAAGCCGGATGACGATGACCTTCCTGCTGGATGTGGCCTGCTTTTCAGGTTCGGCCGGTTGAGGAAGCTGTTCCTTCACCAGGTGGGAAACGGTGGGTGTCGCGGACGTCCCGGTGCTGCAGGGACCGCTCGGGGGCAGGATGAACAGCCCCAGGAGAACTATCGTGAATATCAAGATAAGGAACCGCACTGAAGACGGAGTATTGTCTTTGAACATGGGATGGAGCCTCCCCGCATAATGCCCTGAAGAAGTGGATATCAGGTATACAATGCATTGAACACGTTATCTACTACAACGGGCAGAAAATTGCAACTTCATGATAAAGCCAATGATTATAATATAATAGCCTCTATGTGGGCAGGCAATAGCCGATAACAGGCTGATATATCAGAGGTTATTTTTCATCGGAAGGATAAAGCCCCCCTCGAATCTAAGGAAAACGTGGATCGAAGGGGACTGTCACGAAACAGGGATCGCTCCTCCTAGTAGAGGTCGCTCCCGGATGGCGGCAGATCCTGGCCCGGCTTGGCGTAATCTCCTTTGCGCTTGTCGCGGTCACGCTTGCGTTCCTGGCAGAGGAACAGGAGTGCGGCGGTGTTGGTCTTCACAAGGGCAAAGATGCTCTCAGGGCCGGTGTACTTGTCGTGATGTTCAAGATTTTCCTCGAGATCATGAATAATCTTGGCCAGGGCCTCCTCGTGCATGCTGTGCTTTTTCTGAACCATGACCTTCTTGGCTTGGGCCTCGTATTCGTCCATGGTGGTCCTCCTTTCATTGCCCGAGGTTGTTGTTCCTCTCCCCATAGGGTAGCCAAACGTCATCCCCCGGTCAATCGCTTTCATGGGATGGGTTGAGAGCTTAATCTTACCTGAGGCTCATGAATATGCCAAGGAATCGTGGAGATATATCATCGAGCGGCGCCGGTCAGGTGACGATGCATGCTCGTGCCAAGGCCTGATGAGCAGGCATCGTGAATGCTATTTCTTCGGGGTGCTGTTCTTCTGGGCCTTGCCTGCCTTCTCGCCGCTCTCTGCCTTTTCCGTCTTACCGTACCTGTCGTCCACGGTCCAGGTGAACTCGGACACCTCTATCTTCTTTTTGCTTTCCACCCGCCTGAGAGGCACTGGTGTAAGGATGATCTCATAGATCTTTCCCTCTCCCGTGTAGTTCTCCAAGGCATCCTTGAGGCTCCGGTAAACCTCGATCTTCTGGCCCCCGAACATGGCATTCTTGATGATGGCAAAATCCTTGGCGTATGCCGTAGTCCCGATGAGAAGTGCGCCCATGCAGAGAACAAGGATCTTCCTCATAGCCCATCCCCCTTTGAACCGTCTTTTTTGTCAGGCATTTTCATGGAGATGTCAATATGCAGATGCGGTACAGGGTCTTCAACCCATGGCATTGAAGCCCTGGGCAGGAGGCATGCATTCCCGTTGCGGGGCCCCGTTCATACGGGGGATCATGACGGATCAGGGATTCACGGCCTTTATGCAGAGATGGAAGCACATCTCCTCAATGGATGCGAGTCGTACAAAGGCATCGTGGAAGGAGGTATCCGATGCGACAAAGGTCCCATGGCCCGATACGATGGCGGCTTGATGTTCCTTTATGGCCTCGGGCAGCGTATGCACGAGCCCTCTTGCTCCGGCACCCACCTCCCCCGCCACGACGGGAACTCCCCCGATATGTCTCGTATCTCCGAAGGCAAGCCGTCCGCCCGCCATGGACATTATCACCGAGAACCTCGGATGGCCGTGGATGATGATCCGGTTGCCCGTGAGCTCATAGATCCTCACATGGGCGCAGAGCTCGGAGGAAGAGGTGATCTCGCAGGTGGAGGATCCGTCCATGGCCGTGCGGTCGATGTGCCCTTCGAGCTCGTCCAGGGACGACCCTGTCTGGGAGATGTAGATATGATCTCCTTCCCTTGCGGAGATATTGCCGAAGAAAGAGTCCACCAGTCCGGCCGCCACCACGGTCTTTCCGGCTGCATCCATGGCCGAGACGATCTCCGTCTCACCCGTGGGCAGAGATCCGGGAAGCGGGGGTGTCATGGGGTTCATGGCGATCCGGGAGAGGTAGCCCCTGCATGCGGCGACCTCTTCAGGGGATGGTTCAGGCGATCCTTCAGCTCCTGACATGGCTGAAAGCATGTCGGCGAAGTACTTGACAAAGGTGGCGAAACAGATGGAGCTGAACACGATGAAGGCCTGCTCCAGGGCCACCGAACCCGCGGTCACGATCCCGAGCCCCTCGACGATGCAGCCCTTGCGGCGGCTCAGCGCCCCTGCGATCTCCCTTGCATCGAACGAACGGATCACCGGAATGTCATGGATGAACGTAAGGCTCTCCGAGTCCGAGGGTGAAATGGTCTCGGGCCGTTTGCGGATCAGTTCGCCTATGATCGCCCACCGGAGCGGCTCGGGCCTCGCGATGAGGAGGCTGTTGATGTTCAGGTCGTCGAACAGGGCGCGGACCACTTCGGGTATCCGGTCCCGGTTGGAGTAGATCTCGTCGTCCAGGCCGTAGAACTGCGCATCGCCGGGATTTGAAATGAGACCGTGGGCCGTCAGTTTCCCGAGGTATTTGTTTATCTGACGAAGCATGTTCCCAGACCTTTCCTGCGTTCGTCGGACAGGGTGCCGTCCGGGTTGCATCCGCGGACCCGGTAATACCGGTCGAGGGCCTCTTCATACTCCCCCCTGTCGATGGGCGGGATGTCGATCCCCGGGACCGAGGAACCGGGCTCTTTGTAGAAGCGCTCCGGCAGCATGTCGTCTTTCCGGGTGAACCCTCTTTGGGAGTTGATGTGGCGCTCCATGGCGTAGATGTCGTCGCCGATGCGCATGAGATCCTGGGTACCGTAGGGCAGGCCTGTTACCGCGGATAAGCCCCTGGCATATTCTTCCAGCGAGGCGGCTAGGAAGGCGAATTTGCAGGCGCCGATGGAGTCGATGACCACACCCAGATCCTCGGCGATCTTTATGATGCGGGCCTTTCCTGCAAAGGAAAACCGGTCGGTAGCCACAGGTTTGCGAAGGATTTCGTGGGCGATGGGGTATGCCCTGAGATGACATCCTCCCCTGGTGGAGGTGCCGTAGGCGAGGGCCATGCCATAGGCGCCCCGGGGGTCGTAGGCGGGCAGCTCCAGACCCTTGACGCTCATGGCCTTCTCCGGTTCTCCCAGTTCCCGTGCCATCCGTGCCGAACCCATTCTGAGCAGCTCGGCCTCACGGTGGTCCCCCAGGATCGAGCGGACCCTGTCCACCAGAGACTGACCCGTGTAGCGCTCCTGACGTATTTCGGCCAGACAGGCGATGGTTGAAGCCGCACTGATGGTGTCAATGCCTGCTTCGTTGCAGAGCCGGTTGGACTCGATGATGGCGGCGAGGTCGTCATTCTCGTTGAGGGCCCCGAAGTGGGAGAGGGTCTCGTATTCGGGGATCTCAATGCCGGACTTCTGCTTGCAGGCGATGGGACAGCCGGGGCAGGCCGAAGGCCGGGGGCGGTACTGTTCCCTGATAACGGGGCCCGAAAAGGCCCGGTATCCTTCGAAAAACGTCCTGCGGAAATTGGCGGTGGGCATCATGCGGTACGATGCCATGAGGTCCACCAGCGCGCTCGTCCCATAAGCGCTGATGCCTGAGCGGCCCATGATGAACGGTGATGCATCGAAAAGTCGGATGATGTCTCTGCGGGCAGTTTCCTCGGCCTCTCTGTCCAATGCCTGCCGGCGGGAGCTGCCGCTCCCCCTGACCGCAAGGGCCTTGAGATTCTTGGATGCCATGACAAGGCCCAGACCGCCCCTGCCTGAAGCAAAGGAGGAGTCCACCAGGATGGATGCATACCGACATCCCTTGAAGGCCGCGCTCCCGACGGCAGCGGCCGAGGCGCCCAGGGGCTTGAGCCTCTCGAAAAATGCGGACAAGGGGAGGTCTTCCTCGGGGGGGGCATCCTCAAAGGTTACTTCGCCGTCACGTATCATGACCATGCACTGCCGGCAGGCCCTGCCCTTCACATGGATGATGTCTATGCCCGCTTTTTTCATTTGAAGGGCGAGCCCGCCTCCCACCGAACAGCTGCACACCGTATCCGTGAGGGGAGAAAAGGCCGAGATCTCCATGCGGCCCGATGAGGGGATCCGCGTACCGGTGAGCGGCCCAGTTGCAAAGACGAGGGGGCTTTCAGGGTCAAGGGCGTCAATCCTTGGAGACATGCCGAGAAAGTGCATGCCCATGCCCCTTCCCCCGAGACAGGCCAGAGAAATGTCCCTGCCGACCCGCTCCACGCGGGCTTTTTGGGAACCCAGATCGATGAAGACACCTGTGTGCGAGAACAACTCCGGCATAGGGAGGTAATGTACTGGAATCCCATGCCGAGCACAACCGGAATGAACCCGGTTCCAGCCCTGCAGTGGTTGCCTTGAGCATTCCGATGTGGTAAGGCTTTACCTTACCGACAAAAGGAGGACGTTAAAATGTTTGGCGGACTCGGCATGACAGAACTGATCGTCATTCTCGTGATAGTACTCGTAATATTTGGCGCAGGAAAGCTCCCCGAGGTGGGAAGCGCCCTGGGCAAGGGGATCAAGAACTTCAAGGCTTCGGTGTCCGACACGGGCGACAAGGAAACCAAGGGCGACATCGAGGACAAGAACAAAGGAAACAAGGCCGGCTGATCCTGCACCCGACCCTCTGGCCGTCTTCCCGGGCGGCATGAAGATCCGGTCTTTAAGGAACCTGCACCAAGGATGGTGCTCTTTTTGCCCAGGTGTTTGTGTTAGAGAATCCCGCGTATACTTTCCATCGTTTTCAGAAGAGGATGGATGAGTGCGTTCCTGGCCTGCCCGATCCATGCATCTCGCGGATGTCTTCATCTTCAATCGGCCGGGATGCAGGAGCTAAACTATGGCACGAAACGTACGGTCATGATAAAAGAAAGGATGTGTATGTGAGAACTGGCCTGGTCAAGGAGGAAGGCGATCTCTGTCCTTTGGGTCATTGATCAGGGGAAATGAACAAACCTCCAGAGAAGGAATGGAAAATGCCCATAACGGAAATTCTTGAACGCAACGCCGCCCTCTATGGTGAAGAGGTCAGCCTGGTTGAAATCAATCCTGAGATCAAAGAAGTCAAGGCGAGCTGGAAGGATTACGAGCTTGTCGAACCCAATCCGGAGAAGAAGTACCGGCGGGAGATGACATGGCGTGAGTTCGATGACAAGGCCAACCGGTTTGCCAACTTTCTACTGGGAAGAGGTTTGCAGAAAGGTCAGAAGGTTGCGATATTGCTTATGAATTGCCTTGAATGGCTGCCGATCTATTTCGGTGTCCTCAAAACCGGTGCCTTGGCGGTGCCGCTGAACTATCGTTACACGGATGATGAGATCAAATACTGCCTCGATCTGGCTGAATGTGATGTCCTGATCTTCGGGCCTGAATTTACGGACAGGATCGATGTGATCCAGGGTCAGATCCCGAACGTTAAGATGCGGCTGTTTCTGGGGCAGGACTGCCCCGCGTTTGCAGAGAGTTACTATGCGCTCACCGCGTGCTGTTCATCAGTCGCTCCGGAAATCGCCTTAACCGATGATGACGACGCTGCCATCTATTTCTCATCCGGCACCACCGGTTTCCCCAAGGCGATTCTCCACGGGCACCTCAGCCTGATGGTGTCCTGCGAGGTGGAGATGGACCATCACAAGCAGACGCGCGAGGACAATTTCCTCTGCATTCCGCCGCTCTACCACACCGGTGCGAAGATGCACTGGTTCGGCAGCTTCCTGTCCGGCAGCAAGGCCGTTCTGCTGCGCGGCGTCAAACCTGAATGGGTAATCAAAACGGTGTCCGAGGAGCAGATAACGATCGTCTGGCTGCTGGTGCCATGGGCCCAGGACATTCTGGACGCAATTGAGCGTGGAGATATCAAACTGGAGGATTACAAGCTCGATCAGTGGAGGCTCATGCACATTGGCGCGCAGCCCGTACCACCCAGCCTGATTAAACGCTGGAGAAAATATTTCCCGAACCAGGATTACGATACCAATTATGGTCTGTCGGAATCCATCGGCCCCGGCTGTGTCCACCTCGGCATTGAAAACATCCATAAAGTCGGCGCGATCGGAATAGCCGGGTACAAGTGGGAACTTCAGATCGTGGACGAAAACGGCCATGCCGTGAAACAGGGCGAGGTGGGCGAGCTTTGCGTAAAAGGCCCTGGCGTGATGAAATGCTATTTCAACAATCCGGAAGCCACCGCCGAGATACTCAAAGACGGTTGGCTGTACACGGGCGATATGGCACGAATGGATGAAGACGGCTTTATCTATCTGGTCGACCGTAAAAAAGACGTGATCATAAGCGGGGGAGAGAATCTCTATCCGGTGCAGATCGAGGATTTCCTGCGCACGCACGAGGCGATCAAGGACGTGGCGGTGATAGGCCTCCCCGATCAGCGGCTGGGTGAAATCGTTGCGGCAATAGTCGAGTTAAAACCGGAAAGTTCCTGTTCTGAAGCCGAAATAGCACAGTTCTGCACAGCGCTGCCGCGCTACAAACGTCCGCGCAGAATTATACTTGAGAAGGTGCCACGCAATCCCACCGGGAAGATCGAAAAGCCCCGTCTCCGTGAAAAGTATTGCGGCGGAAGCCTTGTCGAGGCGCAGACGGAGAGTCAGTAAACAAATGGTGAAGGTTTCTCTCCAGCCTTCACCTTCCAAGAACAGGGGCATCCTTGGATCAGACGGACGATTCCTGAGAATAATAGACCGCCCGCATTGGTGCACCTTTCCTCTTTTCCCGGGAGGTCGATCTGATCCGTTTTCCCGAGTCGCCCCCCCCTGGGGGAATTACTGTGCAGGAGGCGCTGGCGCTACGGGAGCCGCAGGAACGGAAGGCGTCGCGGTGGCCGGGGATGCAGCCTGCCCGGTCGGTGCTGCCGGGGCCGCCTGGGTCGCGGCGGGCGTGGAGGACATGATGCTCTTGTTGGGCCTGTCGAAGGAGAAGTAACCCAGGGTGAGCGATGTGAGCATAAAAACGACGACCATGTAGATCGTTGCCTTATTGATGAAATCCCTCGGACCCGCACTCCCGAACAGGGCCTGACTGCCAGCCCCGCCGAAGACAGCACCGATGTCGGCTCCCTTGCCTGCCTGGAGGAGAACGGCGATGATGAGGCCTATGCATACAAAGATGTGAACTACCAAGATCAAGGTATAGAACATATTCTTATCCTCTGTATCGAATTATTCTCTCGAACGATGCCGCTTCCAGGCTTGCTCCTCCCACGAGGGCGCCGTCGATATCCGCCTGTGCCATGAGGTCGTCCACATTGTCCGGCTTTACACTGCCGCCGTACAGGATGCGGATGGCCTCTGCCGATGCTTGCCCGGAAATTTCTGTCAGCACACTCCTGATGAACGCATGGACCTCCTGAGCGATCTGGGGGGTGGCTGTTCTGCCGGTTCCAATGGCCCAGACCGGCTCATATGCGATCACCAGGCGAGCGGCATCCTGTGCCGCGACACCCTTCAACCCCCCCCTGAGCTGGGCACCTATTACATCCAGGGTTCTGCCCGACTCACGCTCCTGAAGGGATTCCCCTACGCACACGATGGGGGTCAGCGATGCCTTGAGACATGCCATAAGCCGCTTGTTCACGGTGGTATCGGTCTCGGCGAAATACTGCCTGCGCTCGGAATGGCCGATGATGACGAAACGGGCCCCGATGCTCCTGATCATGGGTGCGCTCACCTCACCGGTGAAGGCACCCTGATCTTCCCAGAATACATTCTGCGCCCCCACCAGGACATTCGATCCCACCAGGGTATGGACGAGGGGATGAATATAGACGAAGGGAGGGCATATGAGGATCTCGCGATCTTCCACATCAGCGACCCGGCGAGCGAGATCCTCGGCGAGGAGGACCGCTTCCTCCTCGGTCTTGAACATCTTCCAGTTGCCTGCGATGAGGGCCTTTCTCATGGTTCTCCCTACTTCTCCAGCACCGCCACACCGGGGAGCACCCTGCCGCCGAGCATCTCAAGGAAGGCGCCTCCCGCCGTGGATACGAAGCTCACGTTGTCCGTGAGTCCGCTGGCGTGAAGTGCAGCATCTGTATCACCGCCGCCCACTATGGTCAAGCCCGTCGATGAAGCCATAACCTTGGCCACCGTCATGGTCCCCGCAGAGAAGTCCTTTTTTTCGAAGACGCCCATGGGGCCGTTCCAGACGATGGTCCCGCAGTCGCTCAGCGCCACGGAGAAGAGCTGCGCGCTGGCCGGGCCGATGTCGAGGCCCATGAGGTCCGCCGGGATCTCCTGAATGGTCTTGACGACAACCTGCTGGCCTTCCTTGGGTTCGGCTGCACACACGCAATCCACGGGGAGATACAGCTTCACCCCCTTGGCCTTGGCCTTCTCCATGATGGTCCGGGCTGTATCGAGGAGGTCTTCCTCCACCAGAGACTTGCCGATCCCCTGACCCAGCGCTTTCACGAAGGTGAAGGCCATGCCTCCACCGATAATGATCTTGTCAGCCTTGTCCAGGAGGTTTTCCACCAGCTCCAGTTTGTCCGATACCTTGGCCCCACCCAGTACTGCGGCAAAGGGCCTTGCAGGATTCACCAGCGCCTTGTTGATGTATTCCACCTCTTTCATGAGGAGGAAGCCTGCCGCAGACTCCTTGATGTATGCGCACAGACCTGCAGTGGATGCATGGGCCCGGTGGGACGTGGCAAAGGCGTCGTCCACATAGACGTCGCCGAGCGAGGCCAGTTCCCTTGCGAAATCGGGGTTGTTCTTCTCCTCTTCAGGGTGGAAACGGAGGTTTTCGAGCAGGAGGACGTCGCCGGGCTTCAGCGCATCCACCATGGCCTTCACCTTGTCGCCGATGCAGTCCGGCGCCATGTTCACGCTCGTGCCGAGCAGCTCGGAAAGCCGCCTGGCCACAGGGATGAGACTCAGTTTCTTGTCCATCTTCTTGGGCCTGCCGAGGTGCGACATGAGGATGACCTTCCCCCCCTGGCCTATGGCATGCTGGACGGTCGGCAGGGCTGCCTTGATGCGGGCATCGTCAGTGATGGAACCGTTCTCGTCGAGCGGCACGTTGAAATCGACCCTGATCAACACCCTCTTCTGGTTCAGGTCCAGGTCCTTGATGGACTTAATACCCATGAGTTATTCCTCCTTGTATGATATGTCGTGCATCGAGGTGATGCTTCATTGTCCTGAAGGAGAATGAACATTTATGGGAAAAATGCCAGTATGTCAAGAATGACCCCTTTACAAACCATAGAATATCCCGTTACATATCATAACAGGTTGATATTGTATATGACTTATACGGCCCCATTTTCAGCAGGTGACCAGAATGAATGAAAAAAACTCCGGCGATACCGACATCGTCGGGGCCATCAGCGAACGTTTTCGCACCCTCCTCAGGAATCTTCTCCAGGGTAACGTAAAACGGGCACGGTCCCTTTTCGAGCAGGTCAGAGCTGAGGCGCAGGCGACGGGAGAACAGATCGCTGTGCAGAATTTCATCGAGGCCATGGCCCAGGGACAGGCGCTCCGCAACGCCTTCATCAACCTGCCGTCGGCCGTACCCGGCATCGGCACCCTCATATCCTGGGTGCTCATCAGCGTGGAGGATTTCTTCACCCTGGACCAGAGTGTCACCTTGATCCTGGTCCTGAGCATGCTGCGCGGGCTCGATCCCCGGAACCGGGGCGAAATGGAAGAACTCGCCATCCTTTCTATCGGCGGGGCCTATGGACTCGGGCCGGACGAACCGGAGCGCGACTCGGGAAAGGTCGTCAAGGGAATCATGACGAGGCTTCTTCCACAGAGGTATGTGAACAAGGGGGTGAACAGGTGGGTCAAGGCCTTCATACGCCGTGTCCTGCCTTTCAGGAGGAAGTCACGCCTCCTCCCTGCGGGTTTCGGCATCGCCATGTCCGCCTGGGACGCCTATGATACCATTGTGAAGGTGGGCCGCATTGCCCTGAGAGAGCTATCCGCCAGACAGAGCCGAGACCCGGGGAGATGACAGGGGAACTATCCCGTGGCCATGGGTTGAAGCGTTCCTGACCTGCTCAAATCATTCATCTCGCGCATCTCCAGCGTCATAAGAACAACGCGCGTGATGAATGATTTGAGTAGGTAGATCTTTCGCCCATACACGGGGATTTCAAAGACATGCATGGATCAATAAGATAAGAAAGGACAGGTACTTCAATCCCTTCTACAGCCGGTACAGGTCCTTGTCCCAGAGCTTGACCCAGTTCCGTTTGAGCACGTCGGTGGCAACCTTGATGTTGTCGACGTCCATGATGATGATGGGGTTGTTGGCCCTGCCGATGTATGGGTACATGGTAATGACGTTGAGCTTCGCATCGCGTAATGGCTTGAGCACCGCGTTCATACCGCCGGGATGATCGGGCATCTCCACTGCCAGCACGTCGGCCTCCTGGTACTCGACATTCTCTGCGGCAAAGGCGTTCTTTGCCTTCTTCGGGTCGTCCACCACAACACAGATGGAGGATACATCCTGGGATTCAAGGCCCACCGAGATAGCCCGGATATTCACGCCGTGCTTTGCCAGGACGTCGGAGAGGTACGAGAGCTTTCCGGATACGTTCGCGGACTGGAGCCGAAACTGTTTGACAGGCATGGCCTATTTCTCCTTCAGAAAATATTCATACCCGATCTGGAGGGCCTCGATGTTCTTGCCCTTGAACTTGGCCTTCCCCTTGCCCAGGATGATGTCCATGTGGTCCACCATGGAGGAGAACTTCACCTGGTGGGTCCTGTTCACGAAGGCCCCGAGCATGATCATGTTGGCGTACTGCTCGCCCACGGTCGCCCGTGCGAGTTCGGTCACCGGGATCTCCACGAGCTCGATGTCACCCCGGCCTGGCCGGTCGGTGACGATGCTGGTGTTGATGAAGATCTCCCCGCCGGAGGCGCCCAGATTCTGGAGGCGCAGGAGCGACTCGTTGTCCATGATCACCAGGTAATCGGGAGACGATGCCACCGGGGATGCGATCTCTTCGTCCGAGATGGCGATGGTGCATGAGGTGACACCCCCCCTCATCTCCGCGCCGTAGGACGGGAGATAGGTCACCTCGTGGCCCTCGAGCATGGCCGTCCATGCGAGGCACAGGCCGGAGAACAGGATGCCCTGTCCGCCTATGCCGCTCATGATGGTCTTCTGAAGCATATCTGTGTTCCTCAGTCCTTCGTTGTATCCTTGAAAATACCCAGGGGGTATTCTTTCTCCATGCGCTCTTCCAGATATTTGAAGGCCTCCACCGGGGTCACCTTCCAGTTGGTGGGGCAGGGAGACAGGACCTCCACCAGGGTGTACCCGAGGCCCTGAAGCTGAATCTCGAAGGCCTTCTTCAGGGCCTTCTTGGTGGCCATGACCTTGGCCGGCGTAGCCAGGGACGTACGCACCACATAGGCCGCACCGTCGAGCTGGGCGATGAGGTCAGTGATCCTCAAGGGATATCCTTCCACCTGGGATCTCCTCCCGTAAGGGGAGGTGGTGGTCTTCTGCCCGAGCATGGTGGTGGGGGCCATCTGGCCGCCGGTCATGCCGTAGACCGCGTTGTTCACGAAGATGGAGGTGATGATCTCCCCCCGGTTAGCCGCATGGATGGTCTCTGCCGTGCCGATGGCGGCCATGTCGCCGTCGCCCTGGTAGGTGAAGACGAAGCGGTCGGGCAGAGCCCGCTTGAATCCGGTGGCAATGGCGCAGCCCCTGCCGTGGGCCGACTCGCACACGTCGATATCGAAGTAATTGTATGCCAGCACCGCACAGCCGGCCGGCGGTATGCAGATGGCCTTGCCGCGCAGCCCCATCTCGTCTATGAGCTCGGCCACCAGCCGGTGGATGATGGAGTGTCCGCAGCCGGGGCAGTAGTGGAACGGTGCCCGCTTCAGGCTTTCAGGGCGGGTGAACACCTTTTTCATGAGAGCTCCTTCTGCAGCCAGTGCCGTTCGATGATCCTGGCGATCTCCTGGGGGGCCGCGACCACACCGCCCGGTCTGCCGTAGAATTCGCAATCCACCTTGCCCTGAGTGGCGAGGCGCACATCGTCTATCATCTGGCCGGTGCTCATCTCGAACACCAAGATGACCTTTGCCTTCTTGGTGATGCTCACCATGGCAGCGTCCGGGAACGGCCAGAGGGTGATGGGACGGATGAGACCGACCTTCAGCCCGTTGCTCCTGACACGTTTCACCGCACCCTTGGCGATCCTGGCGGCCGTCCCGTAAGCCACCACGACCATCTTCGCGTCGTCGGTCAAGAATTCCTCGTGCATGGGGAGCTCGTTCCTCATGAGGTCGTATTTCCTCTTGAGCTTCCAGTTGTGCTCCTCCATGAGTCTTACATCGAGGATCAGGGATTTCACGATGCGCGAAGGCCTCCCTTCGGCTCCGTCAAGGATATAGTCCTTGGGGGGGAGCTCGATGTTGTCTTTTTCGTGCATGACAACGGGTTCCACGATCTGCCCCATCATGCCGTCGCCCAGGATCATGACCGGCGTGCGGTACATGTCCGCGATGTCGAAGGACTTCATGGTGATGTCGTAGAGCTCCTGGACCGTTGCAGGGGCATAGACCGGCATCCGGTAGTCGCCATGCCCGCCGCCCCGGGTGGCCTGGTAGTAGTCGCCCTGGCTGGGTGCTATGTTGCCGAGACCGGGACCGCCGCGGTTGATGTTCACGATGACTGCGGGGAGTTCCAGGGAGGCGAGGAAGGAGAGCCCTTCCTGTTTGAGGCTGATACCCGGTGAAGACGAGCTTGTCATAGCACGTACGCCTGCCGCCGCAGCCCCCAGGACCATGTTGATGGAAGCGATCTCGCTCTCACCCTGGAGAAAGACGCCGCCCACCTCGTCCATGCGCTTGGACATGTATTCAGGGATCTCGTTCTGCGGGGTGATGGGGTAGCCGAAGTAGCACCTGCACCCTGCCTGGATGGCCGCCTCGCCGATTGCCTCGGTGCCCTTCATCATGGTTCTTTCGAGCTTATCCACGCTCCACCTCGATGGCGACCTCGGGACACATCATGGCGCACAGCGCACACCCCCTGCAGGTCTCGGGCACGAATTCCGCAGGGTGGTACCCGCGGTGGTTGAAGGTTTCTGCTATGCGGATCGCCTTTTCAGGACAAACGGTAATGCACAGCTCGCAACTCTTGCACAAACCCTGATCGATGGTTATCTTTCCCTTTGCTGCCATAGCCTTTTTGGTACTCTTCTTTCGGGATTCGTGGATATGTAACATCAAAACGAATCGCTGTACAGGGTGTTTTTCAAAAACTCGGGAATCATCACGCAGCACTAAATGCAGGGGCATGCCTTTTCCCGAGCCTGATCGAACCCGTCAGGCCGGAACACATATGGCCATACACACCATCCTACAATGTAACATTTTGACATTACTGATAAAAGTGTAAGTCATTGTTATCATTCACCCCTGTTCCCCCCCCTTGAAATCTTAAAAACTGTCCCTAATAAACATTCGGAAAAGAAATCCAACTGATTTCAGGAGGGAAATAGATATGATTACCATAGAAAGACCGAGTTGGAGATGGGATCCATGGAAGGAGATGGATCGTATGCAGCGTGAGGTCAGCAGTATCTTCACCCTGCCGAGACCCCGCCGCGTGGCGAGCTTCCCCCCGTTGAACATCCATTCCGGCGATGAAGACGTCATCATCACCTCCGAGATCCCGGGTATCGATCCGGCGGACGTCGATCTCACGGTGACCGGCGATACGCTGACCATCAAGGGCACGAGAAAGCCCCATGAGGTCAAGGAAGGCTTGACCTGGCACCGCAGGGAACGCGGATCCGGGGACTTCTTCCGGACCGTGCAGCTTCCCTATGCCGTCGATGCCGGCAAGGTCCAGGCGGACTATGTGAATGGCGTGCTCAAGATCGTGCTCCCCCGGGCGGAGGCTGACAAGCCCAGGAAGATCACTGTAAAGCCGGCCAGTTGAACAAGGAGGGAACGATCATGGAAGACACGAAGAAGAACCTGAACGTGGAGAAGGCCCAGGTCCCTGAGACCGCAGGGGCCGAGAGGACCAAGGACCGCACGGTGTTCATACCAGCGGTGGATATCCTAGAGGACGCCAACAACCTCTACCTCTATGCGGACATGCCCGGCGCCAACGACAAGGGCGTGAACATCACCCTGGAGAACGACGTGCTCACCATCGAGGCACAGGTGGACGGGGTGAGTTTCGAGAAACACAACACGACCTATACGGAGTACGGCATCGGCGACTATCATCGGGCCTTCACCCTGAACGAGGCGTTCGAGCGGGACAAGATCGAGGCCAAGATGAAGAACGGCGTGCTCAGCATCGTGCTGCCCAAGGCGGAAGCGGTCAAGACCAGGAGCATACCGATCAAGGCAGGATAAGGAATTACAAAGGAGGGAAAGACCATGAAGTACCTGACACCGTTCCGTTGGACGCGCAGGGAACTCCCTGCCGCACGTGATTATGAGGCGCATCCCCTGGATGTGTTCCAGCGGGAGATGAACAGGCTGTTCGACGACTTTTTCAAGGGGACGGGACTGAGACCCTGGGCCGAGGAGATGGAGGCTCTGGGCGCTTTCAGCCCGCAGGTGAACATGACCGAGGATGAGAAGTCCATCACCGTGAGCGCCGAGCTGCCCGGCATGGACGAGAAGGACATCGATATCAGCCTGAGCAAGGACTCCCTGACCATCAAGGGGGAAAAGAAGGAGGAGTCCGAGCAGAAGGGTAAAGAGTCCTACTGCATGGAGCGTTCCTACGGTACCTTCACCAGGGTGCTGCCGATCCCCAAGGACGTGAATACCGAAAAGGCCGAGGCATCCTTCAAGAAGGGCGTCCTCACCATCACCCTGCCCAAGCTCGAGAAGGAGAAGCAGTCGCAGAAAAGAATCAAGATAAAGGCCGACTGACGCCGAAACCTCTTGAACATCTAGTGATCAGGGGAGGCTGTTTGGGGCCTTCCCTTTTCATTTATTGTGGTCGTTGTATACCTTCCTTCCTCTCGGGAGGAGTCAGAATGATCTTGATTGATGTGACATCGTGTTCTATATTATGACATGAAGTTCATTTTAAAGAAGGATGCGTCATGGTCAGAACTCAGGTAGTGGAAAAGATGAAGCATCCACGACGGGAGCGGGAGAAGGAAAGGCAGCGGCAGGAGATGCTGGATGCTGCCCTGAGCCTGTTCACCGACAAGGGGTATCACAACGTCACCATGCACGAGATCGCCGAAAAGGCGGAGTTCGCCATCGGCACGCTCTACAAGTTCTTCAGGAACAAGGAGGACCTCTACAAGGCCCTCATGCTGCAGAGGTCCGAAGAATTCAACGAGACGCTCCTCGATGCCATCGAGGGACCTGAAGATGAGATGGAAAAGCTCAGGAGCTTCATAAAAACCAAGAATGAGCTCTTCCTGGCCCACCTCCCCGTGATCCGGCTCTACTTCTCCGAGTCCCATGGAGAGAGCTTCAATCAGATGGCAGGTCTCGATTCCGAGCTCCACAAACGGCGGAACATAGTCCTCAAGGTCATCGAGGGAGTCTTTGAGAAGGGGATCAGGAGAAAACGGTTCAGGAAGATCGCCGATCCGAGATCCCTGGCACTTGCCCTGGAAGGAATCTCCACGGCATTTTTCTTCCAGTGGCTTGAAGACCCGGAACGGTACCCGAATCCGGCAGACCCCGACGTCATCCTGAATATACTGTTCAAGGGCTTGCTGGAGGAGTGATTCCGGGATTCTTCTTGGCCCATACCCGTTGGAGTAATTGAAATCATGGGAGGAATGGTGATGCAGTCCCGTATGAAACCTGATCGAACAATGACATTTTTTTTCCTGTTCATTTTTATGAGCGCACTCCTTTTCGATGCATGCAGCGGGCAGAAGCCCCAGCAGGCGCCTCCTCCCCCGGAAGTCGGAACGATCACGGTAAGGGAACAGGAGGCCGTGTTGACCACCGAGCTGCCGGGGCGGACGTCTGCTTACCGGGTTGCGGAGGTCAGGCCGCAAGTCAGCGGCATCGTTCAGAAACGCCTGTTTGAAGAGGGCTCCGATGTCAGGGCCGGTGCTGTCCTGTACCAGATCGACCCTGCGCCGTTCCAGGCTGCATTCGAAAGCGCAGGCGCTTCCCTGACAAGGGCAGAAGCAAACATCCCCGCCATCCGGTCCCGGGCTGAACGGTATCGGGCACTGCTTGCCGAGCGGGCCGTGAGCCAGCAGGACTTCGACGATGTGGATTCGGCCTTCAGACAGGCCGAGGCTGAGGTGCGGTATTGGAAGGCCGCTGTGGAGTCCGCCCGCATCAACCTCGAGTATACCCGTGTAACCGCACCTATTTCCGGACGCACCGGCAGGTCCAACGTGACAGAGGGTGCCCTGGTTACGGCCAGTCAACCGACACCCCTGGTCACCATCCAGCAGCTCGATCCCATCTATGTGGATGCCCCCCAGTCCACGGCCGAGCTTCTGCGACTGAAGAAGCGCATCGAGAGCGGCAGCTTGGAGCAGAACGGAACAGGCCAGAAAAAGGTCAGGCTCATCCTGGAAGACGGCTCTGAATACCCCCTGGAAGGGACGTTTCAGTTCCAGGATGTGACGGTGGAACGGACCACCGGGAGCGTCACCCTGCGAGCCGTCTTCCCCAACCCCGACGGCATCCTTCTGCCCGGCATGTTCGTTAGAGGGGTGGTCCAGGAAGGGGTCAACAAACAGGCCATTCTCATACCCCAGCATGCCGTGTCGCGCGACCCCAAGGGCAACCCGCTTGCGCTCCTCGTGGACCCTGACGGCAAGGTCCAGGAAAGGCAGATATCCATCGACCGGGCCGTGGGCAACCAGTGGCTGGTGACCTCGGGCCTTGCTCCGGGCGAGAAGGTCATTGTCGAGGGCATGCAGAAGGTGCGGTCAGGGTCGCCGGCAAAGGCGGTCCCGGCTGAGGAGATCGCCTCATCTGGCACTGCGGCAGTTTATACAGACAAACCGGCCGCGACGACAAAGTGACGGAGGCCCTCCATGCTGTCGAAATTCTTCCTGGAACGACCGGTCTTCGCATGGGTCATCGCCATCATCATCATGGCCGCCGGTCTGCTGGCCATCTACAATCTTCCCATATCCCAGTATCCACCCATTGCCCCGCCGTCCATCGCCATTGACGCCTTCTATCCTGGCGCATCGGCTGAGACCGTGGAGAACAGTGTGACCCAGATCATCGAGTCGAAGATGACCGGCTTCGACAATCTGCTGTACATGTCAGCCACCAGCGATTCGGCTGGGGCTTCCCGCCTCGAACTCACCTTTGAGGCCGGGACCGATCCGGACATGGCGTGGTCGCAGGTGCAGAATAAGCTCCAGCTCGCCATGTCGAGCCTGCCCGAGGTGGTCAGGACCCGCGGGATCCAGGTGAGCAAGTCCACCCGGAACTACCTGATGCTCGTGGGCTTTGTCTCGGAAGACGGCAGCATGGACAGGAACGACCTGCAGGACTATGCAAAGGCCAACATAGAGAAAATCCTGGCGCGGGTGCCTGGTGTGGGCGAGGTGGCGGTCTTCGGCAGCGGGTATGCCATGCGCATATGGGTCAACCCGGACAGGCTCACCGATTTCGGGCTGACCATGGAAGACGTGATCATGGCGCTCAAGGCATACAATGTCGAGGTCTCGGCCGGCCAGCTCGGCGGCGCACCTGCGGTTGAGGGCCAGCGCCTGAACGCGTCCATCGTAGTCCAGAACATGCTCAAGACACCCGACGAGTTCGCCGCAGTCCCCATCCGCACCAATCCGGACGGATCGGTGGTGCGAGTGCGGGATATCGGCAGGACCGAGCTGGGGACCGAGGCCTACGACATCGAGGCCGACTACAACGGCATGGCTGCATCTGCCCTGGCCATCCGCCAGGCCGCCGGGGCCAATGCCCTGGACACGGCCGATGCGGTCAAGGCCAAGATGGAGGAGCTGAGCAGGTTCTTCCCGAAAGGACTCAAGGTGGTCTATCCCTATGATACCACGCCCTTCATCAGGGTTGCCATCGAGGAAGTGGTGAAGACCCTCTTCGAGGCCATCGCGTTGGTATTCCTGGTCATGCTGCTCTTCCTGGGAAACATGCGGGCCACCCTGATCCCCACCATCGCGGTGCCCGTAGTCCTGCTGGGAACCTTTGCCTTGCTGGGATTCTTCGGTTTTTCCATCAACATGCTCACCATGTTCGCCATGGTCCTGGCCATAGGTCTCCTGGTGGACGATGCCATCGTGGTGGTGGAGAACGTGGAGCGGATCATGAGCGAGGAGGGCCTCCCACCCAAGGAGGCCACGGCAAAGTCCATGGAGCAGATCACGAGCGCGCTCATCGGCATCGGGCTCGTGCTCTCGGCCGTATTCGGTCCCATGGCGTTCTTCCCGGGATCCACAGGGGTCATCTACCGCCAGTTCTCCGTGACCATCATCGCATCCATGCTTCTTTCTGTGGTTGTGGCTTTGATACTGACGCCCGTGCTCTGCGCATCGCTCCTGAAGCCGGTCAAGGCAGGTCACGAGCCGGCCGAGAATGCGGCCCCATTCGCGCGGCCGCTTCTTCTCTGGTTCGACCGCAGGTTCTTTAGTCTCAGGGACAGGTACATGAAGCTGGTGGGCCATTCCCTCTCCCGGAAGTGGCGTTACCTGCTTGTTTTCGTGGTGCTCGTGGTGATGATGGGTTTTCTGTATCTCCGCATGCCCACAGCCTACCTCCCGGATGAGGATCAGGGCATCCTGCTCTCCCAGGTAATCATGCCCAAGGGAGCCACCATGGAGCAGACCCTGGGGGTCACAAAGAAGATCGAGCGCTATTTCCAGGAGAATGAGAAGGACGCGGTGGAATCCTGCACGATCGTCTCCGGCATGGGCTTCTCCGGCAGGGCACAGAACAACGGCATGGTCTTCATCAAGCTCAAGGACTGGAAGCTCCGCGACCGGCCCGAGCTCAAGGCCAAGTCCATCGCGGAGCGGGCCACGCGGGCCCTTTCGAGTATCAGGAGCGCCATGGTGTTCGTGTTCCCGCCCCCGGCCGTGGTTGAGCTCGGCGTTGCCAAGGGGTTCGACTTTCAGCTCCTGGATCGGGGCGGCATCGGGCATGCTGCCCTCATGAATGCCCGCAACCAGCTCCTGGGGATGATGGCACAGGACTCGAGGGTGGCCTCTCTGCGGCCAAACGGGATGGAAGACGTACCGGAGTACCGGGTCGACGTGGACTGGGACAAGGCGGGCGTCCTGGGGCTTCCCATCTCATCCATCCACACGACTTTATCTGCCGCCTTCGGCAGCGCCTATGTCAACGATTTCGTCAAGGGCGGCGACGTAAAGAGGGTATACGTACAGGCGGACGCCCCGTACCGCATGCTGCCGAAAGACCTGGAGAAGCTCTATGTCCGGAATGCACTGGGCACCATGGTCCCCTTCTCGTCCTTTGCCACGGGCCGCTGGACCTACGGGTCGCCCCGTCTCGAGCGCTTCAACGGGTTCCCGTCCATGAATCTCTGGGGCGAGCCGGCGCCGGGGAGAAGCTCGGGCGAGGCCATGCAGGCCATGGAGGAGGCAGTGGAAAAGCTGCCCAAGGGCCTCGGCTACGACTGGACCGGCCTTTCCTACCAGGAGCGGATGGCGAGCTCCCAGGCCCCTCTCCTCTATGCCTTCTCTGTCTTCGTCATATTCCTGTGCCTGGCCGCTCTCTACGAGAGCTGGACCATCCCCATATCGATCCTGCTGGTCCTGCCGCTCGGTGTTATCGGCGGTATCATCGCAACACACGTGCGCGGCCTGGCCAATGACGTGTACTTCCAGATCGGCCTGCTCACCACGCTGGGCCTGGCAACCAAGAACGCCATCCTCATCGTCCAGTTCGCCAAGCGTGGCATGGAAAAGGGCATGGGCCTTATCGACGCCACCATCGAGGGATCGAAGCTCAGATTCCGGCCGATCCTCATGACCTCGCTGGCGTTCGGCTTCGGGGTCCTCCCCCTTGCCCTGACCACAGGGGCGGGCGCAGGAGCCCAGAACGCCATCGGTACGGGCGTGCTGGGGGGAATGGTAACCGCCACTGTTCTGGTGGTCATCTTCTCCCCTCTCTTCTTTGTCCTCATTGAAAGGCTCTTCGGCAGGAAGGGGAAGCATGTATCCGTAGTGACAAGCGCTGAAAATCCTTCAGAGGGTGCTTGAGGGAAAAGCGGCTTCCCCACGTGTATTCATGAGGGAATACGACAATGTTCATGACAGACGAACCAGTTGGTTGGGAGGGCTGATATGAAGGGAGGTCTGGAAAAGTACCAGCACTGGAACGATCACCTGAATGCTGCGGAGATCGACCTGAAGTCATCCCTGAGGATGGTGGATGCCATCCTGGATACCGTCCGTTCCCCTGGGAATGTACTCTCGAACCCGGAACTGTGCGCGGACATCCAGTATCTTGCAGACCGCCTCCGATTCTTCATCACCTCCCGGATGGTCGCTCTCAATGATCTTTTCGCTATCCTGGAGAAGCATGGGATACGTGGAGTTCTGCCAGAGGAATGAAGACGTGAAGGTCGGCCCTTGAGCATGATGGCTAACAATAAAGCAGGTATATTCTCAATGAACAGGGAAGACAAGAGAAGCAACATACTCAGAGCGGCTGCCGACGGCTTGAAGGAGACAGGCTTTCACGGGACCACCCTGGCAGATATCGCCAGACGAGCGGGAATGGCCGAGATGTCTCTGTACTACTACTTCAGGAACAAGGAGGAACTCGTCAAGGCTGTCATCCACGACGAGCAGGCTCGATTCCTGGATATGATCGAAGAGGCCGTTGATCGACAGAATGCTGTTGAAACGAAGATGGCCTCCCTGATGGAAGCATACTACCTTTTCATATCCCGGGGGACTCGGCTGATGTCCAGGGAACTCATGGCGGAGTACCGACCGCCGAGCACTATGATCCCTCTGGACCGGGATCACTTCCTCCACCCGCTCAAGGACATCATTGAACACGTCGTACGAGAGGGCGTCAGAAAAGGAGAGCTCAGGCCGATGGAAGACATCGATCTGCTGGCTTCGGTCATTCTCTCGTCCATGGTCGGCTTCGAATATCTCTTTATCTTCCACAAACGGCATGAAGAGGTGATGGGAGTGATACACCAGATGGTGAGGACGTTCTTCGCAGGAATGAAGACGGACCGGTGAGCAAAGAGAGTTACGAGTGCTGGGACAGGTGAAAGGGATCGCATCCTTTCAGGCAGGAACGGGAAGTATGTCCGGGCTTCATGGCTCCTCTACTTTCCTCAAGGCGCCCGTCACCACGGCGCCGGCAGCCAGGGCCGTCATCAGGCCTTGGCTGCCGTCTTCGGGATACAGGAAGGTCCTCCCCCGGAGTCAGCCTCGAAAATGTCAGCGAGGAGTGTAGTCATCATGAACAGGTACCTCAAGGGCATCTTGATCATCGGCGGTTCGGTCATCATCCTTATGCTCCTGTTCCCGCCCTTTCACGTGGTGTACCAGTCGGGCATCGAAATAGACAAGGGCTATGCGTTCATCCTGAACCCTCCGACATTCTGGGGCCGGATCGAGAGCACGGTGGATGTCGGGAGGCTCACGATGCAGGTGACGGGAGCCGCCCTGCTTTGTGCGGTTGTTTACCTCATGGCGCATGCATATAAGAAATGACAGGTAGTGCATAGTGGCCGGCCGGTCCAAGGCGACCTGCGCCTGTGTCTACAGGACCAAGGAGTGCACCACCCAGGAGGAGAGGCAGAAGTACGGGGCAGTCACCACCTCCTATACCGTCGATAACTGACTTGAAAATCCCGGCTTTCAGACCTACTTATGGTCTAGGTCGGGGTGAGTTATGCGAACCCCGACGATTCATGGAGGAACAAAGGAGCTGAAACAGATGGATGTGAACAGGTTCACGCAGAAGTCGCAGGAAGCCATCAGCAACGCCCAGAACACTGCGGTACGCTTCGGCCACCCGGAGATCGATGTGGAGCACCTGCTGCTGGCGCTCATCGAGGAGGCCGACGGCCTCGTACCCAGGCTGTTCGCGAAGATGGACGTGCCGCTGCCCAGTTTTGCCGCCGAAGTCGTCAAGGAGCTCGAGCGCAGACCCAGGGTGTCGGGGCCGGGGGCGGAGCCAGGTAAGGTCATGGTCACCCAGCGCCTCAGCAGGGTCCTGGTCACGGCCAAGGATGAGGCGGCCCGCCTCAAGGACGAGTACGTCTCGGTGGAGCACCTGCTTTTTGCCATGATCGACGAGGGCAAGTCCTCCCCTGCCGCAAGGATACTGAACCAGTTCAAGATCACCAAGGAGAGGCTCCTGCAGGCACTCACGGCCATCCGTGGCAACCAGCGTGTCACCAGCGACAATCCCGAGACCGCCTACGAGGCCCTGGAGAAGTATGGCATCGATCTCGTTGCCCAGGCACAGCTGGGCAAGCTCGACCCGGTCATCGGAAGAGACGACGAGATCCGGCGAGTGGTGCGCATCCTGTCCCGCAAGACCAAGAACAACCCGGTCCTCATCGGCGAGCCGGGCGTGGGAAAGACGGCCATCGTGGAGGGCCTGGCCCAGCGCATCGTACGCGGCGACGTGCCCGAGGGACTCAAGGACAAGACGGTCTTCGCCCTGGACATGGGGTCTCTCGTGGCCGGGGCCAAGTATCGGGGCGAATTCGAGGAGAGGCTGAAAGCGGTTCTGAACGAGGTCAAGGCCAGCGAGGGAAGGATCCTGCTCTTTATTGACGAGATGCACAACATCGTAGGGGCGGGAAGGGCCGAGGGATCCATGGACGCGGGCAACATGCTCAAGCCCATGCTGGCGCGCGGTGAGCTCCACTGCATCGGCGCCACCACGCTGGACGAGTACCGCAAGTACGTGGAGAAGGACAAGGCCCTCGAACGGCGCTTCCAGCCGGTCGTGGTGGACCCTCCCACGGTGGAGGACACCATCTCCATCCTGCGGGGACTCAAGGAGCGTTTCGAGGTGCACCACGGGGTGAAGATCCAGGACGGGGCCCTGGTGGCGGCTTCCATCCTGTCCAACCGCTACATCTCCGACCGTTTCCTGCCGGACAAGGCCATCGACCTGGTAGACGAGGCCTGCGCCATGATCCGCACCGAGATCGACTCCATGCCGAGTGAGCTCGACACCGTGACCCGCAAGATCATGCAGCTCCAGATCGAGGAGGCCGCGCTGAAGAAGGAGAAGGACAAGGCGAGCCATTCGCGGCTGGATGAACTCAGGGAGGAACTGGCAGACCTCAGGGAACAGTCCGACACCATGCGGGCCCAGTGGGAAAAGGAAAAGGATGCCATCAACCGGATCACCAGACTCAGGGAGGAGATCGAGGAGACCAAGAGGCTCATCGGGCTCGCGGAGCGTGACTATGACCTGAACCGGGCCGCAGAGCTCAGGCACGGGAAACTGCCGCAGCTGGAGCGGCAGCTTTCCGATGCGGAGAAGACGGAGGGGTCCTCGGATGCCAGGCTTCTCCGGGAGAGCGTCACCGAGGATGTCATCGCGGATATCGTGTCGCGCTGGACAGGGATCCCGGTGTCGCGACTGGTTGAGGGAGAGAAGGAGAAGCTCTTGAAGCTCGATGCCATCCTGCACAAAAGGATTATTGGCCAGGACGAGGCGGTGAGCTCGGTGGCGGACGCGGTCATCCGGGCGAGGGCCGGTATCAAGGACCCCAAGCGGCCCATCGGTTCGTTCATCTTCCTCGGCCCCACAGGGGTGGGAAAGACCGAGCTCGCCAAGGCTCTTGCCGAGGCGCTCTTCGACACGGAAGAGAACATGGTCCGCATCGACATGAGTGAGTACATGGAGAAGCACACGGTGAGCCGCCTCATCGGCTCCCCACCCGGCTACGTTGGGTACGAGGAGGGGGGTCAGCTCACCGAGGCGGTGCGCCGCAAGCCATACTCCGTAGTGCTCTTTGACGAGATCGAGAAGGCCCACCATGACGTGTTCAATGTGCTCCTCCAGATCCTGGACGACGGGAGGGCCACCGACTCCCACGGCAGGACTGTGAACTTCAAGAACACAGTCATCATCATGACCAGCAACATCGGCTCCGCCGACCTCATCGAAGGGGTCACGAAAGACGGGGAGATCACTGAGAAGGCGCGCAACGCCGTACTGGCCGAGATGCGCATGCACTTCAGGCCTGAGTTCCTCAACCGGGTGGATGACATCGTGCTCTTCAAGGCACTGACCCTGGAGGAGATCAAACGGATCGTGGTGCTGCTCGCTTCGGAGATCGAGAAGCGTCTCGCAGAGCGGCAGATCGGCTTTTCCCTGAGCGAGGCGGCCAAGGACTTCATCGCCCGGGAAGGTTTTGATCCGGTCTATGGGGCCAGGCCTCTGAAGAGGTTCATCCAGCGCGAACTCGAGACGAAGCTTGGCAGGTCCATCATCGCCGGAGAGATCGTGGACGGCACGCAGGTGCGGGTGGACGTGAAGAACGACGAACTCGTCTTCAGGACGGACAACTCCGGTCCGGAAAAGGTCAGAGCCCGGGCCGTGACCTGAGAGAAGGGATGAAACAAGGGGGGCATGGGGCCCCCCTGTAGGAAAAAACCTCCTCTTGCCCTCCACCCCCCTCTCGGGATGGCACTACCCTTTGAACCGCATATTTGCTAACACTCGCACCATGGATGCCATGGGCGGGATCTCAACCATACCGTGTGATGAATTCAAGGATCTTGTCCCTGTACTTTAGGGAATGCCGGGAGATGAAGGCTTCGATGTGTCCCACGCCGTCGAGGATCATGAGATCCTTGGGGCCGGCGGCCTTCTCGTGCATCTCCATGGAGTGCGAGAAGGGAACCACACCGTCGGCCGTGCCGTGGATGAAGAGCTTGGGCACGGTGCTCAACGGCAGCGTGTCCAGGGCCGAATACCCATCATCGGGGACGGTGCACTCGATGGCGGGGTATGCCTCGCAGAACAGGGCGTGGAATGAATGCAGGCCAGCCTCCATGATGGCACCCCTGAGCCATGGAAACTCCGGGAGCACCCTGGCCAGGGTATAGGCCCCCATGGACTGCCCGAAGCCGAACACGGAGCCCCCGAAGGTTTCCGCGTGTGCTGAGATGTGGTTGAAGACCAGCCGTGCATCTTCCTGGATCCCCTTCAGAGAGGGGGTCCCCTTCGACTGCCCATATCCGCCATAGTCAAAGGCCAGGATGGGGAAGCCCATGTCCAGCAGGAACAGGGCACCCGTGATGTGCGAGGTCATGTTCTCGGCATTGCCGTGGAGGTGCACGACGAGCTGGTTCCTGGCATTGACGGGGTTGGGGTGGATGTGCCAGCAGTGGATACGGCCTTCCAGCCAGATGTCCTCCCGGGAGAATCCGCGGGTGGCCGGGTCGAAGTACACATAGCCGTCGGGGTAGAAACACGACTCCTCGGTGATTTTCATTGCATTCTATATAAAACAAGTACGGTCTGTCTGCAATGTCGTATTGACTAGGCACGTTTTCGGTCTACAATGGCAGGGTATGACTCCCTGCGTGACCTTTCTCTCGGACTTCGGGCTGCGGGATGCCTAC
Source organism: Thermodesulfobacteriota bacterium (assembly GCA_036834365.1). Taxonomy (GTDB): domain Bacteria; phylum Desulfobacterota; class Desulfomonilia; order UBA1062; family UBA1062; genus MWEI01. The sequence goes on along the minus strand of DAITOA010000005.1, from coordinate 63,419 downwards.
GTGGCACAGGTGAAGGCGGTCCTCCTGTCCCAGGTGCCGGAAGCGAGGATTGTGGACATTTCACATGAGATGGATCCTTTCAATATCATCTCTGCAGGCTGGCTCCTGGCCACAAGCTACCGGTACTTCCCCGCCGGGACCGTGCACCTGGCCGTGGTGGACCCAGGGGTGGGCACGGACCGGGCCGTGCTTGAGGTTAGAAAGGAGGGCCATGTATTTGTAGGTCCCGACAACGGGCTGTTCTCCTTTCTCTACCCGGCGGAAGAGGTGGTCGAGGTCACCTGGAGACCGGCCGGTTCGGTTTCGTCGACCTTCCATGGCAGGGACATCTTCGCCCCGCTCGCTGTAAAGCTCCTCACCGGACACGGTCTGGGTGTGGCGGGGAGGCCCAGGGCTGACCCGGTATGCCTCGATGTGCACGCTCCCATGGTGGTGCATATCGACGGCTTCGGGAACGTAATCACGAACATACCCTGCAGCAGGTTGGGCTCGGGCGCCGCCGTCGATGTGAACGGGACCACGGTCGATTCCGGATCCGGGACCTTTGCCGACATCCCCTTCGGGGGCCTGGGTCTCGTCTGTGGGAGTGCGGGAACCATCGAGATTGCTGCGAACCGGGCCCGTGCATCGGATATGGTCGGTGCATGCGTGGGGATGACGGTTTCCATCGTGCCGTGACCATGAGGTTAGAAGCCTTGACGCATCATGATGAAGACATTGTCCCGGGAAATGACAGGGATGGCCTCATCCGAGCGGACCTTTATCCCGCCTTTCCCTTGTAACGTGTCAAGGCATTCCTGATGAGCTTTGCAGTAAAAGGCTTTTCGATATATTCATCCACCCCGAGTGCCGCTGCGTCCTTAAAAAGTTTTCTGCTCCCATATGCAGTCATGAGGATCTTGAAGGAATCCGGGCAGAGGTCATGTACCTGCCTGAGGAACATCAGGCCGTCCATACCGGGCAGTCTGTAGTCGGTGATGATGATGTCATAGCGCTGTTTCTCAAGGGTCTGGATCCCTTCTTCCGCAGTCTCTTCGGTGTCGATGCGGATCCCTTCACCGATGAAGAACATCTTCATGGAATCCCTGACACTCTCATCATCTTCAATGAGGAGGATCTTCTTGCCCTTGATCGTTTTAAACAGGTCCATGAATGCACCACCCTTTGGAAGGGACAGACAGCACAGGTTATGCCAGATCATAATATCATGAAAAAGGTCATTTAATCAATCCGTTAGGGGGGGCTGTCAGGGGCGAGGGCCGTCTCCTGGCCCCCTGATATGTGCAAAATTGCCAAGCCTCCTCATAATTTTTCACAAGGCTCATGGGCGGTTTGTCACGGACTAAAGGATTTTTTTCTTTTGGTAGCGGAAGGTGTAATGGTTCATGTGAAGAAGCCTGGCCGCCTTGCTCTCGTTGCCTTCCGCATACTTGAGTGCGGCCCTGATGTACCGCCGTTCGTATTCGGTGATCGTCTCCATGAGATCGATGCCCTCGGGAGGGATGACCGGGTCTTCGCCCGGGAAGGAGCCTTTTCCTGCAGGAGCCTTTGCCTCCCGGCCTGGCATGGCCAGACCCATGTCCTCAGGTCTCAACACGGGACCTTTTCCGATGAGCACCCCGCGCTCGATGAGATTCTTCAGCTCACGCACGTTTCCCACCCAATGATGCCCCTGAAGGGCATCTTGTGCCTCAGGGGATATTTTTGTGATCTTTTTCTTGAACTTGGTGCTGAACTGTACAAGAAAATGCTGGGCCAGGGGAAGGATGTCTTCCGGGCGTTCGTTCAGGGAGGGGACGTGGACGGTCACCACACCGAGTCTGAAATAGAGATCATTCCTGAACAAGCCCCGCTCAGTCAGGTCCTGGAGGTCCTTGTTCGTGGCGGACACGATCCGGGTCTGGATATGGCGCTTCTGGGTGGAACCGATCCGGTAGAACTCCCCGTCTTCCAGGAAACGCAGGAGCTTGGCCTGAGCCTCCAGACCCATGTCACCCACCTCGTCGAGGAACAGGGTCCCGTCCGCAGCCTCCTCGATGAGCCCCTTCTTCCCCGAGGGACCTGCGCCGCTGAAGGCGCCTTTTTCGTATCCGAAGAGCTCGCTTTCGATGAGATCCCTGGGGATGGCCGCACAGTTGAGCGTTAGGAACGGCCCCTGGAAGTTCGGGCTCCGGTAATGGATGGCCCGTGCAATGAGTTCCTTGCCCGTTCCGGTCTCGCCCAGGATGAGGATGGGCGTATCAGGGCTCCGGGCCACCCGTGTGATGAAATCCATGATCTCCTGGATTTCATTGCTCTGAGCGACGAAAAAGGGGAGGCTTTCCTTCAGGTTGTTTTCCTGGAGCAGCCACACCTCCTTTCTGAGGCGGATGGTCTCCAGGGCGTTCTGTATGGTAACCCTGAGCCCGCCCATGATGATGGGCTTCAGCACATAGTCATACGCCCCCAGCTTCATGGCGGAAATGACCGTTTTCACATCCTCGTATGCGGTTATCATGATCACGAGCATCTCGGGGTAGAGATCCTTGATCCTGGCCAGGGCATCAATGCCGTTCATGCCGGGCAGCCCTATGTCGAGTAGAACGAGGTCAGGGGGGGTCGCCTCGATTGCTTCGAGGGCCTCCTCTGCAGAGGCAAAGGTCCTGATATCGTACTCAGGATCAAGTGCCATGCTGATCCCTTCTCTGATCATCTTCTCATCATCGATGAGGACGAGAGAAAACCTCACCATACATCCTCCCATTATTTGATCACGGGGATGGCAAAGGAGAACTCGGCCCCGCCCAGGGTACTGGAAGTTACTTTCAGGATGCCGCCGTGGTCTTGGATGATCCGCTGGCAGAGGCTCAGCCCGATACCCGTGGAGCTATCTTTGGTAGTAAAGAACGGGTCGAAGATCTTCTGTGCCAGATCAGGCGGCACACCGGGTCCGGAATCCGATACGGATACCACGATACGAAGCCTTTTCTGCATTGTGCCGACCCTGATCCTCTTTCCCTTCTCCATGCCCTTCATGGCCTCGGCGGCATTGGTCACGAGGTTGAGGATCACCTGCTCGATGAGCTGCGGATCGGCCTTGCAGGGGGGGAGCCCCTCTGCCAGGTCCCTGATCAACTCGATCCCGGTCTTCATGAGCGTGACCGAGGAAAGCCCCAGGGCCTCCTCGATGGGAAGGTTGATATCGATGGGTTGGAGCTTCGGCTCCGAAGGTTTGGAGAAGTCCATGACCCTCTTGATGACGGACTCTATCTTTACCGATGCGGACTGGATCTTCCCGAGGATCTCCTTCAGCTTTTCCCTGTCCCCGCCCCTGGCGAGGATCTGTTCTGCCGCATCAAGATAGATGTTGATCCCCGAGAGGGGATTGCGGATCTCGTGGGCGATGCCCGTGGCCACATGGCCCAGGGAGGTCATCCTGTCCCGTACGTTCAGGAGGTTTTGCACTTCCCTTGCCTTGGTCACATCCATCATGTTGATCAATACGGCCTTCCTCCCCTGGATCTCGATGAGGTTTGTCCGGCAGTGGAGCCATTTCATGGCGTTTTCGCCCGTGGTATCCCCCCAGAGGTGGATGAACCTGAGCACGATCCCTGTCTGCCGGGTATGGCCTGCCAGGGTCGACTGAATGAGCTTGTGGAGTTTATCCGCGTCATCAGGGTGCACCCGCTCATAGATGGAAGGCGAAAGATCCTCTTTCAGGGGGCCGAAGATCCTCTGCTGCTCGGGATTTCTGTATACGACCTTCTCGTTCAGAAGGATGGAGATGCCCGTGGGGGAGTTTTCTACTAGGTCCCGGAAGTATTTATCGCTTGTACTGAGGAGGCCATTGTCGCCGCATACGGCACGGACATGGCCTTTCTGCGCAACTTCCCTGGCTTCCAGTTCCTCGATTCTATTCAGCAGATCCGTGTATGAGGGCTTTCGGGCCATCAGGCAGTCTCCCTGCGTTGAGAATCTTCCATGAAGTCTATTATAATATGCAGACCTCGCATACGCCATTGATATTCGTGGCCTTGCGCCATGTCCACAGCTCGATTCCCTCGCAGCACACCATTGTTTGGAAAATTGTGAAAGTTACTTTTGGAAATTTGCAAATTCTCAATGGTCAGCCGGTGCCCAGGTATCCCAGTTCATCACCTAACAGATTGAATCAAAAGACCATCTCTAAGTGTCTCACTTTGGCACGGCATATGCTCAGACGGGAGAGACGTAAAATTATAGCATAAGTATGCTTTCCAAGGAATAATTAAGCTACAGGGCGTGCCCCTGGGAAAGGCAGGTGGGTTCAGCGAGCAACAAGAAAGGTATGGATGGGAAAGAAAGGGTTCTCAGATGAGCAGCAAACATCGTTTTCTAAAAAAAGATGTGAGAGGTTGAAAAATGGAAAAGAAAAATGAAGTCTCACGAAGGCGATTTCTCCAGGTTGCAGGGGCGACCGGTGTTGTCCTTGCCGGATCAGCTTTTCCCTTCCGGAATCTGACACCGGCCTGGGCGTTCGGCGACCATCCCCAGGAGCAGGTTCCCTACCGGATAACCAAGAGAGTGCCCCAGGTCTGTGCCCGTGCCTGCGAGGCTGACTGTGCGTATACCATTGTGGTTGGCGTAGACCCGGCAACCGGCGTGGAGCGTGCGATTACCCTCGAGGGAAGACCGGAAGATCCGGTCTCCAACGGCAAGTTCTGTATCAAGGGCATGGGCTTCGTCGATTCCCTCTATGATCCTGACCGGCTTATGGTCTCCCTGAAGAGGACCAACCCGAAGAAGGGAACCGACGAAGACCCCGGATGGGTCACGATGAAGACGGAAGATGCGGTGCACGAAGTCATCGAGAAGCTGAAGACGTACAAACCCGAGGAGATCCTCATGGCCTCGCCGGGCGACCCCTACACAAACAGGCTCGCCCAGTCCATCGGCTGCACCCGGGCCGACCAGCGGACCGAGTGCTTCGGCACGCACTACTATCTCAACTGCCTGACGCTTACCAACCCGCCGAACAAGTTCTACTCCAGCTGCTACACGCCCAGCCATCATGTGTGCGGATACGATTACGACAACTCCAAGTATCAGATCTGGTTCGGGTTCGACTCTTTCTCCAAGTGCGGCAAGGCGGGAATGCTCAACCACTGGGCAGCGGGGAAGAAGAACGGCTGCAGGATCGTCATGTTCAACCCGGTCAGGACACCCATGACCGATGGCTATGCGAGTGAGCACTACGCTATCAAGCCTGGCACCGACCTGGCAGTGGCCCTGGCCATGATCAACGTAATCCTGAAGGCGGGCAAGTACAATGCCGATTTCATCCACAAGTACAGCGATGCTCCGGTCCTGGTGGACGAGAAGGCAAAGGCTGCATTGAAGGCGGACGACGGCAGGTTCCTTGCCTGGTGCACCAAGCACAAGAAGGCCGAGCCTGTCGATGAGTGTGATGCCCCGGCCCTTGACGGCGGTCCCTTCAAGGTCAGCGTGGCAGGGAAAGAGATCAGTACGAAACCCGTCATGCAGCTCCTGAAGGAAACGACAAAGGCCTACACCCCTGAGTGGGCCACAAAGATCAGCGAAGTGCCCGCGAAGGACATCAGGAGGATCGCCCTGGAGTTTGCCGCTGCAGCGCCGTACTCCATGGTACCCACCTACAAGCGTGACGCAGCCGGACCCAACTACGCCAACAGCTGGAGGCTTCGCCATGCCATCAACATCCTGAACACCCTGTCGGGGTCCATCGACCATGAGGGCGGCATCCTTCTCCTGCACGACGTGAAGATGCCGTGGATCGACGAGATAGCACCGCCGGTGGCGCCATATCCCGAGCAGCCGGCAAAACCGGTGGATTTCCGGAACGAGTTCCCGGTCACGGACAACATCTACCGGAAGAGGGATTTTTCCGCCCCTGGCCACTACGGCATGGTGGGCTGGGGCCTCTACAAGACCAACCGCGCCAAGGCTGTCTTCTTCAGGAACCCCCACCGCGGTCTCTTTTCCATGATCCAGTCCCAGATGCTGGAGAAGTCCACGGAGAAACTGGAGCTTGTCGTGGACTGGAACCTGTACCTCGATGACCTGGGCTACTTCTGTGATTACGTCCTCCCGGCCCCTCACCAGTTCGAAGAGGGGAAGATGGACCTGAGACTGTACTATCCGAAGTATCCCTGCATAGTCGGTGGCTCGCCGGTGCAGAAGACCCCTGGTGACCAGATCGGCTGGGGCGGCCTTGCCGCCAAGATCGGTCTGGCGCTTGCACCCAAGTACTGGACCACGGACGGGAGCGGCGATCCTGCAAAGAAGATTCCCACGAACATCGGTGATGTCGCCGTAAAGAAAGCCGGCATCGCCGAGAATGCCGCAGAGTTCATGAAGAACGGCGGCTTCTGGATCGACAAGAAACCCTATCAGAACTACAGGACCATCGAGGAGATCGGTTACGGCAGACCCCATGGAAGGGTGAGGATGTACATCGACGAGTTCGCCGAGGTGGATCACAGCCCGTTGCCCATCTGGGCACCCCGCTGGCATGAGACCTCCGGGGATTTCAAATTCTCCATGCTTGTAACGCGCGCACCCTGGCACATGCACGCCGATCCCAACTTCATCAACAACCCGGTCCTCAAGGAGGTCACCATCCGCAACCACATGGACACGGTGTGGATGAACCCGAAGGTGGCCGCGAAGCTGGGTCTGAAGGAAGGCGACAAGGTGATCCTGGAGAACGATCCGAGGTACATGAAGGACCTTCCCAGGCCGCAGAAGGCGACGCTCCACCTGACGAAACGCGTAGCCAGGGAGGATTGTGTGCTGCTCTTCCACGGTATCGGGCACCGGGCCAAGAACCTGAAGGTGGCCGCCAACTTCGGCTACCGCGACGGCGACCTCATCCCGCAGAAGGACCCGTTTATGTCAAAGAAGCACGATCCGACCGGCATGGGATGGGTTGAAGATGTCTTTGTCAGCATCAAAAAAATAGCGTGAGGTGACGGATCATGAAAGAATACGCCATTTTGCTGGATGATACGTACTGCACGGGCTGCAACTCATGTGCATACCGATGCATCCAGGAGTTCAGATATCACGACCAGGCGGCCAAGGGTCTCTTCCGGACCTTTGTCCAGATCAATGACGACGGTCTCTATCAGAAGCGGTGCATGCACTGCATCGATCCTGACTGTGTCGCCAACTGCCCCGTCAAGGCCCTGACCAAATCCGAGTATGGTCCGGTTCTCTATGATGTTCAGAAGTGCATCGGCTGTCAGACCTGCGTGAGGATGTGCAAGTTCCATGTCCCTCAGTTCGACGAGGTTGCCCGGAAGATCGTCAAGTGCAGCATGTGCGCCCACAGGATCAACGAGAACAAGCCGCCTGCCTGTGTGGAAGTATGCCCGACAGGCGCCTTGCAGTTCGGCGAATACCAGGAGATGCTGGACCGTGCGAAGAAGCTTGCGGCCAAGAACAACCTGAAGATCTACGGCATGAACGAAAACGGGGGCACCCATGTCATCGTCCTGGCAAAGGCCGATCCGGTCTCATTCGGATACCCGAAGGTCCCTGTGAAGGACATTACGAAGAGTGTATCCATGGGAGAGAACTTTACCGTACCCACGGCAATAGCAGCAGTGGCCATCGGCGGGTTCAAGAAGTTCAGCGAGAGAAGGACCCGCGTGGAAACAGAGGAAAAGGACAAGCTGTCCAAGAAATAATCCACATGGAAGGGATGTGATGGACGAGCAGGGCGATACGGAAGTCGTCCTGCCCGTCACCTTCCTCCCTTCCGCAAGCGTAAGCCCCCATGCTGGAAAGTACATGCATGACAGGAGAAGGATAGAAAGCGATGAATGAATCCGGTGATAAACTCGACCGCGCTGCCGCAAGAGCCGCGCTGTGTTCCCTGCTGGCACAGGCCCTCAACTACCCCGACAAGGATCTCGTGGAGACCCTCTGCCGGGGCAATCACCTGAGCGGGACCATGGACGCCCTCAGGGTTCTGGGGATCACGGGGCTGGAAGAGTATCTGACAAAGCTTCAGAAGGAATACACCAGCCCCAAGGTCGACCAGACGGCCATGCTCCTGGAGATAGAGAAAGACTACACATGGATGTGTTTTGCCTCGAAGCCGCGACGTCTCGTCTATCTCTTCGAGTCGGTGTACAACGAGGGCAAGCTGTTCGACGAGTCGACCTTCAGGATCGCCCGGCTCTATTATGACGCAGGGCTGAAGGTCGAGGAGGACTTCCGGCTGCCCCCCGACCACATCGCCGTCGAGCTCGAATTCATGGCATTCCTGTCCTTCAAGGAGATGGAAGGCATCAAGACGGGCGAGGCCAGGATCGAGGACTATGCCGTCGAGCTCCAGAAGAAGACCCTGGATGAACACCTGAAAAGATTCGCCCTGGTCGTTGCCGAAAACCTCGATAAGCATGCCAGGACGAGTTTTTACCAGGCAACGGCAAAGGTCATGACGGCCTACTTTTCGAACCCGGTATAGCATATAGGAAAGGAATGATGTCCCTTCCGGATGGGAGGGCCTGGGATGCGCGGCAAGAGGGCATCCCAGAAGGAGGTCCGGGAATCAGTATGGCCTCTCCCCGAATATTTTCGTGCCGATGCGGACCATGGTGGCGCCTTCCTCAATGGCGATCCGAAATGAGTCGCTCATGCCCATGGAGAGGATCTCCATGGATACGTCCGGGATCCCGATCGATCCGACTTCGTCGAACAGCTTTCTTGTCTCCCTGAAGTAGGGACGCAGCCCCTGGAAGTCGTCGAGGAAGGGGCCCATGGTCATGAGCCCCTTCACACGGATGTTCTGCAGTACGGCGATGCGCCGGACAAGGTCCGCCACCGACTCGGGCATGGCGCCGTGCTTGGCCTCTTCCAGGCCGCTGTTCACCTCCACGAGCACGGGCATGACCTTGCCGTGCTTGGCGGCGTGCTGGTCGATCATGGCTGCGAGGTCGAAGGTGTCCACGGTCTGGATCATGTCGAAGAGGGGTACGATATGCTTGACCTTGTTCTTCTGGATATGGCCGATGAAGTGCCACATGGCCCTGCCTCCGATGGCCTCGATGACGGTCCGCGATTCCTGGAAGTAGTTCTCGCCGATGTCGGTAATGCCTGCATCGATGACCTCCGTGATTTCGGAGGCATCCCTCGACTTGGCCGCGGCGAGCACTGTGACGCCCCGAGGGATCCCGGCAAGGATTGCTGCGGCATTGTCTCTGATCAGACCCATGATTTTTCCCTAAGCCCTGGGAGGACCCGTGTCAACCTGCAATCGGCCAGGGCTGCATTCGCAGTTGACAGGGCAGGGACAAGCGTGTAACCAAAAAAAGGAAATAGGTTTCCTATCGCCATGAGGAGTCCGGTCATGTTCACCTACGATGAGATGGAACGGAAGAGCATCCTGATCCTGCGCATCCTGAACCAGGCACAGGGTTCGGTGGGGGCCAGGATCATTGCGCGCAGGCTCAAGGACTACGGGGTAAGCCTCTCCGAACGGGCCGTACGCTACCACCTCCAGTTCATGGACACCAAGGAGCTCACCCGGTTCGTGGGCCGCAGGGACGGAAGGGTCATTACGGCAAAGGGCATTGAGGAGCTCAGAAATGCCCGAGTCCATGACAAGGTTGGCTACTGCATCTCCCGCATGGAGATCCTCTCCTACAAGACCACCTTCGATGCAAAGGCGGGCAAGGGGATGGTGCCCATCAATGTCTCGTTCTTTCCCAGGGACACCTTCAAGGACGCCCTGAAGGGCATGAAGACGGCCTTCGACAAGGGCTTCTGCGTGAGCGAGCTGGTGGCAACAGCCCCCGAGGGGGCCTTCCTCGGCGACGTGCACGTCCCGGACGGCAGCATCGGCTTTGCCACGGTATGCAGCATCGTGCTTACCGGCATGCTCCTCAAGCGCGGCATCCCGGTGGAGTCCAAGTTCGGGGGCATCCTCCAGATGAGTGAGCACAAACCCATGCGGTTCGTGGAGCTCATTCACTACTCCGGCACCTCCCTCGACCCCTCCGAGGCCTTCATCAGCGCCCGTATGACCGCGGTACGCGGCGTGCTGCAGCACGGAGAGGGCAAGATCCTGGCGAACCTCTCGGAGATCGCCGGGGTGTGCAGGGACGGGGTCGAGGAAGTCATCAGGGATCTCAAGGACGTGGGCATGAACCCCGTGATCAGCATGGGCAAGATGGGAGAGTCTGTCTGCCAAGCCCCGGTGGACGTGAACAAGATGGGCATCGTTCTCATCGGCGGGCTCAACCCGGTGGCCGCCATCAAGGAGGCGGGCATTGATGAGACCAATCTGCCCATGTCCACGGTCATGGACTACAAGGACCTCCGGCGGTTCTCGTCGGTGTATCGCGAGTACATCGGGTAGGAAGGAGCTGGGACTGTTACCCCAGCTCGATCCTGGTCCTGGCGATGATCTCGTCCTTCACCGTGAGCGGAAGCTCGTCGAAGTAGGCGCAGTAACCCGCCACCCGCACCACGATGCCCGGGTGCCTGCCCGGGTTGTTCCTGGCATCAATGAGCACCTCCGGGTCGAGCACGTTGAGCTGCATCTCCATGCCGCCTTTCGAGAAAAACCCACGGGTCAACGCCGTCATGGTATCCACTGCCCGTTCGCCTTTGAGCGACGGCATGTCGAAGCGCAGGTTCAGGGCATAGCCATTGGGGGAGAGTCTCGAGTCAACGGAGGCCACCGAGTTGAGCAGGGCCGTGGGACCAACCCGGTCGCTCCCGTTGCTGCACCCCAGGCTCGCCGCGAAGGGCTCGCCGGCCTTCCTTCCGCTGGGCAGGGCGCCGGTGCGTCTGCCGAAGGCCACATGCGTGGTGGACGAGTAGAAGCCCGGTATGTAGGGGCCTCCGCGCGTGTTCGTGTACTTTCCCAGAGCATCGTGGAAGATGTGCACGGCAAGATCCGCATACCGGTCGGGCAGGTCCCGGTCGTTGCCGAACTTGGGAGCTGCGAGCAGCTCCGCCCTGAGCCTGTCTGCCCCATGGAAATCCACCGTCATTGCCCGGATCACTTCGGGCAGGGTATGAGCCCTCTTCCTGAACACCACCTCGTCGATGGCAGCAAGTGAGTCGGCCACGTCGGCAATCCCCACGCCCTGGATGCCGCTTGAGTTGTACAGGGCTCCGCCTGCGGTTACGTCGCGGCCGCTCTCCAGGCAGCCCGTCACCAGCATGGAGGAAAACGGGGTGGGATGGAAGTCGCGGTTGGCCTTCTCAATGACCTGGATGTCCCTGACCAGTCGGCCTGCCATGTGCTCCACCTGTGCCCTGAAGGCCAGGATGACGTCGTCCATGGATCTGAGTCGGGACGGATCGGGGGTCTTTGCCCCTGTCCTGAACCTCCTGCCAGGCCTCTTTCCCCGGTTGAGGGCCAGGATGAGGCACATGGGCAGGTTGAAGAGCGCGGCGTCGGTGGAGCAGAAGCTCCTGCCGGGCATGGTAGGTTCCACGCATCCCACTACACCGTAGTCGCGGGCCTCTTCGATGGAATAACCGTGGGCCATCAGCGCGGCCACGGTGGCCTCGTCGTTGAACATCCCGGGCACCGCATTGCCCTTGCACGCCACCTCCACGGCCCTCCTCACGTAGTCATCGGGGGAGGCATCGCTGATCCTGGCCATGTAGTTGGGATCGCGCAGCCCGGCGAGTTCCATTACGTCGAGGAACAGGTATGTCAGGTCGTTGACCGCATTGTTGCCGTTGCTGTCCACCCCACCCACCGTCGCAGCCTGGGCGACCAGGTACCCGCCGTGGTACTCGCTCACCCTGCTGGAAAGCAGGAACATGTGTTCGGTGGTCTTGGCGGAAAAGCTCAGCAGAAGTTCCAGGGCGCGGTTACGGTCGATCCTGCCGGTCTCCATGTCCGCCTGGTAGTAGGGGTTGAGGTACTGGTCGATCCGGCCGAAGGATACGGCCGAGTTCAGCCCCTCGAGACACACCGCCATGTGGGAGAGCCACAGGGACTGGAGTGCCTCCTGAAGGGTTTCGGCAGGCTCCAGGGGCACCTTGGCGCAGACGCGCGCTATTTCCTGGAGCTCCCCTTTCCGAACCGGGTCTCCCTCCTGAGCGGCGAGTCTGGCGGCCTCCGACGAGAGCCTGCGGGCATAGTCGGCAAGGCCCTCGCAGGCAATGAGTGCCGCCGCATGGAGGTCGCTTCCCTTCTCCTTGAGCGTCTCCATGTATCCCCTTATGCCCAGGGCGATCATCCGGTCGTAGCCGGGCAGGAAGTGCCCGATGCCGCCGCTCTCGTTGATGAGGTAGTAGCGCGCGTCAAGCTGGTCCAGCACATAGCGGCCAAGTTTCGGGTTGTACCACCCGAACGCCCGGGACACCATGTTTCGGGTGAGCCAGTAGGGTATGACCGTCAGGAGGAGCCTCATCTTCTCCCGCCAGGGTACGGGGTAGGGATTCGTCTTCCGTCTGTCCATCCACAGGAGCTCCTCGCTCATCACCGCCGCCGCGAGCTCGGGCTGCATGATGGTGGATTTCCTATGGCTGCCCATGTTGCCGACGATGAGCTCATCTTCGAATATCTTCAACGACTTGTTCTGGAACAGATGGCGCAGGGCCTTGGCCTTGCGGATGACCATGGGCTCCCCGGGGTTGTCGTATCTCCGGTAGAATTCCGTGATGAGCAGGGCCCGCTCGCTGCAGAGTCTCACCGGCTGGGCCATCAGCGCCTCCCTGATGCGGATATGGCGTCTTGGCGGATTCAGCGCGCCTCCGGCCTCAACGGACTGTTTCACCTGTGCCTTCATGGTTGCGTCCTTCCCGCGACCCTCAGGCCGCGAATGTCTCAGCCCCCAAAGATACCCTTACCCTATGCAGACAGCGCTTTTGGCCCGGCCTGAGCGGATCTGCCCCCGGGCTTGACCCGGGGAGTCTTCCGTGCGTCTTCATCGGGCATCATGGAGAGGTCCGCGAGGGATCGAACCTCGGGCAGGGAAAACGACTCCCTTCCCAGGCTGTCCCTCCGGGGCTCGAATACACCCCCCTTGGGTCTGCGCCACAGGCGGGCGATGTCTGTCTCCCTGTTCCTGGTCATCCCTTCACCTCCTTTTAGAAATTCACCACCGGCTTCATCTCAACAGCCGGATAGATCTGACCGTGCAGAGGGGGCATGGAGTTGTATACCCAGTCGATGTCGATGGTGCCCAGCGTTGTCTTCCGGTAGGCGCCGTAGCCGCCGAACACCCCCCGGACGAGGACGTCTTCCATCTCCAGGGTCAGCCCGAACACCGCCGTGTGCATGCCCTGCCGCAGTCCCCTCAGCTCGTCCCGGTATGCCAGGGGCGAGAAGGCGAGGCGCGTGCTGTCGGATGCCTGGCACTGGATGAGCGGGATGATGACCGGGAACCCGTCGCCGTCCACATAGGAGAGGAACTTGACGGTGTCGAGCCGGTTGAACAGGCCTTCGGCCCATGGCGTGAGGATGCGCTCGGCCCTGTTCGATCGCGCCCCCGTCCTGGCGAGCTTGGTGAGGATCGAGGCCAGCACGATCCTTGCCAGGGGAAGTCCCTCACGGCCCTGGGTCTCCTTCAGCTCCATGTAGTGGATGGTATGCAGGCCGGTGTAGGCATTGTAGCGGAACATGGGCTTGTTGTTGAACATGTCGTAGTCCTCGCCGTGCGTGGCCGTGTGGGTCCATACCGCCTTGCCCCGCCACAGGCTGCGGTCCATGGTCATGATGGCGAAGCCCGTCTTCGGGTTGGTCCGTACGTTCTTCTTGCTGAGTCCTTCGGAAAACTGGCCCCAGATGAGCCGGGTGGGAGTCCCGGCCTGCAGGGCCGTGATGAGGGTGATGTGAGGGAGTCCCTCGGGATTGACCGTGGCGATGAGCCCCACCTTGGCCTCGGGCTCGAACTCCTTCATGTCCTTTTCGGTAAAACTCGTGAAGGTCCTTTTCATATGCATCCTCCCTTGACCACGCTGAGGACGGGTTTGTCCGGGACCGTCTCCCGGATATCCTCTCGCCGCAGCGGACCGCTCAGGTGCACCAGGCCGGCATCCGCCACGGAACTCCGGGCTATGGCGGCCAGACGTTCGGCCTCCTTCTTCATGAGCAGGTCGGTCCCTTTGAATCGCCATGGGATTCCCAGGCTGTCGTACTTGTGCTGGCACAGGTTGTTGAAGCTGCACAGCTCCCACCTGCCCACCAGCTGCCCCAGGTGCTCCCTGATAAACGATCCGATGCCCCGCAGGTTCTCGGTGCTGGCCGTGTACCCCGGGATGAGCGGCGTGCGTATCCACAGGGTCCCGGGTCTTCCGTGCTCTCTCATGGAAGTCCCAAGCAAAACCAGATTCTCGAGGATCCTGGCATTGCCCGTCCCGGTGTAGGCCTTGTGCCGCTCCGGATCAACCTCCTTGAGGTCGTAAAGCACCATGTCCGCATAGGGCAGGAAGCCCTCCAGGGTCTCCCACGAACACTGTCCGCACGTGTCCAGGGCAGTATGCACACCGTGAGCTCTGAGGGATTTGAGCACGGCCAGGGCGAATCCCCCCTGGAAGGTGGGCTCGCCGCCGGAGAGCGTCACCCCGCCGCCGGACTTCTCGAAGTAGACCCGATCCTTGAGCACCTCGGTCACGAGTTCCTCCGATCCGTACACTACCCCGTATGCCTCCAGGGCCGTGGAGGGGCAGGCCCTGGTGCAGGCCATGCACTCGATGCAGGTTGTCCGGTCGATGGCGATACCGTTCCTTTCTGCAGAAAGGGCCTTCTGCGGGCAGGCGTCGATGCAGCTCAGGCAGCCGATGCACCGGCTGGAGGTCCAGTGCACCTGGGGGATGTGCGAGATGCTCTCCGGGTTGTGGCACCATACGCAGCTCAAAGGGCAGCCCTTGAAGAAGACCGTGCTCCTGATGCCCGGTCCGTCCTCGGTGGACATGCGCTGGATACGGAGGATGGTGGCGGTGAGGTTGTCAGTGGGTTTCTTTGTCATGGTTTTTTATTGGCCTGCCGGAGGCGGCGAACAGACCGGGTTTCATCGGTCAGTTCGCCGATCCCGGCAGGAAAAGGTATCTCATGCTTACGTTGGGCATGCCCCTGACACACAGATTGTTGGTCAGCCTGCCTGGAATGTTTTTCTTTCTTCACAACCATCCACCTTACAGAGCCTCATGGCTGATCCGTGCGATGAGTTCGTTCTGAAGCTCGCGGCCAACGCTGGTGAAATAGGCGTTGTAGCCGGTTATCCGCACCAGCAGGGACCGGTAGTCCTCGGGGTGCCGCTGGGCTTCCTTCAAGGTGTCCGCATCGATCATGTTAAGCTGCAGGCAGGTGCCGCCGTTGACCGCATAGCCCCGCAGGAAGGCCTTGAACTTGTCCCTGTGCTCGGGGTCTCTGAGCAGGGAGGGATTAATGGAGATGGTATGGCTCGCCCCGTTGGGTAGGCAGTTGCGGTAGCCCAGGTAGTCGCCCGTATCGTCTTGAGAAAGGCCGCCCAGAGCCTTGCCCACAGAGTTTGTGTTGGCCGTGGGGCCGTTGATGTCGGCACCGTTGGACGGGCAGATGGCATTCGAGAGGAACCTTCCTTTTGGCCTGCCATCGGGGCTCGCGGGCAGGATGTAGCCGTCGGAGACCCAGTAGTTCCAGCTCAGCATGCCGGGCCTGAACTGCCGGTTCGTGGAGACGGTCCTGTATCTCCACGTCTCGGAGCACCACAGGTCCATGACGGCCGACGCCATGGCATCGGCCTCGTCGTCATCCCGTCCGTACTTGGGTGCCTTGAAGCGGGCCTTGGCCTGCAGGACACCAAAGCCCTCCCAGTTGGCCTTCAGTGCCCGGAGGAGCTCGTCCATGGTGCATTCCTTCCTGTCGAACACCAGGTATTTCACGGCCAGCAGGCTGTCCACCGTGGTGGCGAAGGTCACCGCCTCCAGGGTGGTAAAGCTTAGCTCGGCCCCGCCCTGGGTGATATCGAGCCCCTTTTCCGCACAGCCCTTCACCAGGCAGGAGAGGTAAGGAGTGGGGCAGAACCGCGCGCGTACGGATTCGGATTTCTCGTAGAGTGTGGCACAGCTTTTCACGATGTAGCGGGTCTGCTCTGCGTAGGTTTTCCAGAACACGTCCCAGACCGCAAAGGTTCGCGGGTCGCCGGTGGAAGGCCCTGTCTGTTTCACCTTCTCCACCCTGGCCGTGATGGGGTCGACGAAGTCGAAGAAGTCCTTCCCGTCGTTCAGAGCCAGCTCCACCGCCTTGAGCAGGTTCAGGTTGTTGTCCACGGTCCCGGAGCGGTCGTTGCCCTGCATGGTGTTCTCCAGGCAGCCCACAGGGGCGTAGTCGTACACGGTGTCATTGTTTATCAGGTGCGTCACACCGGCCTTGGCCGCCTCCACCATCATGCCCGCCATGGAACGCTCGTCGAAGTTGATGAGGAAGGGTGCGCCCTGGCTGGTGCTTACCATGTCCACCACCTTGTCCAGCAACTCGTCCGGGCTGTTCCGGTGCAGGCGAACATTGGGCTTGGGCTCGAGGATGGGGCTCATCTCGTCGATGACCTCCAGCAGGGTGTACGTCAGTTCGTTCGTCATATCCGCACCGCCCGGACCCACACCGGATAGGGTGATGAGCTGGCCGTAGCCTGCGGTGATGCCGTTGTTGCCGATGCGCACCATGGCGTCGTAGGCCGTGTTGGCGTGCACCCAGAAGCACTTCAGGATCTCCTTGCCGAACTCACGGTCCATGCCGTCGTCCATGGAACGGCGCCAGTAGGGCATGAGGTACTGGTCGATGCGGCCGAAGGACACGCCGGGTCCCGGGTAGTTCTCGTCGCTCATGATGAGCATGTGGGTGAGCCACAGGGCCTGCACGGCTTCCCAGAAGGTACTGGCCGGCTCCCAAGGCACGCGTTTCAGGTTCTCAGCCATCTGCTTCAGCTCGGCCCTCCGCACGAAGGCCTTTTCCTGCGCCGCCATCCTTTCGCACAGAGCGGAATACCGTGCCGCAAGGTCGCGGGGCATGGTGGCGGCAATCATCATGGCCCTGAGCTGGGCCCCCTTCTTGCCCTTCTTCTCCTTCGAGCCCAGGGCCTCGTAGTGGCGCTCCAGCTCACCGTGGATACCCTTCCAGCCGATCTTCAGCGCCCGTTCGTAGCCCGGTATGAGATGCCCTGAGGTCGCCCCGGAGTTTCCGTATCCGTGGTCGTGGAACCACTTCATGGCGGAGCGTACACCCTTGGGGCCGAGAACGAGCCTGTTCCGCTCCCTTGCCTCCTTCCTTGTCCAGCACAGGGAGGTCTGGACGTTGAAGCGTGTGCCGGCGATGAGATCTCCGGGCAGGATCTCCTGGGGCACGTAGTTCACCATCACCTCCTTGACGAACCACGCCTTGCGCTCGGGGAGACTCCATGTCCAGAATTCCGGATGCAGCCCCACCGGCCTGGCCGCCTGTCTGATGGATGAACCGAAGGTCTGGAGGAAGGGGTAGGTCTCCGGCACGATGTAGAAGGTCATCTCGTCGAAAATCACGTCCCAGTCGGTGCCCGTGGTCCAGGCAGTGAACTCGTTGTTCCATGACCGACCGGCCCCGGCGAGGTAGTAGTCCCGGAGCCATGCGATCCGTGGAGAGAGGTTCTTGGGCTCCTTGATCTTTTTCGTCACCCGGAGCGCTTCTGCCATGCTCATGAGCCGACCTCCTTGATTGTCCCGGCGAGGATCCGCCTGAGGTGGCGCTCGCCATGGGCGAGCGTCTCGTGCATAATTGCCGCCGCACTGTCCGCGTTCCTGTCTCCTATGGCCTTTACCAGCCTCCTGTGGAAGGCGATAGTCTCGGGCACCATGGACGCGTCGGAGAAGAACAGGCCGGTGAAGTTCATGTACACCGGCTTGAACGAGTTGATGAGCAGGGGGTAGATGAGGTTTCCCGATGCCATTCCCATGGTGTGGTGGAAAGAGAAGTCGAGGCGGGTGATGGTCTTGAGGTCACCGGGATTCGCCTTCTCCTCGGCGGCTACGATGTCATGGAACTCCCCGAGGTGGTCATCGGTGCGGTTTGTCGCAGCGAGCCGTGCGGTCTCCGTCTCCACGAGCTCCCTGATGGCGAGCAGGCTCTCCAGCAGGTGCCCGTCGAGGCCTCCCTGTCGGTAGTTGATGATGGAGTTGAGGATGGCAAGGGATCCTTCCTTGCGGTAGTCGTTCACCACGGTGCCCACCCTGGGTTTCATGGTGACGAGACCCTTGGCCGCGAGGTCCACGAGGCCCTCGTGCACCACGGGGCGGCTCACCCCGAGCAGGAGGGCGAGCTCGCGCTCGGAGGGGAGCTTCTGGCCGATGGCGATTTTCCCTGTGAGGATCAGGGCTTCGAAGCGTGAGATGAATACTTCGACCAGGCTGTCCGATTTCAGCGGCTTCAGGATGTTCTTCATGCTGTCTCCCGATAATGGCTGGTGGTATGTCCAGCTGACAATATACGCTCGTGTGGAAGTGGAGGCAAGGGATATTTGAGCGGATTGTGTTTTCGGGTCGGAGCGGTTATTATTATTGGACAACGACGATTCAGGCACGATTGCACTGTAGGACGATGCCCGTGATGTGCTCCAATGAACAGAGGCGTCAAGCTACACGAACCTGCGGGATGTCAGGCTTGAAAGGAGAGGATTGATCCATGATAACGACGACATTGTTCCCAGGAAGATACATCCAGGGCTCCGACGCAATACAGCGGCTGCAGAAGCTCATACCCAGGTACGGGAAGAAAGGCATGCTCATCTGCAGCCCCTCCGTCCATGAAAAGATCCTGCCGACTTTCCGTGCCTCCCTGGAGGAGGCGGTCCCGGTAGCGGTGGAAAAATTCTCCCGTGAATGCTCGGATGAGGAGATCATCCGGCTGAAAACCAGTGCAGAAAGTGCGGTCTGCAACGTGGTGGTGGGGCTCGGCGGTGGTAAGACCCTCGACACGGCAAAGGCAGTGGCCCATGAGATGGATGTCCCTGTTATCATCGTGCCGACGGTCGCATCAACGGATGCCCCCTGCAGCGGGCTGTCCGTCATTTACCGTCCTGATACCGGGAGGATCAAGCGGGTGCTCCTGCTTCGCCGCAATCCGGATGTCGTGCTGGTGGATACGAGGATCATAGCCCAGTCGCCGGTGAGGCTTCTGGTTGCGGGCATGGGAGATGCACTGGCGACCTGGTTTGAGGCGGAATCATGCAGGGTGAAGTATGCGAAGAACATGGCCAGGGACCATGGGTCCATGACCGCCCATGCGTTGGCCCGGCTCTGCTATGACACACTCCTGGAACACGGTGTTACCGCACGGATGGCATGTGAGCATCACGTTGTCGTCCCGGCGCTGGAGCACGTCGTGGAGGCGAATACCCTCCTGAGCGGCATCGGTTTCGAGAGTGCTGGGCTCGGGGCCGCCCATGCCATACAGGACGGTCTGAACGGCCTCGATGAGGGCCACAAGTTCCATCATGGGGAAAAGGTGGCCTTCGGCGTCCTTGCTTCGCTGTTCCTTACCGACAAGCCCAGCGACATGATCGATGAGGTGTATTCTTTCTGCGAGTCCGTGGGATTGCCGACGACGCTGAGGGATATGGGCCTGGAGGGTGCATCCGACGAGCAGCTGATGAAGGTCGCTTCGATAGCCACTGCGGAGAAGGAGACCATTCACAACGAGCTGATTCCCATCACTCCGGAGTCGGTTTTTGCGGCCATCAAGGTCGCCGACGAAGAGGGTATTCAGAGGAAGAAGGGCCTCTGACACCTTCTTCAATGCCTTCCGGGAATGCGTGCTCTGCGGGAGCCCTCTGAGACGGGATCCGAAGGCAAGGGAGGAGATCGATCTCCGTCGGATCTTCTACGACGCGGCGGTCCCCTGGAGGAGAAAATGTGCGGGCTGGATCCCGAGACGCGCCGGGGGGATACCCGTCACGATCTTCCTGAGGGGTGAATTCCCGTCCTCATCCTGGGTTGCGAGATTGACCGTTTCACCCCTGGTGAGGCCGCCCTTGCCGTCGTCCACAAGGAGTGCGACAAGAGGGAGGCTCCTGTCGGAAGCATCCGTGTATTCCATCACCAGACCGATCTCGCCGGTGTCCAGTTCCACAAAGGACCCGACAGGGTATATCCCCATCATGTTGATGAAGCTCTTCAGCAAGAGCGGGTCGAAGCTCTTTCCTGCCTCGCTCCACATCCGCCTCAGCGCTTCGTCAGGTGTGAATGCCCGTGGACGGTAGACCCTGTCCGCGGTGAGTGCCTCATATACGTCGGCGATGCGAAGGATCTTTCCCATGAGGCTCAGCTTCTTCATGAAATGAGTCCTGGGATATCCGGACAGATCGATGTTGAGATGGTGCTCGAAGGGGCCGAGGATGATCCTTGACCTCAGTGCGTGCGGTGCATGGAGGTGGAGGATCTGCCGCACCCCGACCAGGGGGTGTTTCCTCATGTCGTGCCACTCTTCCTCGTTGAGACGGCCCTGTTTCAGGAGGATCTCCTTCGGCACCTCCACCTTTCCGAGATCATGAAAGAGACCGCAGACGGTCAGGTGTTCGAGGTAGATCTCCGACAGGCCTATGTACCTCCCCAGACAGGTGGCAAGCAGCGCTACGTTCACCGAGTGGTTATAGGTGTAGTCATCATATCTTCTGATGGTTGCCATGCCCAGCAGGAGCGACTTGTCTTCCTGGATCAGGTCCACCAGGGTCTGCGCCAGGCGTCGTGCCTTGCGGACGCCGGCAAGACCTTTGGATGATTTTATGGCAACCTCCTTCACGGTGTTCAGCGCCTGGAAGTAGGCATATCGGGCCTTTTCCTTCCGCCGGGCATCGGCCTTCTGGGTGTTTTCCTCATGATCCAGCGAGAGGTCCACCCATGAGAATCTTCTCGAAACCAGTTGTTCATCTAGCCATGCCCGGGGGTCGTCATATTTGACCGATTCGGCGAGAATCCGGGTAAACGCCAGAAAGTCCTCGGGCATGGCGTCGGCGTACTCCGCATGGAAAGACAGACCCACGATTCCCCTCTGGGAGAAGTAATCCTCCAGTTCATTGATGATGTGGAAGGTCTCCCTCTGATACAGGAGTTTTTCCCCCTGCAGGTAGAATCTGCCCCTCCATATCTTGATGATGAAGTCATTCCCCCCGGAGATCTCTGCAAGGATGGCATTGAACTTGGTAACGCTCTCCCGTATCAGCTGATTGTTGTCCTTGTGTATTCTCAAGGTGCTGACAATGTGATGGAAGGCCTTGATGAGGCCCGCTCCCAGCTGGCTGTTCCGCGCTTTCCTTTCGGACGGGGTCTCCATTCCTTCCTTCATGACGTCCCTCCGGCTTTTCTGGCGGCACGCCGTACGCCTGGGAAGAGGCTGCGGGAGGCCTTTTCCAGCAAGGATCGGGCTTCCGGTATCTTCATCCTGACGAGAGCCAGGGCCGCGCCCTCCCGGTATGCCGCCGTCCGGGAGCCGGGAAGCCATGCCCTGCCAAAGAGTGCCTGACGGAGGAACGGGATGGAGTGTGTGGAGCCGCAGAGCCCCAGCGTGGTGAAGCAGGCTGAGACATGCTCGTGATCATCGCAGGCTGGCGTGGGGTTCTCGAGATATTTCAAGAGAAACTTTTCAACTCCACGGTCCTTTGTCTGCCCCATGTGTCTCAGGACCAGTGAACGGACGGCCTTGTCCTGGTCGTCGATGAGGCTGAAGAGTTCCTGCATGTGGGATCCCTTCCGCTGGAACAGCCCCTTGAGGGCCTCCTGGCGTACGTGGGCTGAGCGATGGCGTGAAAGCTTCAGCAAAATGTTCGATGCCCGCTCTCCCTCCAGACTGACGAATACCGGGACAAGGCGCTCCATCAGCCGTTCATCCGGGTTCTTGATCATGGATTCAAGGGGGCTCATGTCCCGGGAGGCCAGTGAGATGATCACCTCCATGAGGATCTGCCTCAGCTTCATGGATTGATTCTGCACCAGGATGGCACTCAAGGTGGGGATGGCCTCGGGTTGAAGGAGCAAGAGGATCTCTTTTACGGTCTCGATCTGTTCCCCCTGGATCTCGGGCCATACATCCTGGAGATGAGAGAGGGACTGGGTGCTGGAGATGACAAGCACGAAGTCTTCGATGAGGGGAACGGCCCAGGGGATCTCCGGGGCGGAGGTATCGAGCACATACTGCAGGCTCCGCAGGATTTTGAGCGCTATGGCGAAGTTTCTGCGTGCAAGGGATCCCTTGAACTCCTCCTCCAGCACCTCGAGGATCACCTCGAAGTTGTCCTGTTCACGATGCTGGAGAAGGCTGTCGAACAGTGCATCCAGGTATGCCGTCGGGTCACCCTCTTCTTCAATGCGGATCATATTCTGGATCTGTTCCTTCTCCATCAGGGTTATCTCGATGGCGGCCATGTCGATGGGGGGATCGGGCAAGGGCTCCCAGTCGGTCATGCCGCTTTCACGCTGCACGGTTTCGCTTACACTGTCGATATCAGGGAAGGGTATGGAATCATCTTCCTCCTCGGCGCCCCAGAAGAATTCCACGACCTCGTACCTGATGTGGGGGAGTTGTGTCTCCCAGAAAGCAGTCACGATATCGCCTTCCGGTTCGTCCGAAAGGACGCTGTACTTGTTGATGATCCTCAGAAACTCCGTCAGCTCACCGGATTCAATCCCCTCGGTGAATTCCAGCCAGCGTATCCCGTCGCGGTAGAAGGTGAACGGCAGCGACCCCTCTTCCGGGGGTGCTGAAAAGATGACTTCCCCCTGGGATACGAGGTGGTCCCTTTCCACATCAAGCCTCAGGTCACCGTAAGTTCGTATGTACAGTTCGATCTGCCTGGTGAATTGCTCTATGGCATTGATGATGACGACATGCCCTTCGGGGTATAAGGAGATGTTCTTCCTGGCAAGGAGCAGGCCTGAAAGGACCTTTTTCGCCGCCTCGGCCTCCGCTTTCGATACGGCCGGATCCGCTGTCTGGTATGGTCTGTCTTCAGAAACCGCCACCAAGGCATCCTTTAATCATGTCGTCGACTTGTCCATGCATCGATCAGCCTTCATCGCGGACCGACTTGTCTTCATGAGCGGGAATCTCGGAGGATCAGGAATGGGTACAGGGTCTGTATCTCAAAAAAAGGAACCCATTGAGATCGTATCATCATGTTCCGGAACACCATCTGTCCAGGAACCTTTCCCCTCACCACATATTGTTCGGCTAAAAGTCCAGCAGACTATAGCTCAGAAAGGGTCACGGCGCGGCTTGTGTCTTGTTTCGCTCGATGGATCTCCCGGGTTGCTGCCTGTTCGGTCGTCATGGGTCCGTCTCCAGGAATGCCGTCATATTTTTCTTGACTCATTTGGCTCCTGGTGCCACCATTCAGTTCGCCGGGGATACAGGGATGATCCACGGGACATCGGAGGCCCACCATGGGTATTCAGTCGATCGGCAATGTAACCGGGTATGCTGCAAACCAATCCGTCCAGGCATTATCCAAGAATACGGTCGGCACATCGTCTGGCCAGACGGTCGGCACGGTGCAGGACGTGGTGCAGTTGTCACAGGCATCCGGCAGCAGCACCGCATCCATCGAAGACATATACTACGACGAGAAGGACCTGAACAAGGACGGCTTCGTCTCTTACCTTGAGGAGCTCATATACGCCCTGAAACATCCCGGAGAGGCTTTGCTGAACAAGGCTCAGGAGACGGCAGGCCAGTCAACGGGGACGGTGCAGTACAATCAGCAGGGGGCCCTGAACGCCGGCACGGGGAATGGGTCCGGGGTGATCGACATAACCGTATAGCCGTCTCCCGAGGGATTGCTTCCCAGTTTCCCCTCTTTCCGGGCCCGCATTGACATGCATCGGGCTTCACTTGTATAGTTTTCCTTTCGTGC
>DAITOA010000005.1:0-39491 GCA_036834365.1 Thermodesulfobacteriota bacterium | reverse complement strand
TCCGGGCCCGCATTGACATGCATCGGGCTTCACTTGTATAGTTTTCCTTTCGTGCATTCATGAAGGAGGGGATATGGGCGGACAGGATACACCTCTCGTCATTGCCAGAGGGCAATCCGACATTGCCATCATCCCGAAGATGGCCAATCGACACGGCCTCATCGCAGGGGCCACGGGCACGGGCAAGACAGTCACGCTGAGGACTCTGGCCGAGCGGTTCAGCTCTCTTGGGGTGCCCGTCTTTCTGTCGGACGTGAAGGGTGATCTCTCCGGGCTGCCCTTGCCCGGCGGGGAAAACCCCAGGGTGCGGGAGAGGGTCCGGCAGATGGGGATCGATGACTTCCCCTTCGAAGGGTACCCGGTGGTCTTCTGGGACGTCTTCGGGGAGCAGGGCCATCCCGTCCGGACCACGGTGTCCGAGATGGGCCCGCTGCTTCTCGGCCGCATACTCAGACTCAACGATGTCCAGAGCGGGGTCCTCTCCCTCGTGTTCAGGATCGCTGACGACAACGGGCTCCTCCTCCTCGACGTGAAAGACCTCCGCGCCATGCTCCAGTATGTCGGAGACAGGGCCGAGGATTTCAGGACGCAGTACGGGAACATATCGCCGGCCAGCATAGGTGCTATCCAACGCAGTCTCCTGGCCCTCGAGGACCAGGGCGGGGACAGATTCTTCGGGGAGCCTGCCCTCAATCTCGACGACCTCATGCAGACGGACACTACGGGCAGGGGCGTCATCAGCATCTTCGCGGCCGACAGGCTGATGCAGTCTCCGAAGCTCTATGCAACCTTTCTCCTCTGGATGCTCTCCGAGCTCTTCGAACAGCTTCCCGAGGTGGGCGATCCTGAAAAGCCAGGGCTGGTGTTCTTCTTCGACGAAGCCCATCTCCTGTTCGACGATGCCCCGAAGGTCCTGGTGGAGAAGATCGAGCAGGTCGTCCGGCTCATCCGCTCCAAAGGAGTGGGGGTGTACTTCATCACCCAGAATCCGCTGGACCTGCCCGAGACCGTTCTCGGCCAGCTGGGGAACAGGGTACAGCATGCACTGAGGGCCTTCACGCCGAGAGACCAGAAGAATGTGAAGGCGGCAGCGGAAACCTTCCGTACAGGCCCCGGCATGGATGTGGCAAGGGTGATCACCGAGCTCGAAGTCGGCGAAGCCCTGGTGTCGGTCCTGGATGGGAAAGGGGCGCCCACGGTAGTGGAACGGGCCTTCATCTGTCCCCCGCACAGCCGGTTGACCCCCCTGAGCCCCCAGGAACGTCTCGAGGTCATGAGAGGATCGGTCATCTATGGCCACTACGAGAAGACCGTTGACCGTGAGTCGGCCTATGAAAAGCTCGCGGCCAGGGCGGAGCAGGCCGCAAAGGAGCAGGAGGTCCGCCAGAAGAAGAAGGCGGTCTCCGGGGGACGCACCCAGGGGACGGACCTCTTCTCGGCCATGGCGAAGAGTGCGGCCCATGCCATCGGGAGCCAGGTCGGCAGGCAGATCATCCGGGGTGTCCTGGGGTCGATCTTCGGAGGTCGCCGGACGTGAGACGGCGATGGGACTCGCACAGGTCTTCGCCTGACCAAGGAGGCTATCAACCTCAACATGGACATCGGCGGCCTGGAGCAGGCACTGGGGTGGAAAACCGCAACCAGGCACTGATCTATGCGGAGCTGTACAAGAGAATCACCTGAGGGAAAAACCGGGTCAGGCCCATGTAAGAAGAGGGGATACAGGACCTGACCCATGTACGGGTTCAACGAGGATGCCCTGAGGCTAGCGGAGCGTAACCGTGGCGTCGCCCACGGTAATCGAAGATGCCCTGAGCTTGATCGTTCCGTCCAGGCATTCGGACACGAGGACCTCGACGATCACATAGTCCTGATCCTCAAGAACGATGTTGTACTTCTTGGCCAGGTAATCGTACCGGATGCCGCAGATCTCGAAGATTCCCGTCACAGAGTCCCCATTGTCTAGCACAAGCACGCCATCCACCAGGATTGTATTGGGCATCGTCCCTATCTCGGTGATGACCCCTTCCACCTCTGCCGCAGAAGCTCCCTGTGCCGCACCAAGCATCGTGAACGCTGCCAGAACAACCAACAAGCCCTTCAAGAATCTCTTCATAGTGAACCTCCCTTCCTCCATTTTTATGAGAGGAACGGGACGGCGAGAGAAAGGTTACAGAAGGGGGCTCATGTCTACAACAGGGCCAGGCTGTCCGCCACGGCCATGCCCGAGCGGGTGGGGCGGATGATTTCACCTTCGATCTCAATGAGGCCAGCCCTGCACAGCTCCTCCAGCTCCGGACCTTTTTCCTCCATGAGGTTGCAGCCGTACCGGCATCGGAACCGTCCGAGGTCGATCCCTCCCTTTGTCCTGAGGCCCAGGAAAAGTGCTTCAAGAACCAGCTGCTCGGTGGAAAGCTCCTCCATACCGCTCACCGGCCGCTTGCCTGCATCGAGGTCACGGACGTACGCCGTGACCGATGCATGGTTCCACCAGCGCCTCACTTCCCTGAATGAATGAGCCGAAGGGCCGATGCCCAGGTAGGGGGTGTGGTCCCAGTATTTTTGGTTGTGCCTGGATGCCCGGTCCATGCCCTTGGCAAAATTGGAAATCTCGTAATGAACGAATCCGGAATCCTCGAGGAACTCCGAGGTCCTCATGAAGAATGCACGCTGGTCATCTTCTGTGCGCAGCGGAAGCTCGCCCCGCTCGATGCGCCGGCCAAGCGGTGTGAGCCCTTTGATCTCCAGCTCATAGCAGGACAGGTGGGTGGGTCCGAAGTCCAAGGCCTGAACGAGGGACGCTTCCCACTGGTGGCAGCTCTGTCCCGGCAGACCGTACATCAGGTCGAGGCTCAGGTTGTCGAAGCCAGCAGCAGCTGCATCTTTCAGGGTGCGAACTGCCTGTTTCCGGGAATGCCTGCGACCGAGCAGGGAGAGTTCCCGGTCATCGAACGACTGAACCCCGATGGAGATCCGGTTGATGCCGAGTTCCCTTGCCATGGACAGGTGCTCTCGACCCCAGTCTGCGGGGTTGATCTCCATGGTGACCTCGGCCCCGGGGAGGATGGAGAAGACACGGTGCACCCTTTCCAGGATCATCTCCACCTGCCGTAGGGAGAGCAGGGACGGCGTGCCCCCGCCGATGTAGACGGTGTCAAACTCCCGGAATTCCTCGCTGTATGCCACCATCTCCCTGAGCAGGGCGCGGACGAACGCATCGATGAGGTCCGTGTCCGTGACGGAAAAGAAGTCGCAGTAGGCGCACCTGGTTTTGCAGAAGGGGATGTGGAGGTACAGGCCGGCGGTGGTTGTCTCTCGGGCAGTCATGAATCCGTATCGGACTTCAGGACCGCCAGGAAGGCGCTCTGGGGGATGCTCACCGAACCGATCATCTTCATCCGCTTCTTGCCCTTCTTCTGTTTCTCCAGCAGCTTGCGCTTGCGCGTGATGTCTCCGCCGTAGCACTTGGCCGTGACGTCCTTGCGGAAGGCCGAGATGGTCGAGCGGGAGATGATCTCCCCGCCTATGGCCCCCTGGATGGCGATCTTGTACATCTGGCGGGGGATCTCGTCCTTCAGGCGATCACATGCCTGGACGCCCCTGGCCCTGGCGCGGTCGCGGTGCACGATCTGCGACAGGGCGTCGACCTTCTCGCCGTTGACCAGGATGTCCAGGAGCACGAGGTTGCTTGGGCGGTAGTCGATGAGGTCGTAGTCGAAGGACCCGTAACCCTGGGTCATGGACTTGAAGCGGTCGTAGAAGTCGAAGATCACCTCGGACAGGGGCATCTCGTACGTGAGCTCCACCCTCCCGGGGCTCGTGTAGTGCATATTGGAGTTCACGCCGCGCTTCTCGATGCACAGGCTCATGACCGGGCCGAGGTATTTGTCCGGCATCATCATGGAGGCCCTGATGTACGGCTCTTCGGCCTCGGCGATGGTCATGGGGCTGGGATAATGGGCCGGGTTGTCCACAAACAGTTCTGTCCCGTCCTTGAGGATGAACCGGTAGCGTACGCTCGGTACGGACAGGATGATGGAGAGGTCGTACTCGCGTTCGAGGCGCTCCTGAACGATATCCAGGTGCAGGAGGCCCAGGAAGCCGCACCGGAAGCCCTGGCCCAGGGCAACCGAGGAGTCTTTCTCATAGATGAAGGCCGCGTCGTTGAGCTT
The DNA here is from genome assembly GCA_036834365.1 of Thermodesulfobacteriota bacterium. Lineage (GTDB taxonomy): Bacteria > Desulfobacterota > Desulfomonilia > UBA1062 > UBA1062 > MWEI01. The sequence continues at coordinate 35,319 of DAITOA010000005.1, read as the reverse complement.
GTACTTTTCCACCGCCTCGGCAACATCCTCGTAGTCGTCGGATGCGATGGGATAGATGGAGGCGAACACCACGGGCTTCACCTCCTTGAATCCGGGTAGGGGCTTGTCGCAGGGTTTCTCATCCAGGGTGATGGTGTCGCCGATGCTCACGCTGGAGACCGTTTTCACACCCGCGATGATGTAGCCCACCTCGCCGGCGCTCAGCTGATCACGCTTCATCCTGCTCAGGCCGAAGTGCCCCACCTCCTCCACGCGGTACACCGAGTCGTTGAACATGAACCGGATGGTATCGGAGGCCTTCACGGTCCCGTCGAAGACCCGGCAGTGGATCACCGTGCCGCGGAAGGAATCGTACTGGGCATCGAAGATCAGGGCAGCCAGCGGCGAGCGGGGAACGCCCTTGGGAGGAGGGACCCGCTCCACGATGGCCTCAAGGATATCGTCGATCCCAGTGCCTTCCTTGGCGGAGCATTTCAGGTGGGTGTCCGGGTCGAGGCCCAGCTCGGCATCGATCTGGCCTATGACACGGTCCACGTCGGCCGACGGCAGGTCGATCTTGTTGATGACCGGGATGATCTCCAGGTCGTGCTCCAGGGCGAGGTAGAGGTTGGCCAGCGTCTGGGCCTGGACTCCCTGGGCGGCATCGATGAGCAGGAGGACGCCTTCGCAGGATGCCAGAGACCGGGAAACTTCATAGGAGAAGTCCACATGGCCCGGTGTGTCGATGAGGTTCAGGGTGTAGGTCCGGCCGTCCCTTGCCTGGTAGGGCAGCGATATGGCCTGGCTCTTGATGGTGATGCCCCGTTCCCGCTCGATGTCCATGGTGTCGAGCATCTGGTCCTTGAAGGTCCGCATGTCGCAGACACCGGTCCTCTGGATCAGGCGGTCGGCCAGGGTCGATTTCCCATGGTCGATATGGGCGATGATGCTGAAGTTGCGAATGTTCTCCATACGCTTCCTGAATATTCATCCCCCGGTCCCTGCCTTCCCGTGCCCGGGAGAGAAAGGCTGCCGAGGGTGTATTGCAAGACATGGTGCTGTCTGGCTGTCCTATTCGATGCCGGGATGTTTGTCAATGGCCGCATCACGGTGCGATATCCCTGGATGATCCCACCCCATGGGAATTCCTGGGAACATCCACAGGCAGGACTTGCGGGTGATGGAAAAAAGGCATACGTGAAGGTATATCAACACAACACCAGGCAATGGTTCACAGGAGAGACACCCATGAGCGTTCTTGATGCCATCGGAAACACACCGCTCGTCGAGGTGAGGAACGTATGGGATTCCGCCGGGACAGGCGTGCGGATAATGGCGAAGCTGGAGGGTTCGAACCCGGGTGGTTCCGTCAAGGACCGGCCGGCGTACTTCATGCTCAAGGAGGCGGTCGCGTCGGGGAAGCTGACCCCGGGCAAGGTGATCCTGGAGCCGACTTCAGGCAACACCGGTATCGGCATGGCCATGGTGGCGGCTGCCATGGGGTATAAGATCAAGCTGACCATGCCCACCTGCGTGAGCAGCGAGCGGCAGGCCGTTCTGCAGGCTCTCGGTGCGGAACTCGAGTTGACCCCGGGCTGCGACAGAACCGACGGGGCCATCAAACGGGCTGTCCACATCATGGAACACCAGGATGACCGGTACTTCATGCCAAACCAGTTCGACAATCCGCAGAACTACCTGGCGCACTACCACACGACCGGCCCCGAGGTCTTTCAGCAGGCCGGCGGCGAGGTCGACGTCTTCGTCGCGGGCATGGGCACGACCGGCACCCTCATGGGGTGTTCCATGTTCCTCAAGGAAAAGAAGCCGTCGGTTAAGATCATCGGCGTGGAGCCGACCGTGAACCACCGCATCCAGGGCTTGAAGAACATGAAGGAGTCCATCGTGCCGAGGATCTATGACCCGGCACGGCTGGATGCCATCATCAGCTGCACGGATGAGGATGCCTTCGAGACGACGCGGGATCTTTCCATCCGTGAAGGCCTGTTCTGCGGGATCAGCTCGGGTGCGGCCATGTGGGGGGCGATGACGGTTGCGCGCGATCTCCCCCGCGGATCGACCGTGGTGGTTATCTTTCCAGACAGGGGTGACCGGTACCTGTCCACAGAGGTCTTCCGTTCCGTGTGCGCCATGTGCCCGCCGTGATGAGGATGCCTCCTTCTTCAGGGCGTCATTCAGCGGCCCCCGTGCCCGCCATGGCCAGCATGACTTCACTGACGGCACTCTTGTGCTCGATCATGAGCAGGCGGGCGATGCGGCCGGGACCGTAGAGCAGTTCCCCCAGCATGGCGGCATCTGCCTCAAGGCGCACCGCAAGAACCCGGGGGCCATGTTTGCGCAGGAGTGATTCCACGGCGCGGTAGAAACGTTCGGATCCGTCATCGGACAGCACGAGCAGGCGGGAAACGCGTATGCCGCGATTATCCCGGCTCTTGCGATCAGCCTCGACAAGCCCTTTTTCTTCGATGGCGAGCCTGCGCCCCGTGCCCTCAAGGCCGCGTACCACACTCCCTGCGGTGCAGGCTTTGCGTAAGGCAGCAGCCAGGTCTGTCCCGAGGGAGACTACAGGCACCTCGATCTCTCCCCCCTGCCACAGCAGACGGTTGTTCGTGGTGAGCACGCGGATGATCCCGGCATATCGTGGATCCGCTTCAATCATCCTGGGAAGGCGCATCATATGTGTATTCAAGGGACGCTCTGTTCTTACAATTCAGCTCCCCTTCCTGACCTGAGGGCTGCGATGCGCTCTTCGAGGGGCGGATGGGTCATGAAGAGCCTGCTCAGGCCCTGTTTCATCCCGCCGGAGATACCGAATGCCGCCATCTGGTCTGGAAGGTGGGGCTGGTTCACCGACAGCTTCAGCCTCTCGAGTGCCGCGACCATCTTCTCGCGTCCTGCCAGGTCCGCGCCCCCCGCATCGGCCCGGAATTCCCGGCGACGGCTGAACCAGAAGACGATGACGCTGGCGAGTATGCCGAAGACCACCTGGGCGATGAGGGAGGTGATGATGAAGGCCGGTCCGTGTCCGCGTTCGGTCTTGAACACCACGCGGTCCACCAGGAACCCCACCACGCGGGAGAGCACGATCACGAAGGTGTTGACCACGCCCTGGACGAGGGCCAGGGTGATCATGTCGCCGTTGGCCACATGGCTCACCTCGTGTGCCAGAACCGCTTCGATCTCGTTGCGGTTCATGGAGCGCAGCAGGCCGGTGCTCACCGCCACCAGTGCGCTGTTGCGCCGCATCCCCGTGGCGAAGGCGTTCATGTCCGGGGCGTTGTAGATCGCCACCTCGGGCATGGCGATGCCAGCGCGCTCGGCCTGCCTTCGAACGGTCTGGACAAGCCAGTCCTCAACCTCATTGGCGGGTGAGGAGATGACGCGGGCACCGGTGAGACGCTTCGCGGTCCACTTGGAGATGGCCAGCGAGATCAGCGAGCCGCCGAACCCGAAGACGGCGGCGAAGACGACCAGGTTGGAGATATCGAGCCCCACTCCCCGCTCATCGAGGATCCGACCGACCCCGAGCAGGTGGAGCACGATGCTGAGCACAAACACGATGGCCAGGTTGGTGATGACAAAGAGCATGACTCTCTTGAGCATGGAACCCTCCCTTGTTTCAGACCCGGTATGGGAGCCTGTGATGGGTCGCTGAACTGGAATCTCTGATGATTATATGGTGTTCACCCCCTGAATATAGGAAAACCCCGACCGGATGTCAATGGAGGCCTGGCTGGCTCTCTGCCGGGCTTGTGCAAAACCGTCTGGAAGGCTATTATGGTGCGGAGTACACGGGGTTGAAAATTCTTCACCTGAACAAGGGGTTAAGGAAACAGAGCGACGGAGGAGGCCGTATGAAACGATTTTTCATGGGATTCGCGGCAATGGTGATCATCCTGTCTCTTGCGGGGTGCGCCGAGCTCAAACAGCTCCGCATAGAGACGACGGAGCAGAAAGCCGCGATCGCTCGAATGGATACGGAAAACAGGACCTGCCAGGACGCACTGAAACAGAACAGGGACCAGCTCATGCAGAGGGAGGTTGAGCTCGATGCCGTGAAGAAAGAGCTGGATGTCGCGAAGAGTCAGCTGGAGCTCAAAGAGGTCAAGGTGAAGGAACAGAGCGATGCCTTCACCAGGATGCAGGAGGCCATGAAGGCCGAGCTCGCCTCGAAACAGGTCGCTCTCGCAGAGCTCGAGGGAAAGCTCACCCTGACCATGGTGGAGTCGATCCTGTTCGATTCCGGCAAGGCCGAGGTGAAGCCCGAAGGCATGGAGGCGCTCAAGAAGGTGGCCGAGGTCCTCAGGAATACCGCGGACCAGGAGATCGTGATCGCCGGGCATACCGACAATGTTCCCATCATCGGCATGCTGGCCAGGACTTATCCCACCAACTGGGAACTCTCTGCGGCCCGCGCCATATCCGTGGTGAAGCTCCTGGTGGCCGATGGCGTCGATCCCATCCACCTGAGTGCCGCCGGCTACAGCGAGTACCGCCCGGTGGAAGACAACGGCACACCGGAAGGCCGTGCGAAGAACCGGCGCATGGAGATCATCCTCATGCCCAAGCGGAACTGAAGGGGTTAAACGGGAACCCTCCGGTTCGGTTGAGCTGTTGCGAGAGTCCTTCTGCAAGAGAGCCGTTAGAAACCTGGACATCCCCTTCTTCCGTCAGGGAATCATCCAGGTGAGCCTCTGGCAGCCTGTATCCGCGACAGACAGGTCAAGGGAGGAACCCAGGATGCACGGATACGTTCATGGTTATTCGGAACGGGAGGCGGAGAGGCTCTCCGATCAGGCCGAAACACTGGAGGATCTTCTGCACTCCGATACACGTTTTCCTCCCCGCAGCAGGGTGCTCGAAGTGGGGTGCGGCACCGGGGCCCAGACGCTCATCCTTGGGAGGAACAGCCCTGAGGCGCGGATTGTTGCCATCGACATCTCCCGTGAGTCGCTGGCCGAGGCGAAGACCATGGCGGTCCGGAGGGGGATGACCAATGTAGAGTTTCGTGCGGCGGACGTGTACAGCCTTCCTTTCGACCGGGGGAGCTTTCACCATATCTTTATCTGTTTTGTCCTGGAGCATCTCAAGAGTCCCCTGGATGTCCTGAAGACCCTCAAAGAATTCCTCCTGCCGGGAGGTACGATCACCCTGATCGAGGGTGATCATGGTTCTGCATATTTCTACCCGGACAGTGATGATGCAGAGAGGGCGATCAGATCCCAGATAGAGATCCAGAAAAGGTCGGGAGGCAATGCCTTGATAGGGCGGGAGCTCTACCCTCTCCTGGTAAGAGCCGGGTTTGAGCAGGTAAGGGTTTCACCCCGGATGGTCTACGTGGATGCAAGCAGGCCCGGCCTCGTCGAAGGCTTTACAAAGAACACCTTCATCGCCATGATCGAGGGTATCCGCGACAAGGTGCTGCAGCTGGGTCTGATGGAGCAGGTTGTGTTCGACAAGGGTGTACAGGATCTCTACCGCACGGCCGGAGAGGAAGGGGTGTTCTGCTATACCTTCTTCAAAGCCTGTGGGGTGGCATCCTGACATTATTGTCCCTATATTAGCCTTAAGCCTGTTATTCCGATGAACAGGATAGGTGCCTTGATCGGCCTGCAGGATCCGATCTCAGGGGTTGTTTCAGGGCTACCTGAAAACAACCCCTTCAGAACGTCTGAGCAGTCCGTTGCATATCATTGTTTAAATCCACGTAATCTCGTGTCTGGCTCTGTGTGTATATCATGGTATACTTACCGTCGAACCAGGACGGATTCCTGGGAACAGGAGGATTATGAGCTTCCATATACCCGTTAAGAACAATACCAAGCTGAAAAGGCTTATGGAAAATATCACCCGGAACGAGGAACTCATCCAGCTGTGGAAGTGCGCCAACGTAAATGCAGTGGATCGCAGCGGTATCAATGACCATGGCGAGATCCATATCCGTATCGTATCCAATGCCGCTCTGCGCATACTCCGCCTCCTCGTGAAGGGCGGGGTCGAACCCAGTGTGGTAAGGAATCACGGACTTCAGCCGGAGGATGCCGAGGTCGTCGTGGTCCTGGCGGCGTGCCTCCACGACATAGGGATCTCCGTTCACCGGAATGACCATGAGAGGTACAGTCTCATCCTCGCATACCCGAAATCCCGTGAGCTCCTGCAGGATATCTATGAGGAGCCTGTCCTGACCATCATCATCTCGGAGGTGATGCATGCTATCGTCGCCCACAATGCGAAGGAGACCTGCCTCACCATCGAGGCGGGAGTCCTCAAGGTCGCCGATGCCCTCGACATGACTGAGGGGAGATCCCGCATACCGTTCGAGGCGGGAAAGGTGAACATCCACTCCATCTCGGCCAAGGCGGTGGACTCGGTCGATATCGAGGCCGGAGACGAGCGTCCTGTCGGGCTGGTGATCACGCTGGCCAACTCGGCGGGCATCTTCCAGGTGGATGAGCTCCTCCGACACAAGCTCAAGAACTCCTCCATCGTGGATTATGTCGAAGTGACAGCCAGAATCGAGGGCGAGATGGAGCGCAGGCTCATCGGTACGTATAAGCTCTGAGTCCGTAACCCCCTCAGACTGATCAGATGATGCCCATGCCGGAAACCTCGGCTTGCCGACTGTCTTCATGGGGAAGTGGACCTATGCAATGATCGGGGGCGACGCACGTTTCCGTAACTCCTTCAAGTCTGCCCCTCCGGTTGACGATGGAAAAGGTATACACGGAACACCTCGATGGAGACCATAACCTTGACAGGAGAAGGGGTCGTTTTGTATGAATCCCTCAAAGCCGCCTGATGAAGAAGATAAACGTCGATTGTCATTCCATGCTGGAGTACCGGCTCTGCCGTCGCAGTCTCCTGAAGGCAGGCGCACTGGCTCTTGGTGAGTGCCTCCTTCCCAAGGCGCTCCTGGGAGCCGTTCAGGAATCTCCCTCTCCGGAACGATCCCTCTCCCTCTATAATCTGCACACCGGCGAGAGCCTCAGAACGGTATACTGGTTCAATGGACAATACCTTCAGGACGCGCTGTCGGATATCAACAACATCCTGAGGGACCACCGCACCCAGGAGATCATGCCCATCGACACCGGCCTTCTCGATCTCCTCCACACCATTCATAGCACCATGAATTCCAAGGAGATGGTGCATATCATCTCCGGGTATCGTTCCCCTGTCACCAACGAGCACCTTCGCGAGAACAGTTCGGGGATAGCCAAGAACAGCCTCCACATGCAGGGCAAGGCAGCGGATATCCGTCTTCCGGACCAGTGCCTGTCATCCCTGCGCAGGGCCGCGGCAGCGCTGAAGCGCGGTGGTGTGGGGTTCTATCCCGACTCCGATTTCGTCCACGTGGACGTCGGCCGTGTGAGATACTGGTAAGCTGGCGTTCCCGCACATATTATATTTACCGAGTACTCCAGATCAGGGACCCTGTCCTGGGAAGGTGAGACGAAGTGCCACGGAGAACGCTTTTTGCCCTGCTGATATACACCCTGCTCATTCAGGGAGGGACATGTCTCGCCCAATCTTTTGAAGATGTCGTCTCAGAGGTCATCAGGCAGAAGGTCGGCGATTCACCTGACATTACCGAGCTCAAGGTGAACGGTTGTCAGGTCTCTTCTCTGAGCGTGCTACCAGAGCTCTATAAACATCGTTTGTACAGGCCGATCTGGGTGAGCGAGGAGTCGATTGGCCAACTCGTCCACGCCATAGAAGATACATACCTTGAGGGGCTCAATCCGGAAGATTATCACCTCAGCGACATAGGAAGATTGCAGAAGAGTATCCGTGAGAAGCCCCTTTCTGATCCGAAAATCGCTGCCGACCTCGACATCCTCCTTACCGATGCCTTCATCAGGCTTACCTATCATTCCTTCTGCGGCAAGGAAGATCCCCTCACCTATCACCCGCAGTGGAACCTCGCCGTTAAGATCGACGATACTGATCCGGTGGCATTCATTGAGAAGGAAGTTGCCGCTTCATCAGTAGCGCAGGCGATCAGCGGGGTGAAGATACATCACCCATACTACGAGGGATTGAAGAAGGCTCTTGCAGAGTACCGCAGCATAAGGGACGGAGGATCATGGGAAGCGGTTCCGGAAGGGCTTTCCCTGAAGAAGGGTACGATAGATCCACGGGTGGCGCTCCTGCGCAAGCGGCTGTCCGTTACGGGCGACCTGTCCGATTCATCCATGGACCCCATGACCTTCGATGGGGTACTCGAACAGGCGGTCATCAGGTTTCAGCGGAGGCACGGCCTGAAATCGGACGGCGTGGCGGGGAAAGGGACCCTGACGGCTATGAACGTAACGGTCGATGACCGCATCGACCAGATCCGTGTGAACCTCGAGCGTGCAAGGTGGATGCTCCATGATCTCGACAAACAATTCGTTCTGGTAGATATAGCGGGGTACCGCGTGTTTTTCTACAAGGAGAACAAAGCGGTCTGGTCGTGCAAGGCGCAGGTCGGCCAGCCCTATCGGGACACGCCCGTGTTCAGATCCTCCATAATACATGTCGAATTCAATCCCTCATGGATCGTGCCGCCCGGGATCTTCAGGAAAGACGTCCTGCCCGCTGTCATGAAGGATTCGAAATACCTCAGCCAAAAAGATTTGTCTGTCATCGACGACAGGGGAGCGATAGTGGACCCGAACTCCATAAACTGGTCGCGGTATGCCGACATGCCGTTCCCCTACAGGCTCAGGCAGAATCCTGGGGAAAACAGTGCGTTGGGCCGCATCAAGATCTTCTTTCCCAATGAGTACCTTGTGTATCTGCACGACACCCCGAGCAAGGCTCTGTTCGAAGAAGAAGAACGGACGTTCAGTTCGGGCTGCATACGGGTGGAGAAACCCATGGAGTTGGCGGAGCTGTTGCTGGACGATCCTGTCAGGTGGGGGATGGAAGGTGTAATTCAGGCAGTGGAATCGGGGAAAAACCAGAAGGTGTCCCTGCCCCGGCCCATCACTGTCCTGTTGATGTACTGGACTGTAGAGGCCGATGAAGAAGGCAACGTCTATTTCAAGAAAGATCCTTATAACCGGGATAAACCTGTACTGGACGGCCTTGGGCGAGATGCCGGGATCAGGCCATAATGCTTCGCGGACCTGATTGTTAGAGCCCAGTGGACATAACAGACAGGGGAACCACTCGAGAGAATCATAGTAAGAGCTCCCAGGAGCGTTGACAACAGGGATTGATACGTTATTATTCTTTTCATCCCGTGTTATTCTTCCCATGTAGTAGTGCTGTTCCATATTCTGCTGCCTTTTGGCTTTCTATTCATCAACAGGGTATTCTCCTCAAGAATCCTGGTATCTGAAAATATCTTATGAAAGGGGGTGATCAGGAGCTTATCGACCGAGTTGCTCTCAGGTGGACCGTAAGAATGGCATTGTTAAAGGAAGGGGTAAGACCATGAGAAAGGTGAGTATTCTCTTTATTTCAATGACAAGCCTGGTTCTTGTTGCAGCAGCACCTTGCCATGGAAGTCCGCTCTCATTGGGGGACATTCGCTCACCAATGGGCATGGATTCCGCTCTGGATGGTTATCATGCACTGAAAGTCAGAACCATGGGCAATACTCCTTGGGCACTGACCTTATTCGATAGCATTCCTCTGGGAGTTGCAGTGATTCATGATGTGGTAGAACTGAAGCCCATACAGAACGCTGCACTCCTGGCATCGACCGTTCCCGAACCATTAAGCCTGTTGCTCCTGGGGACAGGCCTGATGGGATTCGCGCACTTCTGTAGAAAATCTTTAAGATGATAGGAGAGCACATGGATGTTATTGAAAAGCAGGGCCCTGCAGGCCCTGCTTTTTTTCCATGGTTCCCGGCGACATCGGCTCAGTGATTCAGGCAGACAAAACCTGTATCCGATATCCCTGATTAGCGTTTAACTATTTCCCAAGTTCTTCCTTCAGTTCCCTTTTCAGGATCTTGCCCGATGGATTTTTCGGGAGCTTATCCTTGATGACGATCCTCTTCGGGCATTTGAACCCTGCAAGGTGCTCTTTGCAGTGTGCGATGAGCTCCTTCTCCGAGAGTGATACACCCTTTTTCGGCACGATCACGGCCGTCACGATCTCGATCCATTTGGGGTCCGGGAGCCCTATGACGGATACTTCCTCGATGCCCGGATACTGGTACAGGACCTCCTCGACCTCACGCGAGGCGACATTCTCTCCACCGGTCTTGATCATGTCCTTCTTGCGGTCCACCACATAGAGATACCCGTCATCATCAAACCTGCCCAGGTCGCCGCTGTGGAACCACCCGAATGCGAATGCCGCGTCGGTTTTTTCCGTGTCGTTGAGGTATCCGCTCATGACATGGCCGGATCGGTGCACAATCTCCCCCACCTCGCCTGCAGGGACGAAACTTCCGTCATCGTCCATCAGCCTGGTCTCTACATTCAGAACCGGCTTGCCCGCAGAACCAGGCTTTAGAAGCTGGTCCTCGGGCTTGAGGATGGTCGCCACAGGACCCATCTCGGTCTGCCCGTAATAGTTCCAGAGCTGGAGCCCGCGGAAGGTCACGGAGAGCTGTTTGATGATCTCCACCGGCATGATGCTGGCCCCGTAGGCAGCCTTTTTCAGGCTCCGGTGAGTGTAATTCTTGAACTCCGGGTGGTTGAGGATGCCGATCCAGACCGTTGGCGGGGCGAACATGTGAGTGATTTGATACTTCTCGATGCACTTGATCATGTCAAGGGCGTCTGCCTTGTGCATGATCACATTGGTCGCTCCGACATACAGATACGGCATGAGGAAGCAGTGGAGTTGGGCACAGTGGAACAAGGGCAGCGCATGCAGGCTCACGTCATAGGTGTCATACTGCCCGTCAAAGATGCAGCTGTGGTATTGTGACATGAGGGCTCTGTGCGAGAGCATGGCGCCTTTGGGTTTGGATTCCGTGCCGCTGGTGTAGGGGATCTGTACGATATCTTCGGCGCTGACCTCCACCTGTGGTTCATCGTGGGGCATGGCCTTCATCTCTGATATCAGATCAAAGAAACCCTCTGGGACCATCGAATCACCCAGGGGAATGAGACCCCATCTCTCGACTGTGGAAAATGCTGTCTGCGCCCGCGCGATGATGGGATACAGGGCATCCTCGACGATAAAAATGCGCGAGCCAGAGTGGTTGACGATATAAGCGATCTCTTCGGCATTGAGCATATAGTTGATGGGGACCTGAATGGCCCCGATCTTTGCCAGTCCGATCATGCTGATGGGGTAGTAGTGGGAATTGTACGCATAGACCGCTACCCTGTCTCCCTTCTTCACCCCGTAACTGGCCATGAGGTTGGCGAAACGACGTGCCTCCCGCTCGAGATCGTAAAAGGAAAGCGTCTCCTCCCGGAAGATGATGGCGGTCTTGTCGCCGTATTTTGTTGCAGCCCTCCTTGCCATGTCTCCTATCGTGTCACGGTTGATGATGTTGCTCATTGTTGTATCTCCTCTCAAAAAGGGTTCATCGGAAACCCCATGCTCATGGATATAATATTGAATTGTAGCAGGTGCTGATTGAGGGGTCAATGTTTGTTATGAATAATCCTTTGTACCCCGGATCAGACCCTTCTTACCTTCCATCTGGAAAACAATCCGACGCCATATTGACTTTAAAGTTCCGATTATTATACTATATTTTGATTGATCCCTGCTATTGCCTCATTCCTCATGAGGACATCCTTTCATTGAGTACATGCATCAGCCTTCCGGGATTGATCAGCTTTTCCTCACGGGCGAGGAAGACAGCCTGTGTAATGCCATCAGAAAAGGGGGGTTGTTCCATGGAAAAAAATCAGATCTGGAGAAAGTCTTATGATTCTGGGGTCACTGACCTGAGTCCCGATGAATGGGAAAGGAGTTTTCCTGATGCATGTGCACGGACATTCCGAGAGTTTCCTGACAAGACGGCGCTTGCCTTCATGGGGGTGCATATCACGTTCGGTCAGCTGGATCGTTATGCCAACAGATTTGCCAACATGCTCCTTTCCCACGGTTTCAAAAAAGGAGATGTGGTGGGGATCAACCTCCCCAATATCCCGGAATATGTGATTTCATGGCTCGGAGCTCTGAGGGCCGGCTGTATTGTCACAGGAGTCTCCCCCCTGCTTTCCACTGACGAGATGAAATACCAGTTGAAGGACTCCGGGGCGAAGGGCCTGGTCACGTTGGATGCAATCTTCGCCGGCCGGCTGGTGGGCATCGCCCCCGAATTGCCGGATCTCAGGCTTGTTATCGCGACGAGTGTGGGAAATTTCATGCCGGCCGTCAAGCGATTTCTCGGGACCGTTCTGAGGAAGATACCGCGGGGCAGGATCACGCCCCTGGAAGGCAAGACCGTCTATCGTTTCCAGGAGGGCATTGACGTCGGCAGGTTCTCGGATGATGCACCCGGGGTGAGCCTGTCGCCGGATGATATCGCCTATGTTCAGTATACCGGCGGTACGACGGGTGACCCCAAAGGAGCCATGCTGAGCCACAGAAACTTCGTAGCGGACATACTCATCTTCCAGAGATGGCTGGGGTGGGAACCGGGCATCGGCATCGGTCTGTCCGGATTTCCCTTTTTTCATATTGCCGGGCTTTTCACCAATGCCAACTGCATCTATCTCGGCTGGACCCAGGTACTGATACCCAACCCGAGGGATACGGATCATATCTGTGCAGAGTTGAAGAAGTACCGGCCCACGGTCATGGCAAATGTGCCATCCCTCTACATGCTACTCATGGCGAATCCCCGGTTCAGGACCCTGGATCACTCGAATCTTCAGACCTGTATATCTGCCGCCGCCCCGTTCCCGGAAGAGGCACAGCGTCAGTTCGAGGCCATCATTGGCCAGAGTAAGATCGTCGAGGGGTACGGCATGACCGAAACCTCGCCCCTGACCGTGGTGAATCCGGTCAGGGGAGGTAAGAAGCTTGGATCCATCGGTGTTCCCCTTCTCAACACCGAGATCCGTCTCATGGAGCCCTTGACCGACAGGGAAGTGGAGACTGGCCAGCCCGGTGAGATCTGCGTCAGGGGTCCCCAGGTCATGGTCGGGTACTACAAAAGGCCTGAAGAGACCAAGAAGGTCATCGACAAGAACGGCTACCTGCACACAGGTGATGTGGCAGTCATGGATACGGACGGCTTCCTGCGCATTGTCGATCGCACCAAGGATATGATCATCGTGGGCGGATTCAAGGTATTTTCGAGGAAGGTGGAGGAGGTCCTCAACGAGCACCCGGCCATCAACATGGCCGCCACTATCGGCATACCGAATCCGGATCGACCCGGTTCTGAGATAGTGAAGGCCTATATCGCTCTGAATCCCGGTTATCAGAGGGGAAAGGACCCGGAGGTACTCAGAGACGAAATCCTGGCATTTGCGAGGGAAAGGCTGGCGCCCTATGAGATCCCCAAAACCGTCGAATTTAGGGATGAGCTTCCGCTTACTGCCGTGGGCAAGATAGACAAGAAAATTCTGAGGAAGGATTCCTGTTCACAGAGGGCCCCGGTATGGACAGGAGATGAAAGGCGCAGGAATGTCAGGAAAAAAGTCGGTCTGCCATGTGATGTCAATGGGCTGTCTGGAGGAAAGGGCACACAGCTCATGGGATATGTCATCGATATCAGCAGGGAAGGCATGGGTGTTGAGGCCGTTACGCCATTGGATGAGGGTACGGCGATAGATGCTAAGATCAACGTGGTGCAGTTCGGAAACACCTTCTGGGTAAAGGGCCTCGTGCTGGGACATCTGAACAACAGGATGGCGGTGAGGTTCAGCGGGGACATTCCCGAGGAGATCGAAGACCTCCTGGCGCAATGAACGTATGGAATGAGCGGGGAAGGTCCCTGTTTACGCAGGGCCCTCCCCGGAAAGAAGGTTCTTTTCGCTAAACGCGCTCGAATATGGTTGCAGGGGCCTGTCCGCCTCCTGTGCACAGTGTGACAAGGGCGTACCTTCCCTTGCGGCGGTGAAGTTCGTGGATTGCGGTGACGCTCAGCCTGCAGCCGCTGTTCCCCACCGGATGTCCCAGTGCCAGTGCTCCACCGTTGACATTGAGCCGTTCCTTATCGGCATGGAGTTCTTTTGCCCAGGCCAGGGGTATGGGAGCAAAGGCCTCGTTGACCTCGAAGATGTCGATGTCCTTCATGCTGAGGCCGGCCTTGGCGAGAACCTTTGGTGTTGCAGCAATAGGACCCGTGAGCATGAGTACGGGATCTGAGCCCACTACCGCGCTGGCCACCAGCCGCGCCAGGGGTTCAAGGCCAAGCTGCTTGACCTTTTCACCGCTCATCAGCACCATGGCGGATGCACCATCGGTAACGGTGCTGGACAGCCCTGCGGTCATCCATTCGGTGCCTGCGAGCACCTTGAGACTCTCCAGGGCCTCCCGACTGGTTCCCGGGCGGATCGTTTCATCGGCCAGACACTCAATGGAGTTGCCATCCTTATCAAGCCCTGCCACAGGGAAGATCTCGTTCTTGAAGAAACCTCCCACCGTTGCCTTGTGAGCCTTCTCGTGGCTGGCGACGGCGAAGTCCTGACATTCTTCCTTGGTAATGCCCCACTGGTTCGCGATGGCCTGTGCCCCGCCTATCTGGCTGGGAATGCCGTACCTGTCGAGGTAATACGTGCCAATGGGATGGCCTGCGTTCTGCCCGTTTGTGAGCGTGCAGTTCATATCGGAGGCGATGCCGTATTTGGACATGATCTCACAGCCGCTGGCGATGATCACGTCATGAGTGCCTGAAGCAATCATACCTGCGGCGATCTGGATTGCCGAGAGGCTGCTGCCGCACTGACGGTTTACCGTGATCCCTCCAAGGGACATCGGGAGCTTCGATGCGAGGACACCCATGCGAGCCAGGTTGAATCCCTGTTCGCCGATCTGGTAGACACACCCGGTGATGACGTCATCCACCTCGTTCAGGTCAAGCTTGATGCGGTCCACGGACTCGTTCAGGGCAAGGGCGAGGAGTTCAGGGGCCATGTATTCCCGGAAATAGCCTCTCTGCTTGCCCACCGTGGTTCTGACGGCGCTTGCGACGAACACATCCTTCATGCGAAACCTCCTGACGTGCGGTTATTCAGAGCCCCTGCCTTGGGTATCGTCCCCGTGAAGCACAGCCGTTGGCAGGGTTCTTTTCAATTCATGGAAGCTTATTGTAATACCATAAGACATTAACTGAACAAGGCTTTCGTGTCAATTGGTTTGCTGCAGGAGACCGCTAAGGCAAGAAACATACGTTCTACAGACCATCACAGCCTCTTGCCACCTCATCTTGAACGATGATCAAACCTGCGGGTATTTACGCGGGAAGCATAAAAAGTGTGCCTGCTGTAGCCTCACGGATCAGAACAGCTTGGCCTTCCTCACGAACTCCTGGAATCCTGCCCTTTCACACTGGAAGGCCTCATCAAAGGAGACCTCGTTCTGTTTCTCAATGAGGGCCTTCATCCGGAGCATGATATCATAGTTGACCTCACAGATGTCCCGGGCGAGCTGTTTCGCCCTGGGCACAAGCTCTGCCTGCGGTACCACTTCATTAACCAGGCCGCAGCGCAGGGCTTCGGCAGCCGACAGCGGCTTGCAGGTGAAGGAGAGCTGCTTGGCCATCCGCTGCCCCACCGAGCGCTGGAGCAGCTGGGTCATGCCCCAGCCGGGATGGATGCCGACCTTTGCATGGGAATCGATGAATCTGGCGTTCTCCGAGGCGATGAGAAAGTCGCAGTGCATGGCCAGTTCGAAGCCGCCGGTGATGGTGTTGCCGTTGATGGCCCCGATGATGGGCTTGGGGCATGACGCAAAGACATCGGGCATGTCTTTCCCGTCACCCCTCGGATCGAGGAGGTTGTCCTTGCCGATGACGGATAGGTCGATCCCCGAGCAGAAAGACCTGCCGTTG
Organism: Thermodesulfobacteriota bacterium; assembly: GCA_036834365.1. Lineage (GTDB taxonomy): Bacteria > Desulfobacterota > Desulfomonilia > UBA1062 > UBA1062 > MWEI01. Next base: position 19,403 of record DAITOA010000005.1, on the reverse strand, counting down.
CCCGTGATGATGGCGACCTTCATCTCATCGTTCCGGGTGACCTCGTCAATGGCGTTGTAGAGATTGATGAGCAGCTCCTGGCAGATGGAGTTATGCCGGTCAGGACGGTTCAGGGTAATGATCGCGACCGGTCCTTCCACATCGAAGAGTACGGTTTTTTCCATGCAGGGACTCCTTTCTCTCTTGGGTGTCGGGTATCAGTTCCGGTCATCTTTATAACCTCTTCCGGTGGTTTGTGATAGTTCATTATGATCGGCTGTGGGGTGAACCCTGAACAACACATAAGATCAAAGAGTCCTTTCCCGGGGACAGGAAAGATTGTTGTCGGCAGTTGACTTATCCCGGGTGACATGTATTGCATGAGGCCACAGGCCTACATGGCCCGACTGAATGCAAGGAGCACACATGGACGGATCGACCCATCTTTTTGTGAGCATATGGATCAAGCTGTTCTTCCTGCTGACGCCATTCTTCGTGCTGACCATGTTTCTCTCCCTCACTCAGGATCTGCTGACAGGAGTCCGCAGGAAAGCAGCCGTCTGGCTCACCCTGGACGTGGTGATCATCTGCTTTGTCCTGTATTTTCTCGGTAACGCCATCTTTTCGGTGCTCGGCATCACCCTTGATGCCTTTCGCATCGGGGCAGGGGTGCTGCTGTTCCTTTCGGCAGTGGATCTCGTTCGGGGAACGGAGAACCCGCTGCAACGAGAAGAGCCCGGGAGCTTTATCGTTGTTCCCCTGGCCATCCCCATCACCGTGGGGCCTGCCACCACCGGTGCACTGCTCGTCATGGGTGCCGAGGTGACGACCTCATGGGAGAAGTTCGTCGGGTGCTGCGCCCTGATCGGTGCGGTACTGTCCGTTGGTATCCTGCTCGTTCTGGCCACCACGGTCGAAAGGTGCATAGGTCGCACCGGACTGCGGATTCTGAGCAAGATAACGGGCCTCGTCCTCTCGGCTTTAGCCGCCCAGATGGTATTCACCGGGGTGAGGCATTTCCTCACCTGAAGTTCCACGGCCACCCGCCCCCCCTCAGTGGCAAGGCATATATCTTCCTGGTCTCGTCCGCAGTAGATACCAGATCATTGAATTTCTGCATGCGGGTCTTATTATTCATTCAGATGCCTGTTGCTCAAGGTTGAAGCGGGGATTGCCTCCGGGGATGAGCTGGGTTCAGGTCGGGAATCCCGAGGAGAAAGCCGGGATATGGAGGAACAATCATGGCACGGTATATATTAAAAGATGAAAAATATACCCAGAAACCCCTTGTATTCGAATCCTACAAGGACATGATCGATAAGGTCCGCGCCGTCTGCAAGGAAAAGAAGAAAGATTTTAGCGACAAGGACGAAAAGAGTCTGAAATTTGAGGTTGAGAAGGTGATGGACTAGATAATATTGTCGTCTTCCATCACATTGATTTTTCCCAAGGCCACACTATCCACATGAGAATATGAAAGGTAGTCGTTCTTGTCATCCGTTTCAAAGACACACCAGAGACAGATGGCGAAGATGAGATGGGAATATACGCCTCAGTTGTCTTTCCATCAGCCTAGGTGGTGAACGAGCCGGCACGTGTACATTCCGAAGAGCTGCTTCCTGGCGGATGTTTTCCGGGGTGATCCTTAACCTTCTCCAAACCGGAGCCGGTGCAGGAGGATGCAAAAAACGGCATCTCCGGCTTCGGCAAGGCATATCTCGGGTACCTCGATGGAACACGAAGCCGCTCTGTGAATGACAAGTTCGTGGAATGTCAGAGAATACGGGCCCGGGGAAAGGTCATGAAGAAGTGGGGGATGCTCACTGAACACAGTATCCTGCCAAGGTTGAAGTCCGGGAATGCTGAACCGTCGATGAGGGCATGTGTGAGGTGCGCAGGGGACACAACGCCCCTGGCCCGGGGAGTGGTGAGATATGTCCTTCCATCGTGATGATGGGCCAGGGTGCGAAGCCCGGCAGGTATAAGGGCGGTGGTTACAGGCAGAGAGCAAGGCAAGGAGCGGAAATGCAGTTCGACGCAGGGCCTGTTCCCCCTGCTCATGCGGATGATCTCAGTCCTTTGATCCCGAATAACCTCGAAATCAGAGAGTTCCTTTGGGATGCCCCAGTTGTTCCGGCCGTTGACCACGCTGTCTTCGGTGGACACGTAGATCTTGGTAATGGAGTAATACCTCTTCCTGCCGAATGCGAAAAGGCCTGGAATGAACAGCAATTCTTTGTATGGCCCGACATCAGAGGATAGATAATCCACATACATGATGGTCCCGAAACCACCGGAGAAAAGCCCCTTCAGCGGTTCGGGAACGAATCCCTGGTCCGCGACGAATCCCGGATCGAACCTGACGAGCACGACATACCCATGACCCATAAGTGACCAGGGGGCAGGCGCTTCGATAAGTGGTTTGTTTTTCATCATCTGTTCTCATAGGCGTACTGCATCCCGAATGCAACCCCAAGGAATCTCGTACGGTAGTATGGGCGAAGTGGAATCCAGCTTGCAGCGGCAGGCGTCGAAAAGGCATGGTGGGATAGGAACAGTGCTCATGTGGAAACACTACATTCTCGCCCTGATCATACTGGGATCGGCCGGTCCTGCTCTGTGCGAAACGGTGATGGGTGCGGCGTCGGGGTATCCAGAAGGAAGACCTGTACTGGAAGAGCTTCAGGTGGAGGCGACACAACCTTCGGAAACCCTGCCCGGGGGATCAGGTACAGATGTCTCCGATGAGCCCGAGATGTCGGGCAGGGAGGAAACCACAGAGGAATCAGATGACCCTGCCGGAGGCGAGCCTCCTGAAGAGACTTTCTGGGAACGAATGGATCGATACCATGACGAAACCTACGCCTTTTCCCACCATCAGGTGGAGAGGATGAACAGTTGGTTCGTGCCAAGGGGCGAGGAACCCCGGGACGTCCCTCCCTCCAGGCTGCGTGTCAGCCTCCCCGGGCAGGTCACCCTGGAGCCGGATCACACCATCACCGGCAAGGTGCCCCTTGAAGCTGATATCGAGATGAGCCTGCCCGACGCCAGGCGTCTGAAGGTTTACATCACCACGCTCGATCCCACCGAGCTGGCCGGTACGCCATTGTCGGAACGGGACACATCCCTGCGGGTCGGTGTGGCTCGTGAATGGCACCGTTACATAACCGCATCAGCCGGTGTGAAGGTTCGCGTCCCTCCTGTCGTGTTTGCCTGGATTGCAGCGGGGACTGTATGGGAAGCGGGTGCCTGGAAATATTATCCCAACCAGAAGATCTCCTGGGAGATCAAAGATGGAGAAGGAGAGATTACGAGCTTTGTGGCGGACCGGTGGACCAATCCATGGGATATCAGGCTGACAAGCTCCCTGAAATGGAGCAGAGACAAGATGGATGCCGATGATGATGCATACAACGGGGAGCATGGATGGCAATGGGACTGCGGATTGATCTTCGGTTATGCACGGGAACTCCTCAGGGAACCCGATGTCGTCCGCTTCATGGGGGGCAGGGATCTGGCCCGCGGAGCTGCAGTGCGCCTGGGCCTCTCAGGTGGTCCCTGGTCGAGGGACACCGTGAGCGTCCTGCTTCTCCACAAAGGCCAGCTCAGGGCCCGGTGGCTTTATTACTTCGTGGAACCCGAGGTTCAGTGGTCACGGGAGGACGATTGGGTCAGGACCGTCATCCTGACCTGCGGTATCGAGGCTGTCTTCTGGGGAGGCGAGGATCGCTGAGGGCCACCGCACACCCCTTCCCGGAAATCGGCTCACCTGCGCATGAGGCCCTTGAAACGGGCATATTCCACCATGCGGCTGAAGGCGTACATGGCACGCTCGGGTGTGGGATAACTCGGAACACCCAGTTCTCCGAACCCCTTATGGACGTGGGCGATCTCTTTAGCCGTACCCCCGAAGTAGCTTGCCAGGACCGGCTTGTGGGGATGACTGCCGACGGCACCGGCAAAGGCCTCCCGGATGTCGAAGATGCTCTCGGGCATGAGCACGAAGATGATGAGGACCGCGTCGATATCCTTCTGATCCAGTAGACACCCTGTAACATGGCTCATGGTCATTTTCGATCCATGCTGCTCGATGGCCGACCAGATATCGGTCGGATTGCGGACCGGGGCCCATGCAGGCATGATCTCGCGCAGTTTTTTCAGGGTTGCGGTCTTGAGCCTGGGCAGCTCGATGCCGTATTCTTCAGCTGCATCCGTAGCGACCACGCAGCCCATGCCCGTTATGGAGACTACCCCCATACGGTTTCCCCGGGGCAGAGGGAGATTTTCGAAGGCGGCAAGGGTGTCGAAGAAGGACTCAGAGTCATGGACCCTGATCAGTCCGGTCCTGCGGCACACCGCATCGAACACGACATCGGACCCTGCAAGGGACCCTGTATGCGATGCAATGGCTGCGGCGCCTGCATCGCTTCGGCCTGATTTCATGACCACCACGGGCTTTCTGGCACTTGCTGCCCGCGCTGCTCTGACGAAACGACGTCCCTCGACCACGCCCTCCAAGTACATGCCGATGGTGGTGGTCTCGGGATCGCCGGCGAGGTACTCCAGCAGATCGCTCTCATTCACGTCGCCCTTGTTCCCGATACAAGCAACCTTGGCCAGGCCGAAGGGTTTGAAATCGGATATCCATCGGCCCCAGCCCGACGAAATGACGCCTGACTGGCCGATGAGCGAAACGCCGCCCGGCATGATCGGCTCGAGGCCAACAATGGAGGTGGCCAGGCCTGAAGACGGATTGAGGGTGCTTATGCTGTTCGGCCCCATGAGCCTTATTCCTCCCTTGCGGACATGTTCGAGGAGGATTTTCTGTTCCTGCGCCCCTGACTCCCCGATGTCCGCATATCCTCCGGTGCAGAGGATGACGTTGGAGACACCCTTGGCGGTGCACTCTTCAAGAGCCTTGGGTACGCCGGGCTTAGGGATGACGATCATGGCCAGATCTACAGGTCCCGGTATATCACGCAATCCGGGATATGTCCGGAGGTCGAGGATCTTCCCTCCCGTTGGGTTGACAGGGTAGACTGTTCCCCTGAATCCGGCCTTGATGAGGTTGCGCAGGATGATGTTGCCCCCTTTCCCCGGACTCCGTGAAGCGCCGATAATGGCAATGGACCCGGGGTTGAAGAAGGGAGCCACCGTTGCAGGGTCTGCCGACCGGCGACTGGAGCCTGAAGGCCTGCCATTGAGCCGCACGAGGGAATCCACAGCCACGGCACCGTCCGGGTATGCAATGAAGGGGTTGATGTCGATCTCAAGGATGTCGGTACGCCGGGACATAAGCCGTGACAGGGCGGCAAGGGCGGCGGCCACGGCTGATAGATCGATGGATTCACGAGAGCGGTATCCACTGAGGAGGGCATAGCCCTTGAGTCGTCTGAGCAGGGAAAGGGCGCCCGTGTTGCTGAGCGGTGCAAGGTCGATGGCCGAGTCGCGGAAGACCTCGGTGAAGATTCCGCCGATGCCTGCGAGCACCACGGGTCCGAACACGGGATCGCGCCGTGCACCCAGGATGAGTTCGAGGCCTGGCCTTGCCATCTTCTGGACAAGGAACCCGCGGGGGACACGGGAGAACCGTTCGTCCATCTTCCTGACGGTCCGGGCGAGGGATTCGTCATCGGGTATGTCCAGTGCCACCCCACCCTGGTCGGTCTTGTGGAGGATAACCTCGGAGCATACCTTCAAGGCTACTGGATACCCGAGCCCCCGGGCTGCCTTCACAGCTTCCGACGCGTTCCGGACGATCATTCCATCGATAACAGGGATATCCCATTCCCTGAGCAGCGACGCACCCTCATACTCATTCAACGTAATGATGGATTTCATTTGCACTACACTCCTTTCTGCATTCACCTTTCATCGTCAGCGTGCGGTTGGCAGTGCGGCGGCTGTTTCCTTTCGGACGGGACTGAGTGATCGCTTTCGCTGGCGTTCCTTCTGCGCCGGAGTTTGTTGGCCCTCAGCAACAGCGAGAGGGCCAGCCAGATACTGAAGAATGCGAACGGGACGGCAAGCAGCTCCGGCCAGAGCACAGCCACTACCGCCAGGGCGAGGAGAATGGCGCCTGCGCTGAAGGTGATCTTGGCCTCTGCGGGACCCAGGGTGCGCTGAGAGCTGATGGCGGCCTCAACCACGTTGCCGAGCTTGATCATACCCATGCCTGCGCGGCTGATGCTTCCTTTTGCCTTTCTTCGCACACGATAGGGAGGCCTTGGCCGGGTCTGGGCCAGGCAGACCCTCTTCCTCTCGCTGAGCACCACCTCGGTGGAGCGGGAGAGGTCCTCCAGGTACACCCGTTCCATGCCCCGCGCGAAGGCCTCGTCTTCCACTGCCACATCGAGTTCGTAGTTGCCGATCCAGCTCGACAGGTTGAGGTTGGTTGAGCCGATCCTTGCCCATCGACCGTCCGCCACGGCGGTCTTGGCATGGAGCATGGGACCGTTCCACTCGAACACCCGTACGCCGGCCTCCAGGAGCGGCTGATACCCTGCCCTCGAGACTGCCCTGATGACCGGGATGTCCGTCGTCCCCGGGACCAGGAGCCTGACATCCACACCGTCCAGTGCCGCTGCCCGAAGGGCCTGAACATAGGTGGGAAGACCGACGAAGTACGCATCGGTGAGCCAGAGCGATGTGCGGGCCACGGCGGCAATGAGCTGATCCAGTCGGTACAGCCCTGCCGTGTACGGTGCCGTGGCGATCACCTGCATGGTTACATCCCCGGCGGGATGGAGGGAACTCCTGGGTGGAATCTCGTCCTCAGGCAGGGGAGTTCCCAGTGTCGCCCACACCTCGGCAAAGGCTTGCTCGATGTCTGCCACGGCGGGTCCGGTGACCATGACCCCGGTATCGCGCCACGGCTCGATGGCTCGCTCAGGAAAACCCGCCCACATGCGGCCGACGCACAACCCGGTGACAAAGCCGAGGCTCCCGTCCACGGCGAGCATCTTCCGATGGTCGCGTATGAACAGGCCCAGAGGCTGGTCGATGCGGGGAGGGTTGAAGCACCGTACGTCTACGCCCGCCTCTTCGAGTTCCCGCCAGAACCGCCGTGATGCCTTGCCGAAGGAACCGAACCAGTCGTAGATGAGCCTGACCTTTACTCCCTCGGCGGCCTTGGCGATCATAAGATCGGCGAACTGTCGGCCGACGTCGTCTTCCGTGATGAAGTAGTTCTCGAAATGGATGTGCTCCGTGGCGGAGCGCATGGCTTCGAGCCATGCCGGATAGTTCTGTGCGGCATCCCTGAGGAGGGCGATGCCGTTTCCCGGGATGAGCGGAGCGCCTGCAGCCCTGGAGAAGGCCTGTTCTGCGAGCTGGCGGACCGATGGGCTTACCTCGGGGAAGATGCGCCGGGGAAAATGTATGCTCATGTATGAGTTTTTATCAGGGCATGGCTTCTACGTCCATCTCTTTACACTACACAGGAAGGAGGACGAGAGCGCACACCCTGATGTATGGCAGGGGGGTGTATATGCCTGTTCATTTTGTATACAGACCTGTATAGAAAGTATACACCGGCGGATACAGCTCCAAGTGAGATGATCAGAAAACATCATAAAATCAATATGATGAAATGTGGCACCTTCTTTGCCTTATCACTGAACAGGGCATTATGGACCGTTGGGTGAGCATTCATCACGGTGAGATCTGAAGAGTTCCATCAAGGAGGAATAACCATGCTGCAGAATCTCGGCAATGACATCGGCTACAATCAATCATATACAGGAGATTCGATGATGGACTCAACACCCTGCATCCTGCTGGCTGAGCAGGATGACAGCCTGCGGATGATCTTGAGGTCGACTCTCAATAAGTACGGTTATTCGGTGGTCGAATGCACCAACGGGATAGACATGCTGAACCGGTTCGGTGCACTTTCGTTTCCGCGAAAACCCGAGAACATCGACCTGATCATCTCCGAAATGCGCATGCCCGGGGTGAGCGGAATCGAGCTCCTCGAAGGGGTTGGGCTCCAGGAAGGGTTTCCCCCGTTCATCATGATCTCGACATACCGGGACAGGCCGCTCCACCGTCGCGCCAGGAAGTTCGGGGCCGTATCCGTGCTCACCAAGCCAATAGATATCGACGAACTGCTCGCCAAGGTCATCGAGACAGTCCCGCCGGTAGGACACAGGAAAGAGGTCTGACCATGCTACCCGCTGGCATACAGCCAGAAACATATAAACCCGGAGGTTCAGAAATGACGAAGGCTATCTGTTGCGAGAGAAAGCAGCCCGGAGCACAACACATCTTCATTGCCGCCTGGCTCATGTTGTGTCTGATTATCATGAGTATCCCCGGAACGATCCATGCCCAGGAAAAGGCACTGGAAGGCCTCAAGGAGACAGGCAAGGCTTTTGCTTCGGTGGCAAGGCAGGCCTCACCTGCGGTGGTGTTCATCAAGGTCGAGAAGACGGTGACCGGCTCACCGTATACGCCGTTCAATGACGACTTCTTCAGGCGGTTCTTCGGAGAACCCATGCCCGGTCAGCCCCAGAATCCCCATCAGCAGAAGCGCATGGTCCAGGGGCAGGGGTCAGGGTTCATCATCACCCCGGATGGGTACATCCTTACGAACAACCATGTGGTGGGTGATGCGGACAAGGTCCTGGTAAAACTCCTGGACGGCCGTGAGTTCACGGCGAAGACCATCGGAACCGACCCACCCACGGATGTTGCGGTTATCAAGATCGATGCGAAGAACCTGCCCGTGCTCCCCCTGGGTGATTCCAGTAAGGTGGAGGTGGGGGAGTGGGTCCTCGCCCTGGGGAATCCCTTTGGTCTGTCGCACACCCTGACCGCCGGGATTGTCAGCGCAACGGGGAGGAACCATGTGGGCATCTCCGATTACGAGGATTTCATCCAGACCGACGCCGCCATTAATCCCGGTAATTCCGGAGGCCCCCTCATCAATCTCGAAGGCAAGGTGATCGGCATCAATACGGCCATCTACAGCCAGAGCGGCGGCTATATGGGCATCGGCTTCGCCATACCGGTCAATATGGCAAAAGACATCTATGACCAACTGGTCAAGCAGGGGAATGTCACCCGGGGATATCTCGGCGTCATGATCCAGGAACTGACCCCGGAGATCGCCAAGTCCTTCGGCCTGAAAGAGGCAAGTGGCGTGCTCGTATCGGATATCATGCCTGGCACGCCGGCCGAGAAAGCGGGACTGAAGCAGGGCGACATTATCATCAGGTTCAACGGGGAGCAGGTGGACACGGTGGCCCCTTTCCGGAACAGGGTGGCCCTCATGGCGCCGGGTACCAAGGCCGACCTCACCGTGATCCGTGACGGCAGGCAGCGGAACTTGACCGTAAAGATAGAGAAGATGCCGGCATCACAGCAGGTTGCGGCGGCGGCATCCGGTCCCCACGCCCTGGATACCCTGGGCCTGAGCGTCGTGACCCTCACGAAGGACATGGCGGAAAAGTACGGCTACAAGGGTGAAAAGGGCCTCCTGGTCACAGATGTAGATCCCGCGTCCGCGGCAGCTCGCGCCGGCATCAAGCCGGGCATGCTGATACAGGAGGTGAACCGCAAACGGGTGGATGACATCGGCGAGTTCAAAAAGGCCGTTGCCGGAAAAGAGTCGATGCTGCTCCTCGTCAAGGACAGGAGCGGGTCCCGCTATATAACACTCCAGAGCGAGTAGATCAGCTCAAGAACATACCTCTAAAACTCTTATCCTTTCTGGTGTCCCCAGCCAAGACCGGTGTATATGCCGGTCTTGGCTGGACAAGGTTACTTGAACCGGATGGCCATGCCGTGCTCGGCCTTCCTGGTTACCCGGCCCCTGACGCGCATGAATGGACCAAGGTTCCTCCCGGAGAGATTAAAGGAGAGCTCCTGCCCGACATCGAAAGGGTCATCCGTCTCGACATACATTCCATTTCTGCTGATATTAATGAGGTGGGCATTCCTCATGTCCTTTCCGTCTTGATTGCACGTGACGGTCCTGTCCACATGGAGTCTCCGGTCCCTCCTCCTGTCGTCGATAAAGTACGGGAGATGCCTCTTTTCCCTCTTCAAGGATGCGGGCAGCATGTTCTGAACTATGCGGGACAGGACGATCCCTGCCCACGCACCGGTTTGAAGGGTCGTGTCGAGAAGCCTGAGCATCTTCTCGGATCTGGCTTCCCTTGCGTTTTCCATGGCTCTTCTCCTTTGATGAACGGTGACAGATGTCGTCGCTCTGATGAATGTAACAACCTGTCATACCCTCCCTGGTCCTGTTAGATAGGCCAAGGAAGGCCGTCCTGATACCAATGCATCACTCCATGTAATCATGAGGGAATGCACGAAAAAAGGTGATGCCTTATGAAAATAACCCTCAACCGGAAAGAGTCAAGGGGCGGAAGAGAGGCGGTTCTCCCCCCTCACATGACCCATAGGGTAGAGAAACAGCTTCGGCAAAGGCCGTCTCTGCCGGACGCAAAGGGGAAGCTCAGTCCCCCTGCGGCCTCCGGTACGCTGCCGCCACCTTGTCAAGCTGCTCGGCGATGGAGAGCAGCTCCATGTCACGCCAGCGCCTGCCCACGATCTGTACCCCGATAGGCATGCCGTCTTTCGTGTACCCGATGGGGATCACCACCACCGGATTGCCCGTGAGGTTGAAGATGCTGGTGTAGGACATGTTGGCCACCAGGTAGTTGACGGGTTTGCCGTCCACCATGACCTGTGTCTTGTAGGCCGGATACGGCCCGAAATACCGCCAGGGAGCTATGTGTTCATAAGCCGCGGTACAGCTCACCGGGCAGAGCAGCACATCCCTGTCCGAGAGATAGGCATCCATGGCGGAGACGAAGAAGTCCCTTTCGGTCAGGACCTTCAGGTATTTCTCGTAGCTGAATGGGTAGACCATGGTGAGCATGGGCACATCCTTGCGGAACGATCCCCCGAAGACATAGCTGATGAACCTGAAGAATGAGGGTTGGTATACCCCGAGCTCCATGTCCATGAGCTTGCCGTATGTGGTCCAAGCCTCCTTGAAGCCGATGGTGTCGTGTCCCTCCGCCTTCATGCCGTAGAGGTCCTGCGCCTCGGGGCTGACGGCCTTCATGTGGCTGACGAAGAGGGCTTCGTTCATCCTCTCCATCCGGCAGCCTTGGGCGGCGAGTTTATCTGTAAAGGCCCTGAGTGCCTGCATGGTTTCGGCCGTGACCGGCACACCACCGAAGCCGTCCGTCCATGCCATGCGCAGGTCCTTGATATTCCTGGCCGGCGGCTGCTGCAGGTCGACCCAGGGCACATCCGGGTCTTTGGTATCCGGCCCTGCGATCACGGTCAGCCCAAGCCTCAGGTCTTCGACGGATCGCGCCATGGGGCCGCAGCAGGCCATGTGGCGCACGGCTCGGAATTCGGCACCCTGTATACCCGGGGATATGCCCTGGGTTGAAACGAAGTTCTCGGTGGGCTTGATGCCGTAGATACCGCAGAAGTGGGAAGGGATACGGATAGACCCCCCTATGTCGTTGCCCATCCCCAGTGCGGTCATACCTGCAGCCACTGCTGCCGCTTCGCCGCCGGAAGAACCGCCCGGAGTCCTCTTCAGATCCCAGGGGTTGTTCGTGATGCCGAAGACAGGGCTGTTGGTCTGGGTGTCCATGGCCATGGGGGGCAGGTTGGTCTTTCCCAGAATGACCGCCCCTGCCTTCCGAATGCGCTCTACAACGGTGGCGTCGAACCCGGGCACGTATCCCGCCAGCTCAGGCACACTGTTGGTCGTCTTGAGCCCCTTCGTGGCGAAGTTGTCCTTGATGGTCACCGGGACACCGTGGAGCGGACCCCAGAGGTCCCCCCGCTTCAATGCCGCGTCCGCTTCGCGGGCACGCCTGCGGGCGCCCTCGGCGTCCAGGGTGACGATGGCATTGAGCCGGGGATTGACCTTGCCGATCTGCTCCAGGTATGCCTCCACAACCTCACTGGAAGTTATTTTCCCTTCCCGTATCAGTCCTGCTATGGTGTGGGCCGGGAGGAACACGAGATCACGGCGGTCGAGGACCTTCCCGGCAGGCTCGTCGGCATGGGCCGTCAGGGGTGTCCCGGTGATCAGGAAGAGTGCGAGGATAAGAATTGAATGGAACACGTTTCTCGTAAAGCGGTGATGAAGATCTGAATACATGACCCCTCCTCAATAATAGTGATGAACTTCAAAAAAATCAGGGCGATTCATCGCCACCGGGGGATGGTTGCTCGCGTGGACTTTCCTCTGGTTGTGCTCCCGGTTCTTGTTCAGGTTGTTCTTCAGGTGCCGGCTGTCCGGATCCCTCGACGGACTCGGCCTGTCGGTCGGGCTTCGAGCCATCCTGCACAGCATCGATCCCGCCAGTGGTTGCTTCCGTGGTCTGGACCTCGTTTTCAGGTTCCGGGACAGGTTCGTCAGGGGTTGTCATGACCTCTTCGAACTCGGGGATCACGATGCCCCGGGCCACCATGATCCGGTAGATCCGTTTCGATCGGTAAGCGACGTACCTCGATTTCCCCAGGGGGTTGAACCGGATCGGGTTGGGCAGGACCGTTGCAAGGCGGGAGGCTTCCTCGGGGCCGAGAGAGGATGCATGCTTGCCATAATAGTGCTGTGCCGCGGCCTCGATGCCGAAGATCCCGGCCCCCCATTCTGCGTAGTTGAGGTAGAGTTCCACGATGCGTCTTTTCGTGAGGGCCTTCTCCATACGCCAGGTGAGGATGGCCTCCCTGATCTTGCGGAGAGGATTCTTTGATGGTGAAAGGTACAGGTTCTTGGCCAGCTGCTGGCTTATGGTGGAGCCGCCCGCCTTGAACTCTTTCTCCTTGAGATCCTTCTGGAAGGCCTGCTCCATGGCCTCGAAGTCGAATCCCTCGTGCTGCCAGAACTTGTCGTCTTCAGCGATGATGACGGCCTTGATGAGGAAGGGGGATATGCGCTTCAGTGGCACCCACCGGTAGTCGATCTTCCTGTGCATCCCTTCCCTGGCCCACTGTCTCTCCCGGTATTCCATGAATGCACTTTTTGCGGGATGGTCGGTTTTCAGTGAAGAAACATCCGGGTAGATGAAATACACCAGAACGCTGGCCGTTGCCATGATCATGGCGGCGAGAATGGTGAGAAGCAGCTTCTTGATCATGGGTGGGCGGTCACATCCTCTCAGAACACGACGGCGGCCAGATAGCCGACCACCGAGGAATTGTCCCCGGTAACGTGGCCTGAGTGTGCGTAGCGCAGGACCTGGGCCGAGGTGCGTCCGATATGCCCGCAGTAGAGGAGTGCCGCCATGATGGGCCCGCCCCCGCAGGCCTCGCTGTATGAATTCTCGAGATCGGCGCTCAGGCCTGGCACATCGAAGGCCTCAATATGCCCCGCAACGTTCTTGTCCATCTTCTCCGCCAGTGCTGACGAGTGAAAATGGGAGAGATCGGAGCTTGCCACGATGAGGGTGTTGTCCGGGTCCTTTATATGGAGGTGGAGAGCCTCTGCCAGGTTTTCACACAATGGGAGGTCCTGCCTGCCCATGATGAGCGGGCAGAGCCTGAAAGGCTTGAGCACGTTCTGCAGAAAGGGCAGCTGGATCTCCAGGGCGTGTTCGGAGCCGTGGGGCCTGGTGTCGTCCTGGATATCGGCCGACTCGAGGAGTCCGGCGCAGAGCTCCTCGTCCACCTCGATGGTGCCCAGTGGTGTCTCGTAGGAACCCTTCGGCCATACCGAAACAAAGGGGAAGTAGGCCCTGTGCGATGGGCTGATGACCACCACCGTGGAGTAGTCATGTCCTGAGATCGCCTTGTATGCATAGGCGGCCACCGGGCCGGAGTACATGTATCCTGCATGGGGCGTGATGATGGCAGCGGGTTTTGCCGGTATTTCCGGGATGGATGCGTCCTTCAGGTATCGATTGATGTCTCTCTTCAGAATGTCTGGTTTGCCCGGGTACCAGCTTCCCGCAATGACCGGTCTTCGGACCTGACCTGCCATGGTGTGCCTCCTTTACAGGACGTCACCTGTGCGTATTACGTCTATCCTGAAGAATTAAGGAAAGAGCGGTACGTAGTCAAGACCGCATGCCTCGTCCAGCCCGAACATGAGGTTCATGCACTGGACGGCCTGGCCTGACGCGCCCTTGGTGAGGTTGTCGATGACGCTGATCAGGGTCGCCCTGCGGGAGGTCCTGTTTTTCGCGACGGACATGAGACACCGGTTGGTGCCGCGGACGTCCTTGGTGGCGGGAAGACCGTCGACGACCCGGACGAAGGGTGAGCCGTCATAGGAACTCTTCAGGCATTCCCTGAGATCGTCTTCGCCCGCCGAGGTGGTCACATAGATGGTGGACAGCATGCCCCTGCTGATGGGGATGAGGTGCGGGGTGAACTCAATGGTTACACTCGTGCCGGCAGCTGCGCTCAGTTCCTGCTCGATCTCCGGAATATGGCGGTGGGAGCGGCCGACCTTGTAGGCGGAGAACGACTCTCCTGTCTCGCAGATATGGGTCTTCAGGCTCAGTCCCCTGCCCGCGCCGGAGACGCCGCTCTTGCTGTCCACGATGATGTCGTGCTTCTCGATGAGTCCAGCCTTCAGGAGCGGTACGAGGGGAAGCAGGGTGCTGGTGGGGTAACAGCCGGGGTTGGCCACAAGGCGGGCTTTCCTGATCTTGTCGCGGTACACCTCGCACAGGCCATAGACAGCTTCCGGAAGCAGCTCGGGGGTTGTATGCTCCTGGTACCACTCCCGGTACACGGCAAGATCTCGTATCCTGAAGTCGGCGCTGAGGTCCACCACCTTCACCTTGTCAATCACAGGGGCGATGAATCCCATGCTGGCGCCGTGGGGGAGGCAGCTGAACACGATATCACAGCGCTTGCCAATGGCCGCTGCATCGAAATCCTCCAGGATGATCTCCGTAGAACCTTTCAGGAAGTCCAGGACATCGGCAATGGACCTGCCATTATACTGGCGGGAGGAGCAGTAGGTGATCCTGGCCTCAGGGTGCTGGTGCAGGAGCCGTATCAGCTCCGCACCGGTATACCCCGTGGCTCCCAGGATACCTACGGAGATGGTCAATGAAGGACTACCTCTTGGAGAACTGAGGACGCTTGCGGGCCTTGTGGAGACCGTACTTCTTGCGCTCCACCATCCGGGGGTCCCTGGTGAGGAATCCGGCGGCCTTCAGCTTGGACCTGAATTTGTCGATGTCGAAGGATGCCAGCGCACGCGATATGCCGTGGCGCAGTGCCCCCGCCTGCCCGGCGATGCCGCCGCCGCTCACAGTGGCATAGATGTCGAACTGACCGGCCGTGTCCGTGATCTCGAACGGCTTCTTCGCTGACAGCTCAAGGGTCGTGCGGCCGAAGTACTCGTCGATGGGCCTTCCGTTGATGGTCATTTCACCCTTGCCCGGCGAGAGCCAGACCCTGGCGGTGGCGTTCTTCCGACGTCCGGTGGCGTAAATCTTCTCTGCCATTCTCATTCCCTCTTACAAAGTGATAGCCTGAGGCTTCTGTGCCTCATGCGGATGGTTCTCGCCTGCGTAGACCTTGAGCTTCTTGAACATTGCCCTGCCGAGGTTGTTCTTTGGGAGCATGCCCTTGACTGCGCGCTTGATCACCTCTTCGGGCTTCTTCTTGAGGACCTCGCGGACAGTAGCGCTCTTGATGCCGCCCATGTATCCGCTGTGGCGGTAGTAGGTCTTCTGCTCGACCTTGTTGCCGGTGAGCAGTACCTTGTCGGCATTGATGACAACGACGAAATCACCCACGTCGGTGTGCGGTGTGAATTCCGGTTTGGTCTTGCCCCTCAGGATGGAGGCAGCCTTGACGGCGAGTTTGCCGAGAACCATATCCTTGGCGTCGATCAGCACCCACTGCCTGTCTATCTCGCCCTTCTTCGCTTGAAATGTACCCATTGCGCACTACTCCTTAGCTCGTCAAATAGGGCACGGATATAACTGAAGACTCTTCGTATGTCAAGTACCGATCGGTCAGTGTAATGTCCGGGACTAATACATGAACTTTTCTGCTGCATAAAACAGGAGCATGCCGACGACGACGGTCCCGCCCAGGGACCGGGACCACCAGGCATAGGCCAGGGTCGGCAGAGATACGAGAAACTCGGGCCGGATCAGGGAGAGGTTGCCTGCCTGGTCGAGGAGTATCGACGGGACCACCAGGGCGCTCAGGATGCTCGCAGGTACGAACCTGAGCCACCGAACGAACAGGGGCGGGATCTCCCTGCCCGAAAGCCAGATGAGGGGCAGCCACCTGGGGGTGAAGGTCACCAGGCACATGCCCAGGATACACAGCAGATAGAGCTCAGGCGTCATGGGCTTTCACCTTTCCTGCAAGGAAGGAGGGGAACCGGTCCTGGATGATGACCCCGAGGGTGGCAGCGACGACCGTTGCGATGATCACGTACCAGTTGCCCGGCAGGACCTGGGCGATGATGACGGCAAGCACACCGGAGACTAATGCGATGAACCCGATAAGAGAGCTGATGATCTGGAGGACCAGCAGCGCAAGGAACATGGCGGTGAGGGCATAATTGATGCCGAAGGCGCCCTGGGGGATAATATGGCCCAGCATGCCGCCTGCCACCGAGCTGGCGATCCATGCAAGATGGGATGTGTAGTTCACGACCAGGGCCTTCCTTTCATCCCAGTCGCCACGTGCGAAACGCGTCAGGTTCACGGCAAAGGTCTCGTCCGTGATCTCGGCGGCCAGCAGGCTCAGCCGCCCCCTGGACACGCCCTTGAGGTGAAGCGCCAGGGTGGAGCTCATGAGCAGGTGCCTGAGATTGACGAAGAAGGTGGTAACGATGATGGGCAGAATCCCGGAACCGGAACCTATCATGGATACTGCGATGAACTGAGAGCTCCCGGCAAAGACGATGATCGACATCAGTGCTATCTGCAGGATGCTCAGCCCTGCCTGCCCGGCCAAGACCCCGAAGGGTACGCCGACGGCCGCATAACCGATCCAGATGGGTACGGCAGCGCTCAGGCCCTGGAAATGAGAGTTCCCGGTCTGCAGTGACATGCTATTGATTCTGGCAGAAAAACTGTTATGGCGCCAGTGCTTGTTACGGATCTGCTTGACAATTGAAGCTATTTTCAGTTCATAACAGGATATGGGAATCGATGCGGTCGTCGTGGCGGGTGACGGAAGGGCAGCCCGCCGGGTATTCAAGAAGAACAAGGCCCTGCTCGATGTGGGCGGCAGGCCGATGATCAGGCACATCGTGGAAACCCTCAAGGCCTGCGATTCCATCGAAAACATCGTTGTCGTGGGGCCCAAGGATGCCTTCGAGGAGGTCATCGGCGATACCGGGGTCCACATCGTGCCCCAGAAGAGGAGCCTGGCCGAAAACGGCTGGGAGGGCTTCCTCCAGTCGCTGCCCGAATATCGGGAAAGGCCGGACATAACCGGAGCCCTCATCGAGAGGCACTATGGGAAACATATCCTCTTTCTCTCGGGAGACATCCCCCTGATCTGCACGGAGGAACTCGAGGAGTTCATATCGCGCTGTGACATGGATCGTTATGATTACATCGCAGGCATTACCTCCGAGGATATTCTGAAGCTCTTCGGTCCCCGGAAGGGAAGACCCGGCATCAAGATGGCCACGTTTCACACCCGCGACGGCAACTTCAGGCAGAACAACCTCCACATGGCCAAGCCCTTTGTCCTGCTGAACAGCATCGACCTGGTGCTGAAGGTTTACGAGTGCCGTTACCAGAAGGAGATCATCAATATCGTCCGGGCCATCCTCGAGATCGTCAAACTCGGGCCGGGCAAGATCGGGAAGACCCTGACGCTCTATCTCCTCCTGCAGATCTCCGCAGGACTGACGGCCATGGGGCTCGAAGGGCTGGCAAGAATCGTAAGTTACCCCGTTTCCCGGCACAAGCTGGAGCAGCTCATTTCCGCGATCCTGTCCGTCCGGTTCAAGCTCGTGGAGACAACCATCGGCGGCGCTGCCCTGGATGTCGACAACGAGAAGGACTTCATGGTGCTTTCCGTGATGTACCGTGACTGGCTGAACCAGATCGGCCAGAGGATTCACCATTTGGCATAGTGGTCCTCGGCAAACCCCGGGCAGCCAGTCACCTGGAGCGTCTCCCCGCCGTCCGTCCGGAGGGTTCCTGCAAATGTCCCCACGAGCTGGGTGAAGCGGGAGGCGATGAAGCCTGCGTTGATCTTCTCCCCCCTCGACCGTTCGGGCATGAAGGTGAGGTCGACCTTCCCGTCGTAGGAGACCACGCGCCAGGGGTTGATGAGGTCGCCCTTGTCGAAGATGAAATTGACCGTGTCCACCTTCGTCATGATGCCGTCGAGCCAGAAGGCGTTCTCCGTGAAGCTCGTCTCGTTCACCCCGCAGGACAGGTTCATCCCCAGGGACCTGCCGTCGGGCAGCGTCGAGGCGGTGGCGGCCCAGTTCCAGCAGGTCTTCCTGCGCATGTAGCCGCAGGTCCAGTCGATGAGGGCCATGGAGGAGGGCGAGGAGATGTCGAAGGTGCGCCCTTTCAGCGTCACCGATCCTGAGACGGTGACCGGGCTCGTCTTCTGGGTATAGACCCATCCCGTGTATCCCGCCCTGGTGCATATGCGCAGCGGCCTGGCCCCCGCCAGACCGAGCCCGAGGGAGACCTCCATTCCTTTGGCAGCGGCCTTTACGGTCTTTCCGGTCATCTCGATGGTCAGTTTCCGTGAGGCATACCTGCTCAGCGCATTGTCCGGGCAGGTCGCTATGGATACCTCTGCGGTCGGCAGGGAGAGATCCCCTGCCTCCACGACCTCCTTGGTCTGCCGGTCATAGATATACAGGAATCCGTTGGCCAGGTACTTCAGGTCTACCACCGCCATGCCGATGATGACCTCTGGCCCCATGACACCGAAAAAATGGAACTGGTTGGCCATGGCGCGCTTCCTGAGTAGAGACACCTTTTTTCCCATGGCTGTCCGCAGATCGTAATCCAGATAATTGACTTCACCGACAGGCTCGTTATAGATGCCCCAGCTGATCAGGCCGTTCTTGCCCACAAGCTTTTCCACGCCAACCCTCCTCTTCCTTGATTACAGAGTATTTTATAGAATAACTGACCAGGCTGTTCAGATCAATAACGGATATGCGATCCTGAGGTTGCCGTACGGGTGAATTGATGCAGCGGAGCGGGATATGGTGCTTTATTTGTCGAGGTAATCCTCAAAGCCGGGGGTATCGGACTCCATGCCCGGTTTTCCCGGCGAGCCTTTTCCTGCTGATGAGGTCTTCGGTTTGTCTTCCAGGTAATCCTCGAAGCCCGGGAGCTGCTCGGGGGATATCGTACTGGAGCCCTGTGCCCTGCCGGCGGGCTTGGGGTTGTCTTCGATGAAGTCCTCGAACCCCGCTTCCTCGTTGTGAGGGCTCTGTCGGGCTCCTGCTCCGGCAGGCTGCTTTG
>DAITOA010000004.1:149360-157616 GCA_036834365.1 Thermodesulfobacteriota bacterium | reverse complement strand
GCAAAAACCTGCTTTGCAGCATTCAATATCATGCGATATTTTTCCTCACCCCTCATCTTATTCCTTCCTTATCGCGCATGATCTTCATAGCACCCGTTTCTTACACTATAATAAAGTTATAAATGCCCTGTTCGTACTATTGTTAGATATGTCATGGGGACCCGGTGGTGCCGGGTCCCCATGTACTTCATGCTGCAACTACTTCAGCTGCTTTCTTCCCTCAACCAGGGTATCGACTACGGACGGATCCGCCAGTGTGGAGGTATCGCCGAAATCTTTGAAGTCACTGGCTGCGACCTTCTTGAGGACGCGGCGCATGATCTTGCCCGAGCGGGTCTTGGGCAGTGCATCCGCCCACTGGATCTTGTCGGGCGTTGCGATGGGCCCGATCTCCTTTCTCACGTGGGCGGTCAGGGCCTTCTTCAGGTCATCACTCTTGGCAACGCCCGTGTTGAGCGTCACGTACGCGAATATGCCCTGGCCCTTGATGTCGTGCGGGAAACCGACAACCGCGGCCTCGGCAACGTCCGGGTGCGATACGAGGGCGCTCTCGACCTCTGCAGTGCCCATGCGGTGGCCGGACACGTTGATGACGTCGTCCACGCGGCCCGTGATCTTGTAGTAGCCGAGCTCGTCTCTCTCCGCGCCGTCACCGGTGACATAGTAGCCCGGGAACTGGACGAAGTAGGTCTCTTCGAATCTCTTGGGATCCTGCCATACGCCCCTCATGATGCCGGGCCAGGGCTTCTTTATGACCAGGTTGCCCCTGGCGATACCGGCGAGCTCCTTGCCGTCGTCGTCAAGCAGTGCGGGCTCGACGCCGAAGAACGGGACGGTGGCCTTGGCGGGCTTGATGTCGATGGCGCCGGGCAGCGGGGTGATGAGGATGCCGCCGGTCTCGGTCTGCCACCAGGTATCCACGATGGTGCACTCGCCGCGGCCGATGAGGTTATAGTACCATCTCCAGGCCTCGGGGTTCAGCGGTTCGCCCACGGAACCGAGGATGCGGATTGAGGAGAGGTCGTGCTTCTTGACCCAGTCGTCGCCCTCTTTCGCAATGGCGCGGATGGCGGTGGGTGCGGTGTAGAAGATGTTGACCTTGTACTTCTCGACCACGTCCCAGAACCTGTCGTAGGCGGGGTAGCTGGGAACGCCCTCGAACATGATGCTGGATGCGCCGTTGGCCAGCGGGCCGTACACGATGTAGGTGTGGCCGGTGA
The DNA here is from genome assembly GCA_036834365.1 of Thermodesulfobacteriota bacterium. GTDB lineage: Bacteria > Desulfobacterota > Desulfomonilia > UBA1062 > UBA1062 > MWEI01. Next base: position 156,396 of record DAITOA010000004.1, on the reverse strand, counting down.
CCCACCCGATGTCGGCGGTGCACCAGTAGGTGTCTTCCTCATGGTAGTCGAAGATGAGCTGCTGGGTAATCGCGGCATAGACCAGGTAGCCGCCCGTGGTGTGCACGACGCCCTTGGGCTTTCCGGTGGATCCGGAGGTATAGAGGATGAAAAGCGGATCCTCGGCGTTCATCTGCTCGGGCTCGCAGTAGTAGGGGACGGTCTTCATCTCGTCTTCCCACCAGAGGTCCCTGCCCTCTTTCCATGCGCACTCGGTACCGGTCCTCTTCACCACGATCTGCTTCGTGATGCTGGGGCAGTCCTCAAGGGCCTTGTCCGCATTGTCCTTCTGGGGGACAGCCTTGTTGCCGCGGTAGGTGCCGTCGCAGGTGACGATCAGCTTCGCGCCGCTGTCAATGATGCGGTCGCGGAGCGCGTCGGAAGAGAAGCCGCCGAACACGATGGAGTGGATGGCGCCCACGCGGGTGCAGGCGAGCATCGCAATGGCCAGCTCGGGGATCATGGGCAGGAACAGGCTGACCCTGTCGCCCCTTTTGATGCCATGCTTCTTGAGCACGTTTGCGAACTTGTTGACCTCGCGGTACATGTCCGCATAGGTGAGTACTTTCCAGTCGGAAGGATCGTTGCCTTCGAAGATGATAGCGGCCTTATTCTTTCTGGTGGCGAGGTGACGGTCGAGGCAGTTGTAGCTCACGTTGAGCTTGCCGTCTTCGAACCATTTCACGTAGACCGGCGGTTTGAAGGAAAAGTCACAGATCTTGGTCGGCTTCTTGAACCAGTCGATCCTCTCCGCCTGCTTTGCCCAGAACTTGTCGGGGTCCGCGATGGACTCCTTCCACATCTTTTCGTACTCTGCCTTGCTCTTGATGTAGGCTTTTTCCCTTACCTTCGGGGGTACGGGGAACAACTGTTCTCCGAAATCTTTGGTCTCCTCAGCCATGTAACGCCTCCTTGTAAAGAATATAATTTGCTTTGCATCCGCAATTATATAACGAAAGAAAGAGGCAAGGTCAAGGAAAAATGAATGATCATTCATATCTCCGTTTGAGGCCTTTCCACAGTACCTTTGCCATCACGGACACATGTGGTATAAGGCTCTCAAACAGTCGAGTCTTCTTGAAAAGGAGCAGGTATGAGAGCCATCTTATGTGCACTGACTGCCATGGTGTTCCTGTGCGTTCCGGCATATGCCCGGGGCATGGAGGTAACGGTGGAGATCACCGGACCTCAGGAGCTGAGCGCGCTGAAGGAAGGGATCGCCAAGACCATAACCGCCCGGTGCATAACCCAGGGTGTTCCCATGGAAAAATACTCCAGACTGAGCGTAAGCATCAGCAAGCTTGGGGATGTGATCTCGTACGATGCGCTCCTGGACACCGCCCCGCCGAGGGCCTTTCATAAAGATATTAAGGATGCATCGGCACTGTCCGGAACCATCGACGAAATGATCAAGGAGATCCTTGTCGGAACCGGCACCGGGCAGGCGGTCCCGACCCCGGCACCCGGGCAGGCCCCGAAGGCGGAGCTCGGACCGAGGACGAAACTCCCCTTCCTCCCCACGTCCATTGCCGCTGTGGGCGAGAGAATATTCGTGAGCGATGCCAAGACGGTATACGAAATCTCCGAAGGAAAGGCATCCCAAGTCTGGACGGTGCGCGGGAACAACGAGATCATGAGGATCTCCCCCTATGGAGACTCTCTCATCGTGTTGGCCAAGCTCCAAGACGGGTTCCGCACCTTTCTGATCAAGGACGGCGAGACCAAGGACAGCTGGAACAAGGCGGTCATCCCTCTGGGACCAGGGCTCGTATCCTCGACCCTGAGGTTCGACAGGATCTTTGGCCCCCCCTTCTACCAGTGGACCCGTTCCTCCCTGGAGGCAGGGTCATCGCCCCTGATCCCCCAGGGACTCGATATCGCCAGCACCATCGCCGCGGATGTGATGCCTTCTGCAGGCGGTGTCGAGCTCATCTCCTATGACAGCTCGGACAGGCTCACCATCAGCAACGGCAAGGAAACCCTGTGGACCGACGTCGACGCCACGAGCATCACCCCCCAGTACATCGACGAGGAGAGGAGATCCGGCAGCAATTTCGAAGGCTACTCGCCGGCCCGTTATTACCTCAAACCGAGGATCGTCACCCTGGGGGAAAGGATCGTAACCTTCAGGAACGACCAGGGACTGGCAAAAATGATGTCGCGGCTGAACCTGTTCAACAGCTCGCAGATACTGGTCTACGCACCCTCGCCTGACGGCTTCTCGAGAGAGGTGCTCACCGCGTTTGCGAACGGCTACTGTGTGGACATAACCGTTGTCCAAGGTAAACCAGCTGCACTGATCGTGCAGGACAAGAGCGCTTATGTGCAGTATATCGGACTGTAACGGGATGAAGACGCCCTACATAGGCCAGAGGCCCTTCTTGGGCTTCTTCGCTCCGTCCTTCGATTCGGACTGTCTTGCCGCCTCTTCTTCCAGATCCGAGTTCTTGATGGCCATGTCTCGGCTGAAATCCGGGCAGTGAATGCCAGCACCGGGTTTGAACTTCTTATTACAGTCGCCTCTCCACGCGCATATGGGACACAGTGATCTGTCTGACATGATCACACTTTTAGAGGGCATTGGATTCGTTGTCAACGGGAAAGAAGCGCTTGGACAAAAGGTGCCGGTGGGAGGCCTCAACCCCGGGTGCCATTCACCGGTCCGTCCCCTGACCGGAGGGCTCATGAACGGGGGGACGGATGCCGAACTATAAGTACACGGTCGACGGCCCTGACCGTCCCACACATCAAAATCCATACACGAGATGAACATGAAGAAGATGAAGCACCTCACAGCGCTGGTACTCATCGGCATCCTGGTCCTCATTGCCTTCGACGCGGCCCATGCCGCATCGAAGATGCGTACTCACGCCCCGCAGCTCCAGGCCGGGCCCACGATCTGGCAGGAGGGAAAGATCACGAGACAGGCATGGATGTCCCTGTCCGAGGCAGCCCTCTTCCTCAAAAAGGACGTCGGCTCCGGAGCGGCGGTGCGCGGCCCCCTCAGATCCGTCTCACCCGATGCGGTCATTACCGCCGAACAGGGACGCACCCTCATGGTGAGTATGGGACGGTCCGCCAGCGCTGAGACCCATGCTGCAAGGATCCGGAGCCTCCATCAGATCGAAGGTGTACAGGCTGCCCGCCCGGTGTTCTACTCAAGCTCGACGGCAGACCCCGGGACGAAGATGGTGCTCACTGAAGACATCATCGTCCAGTTCCCAGCTAAAACCCCACCCCTGGCAATCAGGGAGTTCGAGAAGCGGTACGGGCTCAAACGTATCCATGCCTTCGGATTCACCAGAAACGCATACATCTACGATGCAGGTGACCCCATGAGGTGCCTCGCCCTGGCAAACGAGCTCGTGAAAACCCGCCAGGTCCTCATCGCCTACCCCGACTGGATCAGGACCCGGACCAAGCGGGTCATACCGGACGACACCCTCTTCCCGAACCAGTGGCATCTGAGAAACACCGGCCAGAGCGGCGGGACGGTGGGGGAGGACGTCGACATCGTCACCGTATGGGACACGTACCGTGGCAGCAGCTCCGAGGTCATCGCCATCGTGGACGACGGTCTCGAGATCGACCACCCTGATCTCTCGGCCAATGTGCGCTCTGACCTGTGCTGGGATTACGTGGACAACGAGGCCGACACCACCGACGGCGACCACGGAACCTCCTGCGCAGGGGTTGCGGCCGGCAGGGGTTTCAACGGAGAGGGCATCAGCGGCGCGGCGCCGGCAGCACGCCTAGTGGGCCACCGCATTCTCCCCGAGTCGGGAGGGATCCTGGATTCGGACGTCGTGGATGCCCTGACCGACGACAGGTCCGTCATTGACATCTACAGCAACAGCTGGGGCCCGACCGACGGCGGGTATGTCCTCGACGGTCCTTCCTCCCTCGTGTTGTCGGCCCTGGCCACAGGCGTCGCCACGGGAAGGGGAAACCTCGGCAGCATCTATCTCTGGGCCGGGGGCAACGGGTACGATGCGGACAATTCCAACTACGACGGATACGCGAACTCACGCTACGTCATCGCCGTGGCGGCCAGCACCAACTACGGGATCCGAGCCTCCTACTCCGAGAAAGGGGCGAACATCCTCGTGAATTCGCCGTCGAACGGTGGGAGCCTCGGCATCACCACCACCGACCGCACCGGCAATCAGGGCTACTCATCGGGCGACTACACATCCACCTTCGGCGGCACCTCCTCGGCAACCCCCCTGGCTGCGGGGATCGTGGCCCTCATGCTCCAGGCCAATCCGAACCTGACCTGGAGGGATGTCAGGGCCATCCTGGTCCAGACCGCGGAGCAGAATGATCCCACCGACTCGGACTGGACGACCAACGGCGCCGGCCATCACATCAACCACAAGTACGGGTTCGGCCGCATCGACGCCCAGGCCGCAGTGACCGCGGCCGCGTCATGGACGAACCTGGCGGAGGAGACCTCAGCCCAGGGGATGTCCTCTCCCGGCCTGTCCATACCCGACAACAACGCCACCGGAGTGTCTGACACCATCTCCATCGACAGCGAGATCTCCATCGAATTTGTGGAAGTCACCTTCTCTGCGGCGAATCATACCTACTGGCCGGACCTGGAGGTGACCCTCGTTTCGCCTGACGGTACACAGAGCATCCTTGCGGAGACCCATTCCGCATCGAGCTCGCCGTCCGGGAGCTACGACGACTGGAGATTCGGCACGGTGCGCCACTTCGGGGAGAACTCCCAGGGGACATGGACCCTGCGTGTCAGGGACCTCGCGTCGGGTGACACCGGCACCTTCCAGTCGTGGACCCTGAATATCTACGGCACGCAGGCGGCGTCGGACACCACCGCCCCCGTCATCAGCGACGTGAGTGTCTCCGACCTCACGGACTCCACTGCCACCATCACCTGGACCACGGACGAGGAGTCGGACGGCACGGTGTCTTATGGTACTTCCAACGCCGAGTGGGAGGACTACCCGTCCGAGGCCCATGTCGCCGATGCATCCACCAGCCACAGCGTCACGCTTACCGGGCTTACCGACGGGACGACCTACTACTTCAGGGTCGGGTCCACTGATGCGAGCGGGAACGGCCCCGGCACCAACCAGGGCATCACCAACCCCTCGGATGAGCAGAGCTTCACCACCACAACCGACGCCCCGACGATCACGGGCATCGCTGTCTCACGGACCCCGACCACGGCCACCATCACCTGGACTACGGACGAGCCCGCCGACAGCTCGGTGCACTACGGCCCTTCGACGTCCTCATGGGGGTCCTACCCCTCCACCCTGTCCGATACGGCCCTCGCGACCGCGCACAGCGTCACCGTCACGGGCCTCGCCGAGGAGACAACATATTATTTCATGGTGGGGTCAACGGACGCATCCGGAAATGGTCCGGGTCTGAACGAGAACGCCACGAACCCCTCGGACGAGCAGAGCTTCACCACGACCTACTCCGTCCCCTCGGTGTCCGGAACGCCGCGCATCGACTTCTCCGCCAGGACCGTCACCATCACCTTCAATGAGTCGGGGATGCTCGGTGCCGCCTCCGAGTCGGCATACCGGTTCAGCCCGAGCCTTTCCTTCAGGACTTCGGGCGGCACCGACGACGTCGTCCAGATCTCGTCGAGCACATATCGTCTGTACATGTCCTCCATCCCGCGGTACACGATCTACCGCCTGACTCTGTCCGGCATCACGGACGCCGATGGTCACAGCCTTTCCAAGACCAGCTTCACCCTGAACGATACCGACAGCGACCGCCTGGCCGACGACTGGGAGTCCTTCTACGGTGTGAGCAGGGCGGGCTCGGACGACGACGGGGACGGCCTGACCAACCTCGAGGAGTTCACGCAGGGCACCTCACCCATCGACTCCGACACCGACGGCGACGGCCTGCCCGATGCCTGGGAGGTCCGCTATGACCTCGACCCCCTGGACGATGCGGGCCTGAACGGCGCTTCCGGAGACCTCGACGGCGACGGCTGGACCAACATCGAAGAGTACCGCAACGGGACGAACCCTGACAGTGCAACATCACCCGTGCCCGAGCCGCCGCAGGTGGTGGAGGTCCACCCCCATGACGGGGCAGGGGTGAGCGATGCCACACGCATCCCTGCAAACGCATCCTTTGCGGTGAGGCTCCATGACGAAGACGGCATTGATCTCACGGATACCGGCAGCATCATCCTGAGCATCGACGACGGGGTCAACGAACCCTACACCGTGACCCTGGCGGACACCGATGTGGTCAGGGTCGTGAAGCTCAGTTCGGACGCGGATACCGCCGTGCGCAGCCTCTGGGTGGTCTATGACCGCTCCCGGGAGTCGGCGCTGGGGGACTTCCCCTATGGTGAGACGATCATCGTGACGGTCCAGGCGGGAGACCGCGTGGATGACTGGATGGATGAACAGTCATACTCCTTCCGCGTGGAAACCGAGCAGGACCACCAGGAAGCAGCGGCGGCCTCACCTTCCGTAACCGCACTGCAGCAGGGCGACCCGGTCCTCAAGGATGGGTATGACGCCGGCATCCAGGTGCTCAGCGGGGCCCTGGCCGGGGCTAAGGTGGTCTACAGCGGCGATGAGCCGGTGGTTCCGGAGTTCGGTCCCTCCGACGAGATCGACATGATCGGCCTGGACGGGGTGAACACCGTGGGCGAGGTGCTCAACCTGCAGCCCCCCACCATATTCAACAGCCCGGTGAAGGTCTTTATCCCCTGTTCCGGCTACTCGGACCTGACGGTCGTGGGCATCTACCTCTACGGCAGTGCCGGGTGGGTGCTCGCCTGCGACGGTGCGGGCGTCGTACAACCCGGTGGTGAAGGGTGGATGGTGGAGGGCTCACGGGTGGACCACCCGGAGACCTCGCCGCCGACCATCGAGATCGGCGTCTATCACTTCACGGCAGTGCAGGCAGGCTCCACCGAGGAGCCGGACATCCCCACAGGCTCGTCGGGCGGGGGCGGAGGAGGCGGGTGCTTCATCGGGGCCGCGGG
>DAITOA010000004.1:144693-149260 GCA_036834365.1 Thermodesulfobacteriota bacterium | reverse complement strand
CCACAGGCTCGTCGGGCGGGGGCGGAGGAGGCGGGTGCTTCATCGGGGCCGCGGGACTGTAGGGCGTATTCTTAAAACGCACATGACGGGCGAACCCTTGGCCTGCTCATTTCTGCATCCCGCGTATCATTCCAGTACTCTGTGGAGCGCGGGATGCACGAAATGAGCAGGTCTGTCTTTCTCCGATCCATACACGCAGGCCGAGAGTTATCATAACGTCTCCGGGCAGGGGCTCACGCCAGGATCTCGCCGAGCTCCTCCTCGATGTACCTGAGCCGGTCGATCTCGTCATCGGTGATGCGGGGAAGATTCGCTGCCTGTTCGATGCGCCTTCTCAAATCCTGTACCTGGCGCTCCACATCGCCGAACGCAGTGAGCATGTCTGTCTTCAGGTCCGTGGGGGCCTCCTCGTGGACAGGGGCCTCGGCATCGAACTCTCTGACCTTGAGGATGAGGCGTTCCCTCCAGCGCGGCACATGGGCGGTCAGCCCGAACTTCTCACCGATGAGCCCGGCAAACTCCTCGGAGACCAAGGTTTCCCCATGCACCACGAAGACCCTCGGCCTCGACTCGACGAAGTTGCCCACCCACTCCAGGAGGTCGTTCCGGTCGGCATGGGCGGAGAAACCGCCGATGGTGAACACCCTCGCCCTGACGGCCACGTCCTCCCCGAAGATCTTGACCGACTTGTTTCCCTCAAGAATCTTCCTGCCCGTGGAGCCGTTGGCCTGGAACCCGACGATGACGATGCTCGCACCCTCGCGCCAGAGGTTGTGCTTGAGGTGGTGCTTGATGCGGCCCGCCGTGCACATGCCGTTTCCAGCAATGACGATGGCCGGTCCTCGCCGCTCGTTGATCGCCATGGAATCAGCCGTCTTCTCGCTGTACCTCAGGCCCGGCAGATCGAACGGGTCGCTCCCATTGTTCACGATGGCCATGGTCTCTTCGTCGTAGTACTTCCTGTTCTTCTTGAAGATCTCTGTGGCCTTGATGGCGAGCGGGCTGTCGAGGTAGACAGGCATATCCGGCAATTTGCCCGCCCGGTGGAACTCGCTGAGCAGGTAGATGACCTCCTGGGTGCGCTCCACGGCAAAGGCGGGGATGATCACCTTCTCGCCGTTCCGATACGCATAGTCGATGGCCTCCAGGAGTTCGGCCTTGCTCTCGTCCATGGGCTTGTGCACGCGGTTGCCGTAGGTGGACTCCACGAAGAGGTAGTCCGCATTGAAAATCTCGGCCGGGTCCTTGAGGATGAGCTGGTTCGCCTTGCCGATATCGCCGGAGAACACGATCTTGATCTCGTGGTCGTTCTCCTTGACCCACAGCTCCAGGATGGACGAGCCAAGGATGTGGCCTGCATTGCGGAAGCGGGCGCGCACGCCCTCATCCACCTCGATGATCTCGTCGGTCTCCACGGGCGTCAGGTACTGGAGGCTCCCCTGGGCGTCTTCCATGGTGTACAGCGGCCTGATCTCGTCCTTCGCCCTGCGCCGGTTCCTTCTCGACTGCCACTGGGCATCCATCTCCTGCACATGGGCCGAGTCCAGCAGCATGATATGGCAGAGCTGGACCGTGGGGCCGGTGGCGAGGATGCGGCCCTTGAACCCGTCCCTGACGAGCTTGGGTATGCGCCCGCTGTGGTCGATGTGGGCATGGGTCAGGAACATGGTCTGGATCTGGGACGGGTCGAAGTCCCAGTCTCGCCAGTTGCGAAGTTCCATCTTTTTGCCGCCCTGAAACATCCCGCAGTCCACGAGAAGCTTCTTGCCCGTTGTGGTCTCCACGAGAAAATTCGACCCGGTAACGCTCCCGGCCGCTCCCAGACAGGTCACCTTGACCATGACATGCTCCTTTCATGATGCATTCGCGTGCTGTTCTCCCAATAACAATCGGAAGGATTCATAACTACCTGACGGCAATACCATATTCGGGGGCAACGAGAAAGGAGTTCCGATTCGGGGTGGGACAGATGCCTGTTGACAGGTCTTCCACGATACGCTTACATCTGCAGGGTGATGCCCGAGTGGCGGAATTGGCAGACGCAAGGGACTTAAAATCCCTCGGAGCTTGCTCTGTACCGGTTCGAGTCCGGTCTCGGGCACTTCCCAATACTACTCAATGATTTCATGCATGATAGTACCATCCATCATAGCCGCGTATTACCTAATGGTTCCTTCATGAGGCAGTAGAACACCCCGCGGCAAGCCACGGGGTGTTCTGCAGAGAAATTCCCGGAAATGTATACCGGCGTCTTATCGGATCGGATGAATGACCGGCAGGTCCAGTGCGCTCCTGTAGCCGGGTTCGGCCTCGACCACCCTGGGGATGACATGTATGGTCGGTGCTACACTCGTCTCAAAGCTCTGCTCGAAGGGGGGCATCAGGCCCTTTATCTCGATATCCACAGCCTTCGGCGACCCCTCCAGGCGGATCCTCTCTTTCAGTTCAGGCTCCCTGACCTGATCGTCACACACCTTGTGGACGTAGCTCAACGTCACGAGCTCCTTGTCGCCGACCATGCCGTGCCATATGAACCTATGCCCCGATACGGTTCCCGCAGGGATGTCGGACCGTACGGTCTTCAGGGGAATCGGGGTGGTGAAGATTTCATGGGTGCAATGGACCGAGCTGAATTTCCATCCCAGCCGGGCACCGACTTCGTAGACCCCATCCTGATAGTACGTCGCTATTCCCCGTCGGATCGCCTCACCGTCTATTTCATCCGGCTTCAGGCCGTACCCGAAGAATCTTACCCAGTCGGAGGTGTTGCCCTGGTCATCCTCACCGCACTCCATGATGACACGGTCGACCCTCTCCATGGCGGCACACAGCACCACCGGGAAATAACTGGAATACAGACCCGGCATCAAACCCATCTGCAGGTAGGTAACACCGTTTTCCCTGGCAGCCTCATCGATCATCCTCGTTATCGCCGGGTCAGAGTCCCAGGAATACGAGATGGGGATGGTGGTGATGACATTCTTCTTCGCCTGGAGCGCCTTCACGATGTTCTCCGCACTCGGCCTGAGCGAGCCCTTCGACATGATGCAGGGGAGGTAGCACATGATGACGTCGGCATCCATTGCAAAGACCTTTTCGATATCGTCCGATACCACAACCCCTGATCTGCCGAACCCGAAGATCTCGCCTGCGTCCCTGCCAACCTTGTCGGGCGCCACATCAACGACCCCGACGAGCTCCAGGCTCTCCTTTTCCATGCACATCCTGGTGGCGACCCTTCCCACGTTTCCCAATCCCCAGATAATGACCCGATGCTTTTTCATCATGCATCTCCTTTCGCCCGCTTTCCTTCTAGATGCCAGCGTCATCGACCTCAACTCGGGAGATGACTCAGCCGGATCAGAGCCCATGAAAAGTGATTCCCTTATATGGTAACGATGATATCTAGTTACTTCATTATTATTACTTTACTTATTTGCCGTAAAAACGTCATTTATCATTAATTGGATAACATTGTTTTCCTAATTGTTATGGAGATTCATGTCAAGGCCATTCTGACATGATCGGGGAGCGAGTACGGTATGGTGGCTGTATGTATCAGGATTTCAACAGAGGGGGTCGCTGTCTCCGCCTCGGTTTTCCCTTATTTTCCTGGACGTTCGATTGCACGCCACAGGACATCGAGATAGAGATTGATCTTGGCGGTCAGGCTTTCATTCCGTTTCAGATAAAGCCAGATGTAGACAAGCCGGTGGATCACCCCGTAGAGGATGTCGAACATGAGCTCGGCCGGGACACCCGGGTCAAGCTCCCCTTTCTCCTGGCCTTCCTTCAGGAGGTTGATGATCCGCATGGACAGCTCCTTCTGCTTGAAGGTGCCGTCCGTCATCCACGTCTTGAACGGCACGGTCATGATCACGATGGTGCCGATATCCGGATTCTTCTCATAGAAGTCGAGGATGACCCAGACGGTCTTGCGGAGCTTCTCCTTCACGTCCGCCAACCCCTGCAGATGCTCGGCGAGCCGACTATCCAACCGTTGTATCCATTCATCGATAAAGGAGAAAAGAAGGCGCTCCTTGCTTTCATAGTGCAGGTAGATCGTGTTCATCCCGATGCCTGCTTTCTGCGCAATGCACCTCATGTTGACCTGGTGAAAGTCCTTTGAGCTGAAGAGTTCCTTCACCACGGCCTCGAGCTTGATCTTGGTTTCCTGGTTCAACTGCCTGCCTGCTGAAACGGCCTGAGCCATGTCCTGTCATCCTTCTCTTTCTGATTTCCGTTCAAAGGGCGGGTGATTTTATAACTTATCTATATTACTGGATAACAATGTTACTCTATCGTGTGTGGATCAGGATGTCAAGGGCGTCCGCCTGCTTCAACCCTCGGGCTACGCCATCTCGGATCCCCCCAAGAGTCGGGGGCCCATGGCCGCCCCGGGCATGAAGATGCTTTTTCTCATGGAACCTCCTCCCCGGACTTGCTATATCATCATACGATGTTCTTGTATTTCTCCCCTGCTATCATGACAAGAGCGGCAAAGGTCATTTTCATTGTGATTTTCCGCCATGGGAAGGGTTCATGACAAAGCCGGCGCCGCAGGCTG
>DAITOA010000004.1:0-144593 GCA_036834365.1 Thermodesulfobacteriota bacterium | reverse complement strand
CATTGTGATTTTCCGCCATGGGAAGGGTTCATGACAAAGCCGGCGCCGCAGGCTGACATCCACATTGCATCGAGGGCATCCCTGCCCCTGTACCGCTCGGTCAACAGCATCGACATCCTCGCCCGCTATGCCGCTGATCATGGCATAGACGCCTACACGCTGCTGAGCGGCAACGGGATCAAGCCCCAGGATCTGAACGATCCCGAGGTGTTCATACACCCCGAGCAGGAGCTGGCGGTGATGCGCAGGCTGGCGGCATTGGTGCGGGACCCCGCAGCCGGGCTGAGGGTGGGCGACCATTACCATATCACCGCCCACGGGGCACTGGGGAGTGCGGCGATCTGCTGCGAGACGCTGCTCGACGCCATACGGATGGTGTTCTCCTATATCGAGCTTACCCTTACCTATTTCAGGTACGATCTGAAGGTGCAGGGCACCTGCGCACATATGACCATGAGGGAGATCGCCGAGCTGGGGGATATCCGCCTTTTCATCTGCGAGCGGGAGTTCGTTTCCGTTCACAGGATGATGTCCGATCTCATCGGAGATCCGCTCATGCTGCAGGAAGCGACCTTCGCCTACCCGGAACCAGAATACGCCGACCAGTACAGGGATTTCTTCGGATGCCGGATCGTTTTCGATGCGGATGAGCACGGGTTCATCTTTGACAGGACGTATCTGTCCCGCTGTCTGCCCATGGCGAACCGTTTGTGGAAAAACAGGCATGAGCGGGAATGCAGGGAGCTGTTCCTTCGTTTGAAGCGGCATGAGACGGCTTCCGACAGGGTCCGTCAGGCGATCCTGTGTCAGAGGGAAGGAATGCCCACCTTCAAGGAGGTTGCACGACGCCTGAACCTCTCCCCCAGGACACTCAACCGCCGGTTGTCAGCCGAGGGGACAACCTATAAGGGGATCATCGCCGAAATCAGGAAGAAGAAGGCGATCCAGCTGCTGTCGGAAACCAGCTCTCCCATGGAAAGCATCGCCCTGGAGCTCGGCTACAACGATGTCGCCAACTTCTACCATGCCTTCAAACGCTGGACCAGGTGTACCCCGGGCAGCTACCGGGAAAAACATTTCCCATCAGCACCTGTTGAGGCATAATGCCTGATACATCCCCTGATGGAGAAGGAGAAGAATCAATGCATGACCTTTCCAATCTTTCCCTCATCGACAGGTGCGATGACGACAGGTGGTGATACAATCCCATGATGCAGGAACAGTTCCATATCCGCACAGCCGCACCTGAGGACACAGGGCTGCTGGCCGGGATCGTACGGACATCCTTTGCGGATGTGGCGCTCCGGTTCAACCTCACACCGGAGAACGCCCCGTCGCATCCATCCAACTGTACCGGGGAGTGGATCCGAAAGGACCTTGCACGGGGGGTCGTCTACTACATCCTGGAACACGAAGGCGAGGCATCCGGGTGCGCCGCCGTCGAGCAGGCCCAGGACGGCCTCTGCTACCTCGAACGCCTCGCGGTCCTGCCTGCATGCAGGAGAAGGGGCTACGGCGAGGCGCTCGTGAAGAACGCCGTCCTCAAGGCAAGGACTCTGGGTGCGATGGAGCTGGGGATCGGCATCATCGCAGGACATGTCGAGCTGAAGAGATGGTATGTGCGGCTCGGGTTCATCGAGAAGGATTCCCGTGATTTCGCCCACCTCCCCTTCCGGGTCTGCTTCCTTGGATACCCGTTGTGATGCTGCTTCCCCCGGATGTTGACAGGATGTCCCAAAGGGTATTATCACGGGTGAAAAAAGAGGAGGTTCTTCTTCCATGATATCCCGAATGAGAAACCGATTTCTCGCAGCCATCATCTGCTTCCATATGATATTCCTGGCAACCTCGCCGGCCTTCGCCGCACTGATCCCGTCCAAGGACTCCAAAGGACAGACTGCCGCAGAGACGGCCAGGGACATCGCCACCATCCAGCAGGCACTGGAGACCAAGATGGTGCAGGAGAAGCTCTCGGCCTACGGGCTGACCGCAGAGGAAGTCGCAGCCAAGCTTCCCTCCATGTCGCCCGCCCAGATCCACACCCTGGCCCAGGCTTCGGATGACGTGCTGGCAGGCGGAGACAGCGGTCTGGGCATCGTCATCGCCGTGCTCATCATCGTGATCCTGATCATCATCATCCTGAAACTCCTCAACAAGGAGATCGTCATCAGGATGAGCGGCATTGAAGATCCTGCTGCCCCTGCTCCTGCTCATCTCGGCTGACCCCGGTATCGTCGGGATCGAGGGTGTCCCGTTCGTGAAGCAGGAGTCGCACTGGTGCGGCCCTGCTTCACTGGCTTCCGTGTTCGCGTATTACGGCCTCGCCGTGGACCAGGGCACCATCGCCCGGGCCGTGTACACGGAAAAGCTCGACGGCGCGCTCGTCACCGACCTCGAGAATTATGCACGTTCACAGGGCTTCCGGACGTATCTCGGCCGGGGAACGGTCGACGACATCAAGGCGGCCCTGAGGGAAAAGCGGCCTGTCATCGTGCTCGTGGACCTCGGCTTCTGGGTCATGTCGCAGCCCCACTACCTGGTGGTCACGGGCTATGATGAAACGGGGTTCAGGGCACACACGGGTTACGAGGCGGGGAAGTCTTTTCCTTACAAGGAGTTCGACAGGATATGGGGGAAGAAAGGCTCCGTCTATCTTCTCGTCTGGCGCTGATCGTGGTGCTGGGAGTGCTGGCGGCCTGTGCTGCGCCGAGGATCGTGGTCCTGAACGATCCCCTGACCGCCCGGGAGCACGTCGACCTCGGGCTGAGCTACGAGGTGCAGGGCATGACGGACCTGGCGGAGAAGGAGTACAGAAAAGCGGCTGCGCGTGACCCGGACTGGGCCGTACCGTATTTCAACCTGGGCAACGTGGCCTATGGGAACAAGGACCTCCCGGCTGCACAAAGGCATTTCTCCGAGGCATTAGACCGGGACCCGAAGAACCCGGACATCATGAACAACCTCGCCATCGTCCTCCACGAGGCGGGGAGAGACGACGAGGCCAGGGCCCTCATCGAGAATGCCCTGGCGATCCGGCACAGTGATGAGTATCTCGATACCCTGCGCAGAATAAACGAGTCGCCTGAAAAAGAGGAGAGCGGCCCATGATCGGGGCCATCGCCGGCGACATCATGGGCTCGGTCTACGAGCGGCACCGTGTCAAGACCAAGGACTTCCCCCTGTTTCCTCCGGGCAGCCGCTTCACGGACGACACGGTGCTCACCGTCGCCCTGGCCGAAGCCATCCTCACCGGCGGGGATTACGGCCTGCTCATGAAGGAATACTACCACCGCTACCCACGTGCAGGGTACGGGGGCATGTTCCGGCAGTGGGCGTCGAACCCTGACAGTGCACCGTACAACAGCTTCGGCAACGGTTCGGCCATGAGGATCAGCCCGGTGGGCTTCTCCTGTACCACCCTTGATGATGCCCTGGAAAAGGCCAGGTTCTACACCGTACCCACCCACGATCACCCCGAGGGCGTCAAGGGTGCCCAGGCCACGGCTGCAGCCGTCTTCCTTGCCCGGACTGGGCGCTCGAAGAAAGAGATCAGGGCGTACATCGAATCGACCTTTGCTTACGATCTCTCCCGCAGCCTTCACGAGATCAGGCCGTCCTACCGGTTCGACGTCACCTGCCAGGGCAGCGTGCCCGAGGCTCTCATCGCCTTCCTCGAATCCGAGGACTACGAAGATGCCGTCCGCAACGCCGTCTCCCTGGGCGGTGACAGCGACACCCAGGCGTGCATCACCGGCGGCATCGCCGAGGCCTTCTACGGCGGCGTGCCGGACAATATCAGGGACAGGGCACTCGCCCTGCTCCCGGAAGACCTGCGCCGAACAACCATGGAATTCACATCCCGTTACGGGATATCCCGGAAGCCATAGACGGGCATCTCACTTCCCGGACTCTTCCCCCGATCAAAATTAAAAGTTGTAATTTCATAATATTGAATTGGATTTTTAGTTTCCGTATTCACGGCAAGAGGTCAGGACCTTATTATGATAAAATAAAGAGGAGATTGCGCGATGGCTTTTCTCCAGGAGTTCAGGTCGTTCGTCATCAAGAAGAACGTGGTGGACATGGCGGTGAGCATCACCATCGGCGCCGCCCTGGGAAGGATCGTGACCTCCATCGTGACCGATATCATAAAACCCCTCATCGGAACGATCACCGGTGAGGTCACCTTCAGCGACTTCGTCATGGTGCTCAGGAAAGCAGCCGATGGGCGACCGGCCGTCGTCCTTCCGTACGGCAGGCTCGTCCAGGCCGTCTCCGATTTTTTCATCATCGCCCTGGCCGTCTTCATGGTGTCCAAGGCCATCCTGCGCTTCAGGAAAAGCGGTGAGCAGGGACCGGCCTGAGTCTGCCGTCGGAGGGAAATAATACCTGCGGTTGTTCCCATTTACCCCTTTTAACTTTATAATATCCTCAACAAGTGGTCCGGTTTAATCTGATTATCCAGGAGGAGGTGCATGCAATGGGTATGATGAAAGAGTTCAAGGAATTCGCAATGCGGGGCAATGTGGTGGACATGGCGGTGGGCATCATCATCGGTGCGGCATTCGGCAAGATCGTTTCATCCCTGGTGGCCGACGTGATCATGCCGCCCATCGGCATCGCGCTGGGCGGTGTCGACTTCAGCGACCTGGCCATCGTGCTGAGAGCAGCCGTGGACCAGACCCCGGCGGTCACCCTGAGCTACGGCAAGTTCATCCAGACCGTCATCGACTTCGTCATCATCGCATTCGCCATTTTCGTTCTCATCAAAGGCATCAACACGTTCAAGCGCAAGGAAGAGGAAAAACCCGCTGAACCGACCAAGGACCAGGTCCTGCTCATGGAGATCAGGGATCTGCTGAAACAGAAGAAGTGATTATGACGGAGGTCGGGGCACGAATGACGGCCTGAGTCTATGGACATCCTTCCCGTGATCACGTAAAGTACCTGTCATGGGTATCACGCTCGCATACTGGCACTGGCTCGTCTTCGGCATGGCCCTGCTCATCGCTGAGCTGTTCCTGAGCAGCATGACCATCCTGTGGTTCGGGCTCGGGGCCCTGGTCATCGCCGCGCTGCTCTTCTTCGCCCCGGGCATAGGGCTTACCTGGCAGCTCTTCGTCTGGGCCGTGTTCTCGGGGTGGCTCACCTTCCTGTGGTTCAGGTACTTCAAACCGCTCATGGCCGACCGCACCAAGGCGGGGATCTCCCGCGAGGCCATCATCGGGGAGACGGGCCATGTCATCGGCGCCCCGGGGGAAGGCAGGCGGGGGACCGTACGCTTTCCCCGTCCCGTGCTGGGATCGGACGAGTGGCCCTTCATCTGCGAGCACGAGGTCTCCGCAGGGGACAGGGTCGTGGTCAGGGATGTCTCGGGCAATACCCTTGTGGTAGAGAAAAAGCGCTAGCCGCATTGCGGGGAGGTTTTCATGCAGGGACTGTTCGTCGTCGCCGTATTCGTCGTCCTGGTGCTGCTCACCATCTTCCTGGGCGTCAGGATCGTGCCCCAGGGGAGCAAACACGTGGTACAGCGGCTCGGAAAGTATCACGCCACTCTCGGGCCCGGCCTGAACTTCATCATCCCCTACATCGACACCGTGGCCTACAAGATCACCACCAAGGACATCGTGCTGGATATCCCCTCCCAGGAGGTCATCACCAAGGACAATGCGGTCATCGTGGTGAACGCCGTGGCCTACATCAACATCATCTCCCCGGAGAAGGCGGTCTACGGCGTGGAGGACTACCGCATCGCCATCCAGAACCTGGTCCAGACCTCGCTGCGATCCATCATCGGCGAGATGAACCTCGACGATGCCCTGTCGTCCCGCGAGAAGATCAAGGCACGGCTCAAGGAGAGCATCTCGGACGACATCGCGGACTGGGGCATCATGCTCAAGACCGTGGAGATCCAGGACATCAGCCCCTCCGAGACCATGCAGAAGGCCATGGAGGAACAGGCGGCGGCCGAACGGGCACGCAGGGCCACGGTCACCAAGGCCGAGGGCGAGAAGGCGGCGGCCATCCTCCAGGCCGAGGGCAGGCTCGAGGCCAGCAAGCTGGACGCCCGTGCCAAGGTGGTCATGGCCGAGGGCGACCAGATCGCCATCACCAAGATCACGGATGCCGTGCGGGACAACGATTTGCCCGTCATGTTCATCCTGGGCGGGCGGTACATAGAGGCGCTCAAGAATTTCTCCTCCTCGGCCAACGCCAAGTTCGTGGTCCTGCCGGCCGACCTTCCCGCAGCGGTCAAGGGGATGCTGGGGGGAGCGGGGAAATAGCGACATTGGCCCGTATTCTACTCTCCATCTCCTGCAGAAACCAACGACAGATGGAACGGAACCATGGCTGATGAATCGTATCACAGGCTGCGTGCCTTCCTCGACCAGTTCCCCCTGGGATACCCGAAGACCGCCTCGGGCGTCGAGATGCGCATCCTGAAGAGGCTCTTCACCGAGGAGGAGGCCGAGACCGTGACCTGCCTCGGCCCCATTGCCGAGGAGGCTTCCCGGATCGCTTCGCGCCTGAACACGGATGAGAAGGCCTTGACCAAGAAACTGGAAGTCCTGGCCGACAAGGGGCTCATCTTCCGCATCAGGCGCGGGGAAACGACGCTCTTCAATGCCGTACCCTTCATGATCGGGCTGTACGAATACTCGGTCCAGGACATGGACGAAGGCCTCGCTGCACTCTACAAGGAGTATTACGAAGAGGCCTACCAGGCCGAGATGGCCGTGAGCAACGTGCCGGGGTTCAAGGTCATACCCATCGGGCATACCGTCGATGAAGAAATGGCCCTCATCCCTTCCTGCATGCTGGAGGAGCAGGTGAGGAAGGCCAGGGTCATCTCCGTAGCCCCGTGCATCTGCAGGAGAGAGGCTCGGCTCGCAGGGAAAGGCTGCGGCAGGCCGGAGGAGACCTGCCTCCACTTCGGGGCGGCGGCGGAATTCTACATCGAGAACGGCATCGGCAGGCAGGTCGACGCCGAAGAGGCCCTGGCGATCATTCAACGCTCCGACAGAGCGGGGCTCGTCCATGCGGGCGTGAACACGCAGCACCTCTCGAACATCTGCAACTGCTGCCCGTGCTGCTGCGCCTCCATGAAGGGGATAACGCTCAAGGGCATGGACAGGCACGGTTTCCTCAACGCGCTGTTCCTGGCCGTGGTGGACGAAGGGTCGTGCACCGGATGCGGCGCGTGCGTCGAGCGCTGCCCGGTGCAGGCCGTATCCGTGGATGACCGTGCGACAGCCGATCCGCTCAAGTGCCTGGGCTGCGGCCTGTGCTCCACTGCCTGCCCGGCGGAGGCCATCACCATGCACCTGAGGAAAGACCGGGAAGAGCCCTTTGCCACGGTCATCGACATGGGTTTTGCGATCCTCGAGGGAAAGGAGCAGGCAAGGAAAGCATGACAGGGAAAAGGCAGGCTCCCGAAACCCAGGGGACTATGAAGAAACCATCCCTTGCATGGGAAGATATCATGAAGGCGCTCGAAGCGCTCTATCTGGAGGTGGACGAGGCAGCGCTCAGGCTGCAGGCTGTCCATGCCGGGAGGCTGCACTGCACCCAGGGCTGCTCCACATGCTGCGTGGACGGCATCACTGTCTTCGAGGTGGAGGCCGGATACATCGAGCATCATGCCGGGGGTCTCATAGAAACGGCTGAGCCGTACCCGGAAGGGGCGTGTGCATTCCTCGACGGACAAGGGTCGTGCAGGATCTATCAATACCGGCCCTATGTCTGCCGGACCCAGGGACTACCGCTCAGGTGGATGGAGGAGACCGGAGACGGTGTCGTCGTGGAGATGCGGGACATCTGCCCGGTCAACGACGCAGGCCCCCCCGTCGAGACGCTGCCCGAAGGGCACTGCTGGACTGTGGGCCCCTTCGAGACGAGGCTGGCCGCCCTGCAGGCGCTTGCATCGGGTGATGCGATGGTACGGATTCCCCTCAGGTCCCTCCTCGAAGGGTATGAGGAGATCACCATCGAGGCGCTCTCCGGCGGCGATGAACATGCCGTGCTGGAGCTTCTGGCCGATGCGGGCCTGCCCACCCGGGACCTGAGCGCGGAGAAGATCGGCGCCTTCCTGGTGGCCCGCACCGGTGACGGGCGCATCATCGCTGCGGTGGGCTGCGAGGCCTTCGGGGCCGACGGCCTCCTGAGATCGCTCGTCGTCCACCCGGACTTCAGGGGGCTGGGCCTGGGGAAGGCGCTCGCCGGGGCGATGGAGGAGCTGGCCGCCTCACGGGGAGTCCGCGCCCTCTTTCTCCTGACCACCACGGCACCCGGCTTCTTCCCGAGGCTCGGGTATGTATCCGCCGACCGTGCCGCGGTCCCGGAGTGCATCGGCGCCACCGGGGAGTTCCGGGACGTCTGCCCGGTTTCCGCCGTGTGCATGAGAAAGGACCTCGAGCCGAGGTGACCCTGCCTCGAACCCTTGAAAAGGGTGTGGGTGATGCCTAAACATAAGTGCAGGAGGTGAAATACAATGGCAGAGAAGAAAACGGCAATTACCCCGTCAAATCTGGCACGGGAATGGGGCGTTGGACTCAAGGCGGTGAAGGACGCCATCGTCAAGGCAGGCATCGAACCGGCATCGACCCGCGGTGCATGCAGGTACTACACGGAGCAGGACGCAAAGAAGATCAAGTCCTTCGTGAACAAGAAGTAAGCACGAGCCAGACCGGGACACAGGCCCCGGCCGCCGACAATCCGATCCTCGCCATGGTCCGGGCCTGTTCCCTTCCATTGTGCATATCCGCTTGCATTCAGTCCTCCCAGCCTGTACGGCTGTACTATCCACGACCCCTTAAAGGAGATCATCGTGTATTACGCCGCCATCATGCTGACCGTCGCATCCAATGTCCTGTACCACATATTCCAGAAGGTCACCCCGGCTGCGGCAAACCCCCTGCTGGCCCTCGCCGTTACCTATGCCACGTCCACCGTCTTCTGCCTCGGCCTGTTTTTTGTCCTGCCCGAGAACAGGTCACTGACCGATTCGCTGAAGGTCATCACCTGGTCGAGCGCGGCCCTGGGCCTGGCCATCGTGGGTCTCGAGCTCGGCTTCCTGCTGGCCTACCGCAGCGGGTGGAACATCAGTCTGGCCGCACTTGCCTCCACGGTGGCCGTGGCACTGGTGCTCCTGCCCATCGGACTCATGTTCTTCAGGGAGCGGCTCTCCCTGGCGAACTCCGCAGGATTCTTCCTCTGCATCCTGGGCCTTGTCCTCATGAACTGGAGGTGACGCAGGGCGGGACATCCGCCTGTCCCTCAACACGGTCATTCGCACCCGTGCGGGATATCGTTTACATGACCATGGTGATGGCATACCATGGACATATGTATTTACTGTGAACGGAGGTGGGCTCATGCTCAGGAAATCGCTGCCCGGATTCATGATCGTCTGTGCCGTGCTGACGGCTTCCATGCTCTCGGCTGCCGACGATATGGAAAAGAAGGCCGTGGATGCCGCCCTGCAGTGGCTCGCCATGGTCGATGAAGGTGATTATGCCGGAAGCCTTCGGGAATCGGCCGCCTACTTCAGGGGAGCGGTCGGGGAGGACCAGTGGGAACAGGCCATGACGGGCATACGGACCCCCCTGGGAAAGGCACTCTCCAGGACCCTGAAAAACGCCGAACACAGGACCTCGCTGCCGGGGGCCCCTGACGGTGACTATGTGGTAATCCAGTTCGAGACCACCTTTGAGAACAGGAATACCGCCGTAGAGACAGTGACGCCCATGCTCGAGAAGGACGGGATATGGAGGGTGGCGGGGTACTACATCAACTGAACCGCAGGACCTCGATCCCGGGACGATTCCATGACGAACAGGACGCTCTTCCCCTTCCTCGTGATCACCGGGCTGACCGCGATCCTCCTGCAGGGATGCGGGACCATGGAGAACGGCAGGCGCTGGGGAGAGGACGTCACCTTGAGGCCCGGCTGGGGGAAGGTCGGGGAGTCGGCCCTCGATGCCGTTTCGTCGCCCATGGTACTGCTGCCCGCGGCAACCGCCCTGGCCCTCCGGATCGATGATATGGACGGGAGGCTCTCCCGGTGGGCCGTCAACCATACCCCCACCACCGGATCCACCGACCGGGCGGAGCGGCTGAGCAGCACCCTGAGGGGTGTATCGCTCGGGTCGTTCTACCTCAGCATCCTGGCGACCCCGAGCGGTGATGATGCCGCTTCCTGGTGCATCTCCAAGGCGAAGGGCATGGCGGTGCAGGGCGGTGCGGCGGCAGTGAGCAACGAGATCACCTTCCTCCTCAAGGATGCGGCGGACCGCCGGCGGCCCAACGGACACGACACGGAAAGCTTCCCCTCGGGGCACGCCTCCAATGCCGCCGTATTCACTGCCCTGGCCTCGCGGAACGTCCATGTCTTGGATGTCCCTTCCCCGGGAAAGACCGGTCTGGACATCGCCCTCCACACGGTGATGCTCGGAGTCGCCTGGGAACGGGTCGAGGCGGGAGTCCACTACCCGTCGGACGTGCTCGCCGGGATCGCCATGGCGTACTTCATCGGGACGTTCGTCAATGACTCGTTCATGGGGCTCGATACGGGAACGATGCCTGTCGCGGGGATCACGCCTGAAGGATACTTCATCGGGGTCTCCCGGAGGTTCTGAGGAAAGCCCGTGGAGGTCTTAGAACCGGAGAGAAGGGAGCGTCCGTCGAAAAATTGTTGCACCCCCCGGAGCTGGGCGCTATGTTCCTGACACTACACGGGAGAAGGAGGAAGCCGATGAAGACAGTGACCCCCACCCGGAAAGGCCTCTCGCTGCTGAATATGCTGCCCAAGGACATCCCCGTCGTCATGGTCAATCTCCTGAGATTCAGGGATACGGCCCTCTATCCGCAGGGATCGAGCTTCGAGAGCTGCTCGGGCAGGCAGGCATACAAGCGATACATGGATGCCGCCGTGGAGAAGCTCAATCAGGTCGGCGCGAAGCCCATATGGATGTCCAAGGTCCTGGCGGGCGTGATTGCCCCCGCCGACGAGCAGTGGGACCAGGTCCTCCTGGTAAGGTACCCCTCGGTGGAGTCCTTCATGACCATGATCAGCATGCCCGACTACCTGGCGGCCACCGTCCACCGCGAGGCGGCCCTGGAAGACTCGAGGCTCATAGCCACCATCGAGATCCTCTCGGAGCTCGGCGGATCAGATCCTGCCGGATGAAGAAGGTGGCGGCAGCCGTCATCGTGCACAACGGCCGGGTGCTCATCGCGCGCAGGAAGGCGGGGGAGACGCATGCCGGCCTGTGGGAATTCCCGGGCGGCAAGATCGAAGGGCATGAGACCCCCCAGGAGTGCCTGGAGCGGGAGATCCTCGAAGAGCTCGGCCTTTCCGTCCGTGCCGGGCATATCCTGGCCGAGGCCGAAGACCGTGCAGGCCACGGCCGCTTCACCATAATCGCAGTCGAGGCCGGCCTCATCGGCGGCAGCATGATCCTTACCGTCCATGACGATGTGCAGTGGGTCGGCTGGGACGAGCTTCGCACCTTCAGCCTTGCCCCTGCAGACCGTGTTCTGGCTGAAAAGATCGGGGTTGTTGGCTGCATGAACGGGCCTTGACCATACCTCACACGCATACAATGTCTTGAACTTGCTATCTGCCCAAGACTTTCCGCCCTCAACGTCCCACATTTATTATGTTTTAAAATGGCCAATGATTGG
Source organism: Thermodesulfobacteriota bacterium (assembly GCA_036834365.1). GTDB lineage: Bacteria > Desulfobacterota > Desulfomonilia > UBA1062 > UBA1062 > MWEI01. Next base: position 132,908 of record DAITOA010000004.1, on the reverse strand, counting down.
CAGAGATAATATATCTTGATATTTTATTTCCCAATGGTATACATAAATATCAGTACCGATCCGTTACATGCCCCACGATAGAACAGCGATCGATCACCTCAACCGGATCATTGCCGGGAAGAGTGGCGGAATCGGTCAGTATGGCAGCTCATCAAAGGAGCCCTGATGGCGACCATCATATATGACGAGTACTCTTCCTTCGCGGGGCCTGGAATACTCGCCTTTCATGCCTTCATGCACGGGATCGAGCAGACATGCCTCAGCCCTTTCCGGAAGATACGTGCGACAGGTTCGGCGATGAAGGGGCGCTACTCTGAACTCATCCGGGAAATCCAATACCATTACATCATGATGAGCATATACGGTCCCGAGTATCAGGATGAAAGAGACATCGGGGAGGATTCTGAGGCCGGCCTGTCCAACACCTGACACCCCCTGCGGGAACGGACAGGGGATTCCCTCCGGTAATGTCACGGTCCATCCACTTTGCACTGGCATACCATCGATATTCTGCTACCATGGGCATCGGGAGGGACGGGCAATGCATAGTCATGGTACGGCACACCTGGATCTCGTGCTGGGCAGGGACCTGATCCGCCATCTTCTTCTCCTCCTCCAGAACGGCTTTTCCCTGAAGATACCTGCCATGTGTTCCCTGAAGGCCTTCCTGACCGAGCACATGGGATTGAGCCCGGACTATGTCGAAGAAAAGATACAGACCATCTTCCTCGACGGCAGGCCCGTGGACGACCTCGATGCGGCGATCGTCGGAGACGGATCCTCCCTGGCGCTGTCCGGCGCCATGCCGGGGCTTGTCGGGGCCGCGATGAGACGGGGCGGGTTTTACGGACAGCTGAGATCCGCCATAACGTATCGGCCCTCCGCGGCGTCCGATACGGTCGGGACCGGGACCGTCCAGGTGAAGATCTTCAATGTCCTCATGCACGACCTCGGTCCCGACCTGCTCAGAAAAGGAATTTATGTACCGTCGAAGGACCTGGCCGTATTCCTCTCGCGCCAACCGGAGGAATTCTGGGCGGGCTGCACGGTCATGACCCTCGACGGGGAGGCGGTGTCCCGCGATCTCCTGTTCAAGGAGCCAGCCCTGTCACGGCATGAGCTGACTCACCTCACCGTCCAGACCCGACCTTGAGATAGCGCGCATACCATATCAGGTGCGCGATGGCACGTAAGCCATCCTCGACATGCTCCACGTAATACAATCCATGCTCGCGGTAGTAGCGGCGTGCATAGTCGCTCACCTCCCGGAAGGTGATGGGTATGACGGGCTTGGTCGTCTCCCGGAGCACGCCCATGTACGACTCGTTGAACCCGAGCGCCCATGCATCGGCCTCTGCAGCAGGCGGGAACGACAGGGTGAGGACGATGTCGGTGTTCTCGTCATCCGCCAGGATCTTCACGATGCGGTCCATGCCGCTTGAAAATCCCGATCCGGTCACGTCCAGGGGGTTGGCCGGCTGGGCAAAATCGGGCAGTGCCTCCCGCAGGGCGGCGGCCGTTGGGGCTGAGAAGTCCGGGAGATCGATGGACAGGCGGTGGCACAGGTCTGCATACAGGCCGGCCAGACCGCCCGAGAGGGTGCAGACCGCCAGGCGGCCTCCCCGTGGGAGGGGACACCGGGAAAAGATGCCTGCCGTCTCCACGAGCTCCTCGACGGTCTCCACACGGATGATGCCGTATTGCTTCAAAAAGGCATCCATGACCTGATCGTTTCCCGCCAGGGCCCCGGTGTGGGAGGCCGCAGCCTGCACCCCCTTTGCAGATCGCCCCACCTTGATGAGGATGATGGGGATGCCCTTGTATGCCGCCGATACGGCGAGGCGCTTCAGACGGGGTACGTCCCTGAATCCTTCCATGAACCCGGCGATCACCCGGGTCGTGCCTTCGTCGATCAGGTACTCCAGACAGTCTTCCGAGGTGAGAACGGCCTCGTTTCCGGTGGTGACATACATCGAGACGCCCAGGCCCTTCTTCAGGATCTTGGTGGCTATCAGCTCACTGGTCGCCCCGCTCTGCCCGATGACGCCGATGGTGCCCGGGACAAGCTCCCCTTCCACCGAGCCCCCGGCGAAGACGCTCGCCCCGCCAGCAATGTTCATGAACCCGAGGCAGTTGGGCCCCATGAGCACGATATCCTTCTCCCGGCAGAACGCACAGAGGTCTTCCTGGAGCCTCCTGCCCTCGGCCCCGGTCTCCGAAAAACCCGAGGATATGAGCAGGACATTCCTGATGCCCTTTCCGGCCAGGTCTTCAAGCGTCGGGAGAACCCGCGAACTCTTGACGATGACGGCGGCGAAGTCGATGATCCCTTCGGGAAGATCCGCTATGGAAGGAACCGCCGGGATGCCGCACACCTCCGCGGCCCCGGGGTTCACCGGATGGAAACGCCCGGTGAATCCTATCTTCCCGGCATAGCCTGCCATGTTGAAGAACCAATGGTTTTTCGTGGAGGCCCCCACCACGGCGACGTGGGTGGGAGAGAAGAAGCGCTTCAATCGACTGACGTGGAACTGAGCCATGGGTCTCTTCCTTCGTGTGGATAATGAATTCTACAAAGACCATCCGGCCATGGCCGCTGTCAAGATCAAACACCCGCCGCCGGAGTATTCCCCGAACACGAGCAGAGATGCTTGGCCATTCATACAAAATGGTGTAGGATCATGGCCGAACGGCAGCCGTATTCTCCGGCGGTACCGTTGCAGGAACTCATGGGCCATGGGACACGATCATCACCTCCATCAGCGCAGTGATTCGAAGAGCATCGGTTTCGCATTCTTCCTGAACCTCTCCTTCGCCGTCATCGAGTTCATCGGGGGCATTTTCACCAACAGCCTTGCCATCATGGCCGATGCCATCCACGACTTCGGGGACAGCGTGGCCCTCGGCTCTGCCTGGGTCCTGGAGCAACTTTCACTGAAGCGGGGCGACAGGCAGTTCTCCTACGGCTACCGGAGGTTCTCCCTGCTGGGCGCCCTCATCAGCGCCGGGGTCATTATCATCGGCTCCGCATTCATCCTCACCAGGGCCATACCGAGGGTCCTCCATCCCGAGCATGCCTATGCACCCGGCATGCTGGCCTTCGCCGTGGTGGGCATTGCGGTCAACGGGGCGGCCGTGATCAGGCTCAGGGGCACCAGCGGCATGAATGCACAGATGGTGGCCTGGCACCTCCTGGAGGACGTGCTCGGGTGGGCCGCGGTGCTGGCGGTGAGCATTGTCCTGCTCTTCAAGGATGTGCCCTTCCTCGACCCCCTCCTCTCGATCATCATCACCGTGTACATCCTCTACAATGTGTTGAGAAACCTCGGCAAGACGCTGGGCATCTTCCTCCAGGGCGTTCCCGAGGATGCCGATATCGAGGGGATCGAGAAGGACCTGCGTGCATGCGGGAATGTCCTGGATACCCACCACACCCACGTCTGGTCCATGGACGGCACCCACCACGTGCTCACCACCCACGTGGTGGTGGATGCCTGTGCGACCAGGGATGACATCCTGGCCCTCAAGGGGCGTATCCGTACCATCCTCCACGATCACGGCATGAGCCACTCCACCGTGGAGATCGAGTATGCCGACGAGGAGTGCAGGATCGGCGAACATTCGTGTAACAGCCCGGAGAATACCTGCCCCGACGGACAGGGACACCCACAGGGGGGAAAGCGGTCTCCCTGAGGAAAAGACTTCCTTGCACGCATGCCATCATGATACGTACAGGGTGTCCCATCATCCCGCGTCAAGGAGGAACGATCCATGCAGGACTCCCACATCATCATCGGCATCCATGTCCAGAACCGTGTCCAGAACGCTTCCGACATTCAGAAGATCCTTACGGAACACGGCTGCAGCATCAAGACGCGCCTCGGCCTCCACGAGGTGCAGGGCAACTTCTGCGCAGCCGGCGGCATCATCATCCTGGAGATGGTAGGGGATGTCCCGGAGATGGAGCAGATGGCGAAAAGACTCACTGCCATCGATGGTGTCGACGTGCAGAAGATGGTCTTCGGCCACGATCAATAGGAGAGCGTCCCCCATGGCAGTGGTGGTTCTGAAGCCTGGCAGGGAGGAATCCCTCCGGCGGAGACACCCCTGGGTATTCTCAGGCGCCGTCCAGAACGTCAGGGGCAACCCTGAACCCGGCGGGATCGTGGATGTATGTTCTTCAAGAGGGGAGTGGCTCGCCGCCGGTGCATGGTCTCCCTCTTCCCAGATCAGGGTCCGCATCTGGTCGTTCACCCGGGGGGAGGAGATCGATGAGGTCTTCTTCAGGGACAGGCTCGAGCGGAGCCTCCATGCACGGTCGAAGCTCCTTTCCCGGAGCGATCTCACTGCCTGCCGCCTGGTGAACGCCGAGTCCGACGGCCTGCCCGGCCTCATCGTGGACGGCTACGGCGACATCCTGGTCTGCCAGTTCCTCTCCGCCGGGGCCGAGTCCTGCCGGGATGTCATCGTGAAGTTCCTGGAGGAGCTGGTCGGGCCGTCAGGCATATACGAGCGCTCCGACACGGAAGCCCGCACCAAGGAGGGTCTCCCCGAACGCTGCGGAATGATCTCCGGGAAGGAACCTCCCGACCTCGTGGAGATCTCCGAGCACGGGGCGCGCTTCCTCGTGGATGTGAGGAAAGGGCACAAGACCGGCTTCTACCTGGACCAGAGGGACAACAGGCTGGCGGTGAGGGAGTTCTCCCGCGGGGCCGAGGTGCTCAACTGCTTCTCCTACTCCGGGGCCTTCGGGATCAGCGCATTGCTGGGCGGGGCACGGGAGGTCACGAACGTGGATTCATCGGGCGAGGCGCTGGAACTGGCAAGGAAGAATGCACTCCTCAACGGTCTGGCAGAAGGTGCGTTCAGGTTCAAGGATGCGGATGTTTTCCGCTGCCTGAGGGATCTCAGGGACAAGGGAAGGACCTATGACCTCGTCGTCCTCGACCCGCCGAAGTTCGCCGGGTCCGCCGGACAGGTGCCATCGGCGAGCCGGGGGTACAAGGACATCAACCTGCTCGCCTTCAAGATCCTGAACCCCGGAGGCATACTGTTCACCTTTTCATGCTCCGGCCACATCGTGCCGGCCCTGTTCCAGAAGATCGTAGCCGATGCCGCGCTGGATGCGGGGCGCGAGGCCGTCATCATCAGATACCTGGGCCAGGCGTCCGACCACCCCGTGGCCCTGCCTTTCCCCGAAGGCCAGTACCTGAAAGGGCTCATCTGCACGGTATCGTGACGCCGCGGGTGCTTGCGCATCAGTCCTCCACGGGTACGTGTCCCGTACTCCTGACCAAGGACGCACTATTGTCTCCTGCCCTCCGGTCGTTATAATAGTCAGGTGAATACTTTGTCTTGATGGTATGTCAGAGAGATTGCAAGGGTATCCCTCGATTCATGACAGGATGTCTCTCCTGCATGACGTACTGAGGGGATCCAGCAGGTATCCCTCCGGAGATGGGTTACCTGCTGGTGTGTGAACCGGAATGCGAACGTCATGAAAGAGCCCTCCGGAACAAAGAGCAGGAAACGGTCCCCTTCCATACCGAAGCATGCATGCAACGACATGGTATCGGTGTCCGGGCATTCGGAAGACATCCTTCGGGAAAGAGAGGAGATGTACCGGATCCACTTCTCCCTTGCCAATGACGTGATGTTCTCCTATGACCCGCAGTTCAGGGTGGAGAGCATCTCGCCGAACGTGGAGCGAATCCTCGGATACAAACCCGAGGAGCTTGTCGGCAGGGCCTTTCCCGAGCTCGGCATCCTGGACCCGTCGGACCTGGACGAGGCCATAGGCGATGCCCTGCACGTGCTCGCCGGGGGAGTTATCCATGCCTCCGTATACCGATTCATCACCAGAGACGGGAAGAGACGGATCGGCGAGGTAAGCGGTGTTCCTCATCAAAGGGGTGACCATGTCATCGGCGTCATCTCCGTGGCCAGGGACATCACCGACCGCATGCTGATGGGAGAAAAGATGGAGAGGTACCGGGACCACCTGGAAGATCTCGTCAGGGAACGCACCGCCGAGATCACCATCGCCAACGAGGTCCTGAAGCGGGAGGTGGAAGAACGCAGGCGCGTGGAGAGTCTCCTGAGGAAGAATGAAGAGAGGTACCGGCTCCACTTCTGTCTGTCCGATGACGTGATGTTCTCCTGGGACAACAAGCTCAGGATCACCAGCGTATCCCCGAACGTGGAGAGGATCCTCGGGTACAGGCCGGAAGATCTGGTGGGGAGGCAGATCCACGAGATCAATGTCCTGGATCCGGCGGACATGAGCGAGGCCATGGACAACGCCATTCACCTCCTGTCCGGGAAAAAGGTCTACTCCTCCATCTACCGCTTCATCACCAAAGACGGGAGGGTGAGATTCGGCGAGCTCAGCGAGGTCCCCATCCTGAGGAACGGGAAGGTGGTGGAGGTGGTGTCCGTGGCCAGGGACATTACCGATCGCATCGCCGAGGGGAAGGACGGGAAGGGGGAGACCCGCCGGTGACTCGTGGTGCATCATCGGGCAATTATCCCCTATACAGCCCGGCCGGACTGATGTTAACACCATACATCAGCCATGAAACCGAAGCAGCCCCTTTCCGACGATTATGAACTCATCGACAGCGGCGACGGCAGGAAACTGGAACGATTCGGCCGCTACCGCCTGGTGAGACCGTGCGCCCAGGCCATCTGGCCCCCGCAGGTGGACCGGGCCGTGTGGGAAGACATCGACGCCTCCTTCGAGCGCAGGCCGGGGAAAGGCTGGCAGGTCCACGCGGACATGCCGGATGCGTGGCGCATCATCATCGACGGCCTGCGCTTCAGACTCGCAAGGACAGACTTCGGCCACCTGGGGATCTTCCCCGAACAGAGGGGGCTCTGGCGATGGGTCGGCAGAGAGATCACCCGAGCCAACGAGGCAGGGCTTCCCCAGGTATCCGTGCTCAATCTCTTCGCCTATTCGGGCGGGGCCACCCTTGCCGCGGCACGATGCGGGGCACAGGTCTGCCACCTGGACGCATCCAAGGGCATGGTGAGCTGGGCCAGGCAGAATGCGGAGCTGAACAACCTGACCGATGCCCCGGTCCGCTGGATCGTGGACGACGCGAACAAATTCCTCGACCGGGAAATCCGCAGGAGCAGGCGCTACGAAGCAGTCATACTTGACCCTCCCACCTACGGACACGGAAGGAACGAGGAGGTGTACAAGATCGAGGACGAGCTCGTCGCAACGGTGAGGAAGTGCTGGGCACTGCTTTCGGATAGACCGCTGTTCCTCCTGCTGACCTCCCACACGCCTACCTGCACGCCCACGGCCCTGATGAACATCCTGTCCTCCACCATTCCCTCCCGGCAGGCATCCTGGTATGAGACAGGGGAGATGCTCCTGGAAGGCAGATCCGGCGTCCTGCCCATACCCAGCGGGACGTACTGCAAGTGGGCCCCGGCAGGACACAGTGCCGCCGACACGTGAGGTAACCCCACCATGGCGGATCCCGTGATCCTCTACGAAGACAACCACCTCATCGCGATGAACAAGCCCGCAGGAATGCTCACGCAGCCGTCCGGGCGCACCGAGGACAGCCTCGAGGACAGGGCCAAGGAGTGGATCAGGCTCTCGAAAGGCAAACCCGGAGAGGTATTCCTCCACGCCGTGCACAGGCTCGACAGGCCGGTGAGCGGCATCGTCCTCTTTGCCAGAACGAGCAAGGCCCTGGGCAGGATGAACGAACAGCAGCGCCTCAGGGAGGTCCGCAAGATCTATCACGCCGTCGTCACCACGGACCTCCCCGCCGGGGAGGGGACCCTGAGGCACCTGCTGCGGCACTCCAGGATGAGGTCTCTGGAGGCACAGGGACATGAGGAAGGGGCGCGTGAATGCACCCTGCACTACCGCGTCATCGAAAGGGCTTCCGGGATGACCCTGATTGAGATCACGCTGGAGACGGGACGTTACCACCAGATCCGGGCGCAGCTCGCCGCCAGCGGCTGCCCCGTGCTGGGAGACGACCGGTACGGCGGCAGGCCCATGAAGGGCATCAGGGGCATCGCCCTGCACCATGCCAGGATGGAGTTCACCCACCCCACGGCCAGGACGATGACCACCATCCGTGCGCCGTATCCCGAATCCTGGCCGCTGAAGATCACGGGGCCGGACACGTGAGATACCCGTCCGTCTTCCGGAACATCCCCCGGACTGTCTGGGCGCTGGGCTTCGTGAGCCTGTTCATGGACATCTCCTCCGAGATGATCCACAGCCTGCTGCCCGTGTTCCTCGTGGTCGGCCTGAACGCCTCCGCGCTGTCGCTGGGCATCATAGAAGGGGTTGCCGAGGCCACGGCGCTGATCACCAAGGTCTTTTCCGGGATTATCAGTGACTGGATGGGAAGGCGAAAAACCCTGGCAGTGGCGGGTTATGCACTGGGAACGCTCACCAAGCCTCTCTTCGCCATGGCCACCGGCATTCAGACCGTCTTTGCGGCCCGGTTCCTCGACCGCATCGGCAAGGGTATCCGGGGCGCGCCGAGGGACGCGCTGCTGGCCGAGGTGACGGATGAAAGCAACCGCGGGGCGGCCTTCGGGCTGAGGCAGTCGCTGGACACGGCAGGGGCCTTCATCGGCCCGGTCATTGCGAGCCTCATGATGTTCCTCTTCTCCAACGATTTCAGGGCCGTGTTCTGGGTCGCAGTCATCCCGGGCATCTTTGCCGTCCTGCTCCTGGTCCTGGGGGTCAGGGAGCCTGACAGACACCCCGGATCCGTACAGGCGGCACCCATGAGCATGAAGGACATGGGGCGGCTCGGACGTGCTTTCTGGCTCGTGACCGCATTCGGCGCCGTATTCACCCTGGCACGCTTCAGCGAGGCCTTCCTGCTCCTGAGGGCCCAGAACCTGGGCGTTCCTGCCATGTTCGTCCCCTTTTTCATGGTGATCATGAACGTGATCTATTCGCTCACTGCATACCCGGTCGGCATCATCTCGGACAAACTCGGCAGGCTGGGCATGCTCACCGCAGGCAGCATCGTGCTCGTGGTCTCCGATGTCGTCCTTGCAGCAGCCCAAAGCCCTGCCTTTGTGGTCCTGGGGGTGTCCCTCTGGGGGCTCCACATGGGACTCACCCAGGGTATCTTCTCGGCGCTGGTGGCGGATACCTCCCCCGAGAATCTTCGGGGAAGCGCCTTCGGCATCTTCAGCATGGTCAGCGGCATCGCCATGCTCCTGGCGAGCGGCATTGCCGGATGGCTCTGGGATTCAACAGGGCCATCAGCAACATTCCTTGTAGGAGCCGCCTTTGCCATGGCAGGGCTTACAGGTTTCATTGTGGTCCGTCACAGGATAAGGAGACGTAATGGATAAGGGAAACAGAGAACGCATAAAAGAGACCCTGTTCGATGCCGTCCGGAACCAGATAGAAAACGGCAAACCTGCAGAGACCAAGAAGACCTATCACCGATTGATATTGACGGGCCACTCACGGGAAAAGGCCCTGCGGCTGATCGCCTCCGTCCTGCTGGAAGAGATGAATACGGCCATGCAGGCGAAGAGCCCCTTCAACGAAGCCAGGTACGTGAAGGCCCTTCGGTCCCTCCCGAGGAAGGATCTGCCTTTTCACCCAATTTAACGAGCGACCGCTCGTTCTGCTGCTTGCACCCCCTACACCCCCTGGGGTATCCTGCTGGGAGAAAGGAACATGCCATGGTCATCAGGAGCGAGATCATCGAGAAGGCCCTCGAACTCGGGTTCGTCGATATCGGGTTCACCACCGCGGAACCCTTCGATACACAGAAGGAGATCCTCCTCCAGCGGCAGGAGGAATACGGCTGGGTAGGGAAGATGGGGCTCGATCTCCTTGCGGGGACGGACCCGGGAACAATCCTGAGCGGGGCGAAGTCCGTCATCGTGCTCATCGAGGCCTATTTCCGGGAAGCCTTCCCGATCCGGCTCGAACGGCACTTCGGACGCTGCTACCTGGACGACGACCGCGTCACCAAGGACGGCCTCGCCCTGAGGATCAAGGCGTTCCGGTCCTTCCTGCAGGAAAAGGGCATGACCGTCAAGGTGCCCTTCAATCTCCCCCACCGTGTAGCGGCCGCCAGAGCCGGGCTGGGAACCTTCGGCAAGAACACCCTGTTCTATGCGAAGCGGGCGGTCATGCAGAGCTCATGGGTCCTGCCCATCGCCATCGTGGTGGACCGTGCCTTCGAACCCGATGAGCCGGACTACACCGTTGCCTGTCCGGAATGGTGCAGGAACGCCTGCATCGCTTCATGCCCCACCGGGGCCTTGAAGGCCCCCCGGAAGATCGACCCGCGCAGGTGTATCTCGTACCTCACATACTTCGGAGAGGGGCCCACGCCCAGAGACCTGCGGGAGCCCATGGGGATGTGGATCTACGGCTGCGACCGCTGCCAGAACGTCTGCCCCCGCAATGCGCCGTGGCTCGCCAGGGAACGGTCCACGAACGAACGGGCCGCTGCCAAGACGGATGCCTTCGACCTCAGGTGTCTGCTCCACATGGACACGGATCACTATGTATCGAGGGTCTGGCCCCACATGTTCTACATGGGCCCCGATGACCTCTGGCGATGGAAGATGAACACCGCCCGCGCCATGGGCAACAGCCGCGATTCAGGTTATGTACCGGACCTGATCCGTGCCTATGGTGAGAACTCCGACCCCCGGGTCCTGATCATGATCGCCTGGGCGCTGGGCCGCATCGGCGGGACAGCGGCGCGGGACGCACTGAAGGGCTTCCTTGCCGGCAGCGAGGGATGGATCAGGGAAGAGGTCACTCTCGCCCTTGAGGTTGCTTGATTTTCCCGGAAAAGGTATGGTATCCATCATGCTGCATGAAGGTTCCGGGTAGTCCCGGGTTAGAATGCATGAAGATACTTAACCTCATCCGAAGAATCCCCAGATCGGGCTTTTCGCTGACACCGCCGACCCTCTTCATCCTGAGCTATGTGCTCGCCATCCTCGTCGGCGGGACCATGCTGAAGATGCCCTTCTCCCTGGAGACGGGCCGTATTATATCCTGGATAGACGCATACTACACTGCCACCTCCGCCCTGTGCGTCACGGGCCTCACGGTGGTGGACACCGGCAGCACGTTCTCCCTTGCCGGAGAGCTCATCATCCTGGGTCTCATACAGCTCGGCGGGTTCGGTCTCATGGCCTTTTTCGCCCTGGTCTTCCTCTGGAGCGGGTCACGGGTAAGCATGCAGCAGGTGTCGTTCATCAGGGAATCCTATTCCCAGAACCTTCTTCAGAATGCGAGACGCATCCTGTACGTCATCCTGGCCTTTACCCTCGCCCTGGAACTCCTCGGGACCCTGCTGCTCACCTTTACCTGGGATCACCCCCTGACGCTTGTCCAGAAGATCTACTACGGCCTCTTCCATTCCATCTCCGCCTTCAACAATGCAGGCTTTTCACTGTTCCCTGACAACTTCATACATTACCGGCACGACATCCTGCTCAACCTCACCATCACGAGCCTCATCATCCTGGGCGGCATCGGCGCTCCGGTCATCATGGACTGCTGGTCGTACATCCATTCACCCACCAGGTTCCGATTCTCCCTGCACACCAAGCTCGCCGTCACCACCACCCTGGTCCTCATCGTCGGAGGGACTTTCTCGATCTGGCTCATCGAGAAGCCGGGTGAACTCTACCGGATACCGCTTTACGAACAGCTCATGACCTCCTACTTCCACGCCGTCTCCGCCCGAACGGCCGGGTTCAACACCGTGGACCTGAGCCAGTTCGGTACCGCCCCCCTCATGATCATCATGCTGCTCATGTTCATCGGCGCCTCACCCGGTTCCTGCGGCGGAGGCATCAAGACCACGAGCATCGCCAGCCTGTTCGTGGTCCTGTGGAACAGACTCAAGGGCCGCGACGTCAACAACGTCTTCAAGGCAACCCTTCCCAACGACACGGTGAACAGGACCGTCTCCATCTTCATCCTGGCTTCGATCTTCATCATCACCATCCTGACGGGCCTGCTCATCTCGCAGGTGGGTGAGCTCTCTCACGAACAGAGCGGGGGGCTCTTCATCGAGTACCTCTTTGAGGCCATCTCCGCCTTCGGGACCGTTGGGCTCTCCCTGGGGGCCACGATGAAGATGAATGGCATAGGCAAGGCCCTCATCATGCTCACCATGCTCGTGGGGAGGGTTGGCCTCATGACCGTGGTCTACCTGTTCATCAGCAAGGAATCCCCTGCACGATACCAGTTCGTCGAAGAGAACGTCATGATCGGCTGAGACGCGAAAGGATAGGGACTATGAAAAAGAAATACGTCGTCATCGGACTCGGGAACTTCGGATACTGGGTGGCACGGACCCTGTTCGAAGCCCACCAGGAGACCATCGTCATCGACATGAACAAGGAAATCGTCCAGAGAGTCAACAAATTCACCAGCATGGCCGTGATCGCCGACGTAACGAACAAGGAAACCCTCACGGGGCTCGGCCTGTCCGACTGCGATGCAGCCATCATCAGCCTCGGGGATCACCCCGCCGCATCCACCCTCGCCACACTCTACCTCCACGAGATGGGGGTCAAACAGATCCTCGTGAAGGCTATCGACGAGAACCATGCCAAGATCCTGAGAAAGGTCGGCGCCACGGATATCATCTTCCCGGAAAAAGACATGGGGGTGAAGGTGGCGAAGACACTGGTGAGCCCGAACATCCTCGATTACCTGGAAATGACCGAGGACTACGAGATCTCCCAGATCGGTCCGCCGGCGGGTTTCATCGGCAAGACACTCATGGAGCTCGAACTCCCTTCCCGCTACGGGCTCCAGATCATCGCCGTCCGCGAGCTCATCCCCGAGAACTTCATCCCGGCCCCCAGGGCGGACTTCGTGATCAAGGACAGCGACATCCTCTATATCCTGGGCAGAAAGAAGGACATCGACAAGATCAGGGCCATGTAAAACATCGTAGCCTTACCGGGTAAACACCCAAACTTCACGACCCGTACCGTGGTTTCACGGACCCCCTTGCATTCCTTTGCAGCGGTGCTATCATTGCCCCGAACACTCTGAGGAGGTGATGACACAGTCCATGGGAAAAGACAGCATCTTACGGATCGGCACCATCTGCACTGTCATTCTGGCCGTATTCATGATGTCGGGAACCGCACACGGCGACAGCCCCGCACCGCAGAATGAGCAGAAGACCACATACAGCGACGACCTGAAGGTCATCATCACCCAGGTGGCCAGATCGCTCATCCCTGCGGTTGTGCACATCGAGGTTACCCAGCAGCAGGTTGTACCGTCGTCAGGCTTTTCCGATCTCCCTCAGACGCCGTTCTTTTTCAATCAGCCCGAGGCGACGAAGAAGTTCAAGCGTGAGATCAAAGGGCTGGGAACCGGTGTCCTCATCGATGACAAGGGTTATATCCTCACCAACAATCACGTGATAGAGGAGGCCTCCGACATCAAGGTCATCCTCTCGAACGGAAGACACTATACCGCCAGCATCATCGGGAAAGACCCCAAGACCGACCTTGCGGTGATCAGGGTCAAAACCGAAGCAAGGCTTCCCTTTGCACCTTTCGGTGACTCCGACAAGGTGGAGGTCGGTGAGTGGGTGGTGGCCATCGGCCACCCCAGGGGCCTCGATCAGACCGTCACCCAGGGCATTATCAGCGCCAAGAACCGCCAGGGCATCACCGATCCCGGGTCGTATCAGGACTTTCTCCAGACCGACGCGGCCATCAACCCGGGAAACAGCGGCGGGCCGCTGATCAACCTCAGGGGGGAGGTCATCGGCATCAACTCGGTCATCGCCTCGGAGTCAGGAGGGTTCGAGGGCATCGGATTCGCCATCCCCAGCAACCTCGCCCTGTCAACCGCACATGCGCTCATCACGTACGGGAAGGTCAAACGAGGCTGGATCGGGGTCGGCATCGTCGATCCGGATATGGAAAAGGCATCATCCCTGAACATGGAGGTCCCCAAAGGGGCCATGGTGGTGGATGTGGTGAAGGGCGGCCCGGCGGACAGGGCAGGTATGAAAAAGGGCGATGTCATCGTCGAGGTCAACGGCAGCGAGATCATGAATTCGGGAAGGTTCAGAAACCAGGTGGCCGAAACCATCATCGGTAAGAACCTGTCGGTGAAGATTCTCCGGGGCGGCAAGGAGATGGACCTGAATGTCACGGTGGGCGATCTCGATGAATCCCTGAAATTCCTCATTGCAGTGATCAAAGACCGTCTCGGCGTGGAGGTGAGGCAGGTCAAGCCGCAGGAAACGGACACCTATGGCATCGATTCCGGTGTGGCCGTGAAATGGCTCGACCCCAAGGGTCCCATGACCCAGGCCGGATTCGAGGTGGGGGACATCATCCTGGAGGTCGACGGCCAGATGATCCGCGGCATGGATGACTTTGCCGGCATCGTCGCCATGCTCCAGCCTCGGCAGGAGACCATCCTGCTGGCCCTGGACCACAGGAGCGGCCAGAGCACGTACGTCCAGGTGTCCGCACGCTAAGCATGCCGAAGGGAAGGCTTGAACCCTGAGAAAATGAGGAGGATGTCCAGGCACCATGGCCAGGCCTGAATACCCTGTCACCCAGGCCGTCCGCACGCTGCGGGAGAAGAAGATCGCCTTCACCCCTCACCTCTATCCCTTTGTGGAACACGGCGGCACGAACCACGTGGCCGAGCATTTCCATGTCCCCGAGCACCGGGTCATCAAGACCCTGATCATGGAAGACGAGAACAGGAAGGCCTTCATCGTCCTCATGCACGGCGACTGCGAGGTATCCACCAAGCAGCTCGCCCGGGAGCTCGGCATGAAAAGGGTCGACCCCTGCGACGAACGGGACGCCCAGCGCTACACCGGTTACATGGTGGGCGGCATCAGTCCGTTCGGCACCAGGGTGAAGCTGCCGGTCCATGCGGAAGCCACCATCTTCGAACTGGAACGCATCTTCATCAACGGAGGTAAGCGGGGCTTCATGGTGGAGATCGTCCCTGTCGACCTCGAAAAGGCATTTCCCGTGACCAGGGTGCATGTCGCCATCAGGGAATGATCTGCCCCCATTGAACTGATTCATATTTTCCTTATTAAAAACATATGATCTGATCATGTCGGGAGGAAGCCATGTCCGAGCTCATCGACGCGAAGACGAGAAAGGAACTCAAGGAAGTCCTGAAGCACCTGAAGAACCCGGTACGGATCGTATTCTTCACCCAGGAGCATGCCTGCACGGCGTGCCGGGAGCAGGAGAACCTGCTGAAGGAGCTGGCAGCCCTCTCCGGCAGGATCACCCTGGAGCGCAGGGACCTCCTGGCCGATGCCGAACTCGCCAGGAGCTACGGGATCGACAAGGTCCCCGGCACTGCGGTGATCGGGGGAAAGGACTACGGCATCCGCTTCTACGGCATGACCATGGGCTATGAGTTCGGTTCCCTCGTCGAGGCCCTCGTCCTCGCTTCCTCAGGGAAGTCGGGGCTGCCTGCCGAGATCGAGCACCTGCTAAGCCTCATCGACGTGCCCGTCCACCTCGAGGTCATGGTGACGCTCACCTGCCCCTACTGCCCGAAGATGGTGCACCTGGCCCACCAGATGGCCGTGTCCAGCGAATACATCAGGGCGGACATGGTGGAATCGTCACAGTTCGCACCGCTCGTACAGCGCTACAGCGTGGGCGGGGTGCCCAAGACGGTAATCAACGAAGGGTCCGCTTCCTTCGAGGGGGCCCTGCCCGCTCCCCAGGCCGTGCTCGAGATCCTCAAGGCCGTCAAGCCCAAGGCGTACGAGGAGATCGACGTCCAGATGCGAGAGGCCGCGGGGGAACGCTTCGCACACCCGGCCTCCGAGGAGACCACCTATGACGTCCTCATCGTAGGGGCAGGCCCTGCCGCTCTTTCCGCCGCCGTCTATGCCTCCCGCAAGAACCTCGATGTTGCCCTCATCGGGGAGTCCTTCGGGGGCCAGATCACCAGCACCGCCGACATCGAGAACTGGCTGGGCATACCCGGCATGAGCGGGGGCGAGCTCACCGCACAGTTCAGGGCCCATGCCGAGCGCTATCCCATCGCCGAGCACCTGGGTGTGAAGGTATCCTCTGTAACCAAAGGAGAGAACCTGTTCACGGTGCGCACGGAATCCGGGCAGGCTTATACCGCCAAGACCGTGATTTTCAGCGCAGGGAAGGAATACCGGACCCTGGGCGTACCGGGCGAGAGCCGCTTTCTCGGCCGCGGCATCGCCTTCTGCGCCACCTGCGACGCCCCCCTGTTCCGGGACAGGAACGTGGCGGTCATAGGCGGCGGCAACTCGGCCTTTACTGCGGCCCGAGACCTGCTGAGCTACGCACGGGAGATCCACATCGTCAACATCCTGAAGGAGTTCCAGGCCGACCCTGCCCTCATGGACGAGGTGACCCGGTCAAAAACCGTCACCCTGCACGGTGGCATGCGTGTGGTGGAGTTCCTTGGCACGGAGAAGCTCGCCGGGGTCCGGCTGGTCGCCGCGGACGAGAGCGACCGCCTCGACCTGAACGTGGACGGCGCGTTCCTGGAGATCGGCCTGGTCCCGAACTCGGCAGCGGTCAGTGAGCTGGTTCGCCTCAACGGTGAGGGCGAGATCGAGGTGGGCAGAGACCAGTCCACCTCGGTGCCAGGCCTCTTCGCCGCCGGCGACGTGACCGACGAACCGGAGAAGCAGATCGTGGTGGCGGCAGGGACCGGCGCCAAGGCGGCACTGGCCGCATACAATTATCTTCTCGACAACAAGCTCATCGTGTTACACTAGTGCCCACGAACAGAATTACACGATATGTCATTTCGAGCGCAGCGAGAAATCTTTATCCTCTCTTTTCAAAGGTTTCTCAGTCATTTCATTCCTTCGAAATGACATGGCTCATAACGCAATCTGGCACGAGCTCCATGAAATCGTACACCTCTTCATGGGAGGATTTGATATGGAGAACCAGTCGACCGGGGCATTGACCAGGGCCCTTGCCTCCGTGTGCACGCACTGCCCCGTGTGCAGGACCGCGCGCAGGAACCAGAAAGGAATACTCTATTCCTTCGTGAAGACCATCGAGGGCAGGTTCTGCCCCTTCTGCATGGCTTACGAAAGGGTATACGGGAAGAAGGCGCACGAACGCCGGGGTATTTGATCCACTTCAGGACGAAAGGAGTATGTGATGTACCTCGACGAACTGCTCCAGGCGGACAACTTCACCCTGGCCACGAGCCGGATCGCCCAAAGCTTCCGGGAACGGCACGGGCTCCCGCTCCTCCATCAGCTCGGCATCGTGATCCCCAACATCGAGGCGGCTGCTGCGGAGCTTGAGGCCAAGGGCATCGGTCCGTTCTTCATCCTCTCCGGAAGCCCGGTGTTCTGGAACGAGCGGAGAATGCTCAGGGACGTGAACGTGAAGCTCGGCATAGCCTATTACAGGGGTGTGGAGATCGAGCTCATCGAGCCCGTGGGAAACGCCGAGTTCTACGGGAACCACCTCGACCCGGGAGGAAGGATGGTGGTGCACCACCTGGGCTTCATCGTGGACGATGTGGACCGGTATGCGGAGATGATCGAGACCGAAGGATCCACCACCTGGGTCAGGGGCACCATCCGGACGTTCCCCACCACGGCCGAGTTCGCCTACATGGACACTGTCGGGAAGGCGGGCATCATCGTCGAGTTCATCACCATGAGGCTCCTCGGCCTCCGGGTGCCCATCCCCCATGCCGTGTTCCATGCCCTGGGCCGCGCGGAGAAGGCCCTGGGCATCAAGTGCATGCCGCTCTAGCCGCTCAGATTCTGTTGAGTCTCCGGTACATGGCCCTGTTGTTCCGGTAGATCCCCACGAACTCCTTGAACAGCCGGTCATAGACCTTCCCGTTGGCCGGGTCCGACTCATAGGTACACTCGTACTCCATCAGGGAAGGGATGTCGTCGAAGGAGATCTCGCCGAGCCCCACGGAGGCTATGAATGCGGCGCCCCGGGCATTGGCCTGCATGGGGTCCTTGGGCTGCAGGATCTTCCGGCCCAGGACATCGGCGAAGATCCGGCACCACAGGGCGGACCTGCCCCCGCCTCCAACGATGGTGATGGGGTCGAGCCTCCTGCCCACGAAGCGTTCCACATACTGCAGGCTCCAGCGCGTGTTCAGGGCCACCCCCTCGAAGAACGCACGCACGATGTGGTCGAAGGTCGTGGTGGTAGAGAGATTGTGGATGCCCCCCCGGACCGTGGTGTCGTCCACCGGGGTGCGCTCGCCGTTGAGCCACGGGGTGACGATGAGGCCATGGCTGCCCGGCGGCACCCGGGAAGCGGCCTCGGTCAATGCCTCGTACGAAACACCGGCAAGGCCTCCTTCCCCTGCGATCCCGCAGCAGCGTCCCATGAGCCCGGCCAGGAAATCGATGGCACCGCCGGCGATGTCCTGCTCGTTCACGCTCTGGTACCTTCCGGGAATAGCGGTGGGGAACGAGGCGATGGAGTGGATGACGTCGGTCTTCTTGAATGGGACGATGCACTGGACCCACGAGGAGGTCCCGATGTACAGGTGGCCCTCGTAGTCCCGGACCGCGCCCGACCCGATGCAGGCACACTGGTGGTCCGGGGAGCCGGCCACCACCTTCACCCCGTCCGGCAGCCCGATCCGCCTCGCCACATCGGACCTAAGGGTGCCGACGACATCGGTGGATCCCCTGAGTGGGGGCAGCTTGGACCTGTCCAGACCGCTCATCCGCACGAGTTCCTCATCGTAGTGGATGTTCCGGGTGTCCCGGATATCCGTGAGCCAGAAGAGGTGCACGGAGTCGTACGTGGCGGCGAACTCTCCCGTCAGCCTCAGGTTGATGTAGTCCTTACTGGGCAGGAACAGGAAGGTCTTCTCATAGACATCCGGGTATTCGTGCTTGATGAGCAGCGCGTGGGCGATGTCGTCCTTGCCGGAGATGGTCGGTGCGCCGGCCGTCTTCGGAAGCCACCTGAAGACCTGGGGCAGGCCGTAGCCCATGAAGCTGGGGAAGCCCTTCATGAGCCGCTTCACGTACGGAGCGCCCCGCGAGTCCATCCAGGTGATGGCGTTCATGAGGTGGCAACCTTCCCTGTCCACGGCCACGGTGGAGGAAAAGGTGCTGGACACGCAGAGGGCCGCTATGTCCGCGGGCCTCACCACCCCTGAGCCCACCAGGCGCGAGGCAACGGCCAGTAGGGCATCCCACCACAGGCCGGGATCCTGTTCGGCGCCGCCCCCCGGTAGGAACCGGATGGGTGTCTTCTCGGAATCAGAGGCGAGGACCCTCCCGTGGACGGTCACCAGGGAGGCCTTCACCCCGGAGGTACCGTGGTCGATGGCCAGGATGATCCGTTGCGTACTCATGGCAGCCCTCCCCTCAGTGGTCTCCGCATGGATTGTTCAGATGTCGAGTTTGGTCACCACGCCCTTTTCATCCACCATTTCCACGATAACCCCCCCGAAGGCGTCACCGTCCTCTTTCCTGGCATCGAGCTTCATGACCTTGGAGATGAGGCTCACGAAGTCCATGGGGTCGATGCATGCCTCGGGCGGCAGCACGCCGGTACCGCTGACCTTGCCCATGGCCATGAGCATGACGCCCATGGCTGCCGGGATACCCGTGCCCTCGCCCAGGGCCTGGGACCTCGATGCCATGTGGAAGCGGTATTCACGGGGCGCTCCGTCCTTCCTCCCCCTGGCGATGACCGAGCAGCAGCCGCAGGGCCGGGTGAATCCCGTTTCCTTCAGGATGCGTTCCCGCTCCCTGAGGATGTAGGCCACGGCGAAGTCGTACGGCACCACGGGAAGCCCCTTCACCTCGACCGGATCGGTGCCGGCCAGCCCCAGGCCGCACAGGTCCCTGATGAGGTTGTAGTACTCGTTGGGCAGCACCGAGCCCTTGTTGGTGACCTGCCGGAGCTTGAGGTAGCGGGGCAGCGTCACCTGCTCTGGGTGCGGGTAGGGATAGATGGGGATGTCCTTGCCCACCACGGGGAAGTCGAAGGTCTGCCGCAGCGCCATGCCGTCGGGCTCGAAATACCTCACACGGGCGAGCCTGCCGTCCAGGTACATGGGGATGTCGATGCTCATGCAGTGGAATCGGTGGCCGATGACGCCTTCCCCCTCCACGGCCTCGCCGCCGTGGGTATGGAAGATGTCGATGGCATCGGTCTCGTCGAGGAGCGTTTCGTATGCCAGCCTGGCCAGCAGGTTCGTCGCCCCGGGCGAGCTGCCCATGCCGATCAGTGCGGTGACCCCCTTCGCCCTCGCCTCGGCGTCCATGTCCAGGATCTCCAGGGTCACATCCACGTCGTCGCAGATGTCCACATAGTTGATCCCGGCCCCGATCACGGCCGAGAGAACGGGCTTGACCGTGGAGTAGAAGGGCCCGATGCAGTTGAGCACCACATCGGCTCCTGCGATCGCCTTCCGAACGGTCTCCGGCTCGAGGGCGTCCACAAAGACCGCTGAGATCTTCGGCGAGCCGATTCTTTTGGCAAGCTGCTGCGCCTTCTCCACGGCATGGTCGCCGATGACGACCTCGGTGAACAAGTCCTGCCCGGCCAGCGTCTCCACTGCAACACTGCCCACTGCACCACAACCTCCAAGGACAACGACCCTGGGCATGCCGTACCCCCTCTAATGAACTATGTTAATTTTAACAATGTTCAAATTAATACCCCTTGTCAAGGACCGATCGACCGGCGCCCGCCCTGCTCCGTCAGTTCCAGTACTGGCCGACGATCTCGTCGAGGATGCGGCTGTGGGTCTTCTCTATGTCCGACGCCACATAGCCGATGATGTTGCTGTTTGCCAGGGAGACCATGCCGTGCAGCATGCTCCATATCTTGATGATGTCATGGATGACATCCTCGGCGGACAGGGACGCATCGCCTTTTCTGAGGTCCCTCAGGGCATCCATGGCCAACCGGGCGATGTCCATGGAGATCTTGTACTCAACGGCGGAGAGCCGCTCATAGGGCGTGTTCACGTAGTCGTTGTACTTGGGCGTGGGCATGGTGAACATGATGTCGTAGTAGGATTTGTTGGTCATGCCGAACCGCACGTAGGTCTCCAGCATGGCATGGGCCCTCTTCGCAGGGTCGGAAGAGGAGTCGACGGCCTTCTCCAGTTCGTCATGGAGCATCTGGAACCCCTTGATGACGATGGAGATGTAGATCTCCTCCTTGCTCTTGAAGAAATTATAGAGGTTCGGGGCGCTCATGTGGAGCCTCGACCCGAGCCTGCGCATGGTGAGGCAGGAGAAACCCTCCTCGATGATAATGGACAGGGCCGCTTCGATGATGCGCTCACGGATGCGTTCGATATCTTCACTGGTACGGGGTTGTTTCATAACCATCACGCCTTAGCGGTCTCATGGTGATACGTCAAGAAGACAGAGGTGACCGGGCAGTTCATTTTTTATGGTATTCCAGCCATCATTCTTTTACCGTTATTATACATTTCAGGTGATGATCAAGACAAATATCAAGCTGAGATCATCCCGGCTTCACCGAACATCCTACCCTTCGCCTGCGGAGACAATCCCCGCCCCGACCTTGATCTGCCGGACCCTGCTGACGCGTCCGGCAAACCTCACTATATGGTCCAGGTCGTGGGTGATGGCCTGATAGATCCCCGATGCCTGTGCCCCTTCCCGCACCCGGATCGCCTCAACCTCGGCGTGCACCTGACCGTACAGGTTACGGAAGGATAGAACAAGGTCCTGAAGGGCTCCCCCCGGGCCGTCGGATTCCAGTAGGCAGGCTGCCTCCCGGGCCAGGACGTCCAGGGCGACCAGGCTGCAGCCGACCCCGCCGAGCCGGAACGCAGTCTCCTCGGACACCGGCCCGCCCCTCTCCCTCAGGGCGGCAGCGATTTCCGAGAACCTCGCCTCCTGGGCACCGAGAATCGGCCCCATCATGGCCGTGTCCTCCACATCCCGAAACGGCAGCGCCATGTCTTCATAGGCCGTCCCGGAGTTGCCCATCAGATTTTCCCCAGGCACCCGGCACCCGTTCAGGATGATGCCTCCGTGCATGCACGGCCTCAGAAAACCCACATCCATGGGGCCGGTTACGGCAAGGCCTGCACAGCCTCTCGGGACCCAAAACGCGCCGTAGCGCTTTCTTTCGCCGTCCTGGCCGCTCACTGCCAGGACGATGAAGAAATCCGCCATGGGACCGTTGGTCAAATAGGTCTTCTCCCCATGCAGGACATACCCGTTACCATCCCTTTCCGCGCTCGTCTTCAGATACTTGGGATGGCCCCCGACACCGGGTTCGGAGATGGCGATACTGAAGGTGACGGTCCCTTGCGCAGCGGCGGGCAGACAGGCCCGTTTCAGGTCGTCTGGCACAAAGGAGCACAGGAAGAACCGTGAGGTGATCTGGTGCATGAGCCAGGACAGGGTTATGCCCAGGCAGAGGCCATGCCTCGTCAGGGCCTTTCCAGCCCCGGATATGCCTGGGTAGCCGAGCCCGCTTCCCCCGTATTCACCCGGGATGCCTATGCCGAGGAGCCCGGCGCCGCCCATGCCCTTCCAGAGATCCCATGGGAAATCCCTGTCCCCGGACAGCCCCGGCCGCGTGGCGATATGGGTAGCGGCAAAGTCGGCCGATCTCATGATGGCCGCAGTCAGGGGATCTCCCTTGGCGTGTCCCGAGATCATCAGAGCATGAGCTCCTCTATGAACTCGATGAGCTGGTTGAGGTTCCTGCACTGCCTGAGTTCGTTCACGTACTGGCGGTAGGCGTACATCTCGCTGTCCCCCGTATTCCAGCTGTTCTCGGGCTCGGGATTGAGCCAGATGACCCTCCGGCACCGCTCCCGCATCTCCCCGAGGATCCTGTCCTCCGGGTGGAGGTAGTTGGTCCGCGCATCCCCCATGATGATGAGCGTCGTACGCTTGGTGAGGATGTCCATGTGGTTCTGCCTGAACTGACGGAACGTCTCGCCGTAGTCCGTGGGCACCAGGTAGTTGAATTCGGGGTCCTTGAGGATCCTGTCGATGGCCACATTGGGCTCGTTGTTGTCGAACACCTCGGTGACCTCCTTCACCCCGGAGACAAAGACGAAGCTGTTCACCTTCTCGAAGCACTCGTGCAGGGAGTACAGGACGTTGAGCATGAAGCGGGCGGCCGACCAGACCGAAGAGGAGATGTCGCACAGGGTCACGATCTTGGCCTTCTTGGGAGGTCGCTTCCTGAACATGATCTCCACGGGCACTCCGTGGTACCGGTCCGCCCTCCGGATCGTCTTCTTCACGTCCAGGACCCCCCTGCTGTGGGCGGCATACCGGCGGGAGATGACGTCCTTGAGCTTCCGGACCAGCCTGTCGAGGGCCTCCCTGACCTCCTCGATCTCGCGGGCGGTCAGCGAGCTGAAGGCACGTTCTCCCAGCTCCATGAGGTGCTTCTCATGGGTCCGGTAATTCCTAGTGTCATCCGTGTGTGCCCTCGGTTCCTTCAGGAGCAGGGACAGGGCGCTGTCCAGGTACTCGCCGAAATAGCGGTTCAGGTCCGTGCGCATCATCTGGTTGAACTGGAGGGGATTCCTTTCCAGGATATCGCCTATCTCTTCACGCACCCTGTTGAGCATGAGCAGGATCTTGAGCTTGCTGGAGAGAGGCCCCAGGTTGAACTTCGGGCCGATGCCCGTGGAGTCGCTCTCTGCATGGATCCGGCGTATCAGGTCGAGGAACAGGTAGGGGTCTCCGGAGAGGAACTCGACGACGGCCCGGTACGAGTCGTCCCCATTGAGCTGCCCCCTGAGCGTCCCGACGATCTGGTCGGCCTTCTGGGTCATGCCCTCTTCGTCCGTCAGGTCTCCCCGGAGCTCATGGAAGAAGAGGTGATAGAGCCGATCGAAGTGGGCCTGGTCCCGTCTGCTCTTGGCGAAGTTGGCCCGCAGGGCCGCCCGGAACTCCTCCTCGTCGAGCATGTCGATGAGCTCGAGCTGGTTCGCGCAGTCCAGTACCTCCGCGGTGGAGATCCGGTATCCGGCCGCCCTGCAGCAGGCAACGAACCTGAGGATCGCTCCCGTCATCGGGTCATCCCTGTCCCAGGAGCTCCTGGGCTCGGCCTCTCACCGCCTGGGCATCCGAACGGTACTTGCAGAGCATGTTGAGCGTATCCACGAGCACCTCCGCCGTAATGTCCTCCACATTGAGGGCCATGAGCGAGCGCGCCCAGTCGATCGTCTCAGAGATGCACGGTTTCTTCTTGAGATCCACCGTCCGGACGCTGCGCACCGCATCGACGACCTGTGCCGCGAGTCTCTCCGAGATGCCCGGGATCTTGATGGTCACGATACGCATCTCCAGATCGCGCTCCGGGTATTCGATGTAGATGTGGATGCACCGGCGTTTCAGGGCATCGCTCATGTCTCGGTAGTTGTTCGAGGTGAGCACTACGAAGGGGATGTTTTTGGCTTTCCTCGTGCCTATCTCGGGTATGGTGACCTGGAAGTCGCTGAGCAGCTCCAGCAGGAAGGCCTCGAACTCCGGGTCGGACTTGTCCACCTCGTCGATGAGCAGGACAGCGGGCTCCTCCGAGGTGATGGCCTTCAGCAGGGGCCTGGGCTGGATGAATCGCTCGGAGAAGAATGCGTCCTCCTGGTCGGCGATCCGGTCCACGGCCTCCGAGAGGCTCCCTGCGCCGGAGATGACATCGCCGATCTTTTCCTTGACCATCTGGGTGTACAGGAGCTGCTTGGCGTACTCCCATTCGTAGAGCGCCTTGGCCTCATCCAGGCCTTCATAGCACTGGAGGCGGATGAGCTCGCAGTCGAAGGCACGGGATACCGCCTTGGCAAGCTCCGTCTTACCGACCCCCGCAGGACCTTCGACGAGGATGGGCTTCCCGGTCACCGAGGCGAGGAACACCACCGTAGCGATCTCCTTGGATGTAATGTAGCCCACATCCTGCAATCTTTCCTGAACATCGGTCACATTTTTGAACATCATGGGTTGATCCTTTCAAAGTGGAGCATTACTCTATACACCAAGCACGGCAGGAAGGAAATATCATCGTAATCGAGGAGAGACCTCAGTATGAGCCGCTTCATCATCCCGGTCGTTCTGGCGTTCGTGTTCATGCCGGCCGGAGCGAAGACCGAAACGTTGAGACTCGCCACCCTGGACTGGGAGCCCTATGTCGGCAGGCAACTCGAGAACAAGGGGTTCACCGCGGAGATCGTCACCGAATCCTTCAAGAGGGCGGGATACCAGGTGGAGATCGTCTTCCTGCCCTGGGGCACGGCCATCGAAGAGGCGAGGAAGGGAACCTGCGACGGTGTCTTCCCCGAGTACTACTCCGGGGAGCGGGCCCGGGACTTCTTCTATACCTCCTTCTTCTCCCAAAGCCGGCTTGCCTTTTACAGACGATCCTCGGCGGCGGTCACCTACAGGACCCTCAAGGACCTGAGCCCGTACAGAATCGGGGTGGTGACGGGTTCCATCATCTCCGACGAGTTCGACAGCGCCGTCTTCCTGAACAAGGTCGAAGCCGCCGGCGATGAGGAGAATCTCAGGAAGCTGGTGAAGGGAGAAGTCGACCTCATCGTCATGGACAAACTCGTTGCCCGGCATCTCATGACGGCCAGGGTTCCCGAGGCGGCGGGCAGAATCTCAGCCTTCGATCCCCCCCTCGCCATCCATGATCTGTTCGTAATCCTGCCCCGGAGTATCCCTGCCTCGGCGAAGCGGGCAAGGCAGTTCACCAAGGCCCTCCAGTCCATGGAAAAAGACGGTACCGTCAAGGCCATCATGAGCCGGTCAGGGCTCATGGAATAGCGGAATACCTCGCAGCCTCTGTCTCAGTCCTCCCAGGCCAGGTCATCCGCATCGTCGGGATATTCATAGACGCCGAGGAATCCCAGGCAGAGGCTGTTCCCTTCGGTGATGTATGCCAGGACCCCCGTCGATCCGGGGGGATCCGTGGAGAAATCGTGAATCGTCCGCTCGTCTCCGTCTTCGAGGGCCCCAAGGGTGAGGCTGAGATAGTACTCGTCATCCGAGAGGTTGGTCGCATGGTTCCTCGCCATGAATGCCATCTCCGCCACCGACGAGGAAATGCTCCCGCCCCCCATGACTTCCCAGTTGAATCCCGCCGCATCGGTGCACTCGGAGATCTTGAAGGTCTTCTCATCCGTATTGCCTTCCCACACGATCTGGACCTTGCGGTCCGTCACGCTCGCGAGCCAGATACCCACCTTGTTCCCGATGAACCATGCGTAATAAACCCCCGACTCGTCCCCCTTCACATACTGGGAAACGACGGTCTGGCCGGTACCTGTCTGTGCGAAGGCCATATGGACGTTAAGGCCCTGTGCAGGATCGGTGAGGGTCATGAGCCTCTCCATGGGGGGGGAGTCGGTGTTCAGGAAGGGGATGGTGACATAGGTTACGCTCGTGTCCACCACAGCGGTGACACCTCCTTCCGTATAGGTCCCCGAGGTGTCCCATTGATCGGAGAAGGTATTCGCCATCTCGATATGGGAATCCAGGATTTCCAACTGGGTATACAGGCACTCATCTTCGCCGATACCCGAATCGAAGAGCTTTCCCAGAACCGTATCCGTCGCCTCGGGATCCCAACCGCTCCATTCCTCCAGATTGTTGTCCCCTGTCGACGGTCTTGAATCCTCGAGATACGGGGTACAGGCCTTCACCTTGTCCGTGAAGAGGGTGAGCTCTGTTCCGGGTGTGATGGTCCCGCTGTCATCCGAATCTCCTCCCTCGCTACCGCACCCTGCAAGGATCAGCGCGAAGAGGACGAGTCCGGTGAGAATGCCTATGCGTGATTTGTTCATGGGGATCCCCCTTTGCATGCACCAGGATACTCTCCGTATACGGCTAGCCGTGCGGAAAAGATAAATCAAGGGAAAAGTACCCTTTCACACAGGACGTAGCAAAAACCTGTCATTCTTCTATCACCTCCATGGCTTGACAATCCACTCACCGGTCGTAATTATAAGCAGACTATCTTGTTATTGAAGGAGGTTTTTAATGGTGAAGGTCAGAACAATGGTGTGGTGCGTCGTCTTTCTGGTGTCTTCCGTCAGCCTCTCCCTGTTTGCCGCCCAGGGTGTGATCAACGTGAACACCGCAACGGCCGAGCAGCTCACGATGCTCCCCGGCATCGGGGAGAAAACCGCCAAGGCGATCCTTTCGTATCGCCAGGCCAACGGACCCTTCAAGACCCTCGACGAGGTCGCCAAGGTCAAGGGCATCAGCAAGAAGAAGCTCGACAAGCTCCGTCAGAATCTCTCTATCCAGGGTCCGAACACCTACATTCCCGACCAGAAACAGGCCCGGGAAAAGTCATCGAAGCAGAAATCATGAACAGGCAAGGCGTGTGATGCCTCTGGATTGATCACCGCAGATATTTGCCGGTGCTGCTCACATGCAGCGCCGGCATCGTCACTGGGCCTTGAAGGCGGAGACGTTCCGGAGCTCGGTGAAGAGCTTTTTCTCCTCGGTGCTGAGTTTTTTCGGCGTGACGATCCTTATCTGCGCAAAGAGATCGCCTTTGCTGGCAAGGCCCTTGCCTTTCAGCCTCAAACGCTGGCCCGAGGAGATTCCCGGGGGTATCTTGAGGTTGAGCTTCCCGTCAGGGGTATCGATCTCGGTGGTGATCCCGAGGGCGGCATCCCATGGCGTCAGAGGGATGTCCACCACGATGTCGTTTCCTTCCAGCTTATAGTTCTCATCAAGGACCATTTTCATCTTCAGATAGAGGTCGCCTGATCCACCGGGACCCTGGCTCCCCTGACCGGCAAGACGGATCTTCATGCCGTCATAGGCACCCCGGGGAATCTTGACATTAAGCCTCTTCTCGCCTCCCGGACCCTGGACGATGATCTCCTTGGTGGCGCCTCTGTGCGCATCCTGCAGGGTGATGGTGATCTCCGACTCCAGGTCTCCACCCCTGGGTGGAGAGGTGCGTTGATCTGGGCGACGCCCCATGCCCAAGTCACCGAACAGGGATTCGAAGAAGTCGGAGAAACCTCCACCCCCTCCACCGCCCCTGGTACCCGGGCCGAACTCGAAGCTGAAGGTCCTTCCCCCGTGACGCGACCCCTGGCCTCTGAAGAATTCCTCACCAAAGATATTCTCGTATCCTGGAGGCGGCCTGAAGGACTGTCCGTCCTGCCAGTTGGTGCCCAGGGCATCATAGCGCTGGCGCTTCTCCTGGTCGCCCAGCACCTCGTATGCCTCGTTCACCTCTTTGAAGCGCTTCTCGGCGTTGGGATCGTCCTTGCACGTATCCGGATGGCATTCACGGGCAAGCTTGCGGTACCTCTTCTTGATCTCGTCCTGGCTGGCGTTCCGTTCCACACCAAGCACCTTGTAGTAATCCTTGAACTCCACGCATCCACCTCACGTTCTATTTCCCCCCTAAGGTAGGGATACTCTCGGAATAAATCAATACAAACAGAGGGGGACCGGGGGGAAAAAGAACGACTGCTCTCTCAAAAACGGTTCGTCACCTGACCGATGATCTGCTCCGGGATTTCCGCAAGCTCGTCGTTCAGGATACCGGCCTCATCGAGGGCTTGGAGCGACTCGTCGAGGTATTCCTGGGCCTTGTCCCTGCTCAGTTGAAGGATGTCCGGCTTCAGTTCGCCCATGAGGTACCGCTTGTGTTCTTCAGGACCCGGCAGTGTGGCGACCTTTCTCAGCACCTCGGGCCGCTGCCGGAAGAGGAGGACCAGGGGAAGCGTGGACTTGCCTTCCAGGATATCGTTGAATGCATCCTTGTTGTCTTCCTTGTCGGGGCATACGTTGATGATGTCGTCCACGATCTGGAACGCCATGCCGATGCCCCTGCCGTAGGCGGCGAGGGAGACGAGAACATCCTCCGGGAGACCGGCAAGGATGCCGGGGCCCAGGCTGCAGAGCTCGAAGAGGGATGCGGTCTTGAGGTAGATGATGTCCAGGTACACCTCCATACTGTCATGGAAGGATTTCGTGTGCTCGAGCTCCCTGAGCTCCCCCTCGGACATCTTCTTGATGGTCTGGACCATGCTCAGGGCGAGACGCATGTCGCCCAACGAGCACATGGTCTCGATGGCTGATGCGGATATGAAGTCTCCCGCGAGCAGGGCGGGCTTGTCGCCGAACACCTGGTTCGCCGTGGGCCGGGAACGGCGGATCTCGGTGCCGTCCACGACATCGTCATGGAGCAGGCTTGCGGTGTGCATGAGCTCCACGGTGTAGGCAAAGGGCATGTAGACCTCGGAGGGAAGGCCGGCGGCCGTGCCGACGAGGGCTACGATCTTCGGCCGCAGGCGCTTTCCGCCGGAATCCAGTATGTATTGTCCGATCCTTCCGGTATATGACGACGAGCTGGACAGGATCTCCTTCAATCGTCTCTCAAACTCGTGATTCATCCCAAGAGCTATAACAGACTGGGATGGTCAATGGCAATCATAACATAGACACTCCTTTGTGGAGGATCTCATTGTCTCAGAAAGGGTTCATCTAAGACCCCCGTTATGGTACACTGTGATCGGATCCCATCGGAAGCCATCCCTGTCGTGCGTTTAAGGATGTGCACGATTCCATTTCCGTACAGGGGATTGATACGCTCAATGAAGATACCCTCCTGGCCGATAGTGCCATGAGAGAATATACGGGATTATCTTGTACGGAGGTAACCATGAACAGACCGCGGTTTCTTGTCCTTATCGTATTCACCCTCCTGCTTGGCTGTGAATCCAACACGCTGAGTTACCTTGCCGATGACACAGGAAAGCAGGCCGACATCGAGGAAGCCAGGATCGCCCTGGATGACGGGAACTACGACAAGGCCATACGCCTGGTCGAAGACGACTACAATGCCTCTTCGCCCGACCTTGAGGTGGCTGACATCCTTGCCTCAGCCTACATGGGCAAGGCCGGACTGGACCTCACCTATGTCCTTGAGAACATCGGGACGGGTGACGGCAGCCATTTCGATATCGTAGCCTCAGCCCTGTCGCTGACGGTCACCGATCAGGGCTACCCTGCCTCCGCACAGCTCGCTCAATCTAGGGCCCTGTCGGATGAGGCCGGGGAGAGGTACATAACTGCAAGCTCCATCGCCGGTCTCCTGGAAAGTCTCGAGAATGCGCAGTCCATCCTTGTCACCCTCATCGATTATGCAGAAGGCCGGGGGGCGGACCCTGACACCGATGCGGTGGTGCAGCTGGGCATGGCGTCTGCCCTGCATTTCATCATGATGAGCGGGGACATCGTCAGTGAGGTCATGGGATCCAATGTCCCGGTGAACCGGGCCGCCTACCAGGAGATCTTCCCGGAAGACACCGACTGGCTGTCCCTTCTGAACGAAACGGCTTCATATATAGACGCGAACCCGGATGACCTGTCTGCGCTGAAGTCTGATCTTGCAAACGTGTATGATGCCGTCCAGGCCCTCATCGAGAACATCGGACTGGACGAGGACATCACTGGAGAACTCGACGGATTCATCCGCGACCTTCTCGGAGTCCCCGAGAGCGCACCGGACCAGACCGTGGTCAATGCCATCAATGCCTATACCGGAGCGGACTTCGCCGAATTCGTCTACACCGAACTGCTCTCATATGATTGAGGAGGCTTCCACCATGAAAACTATCCTTGCCCTCTGTACGGTATTGCTGATCTGCCTGTCCACCGTGAGTCCCGCCGCCGAGTACCCATACATATATAAAGGCATGCGGCCCATGGGTATGGGCGGGGCCTTCGTGGCCGTATCCAACGACGTGAACGCCCTGTTCTACAACCCGGCGGGGCTGGCGGACATCGGAAGCATACGGGCCTCCATCTTCCCGCTGGAGATGGAGATCAGCGAGAATTCATATACCATGTACAAGGATGCTGCCGATGTGGATTTCGACAGTGAGGAGGAAACCGCCGAATTCCTGAGGGATCACATCGGCGACCTTGCCCACTTCAACCTTGCCCTGGTTCCATCCTACTCCATGCCCCGCTTCGCATTCTGCGCCTTCGGCACCGCCAGGATGGACCTGGAAGCCCATGACCGCCAGTATCCCAAGCTCGGTGTCCAGGGCATCAGCGATGTGGGCCTCGGGGCCGGATATGCGCACCCGCTCATGGATGACTCCCTGCTTGTCGGTGCCAGCCTCAAGTATGTATTCCGGCAGAGCATCTCCGAGGTGTACACGGTAACGGACATCGCCGATAGTGATTTCGATGACCGGATGGACGACGACCTCAAGGACGGCCAGGGGATCCTCCTGGATCTCGGGGTGATCTACAAGCTCAATGTCCTGGGCCTGGCCGATACCCGTATCGGGCTGTCTGCGAACAACCTCATCGGGTCGAAGCTCGGAGACGCCGAGGATCTGGATGACCATGTGGACATCGGGGTCGCCCAGGACATCGACCTGAAGGTAACCAGGCTGACCCTTGCCCTCGATTATGTGGACCTCTTCTCCCAGCTCGGGGATGACGACGACCTTGCCAAGAGGATCCGGATGGGTGCGGAACTCGAACTGCTGAAGTTCCTCGAGGTGAGGGCAGGCATCTACCAGGGCTATTTAACCGCAGGACTCGGCCTGGACGGGAGGATCGTCAGGCTCGATCTCGTGACCTATGCCGAAGAAATCGGAACCTATGCCGGCCAGCGCGCCGACCGCAGGTATGCCGTACGTTTCGCCATGGGATTCTAGCTTCTCAGTCCTGCCGGATCCGCTCGATGATGCCGGTCGTGGAGAACCCGTCTTCGAAGGGGATGGTCATTACCTGCCCGCCCGAGGCGCGGACCACGTCGGCACCAACGATATCGTCCACGGCCCAGTCTCCTCCCTTGACCAGGATATCGGGCCGTATGCACTCGATGATCTTCAGGGGCGTGTCCTCCTCGAAAAGCACCACATGATCGACGCAGACCAGTGCCCCGAGCACTGCAGCACGGGCCCGCTCAGGATTGACCGGTCGCTGAGGCCCTTTGAGTCTGCCCACCGAAGCATCCGAGTTGAGCCCCACCACGAGGCAGTCACCCAGAGCCCGTGCCTTTGAGAGGTAGCTCACATGGCCTGCATGGAGGATATCGAAACAGCCGTTGGTGAACACCACCTTCATGCCCCGGGGCCTTCCCGAGGCCAGGACCTCCAGGAGCTCTTCGAGACCCATGAGGGAGGGCGCGGAAGAAAGATCTTCAGGAAACCGACGCCCGGCCATGCGTGCGGTATACCGACCAAGTTCGATATACGAAGGTACGATATCGGGGAATCTTTTCCGGAGGGCCCCGAGATGGGCCCCGACCGTAGCCCAGTCGCCCCGGGCAACGGGTCCTGTCAGTGCCCTGCTCCCGTGATGTTCGATGTTCGCCAGTGTTCCCCTGATGAGCGGCAAGAGGTGCGCAAGGTCCATGCCCACCTCGCTGATGATCAAGGATGCCTGGTCCATGAGCGCCACCAGGTAGTTCGAAGAGACCACCGCCGCGGCATGGTAGAGGACCTTGTCCTGTGGGGCAATACTCATCATCGGTGTTCCCATGGATTCCGCGATGTGCAGTGCCACCCGCCGAGCCCCCTCCGAACCTTCGAAGGTGAAGACGCTGCCACGGAGAATCTGCCGAGCCTGGTCTGCATCGGTGATGGCCTGAAGGGGGTGCAGGCTTCCCACCTCAGCCCCTTCCTCAGAAAGAGATGCAAGCACCTCCGACGTCAGCAACCCGCTGAAGTGGAAGAATACGACGTCACGGCACGACGGTCCCCATGCTCCCCTTATCCTCTCAGCCGTCTCACGTATGCGACCGTCGGGCACGGCGATGAAAACGACCTGGGTTCCGTCGTTACGGACGGGGATATCCCTGTAGAAGGGTATGTCTCCTTCTCCCTGCCTGGATGACACGGCCCAGACCGGGGTGTGTCCGACCTCCCGGAGAAGGGCAAGCATGGCGCCGCCCACCCTGCCGAGCCCGATGATGCCGTACCTATAATTCATCGAGCAACCCCTGTTCCTTGACCTGCCCGAAACGATCCCAGTCCATGACAAAGGAACATTCATCCATGGTCTTCAGCACGATCTTCTTATATTGATCGTTTTCGACATAGCGTTGAAGCTTCCGGGTGACCGGGTAGATCTGCTCGGACGGTCTCCATTTCACCCTGCTTCGGGTACGGGCATCGAGCAGGCAGTCAAAGGCAATGGCAAAGGAGATCTCGGCAAGGGAATGCCCGGTTCCGGTGGTGTCTCTGAGGATGGTCTGCATGATGCCCGCATCGACCGGGGAGAAGAATGCATACATGCGGTCATAGATCTCGGTATACAGCCGCGCATAGATGACTGCCGAATGGAAGAACTCCGGAACATCCACGATGGCGTCTTTGCCGCTCAACCTGCCCAGTTGATACAGGAAGGACTGCATGTTCTTCAGCCCACCGATGCCCGGATACTGCTGGCCGGGAAGCCTGGGTTTGTCATAGGTGAACTGTGCTCGCGGGTCCTGGAGCGCAAGCCATTCGATGAGGAGCATGGACAGACCCTGCGAGAAATCGAAGGAGGGGACGAAGTCCTCCCTGGGTCTGAACAAACCCTCACGAACGATGAGCTCGATGATGCGGGTCTCCTTATCCTGGGAGTCGAAATTCACATAGAGTCGTGAGCTGTAGTCATCCTGCCTGAGGATGTTCACGACCAGTTTCCTGAAGCCTCTCTTGTGGAGGATACCGATCATGCCCGCCTTGTCGAGCATCTCCATGAGCATTTCCTCGTCAAACCTGCCCATGAAGAGGCTGGAAGAAAAGGGATCGTTCAGCTTTGCCGGCTGCGTGGCCACGGAGTAGGTGATCTCTTCCAGGTATCGGGGGTCCTTCTTTCGCGGTTGCCTCAAGGGGCTCATGCCACCATCCTCCCTACACTGACAAAAAGAACATACTCTGCACCTGCGTTCTTCAATGCTCTGGAGACCTCGATGGCCGTGTGTCCCGTTGTTATCACGTCGTCCACCACGAGAACGGACCTGGTCGAGACACCTTGAGCATGGAACGCGCCCGAAACGTTCTTTCTCCGCTGAGGCCGCGAGAGACCGACCTGGGGTGCCGTGCCCCTCGTCTTCTTCAGGATGCCGTAGCCGACAGGCACCCGGGTCAGATGTGAGAGCTCCCGCGCCATGAGGGCGGCCTGATTGTAACCGCGCACCATCATCCTTGTCCAGTGCAGAGGGACAAAGGAGATCACATCACACCGGTGCACCTCATCCTTCACGAGATCATACAGTACCCTGGACAGGTATTTTTTGTAATAGGTGGCCCCCCCATACTTGAAGGAATGGATGATGTCCTTGATCGGCCCACTGAAGACCGCCGCACTCATCAGCTTGTCAAAGGGCGGCGGTTCCGTCTGGCACCGGAGGCAGACGCCCTCGGTGCCCACGGGATTACCGCAGACCTGGCAGACGGGTTTCGGTATGGCGCTGATATGGGAGGCGCACCGGGTACATACCCCGAGGGTGTGCTCCACAGCGTGGCCCCCGCATACAAGGCAACGGGAAGGGAAAACCTGCGAGCAGAAGCGGCGGAGCATGGCAAGAGCATACCATATCACGACGAACCGCCACAACAGACAAAGGTCCCAGGCTGCTCATGGAAGATGCCGAGGAAACGACGGACCGCCTATCGGTTGTAGTAGTTCTTGTAGTACTTATACTTGCGGTACGTGTATTTCTTCACCGGCAGCTCATCGACGCCGTTGAGAACCGTACCGATGATCTTCTCCTTGGGCAGCGCCTCCAGGGCCATCTTGAACTCCGCCTCCCGGGTATAGCGGTAACGCACCACCATGACGATCCCGTCCACCACATCGGAGAGGATCTTCGGGTCAACGGTGGCCTGGATGGGAGAGGTGTCGATGATGATGAACCAGTCCCCCTCGCGACCTGCAAGATTTTGGATCAGGGCGCTCGTTTTCCTCGATTCAAGCAGCTCCGATGGATTTGCAGGGGGTTCCTTGGCCGCGGGAAGGATCATGAGCTTGTCGATGGAGGTGTTGACGATACACTCGGAGATATCCGCCCTGCCCTGGAGGATCTCGCTGACCCCCTTGGAACGCGGGTACTTGAAGAGCTCATGGAGAGAAGGCTTCCTCAGGTCGCAATCCACCAGCAGGACCTGCTGATCCTCTCCCTTGGCGATGGCGACGGCAAGGTTCGATGCAATGACGCTCTTTCCTTCACCGGGCAGGGCGCTTGTGACCATAATCACCCTCGGCACGGGCCTGTCCGGCATATGGAAGATGAAGGTCCTGAGCTTGCGTATCTGCTCGGCCGTGTAGGAATAGGGCATATGGTGCATGTAGAGGTGATCGTCCAGAGGCCCTGTGGCACCGCTATCCTTGACGAAATCCTGGTCCTGCTTTTCCAGCGCCTTCAAGATATGCATCGACTATCCCTCCACGCTCACCTTCAAAGATTTTGCATACAGGAAACCCTGATCCTTGAGCTGCCCGGCGTACTCATCCGCCTTGTCCTTGTTCGGGAACGTCCCGATGGTGACCCGGTACCAGGTGTTTCCCTGACTGTCCAGGTGAGGGTATATGGTGGCCTGGAAGCCCTTTTTCACCAGGTCCAGGAACACGGCCGTCGCCTCGTTGATGGAGTGGTATGACGCCACGCTCACCGTGTACGTCACCCTGGCGGTATCCGAGAGAGGCGGAAGATAGATCCTCTGGCCCTCATGGATCAGATTGATGTTATTCAGATCCCTGTTGGTCCTTCCGATAAAGTCGAGGATCTTCGCGTCGACCCTTCCGTAATGCCTTGCGGCAAGCCTGGCAACGGTGTCACCCGATCCTACGGTTACCGTCACCCCTCCATCCTGCTTCGGTTCTCCACCTTTGCGGGTATCCCCCTGACTCTGTCCTGCCTGGTCCTGGATGGCCACCTGGGGCATATCCTGCCGATCGATAATGGCCTCGGCAACATCGCGCTTTCCTTCGGTTCGGACAGCGGCGGCCCGTGATCCCGCCGGTCCTGCCAGCGCCTCCTTGGCCCCTTCAATGATGCTGTGCCCTGACGGAGAGAGGATGAGGAATCCCCCTGCCAGTACGGCGAAGAGGACGATGGCCGCAGCAGCAATCCACATCCACCATCCCCTTGGTCTCACCTTCCTGACATGGTGGGCCGGCACCTGTGGGGTATGTCTCACATAAGT
The DNA here is from genome assembly GCA_036834365.1 of Thermodesulfobacteriota bacterium. Classification (GTDB taxonomy): domain Bacteria; phylum Desulfobacterota; class Desulfomonilia; order UBA1062; family UBA1062; genus MWEI01. Next base: position 96,742 of record DAITOA010000004.1, on the reverse strand, counting down.
CTTCTCCATGCCCCCCACCACCTTCTTCACCAGGTGGGCACTCACCTGCCTGAGGTCATCGCTGTAGGCAGCCAGCAGCACGTTGTCGCATACGATGTTGACGAGCCTCGGGAAACCCCTCGTGTACCGGTAGATCTCACCCAAGGCCGATGTGGTGAAGAGGGGTTCTTCCCTGGGTTCATACCCCCCCACCCTGAGCCGGTGGTCGATGTAATCCTTGGTCTCGTTGGAATCCAGGGGCGGGATGTGGTACTTGACCCCGATCCTCTGTTTGAGCTGCCTGAGCTGAGGGCTGTTCAGCTTGTCGTTGAGTTCCTGCTGCCCCAGCAGCATGATCTGTACGAGCTTCTCGTGGACGGTCTCCAGGTTGGAGAGCAGCCGGATCTCCTCGAGCATCTCGAAGGAGAGACCCTGGGCCTCGTCGCAAATGAGCACGGCTCCCCCCATGGTCTTGAGCCTGTCCTCGAGGTCATTGATGTGGTTCCGTGAACGCTTCTCTTCGGGCAGGCCGATGGCCTCTCCCAGGAGGTAATAGAGGTTCTCGGGCTTGATGTGGGGATTCTTGATGACCACCTTGGGGATACGCGGCGGGAGCTTCAGGAGAAAGGCGTTCAGGATGGTGGTCTTTCCGGTCCCCACCTCCCCGGTGATGACCACGAACCCGCTCCCTTCCTTCAGTCCGTAGAGCAGGTGCGCCAGCGCCTCCTTGTGTCCGGGGCTCATGTAGAGAAATTTCGGATCAGGGGTGATGGAGAAAGGCTTGAGCTTGAGTCCGAAATGTTCTCGGTACATGGATCATCCCCCCCTAGAACGGAAGCGGTACAGGCAGTTCCAGGACAAGGTTCGCGAACTTCGAGACGAGGATGACGACTGACCCGATCAGGAAGATCGCCCCATTGATACCCAGAAACATGATATTCATGAGGTGCTGTTTCCGCTTGTCCCCCTCGGTCAGGGCCAGCGGGACAACCGAGACGCAGGGTATCTCCCCGGACCAGCCTTCGAGCTGTTTGACGCCCTTGACCGTGGAGTCGAGCATCTCGAGCATGATGATGATGCCTGCCCCCGTACCCAGTCCCAGAGCCAGGAAAACCAGGGCGATCCTCATCGGGTTAGGGCTCACCGGAACCTCAGGCGGCTGGGCATAATCCACGACCCTGAACTGTTCCCCTTGCTGCCTCTTTTCCATGTCCTCGGCCCGTTTGGCCTCGTAGAACCTGTCGAGAAGCCGCTGGTAGTTCTGCTGGGTGATGTTGTAATCCCTGGTAAGGGCCGCAAGCTCCTGCTCCCGCTTCGGGGTTCCCTCCACCCGGCCCTGATATTGGTCAATCTGTGCCCGGACCCTATCCACGTCTCTGCGTAACGAATCAACTTCTATATTTGCATTGTTGAGCTGGGTTCTCAGGTCCGCTACTCGGGGATCCATCCGGGCTGATGATGCTTTTTCTGGCTGCTTTTCGAGCTCTGCGATCTGGTCCTGGATCCTCTTTATCTCAGGGTGCTCCGGGGTATACCTCGTTTTCATCTCCTCGAGCTGGGTCCTGAGCTCCGTGAGGCGCTGCCCCCTCTGGGAGGTGGTTCCCGGGGTGCCTGATTCGGCCTGGGAGACCTGTCCCTGGATGGTAAGCCGCCTGTTCATGGCCTCGGTGAGCGAGCTCTGGAGGGACTCCAGGCGCATCTGGAGGCTGCTGATGGTGGATATATTGCTCTGGAGCTGATCGGGAAGCTCTCCGAGGTACTGATTCCGGTACTCCTGGACCTTGGCCTCCTGCTGGTCGAGGAGAGATTTGAGCTCCTCAAGCTGTTTCTGTAAAAAAACCGTGGCTTCTGTGGCCTGGCGTGCACGGATCTTGAGATTGCTGTCTATAAAATAGGAAGCGAGCCTGTTCGTGACATCTGCAACCTCCTTAGGGTTACCGCCTCGGTACGTTATGGAGAAAGAGCTGGTCCCCCCCCTTTGGCCCATGGTGGTGTCAACCGTGATCTTTTTGCGGAGTAAAGCGATCATGATGTCCATGGGCACACCCTTGCTTCTCTGCTCTCTGAAGAGATTCATCTCCCGGATGATACTTTCCAGGTTCGACCTCGAGAGGACCTCCTGGGATAATGTCCTCACGCGCTCTTCTACACTTTGACTCACCGTGGACGTCACATAAGACTGAGGAATCTCCTGCGACTGCACAAGGATCAAAGTTGTGGCTGAATACGTCCTCGGCAGTACGACATAAAACCACAGACCAGCCATAATGAAAAACACAAGGGGAATACTCACCCAATACCATTGTCTTAAAAGGGCGTCGGTGAGATCCTGGAGGTTAATAGTATGTTTCTCTTCAGTCAATACCGTACCTCTGCTACAACACTGTATCGGTTTTCCCGCGCCGTGCCTGAAGTCTCATATTCGGTCCTCAGATATTCATAACCCAGAGATATCATGATATAATTGAGGAGGCTCCAGTTCAGGGAAAACTGTTCCACAGGGTTCCACCCGAGGAAAAGGCTCCCCGTCGTATCCGTTTCCTCCTCATCGTCAGTGTCCCCGGTCGGCCTTCTCCGATCCATGGAGAAATGGACAGTGGAAGTCCAGCCTCTGAGAAAATTCTTTTCCCATTCGAGAGATCCCGAGGTGGTTTCATAAGTGCCGTACAGGTCTGTGGTAAATTCCGAGGTATACTCCCTGGCAATATGCAGGCTGAAACGGTCGTGCTCGAGTTCTTTCTCGAGGGATGCACTCCCGACAAAGGCTGTCGCCCGGTCACGATCCTTCACAACGATCCAGCTGGAGCCGGTCGGCCGGAGAGAGGATGTGGGGGCTCTCAGGGCACGGGTCTGAAACTCCGTGACGAGCCAGCTGTAGCCCGCATCAAGGGAGAGGGTCATCGCATGGGGGAAGGCATAGTGACCGGTGAGCCTCTCGTCATACCGGTCTTCATCGCGCAGATCCCCCATTTCCTCATGGTTGTAGGACGAGGAGAGACCAAGGCTCAACGCAGGGGTGACCACATGGTCAAAGCGCAGGGATCCGTTCGTCTCGGTGACATCCTCGCTGTCCTCGTAATCATGGCGAACAATCCCGGCAGACAGGCTCAGGGTGTTCAGGGGGTTCAGCCGGTGTGTCATGCCGAGGCTTCCGCTGTTGGACATCACGTCCTCTCCATCGACCACATCACCGATCCAGTTTTCCGACGTGATTCCATAGCCTGCATTTATGGATGTGGTCGGTGTCATTTCCCATGTGGATCCGATGCTCCCGGTGTGCGTTCTGTGCTCCCCGAAAGGTTCACTGAGGCTGTCACGGGTCAGGGAACGGCTGAAATCGTATGCGGCAGAGGTCACCAGCCTCGGTATCGTATGGGTTGCGTGGGACGAGAGGGCGATCTCGGGGCTGTCGTCCTCGGGAAAGCGGTTATGGTAGCTCCGGGCGTACCTCCCGGTGAAGTCGAGGCTTACGGTCGGCGATACACCGTTGATTGCCAGGCTCGGGCCCACGTAATAGATGCCTTCGCTCCGGGCGTCCCGGACCTCTCCCCGGTAGTTGTCCGTATACTCGTAGGAGGTGTACAGGCCCGGATGAGCCTCGAAGGTGAAGGCGGCAAATGATCTGTCCGGCGCCAATGCAAGGGCCAGGACAAGAATGCCAAGGATCGCGCTTTTCCTCACGGGACTATGATGGTGTCTCCTGGTTTAATGGGGACGTCTTCAGCCTTGCCTTTGACTATCCTGGAATAATCGATCTCCATCCTGATTTTTTTGTCCCCTTCCCCCCGAAGAATGACCACATTGCTCTCGTCCGCGAACTCGGTGAAGCCGCCGGCTATGGGGATCACCTGGGTCAGCATCAGCTCCTGGTCGAGGGTGTACTGGCCCGGGCGCGTGACCTGTCCCTGGACGAAGTATCTCTTGCTCCTCGGCTCTAAGACGATGATGGCACACCGGGGATCCTTGATGAACTTCGAAAGTCTTGATTCAAGGTCGGCCTTGAGCTGGGGGGGCGTCTTTCCAACCGCCTCCACATCGCCGACTAAAGGCAGCGAAATGAACCCGTCGCTCCTGACCGTTACCTGCCGGGAGAGGTTCTGCTCCCCCCATACCGATATCTCCAGCAGGTCGGATGCACCGATCTGATAGGTGGATTCCAGAGCCATTACGCCCACAGGCAGAAAGACAAACAGAAAGAGACACACCACGTGCCTTTTCATCGGAGAGCCCCCTTTCATTTCTCGATCCCGCACTCCTTGATCTTGTACAGGAGCGCCTTGTAACTCACCTGCAGGAGGCTGGCGGCCTTCTTCTTGTTCCAGTTCGTACCCCGCAGCGCCCTCAGGATCATCTCCCGCTCGGCCTTAAGGGTAGCCTCTTTCGCGGCATGCTTGAGCGGCACGATCTCGTCGGGATCGCTGGAGACAGCCGTGTCCAGGGACCTGTCCTTCATCTCCTGCGGCCGCTTCTCCACGACCAGGCTCCCGCCGCCTTTGAGATACTGTCCCAGTTCATCGATATTGCCGAGGATGACGAGACGCTTGACCTGATTCTTGAGCTCCCTGACATTGCCGGGCCAGGTATAGGAAAGGAGCATGGGATAGACATCGTCCTTGTTGACCTGTATGTTCTTCCCATACTTCTCGTTGTAGGTGTCGAGAAAGTATTCGAACAGGTAGGTGATATCCTCCCTGCGGTCGGTCAGCGGCGGTATGTTGATGCTCACCACATTGAGCCGGTAATAGATGTCTTCCCTGAACACACCTTGTTCTATGGCCTTCTTGAGGTCTCGGTTGGTAGCGGCGATGACCCGCACGCTGACCTGCACGTCCTGCTTTCCCCCCAGGCGTGAAAAGGTCCCTTCCTGAAGCACCTGCAGGAGCTTTGACTGGATCGTCATATCCATCTCCCCGATCTCATCGAGAAAGATGGTCCCGTTGTTGGCGAGTTCGAATTTTCCCGGCTTCGATCGGTATGCCCCGGTGAAGGCGCCCCGTTCATAGCCGAAGAGCTCGGATTCCAGGAGATCGTGGGGCAGTGCCGCACAGTTGACCTTGACGAAGGGTTTGTCCCTCAAACGGGATTTATAATGCAGAGCCCTTGCGACAAGCTCCTTGCCGGTGCCGCTTTCCCCCTCGATGAGAACGCTTACGTCCGTTTCCGCCACCTGGTCCACGAGATCCTTGACCTTCTGCATCTTGGGGCTGTTGTAAATGAATTCACCCTTGAGCTCGTCGACCCGGAGCTGCCTCCTCAGGCTTGAGATCTCCGAGAGCAGTTTGCGTTTTTCCAGGGACTTGGTGATGGCAAGATCGAGCTCCTCTTCCTCGAAAGGCTTCACCAGATAATCGGTGGCCCCGGCCTTCATGGCCTTCACGATAATATTGGTCTGCCCCAGCGCTGAAAGCATGAGGATGGGAATGTCCTTGGAGATCTTCCTGATCTCGTTCAGGGTCTCCAGACCGTCCATATCGGGCATGAGGATATCGAGGATGATCAGGGAGAACTCCTGCCCCGCCCTCAGTTCGCGCAAAGCCTCCTTGCCGCTGGAAACCGCAAAGACATCGTATCCGCCCTGGGTGAGTAACTTGACGATATACCTGCGGATACTCTCATCATCATCGACGACCAGAATCCTTATATTTTCTCTCATCATCATCCAACCCTATAATTTTCCAAATCCAAAATACATTAATAGTCATGCAACTTCAAGGGTATTGTGATGATGAAATGTCCGCCTGTATCCGATGCCCTGGCCTCCACCTGACCGCCGTGGGCGTGTATGATCTCCCTGGTGATGGCCAGCCCCAGCCCGATGCCGCCCTTCGCCCTCCCGCTCGCCCCCACGAAGAAGTCGTTAAAGAGCTCCCTCGCTTCATCGACTTTGATGCCCGGGCCCTTGTCCTGTACGGATACAACGGCACATTCCTGATTGAAGAGCATCCTTAAGGTCTCGCCGTCGATCCTGGTTCTGGAAAGGCTCACCGTGACCGATGATCCCTCGGGGGAATGCTTGACTGCATTATCGATGAGATTCGTCAGCGCCTGTTCAAAGCGGAGGGGATCTATGAACAGGGTATCCACCCCTCCCTGATCCTGGAAGGCGATCTCCACCTTCTTGTCCCTGGCGCTTACCTGCATGTTGCGGACAACCCCCCTGACAAAGTCCCCTGCAACGACATGCTCCCGGTTGACCGAGAACTTCTCGGAATGGATCTTTGCAAAATCCAGCAGGGAATTGGAGAAACGCAGCAGCTTATCGCACTGTTTCTCGATCTCGTCGACACACTCCCTCTGTCCTTCGGACAACATGCATTCCTTGTCCCGGGCGAGCATCCTCCCGTATCCCCTGATCACGGTCAGGGGTACGCGGATCTCATGGGACGCCACGTTCAGGAATCTGGTCTTCATGGTGAGGAGTTCCTTCTTGCTGGTGATGTCCCGGACCACTCCCACATGGCACTCATCATTATCTATCATGATCCTGCCGATGCTGATCTCCAGAAAGATCTTCTGTCCGTCTTTCCGTCGCGCCTGGATCTCGAGGTTGGGCACGAAAATGTTGCCCGTGGACATCCTCAGGGCTCTTGCCAGAGCGTGCACGGAATCCCGGGACAGGATATGACGGAAATGCCTGTTCAGGATCTCATCCTGCCCGTAGCCGAGCATCTCCTGGAATTTCCGGTTGATGAGCAGAAACCTGCCGTTCTTGATGATGTAAACTGCATCGATGGCCTTCTCCACCATATCCTTGTACTGATCCTTGACCCGGACAAGCTCCTTTTCCTTGAACCTTTCCACGGTAACATCGCGGATGCATGCGACCACCTGCCATGTGGGCTTGAGGGGCAGCGGTGAGAGGTCAAAACAGAATACCCTGCCGTTGTTCTCCACATCCAGGAACAATCCTTCCTTCGTGGAGATGATCTTCTGGATGACATCCTTTCCCACTACGTCGGCAAGGCTCTGACCGGCTTTCTTTCCCAGGAGTTCGGTGGCTCGCTTGTTGATGGTGGAGATAATACCCTTGGGATCGGTGGTCATGACGCCTACGGCCATCCCGTTGAACACCTTGAGGATGCTCCTGCCGAAATCCATCATGGCCTTATCCGTCATGGAAAGCTCTGCCTTGAGCATCCTGTTGATCTCGTCCACCTCCCGCATGAGCCTGGCATTCCTCAACGCCAGTGCCGCAGGGGAGAGCAGCACGGACAGGACGTTCAGATCCTCTTCCGCAAAGGCATCCGCCTCCGGGTGACTCAGATTGAGCACCCCGACGAGTTCATCCCTGCTGTAGAGCATGGGCAGGCTCAGAATGGACCCGATACTGACCTTGTTGTCCCTGGCCTGGAAACGGTCATCCTTCGTCGTATCGTGGATGATGACTGGCTTGCAGGTGTAAGCGGCCATGCCCGCTATGCCCTCGCCGATGGCAAACACCTGGCCCAGCGACTTCTCCGAATACCGGCCCTTCTTGTCCTTCCGGCCCTTGGCAGCCTTTATCTCGAGTTGTGTGACATCGGAGCCGGGCATCATGATGGAGGCATTCTCCGCAGGCGTCTCATCGATGACGATGTCCAGGATAGCACGGGCCACCGCCTCCACGTCCGGGGCAAGCGAGATGGCCTCATTGATCCTGCGGAATATGATCAGTTCCTTTCTTCGGCCTCGTTCCTTCATCCCCTCATACCTTGAACCTGCATATACCGATCTGGTACTGGTCCTATCGATTTCGTTTCTTTGCCTTTTTCGCCGCCTTTTTCTTGTCCTTGCGCTTCTTGAGGTCTACGAGGTTCTTTTTGGGGGGCTTGGGGGCCCCCTTCTCCAGGGCGTTCGCAACACTTGGGTCGACGCCGAGCCTGCCGAGCACCTTCTTCTTGCCCATGCCGAGCCCCTGCATGACCTGCCTCATGGTCTTGAACCGCGCAATGAGCTCCACGATCTTCGGCTTGGGTTGGCCGCAGCCCTGGGATATGCGGGTGATTCTGCTGTCGTTCAGACAGTCGGGATGGTTCCGCTCATGGGTCGTCATGGAGTTGATGATGGCCTCGACCCGGACGATCTCCCGGTCATCCACCTTGACACCCTGGGGCAAGCCGAACTGGCCGAGAGGCAGCTTCCCGATGATGTCGGTCAGCGAGCCCATCTTCTTCATCATCTTGAGCTGCTTGAGAAAGTCGTCGAAGGTGAAGTCTCCCCGGAGAAGCTTCTCCGCATCCTCTTCGGCCTTCTTTTCGTCCATGACCTCCTCGAAGTCCTTGACCAGGCCCACGATATCGCCGTGTCCGAGGATACGCGATGCAAGGCCTTCTGGACGGAACTCCTCGATACGATCGAGAGACTCCCCCATTCCGAGGAACTTCACCGGCTTGCCCGTGACTTCCTTGATGGACAGCGCAGCGCCCCCTCTGGCGTCGCCGTCAAGCTTGGTGAGGATGAATCCCGAGAGGTCGAGCCTCCGGTCGAATTCCCTCGCCACGTTTACGGATTCCTGTCCGATCATGGCGTCCACCACGAGCAGGATATTCTCGGGATTCGTCACCGCCTTGATGTCTTCCAGTTCCTGCATGAGGGTGTCATCAACGATGGTCCTTCCTGCGGTATCGAAGAGCACCACGTTGCAGCCCTTGAATTGGGCCGCCTCCAGGGCGTCCCTGCAGATCTGCGGGGGTGTCTTTCCTGGTGCATGGAACACGGGGATATCCAGGCGATTTCCCAGGACCTTGAGCTGGTCGATGGCCGCCGGCCGGTAGATGTCGGCTGCCACCATCATGGGCTTCTTGCCCTGCTTCTGTATGAACCGGGCTATCTTCGCCGTGGTTGTGGTCTTGCCGCTGCCCTGGAGTCCTACCATCATGACGGCGCTCACCTGCCTGCCCCCGAACTGCAGGGATGTGTCCACAGGACCCATGATTCCCACCAGCTCATCGTAGCAGATCTTGACGAAGTGATTCTCCGGGGAGATCTTCATCTTCTTCCCGCCATGGGCGACCTTGGTATGGACAATCTCTCCCAAGGCCTTTTCCTTCACATGATCGATGAACTCCTTGACCACATGGAATTCCACGTCCGCTTCGAGAAGCGAGAGCCGGATCTCCTTGACCGCGTCCTCGATGTGCTTCTCCTGGATGGTGACCTTGCCCTGAAAAACGTCCTGGGCCTTGCGAAATCCATCAGAAATAAGTTCCAGCATGCTCTCTCTCCTGAAGATGATAAAGGAGCCCTATGCTATCCAATATTCGCGGCCCCTGTCAATGCGGGCGGCATGTCATACCCGGCGATGCACACCATGCACCGGGGCATGGGAAAAGTCAATGTATGCATCTCCTTGCAGCAAAGGCCCGCTGCTCTCAGCGGGCCTTTGGAAAACTCATGTGAGGTCGAGCCTCTGACCTGACCGGCCTTATTGATTCATCCCTCCTCACTCAGCTTGAGGAGACGTTCGTATCTGAGGGTGGTCGCAGCCTGGATCTGCTCGATATCCTTGTCGGTGAGGTGCCTGAACCGGCCCTGTCCGCTCAGATATTCCGAGACCGGGATGAGCTTCTTCTCCGAGGGCTTGTAGGTGAGCCGGTGCTTGCCGCCCACCACCTCGTAGAGCGGGAAAACGCAGGAGTTCACGGCAAGTCTCCCGTACTTGATGGCATCCGCAGGCTGGATCCTCCAGCCGGTGGGGCACACGGACAGGATGTGAATGTATGCCGGACCGGGGGTCTCGGAGGCCTTCTTGACCTTTTCCAGGAGATCGAAGGGGAAGCTCGGGCAGGCGGTGGCTACATACGGGATGCCGTGCGCAGCCGCTATCTCCACCATATTCTTCTTCTGGGTATGCTGGCCGATACTCTTCTTCCCTGCGGGGCTCGTGGTGGTGCTGGCGCCGTAAGGGGTGGATGACGACCGCTGGATGCCCGTGTTCATGTAGGCCTCGTTGTCGTAGCAGATGTAGATCATGTCATGGCCTCGTTCCAGCGCCCCGGACAGGGGACCGAATCCTATGTCCGCCGTGGCGCCATCGCCGCCCATGCCCACAAAATTGATCTTCTTTTCCGGCAGTTTTCCTTTGCGCATCATGACCTTCATGCCCGCCTCGCACCCGGAGATGACCGCAGCGGGGTTCTCGAAGGCGTTATGGATCCACGGCACTCTCCAAGAGGTCAGCGGCAGGGGCGAGGAGATGATCTCCATGCAGCCTGTGGCCATGCCGACGATGGTGTCTTTTCCCAGGGCCTTGAGTACCAGACGTACGGCCAGGGCCTCGGCGCATCCCTGGCATGCCCTGTGTCCCGGGGCAAAGTATTCGGCCCGTTCGACATTCTTCGGAGAAGAAACGGATGTCTTCGCCATATGCAGTCTCCCTATCCTCTCAACCCGTACAGGGTGAAGCCTTCTGTATCACCTGACTCAGCCTTCTTCTTGCCCTCCAGGATGATGTTCCTGAAGTCCTTGCGGGATACATCCCTGCCGGCAAGACCGGCGACATAATTCACGATGGTGGGTGCGCCATCCTTCTTATAGAGCGCCGAACGGAGCTCCGTTGCCACGGGACCGCCCTGACCGCCGAAGGTAATGGCCCGGTCGACCACGATGAGGTGCTTCTTCCCGAGCACCGTCTTGCGGAACTCATCAAGGGGGAAGGGCCTCCAGAGCCTTATCTTCACGACTCCGACCTTCTCGCCTTCGGCCCTCAACGCGTCCACTACTTCCATGGCGGTTTCACCGTAGGAACCCATGGTCACTATGCAGTACTCGGCATCGTCGGCCCGGTAGGTCTCGATGGGTCTGTAGTGCCTGCCAGTCAGTTTTCCCCACTCATCCCACGCCTTGATGATGTGCGGGTAGGAATTCTTCACCCCCACCTCGCGGTTCATCTGGGTCTCGGTGTAGATTTCCGGCATGCCGAAGCAGCCCATGGATACAGGGTTGTCGGGATGCAGGGCGTTCTTCATCCTGAACTCGGGCAGGTATTGCCTGATGAGAGCGTCATCCTCGTACTCCACCGGTTCTATCATGTGGGTAAGGATGAATCCATCCAGGTTCACCGCCACGGGCAGCATGACATTCGGATCTTCGGACATCCTGTACCCGCAGAAGATGTTGTCATAGGTCTCCTGACCGTTCTCCACAAAGACGCAGATCCATCCCGCATCCCGGACCATCATGACGTCCGAGTGATCATTCCAGATGGACAGCGGGCTCGAGAGCGACCGGTTGGCCAGGGCCATGACCATGGGAAGTCTCATGGCGGCGGCGATGAAGAAGATCTCGCTCATGAGCGCGAGCCCCTGGGAGCTCGTGGATGTAAATGTCCTGGCACCCACGGCTGCGGAGCCGCAGCATACGCTCATGGCCGAGTGCTCGCTGTCGACCGGGACGAACTCCGCATCCAGCTCTCCGTCCGCAACGATCTCGGAAAGGTGCTCCACGATGTGCGTCTGGGGCGTGATGGGGTATGCTGCGATCACATCCACGTTTGCCTGCGCCACGGCATCGGCGATGGCGATCGAAACCTCAACACCTTTTCGTACCTTACCCATGGCTCACTTCTCCTCACTGATCATGGTGATGCACTTCGCCGGACACTCGGCCGCACAGATACCGCACCCCTTGCAATAGGTTAGATCAGCCTCGAAGTGCCCTTCTTCTGCCTCATGGATACAGCCTTCCGGGCAGTACAGCCAGCAGAACATGCACTTGATGCACTTTTCCTTGTCCACAACGGGTCTTTCCGAACGCCAGGAGCCAGTCTCGTACTGGGTAGAGTTGCCGATCTCCACGACCACCGCTCCGATCTCCAGTTCCTGCCACGTGATCTGATCCATCGGTTTTGCCATAGCCTTTACCCCTTGATCACAACTTCGTTATATGCCCTTTCCAGGGCCTTCAGATTTCTCTCACCCAGCTTGGACCCGAAGCGAGCCAGGAGGGGTGCTCTGATGTCATCTATTGATATAAGCCCTGTCGCCTTGATGAACGCACCTATCATGGTGGTGTTCACGATGGCCCGTCCCAGTTCCTCGATGGCTATCCTGTCGGCATCGACCGTGGCGATGCGGATGGACGAGCCCTTCGATGTCTTCACCTCACCAGGGCCCTTCTTCGTGTTCATGATGAGAATACCGCCGTCCTTCATACCCTCTGCCGGATCGAGGAGCGTTACCAGCCCGGGGTCCAGAACGATGACAGCATCCGGTTCGTAAACCTTGGCCCTGATATTGATCTTTCTATCGTCCACCCTGCAGAAGGCAACCACAGGAGCCCCCCGGCGTTCAGGGCCGAAGCTGGGGAAAGCCTGGGCGAATCTGCCGTTATCGATGGCCGCTATGGCGATAAGCTCGGCTGACGTGACAGCGCCCTGCCCACCCCTGCCATGGAATCTTATCTCATGCATAATCGCTCCTGTACTCTTTAAGGTAATGTCTAACAGTGGGAGATCCCTAGCACCCTCAGAGGCATGTTGTCAAGGACTGATCGATAAAATACATTTTGTAGTATATTGCTAGTCTACTTATAACATATTGTTATATATATTAAAAACTATAGTGTCTAGTGTCTTAGTATACTTATAGTGTTATTTATAAGGCTGGACATCGAGGTCCGCTGAAAAATATGTTTTCCCTATAGGTTTCTCATCAAGTGTCAGATATCCGAAGCAGTTCCTTTCGAGAAGGAAAAGGGAAGATAGCGAAATGATAACCCTGTCTCCCCAAAAACCTAGCCATCAGACATTTCTTCAATGAATGCACGCTTTGCAAGGATAAACTCATAAAACTTCATCATGAGCGGCATGAACATGCGCTTCCGGTTCCTCACTATATAAAAATCACGTACCGTGTTGAGATCCTTAATGGGTAACGCCACCAGGGACCTGCTCTTCAGCTCGTTCCTGATGACATTCCGAGAGAGTACCGCAATTCCCAGATTGGCCTCCACCGCTCTCTTGATGCCCTCAGAGGAACTCAGTTCCATGGTGACCTTCTTCTCAATACCGTATCGTTTGAGCACATACTCTATGAGTCCCCTGGTCCCCGAGCCCTCTTCTCTCAAAATGATGGGTTGGGGTTCGGAGGATAGCGTCTTCATGGTGAGGTGGCCTTTTCCCGCCCACTTGTGTTTGGGGGAGCAGACAATCACAAGTTCATCCTTCATGAAGAATTCCACCTGGAGGTCGGGATGCTTGGGGGGTTCCTGCATGAACGCGAAATCGAGCTCCCCCGCCGTGCATTGTTCCACCGCCTCCTGACGGTTCTGAATATGCAGGGCGATGTCCGCCTTGGGGAAAAGATCCTTGAATTCCCCCAGGAACCTCGGGAGCACATAGATCCCCACGGTGCTGGACGCCCCGAGTACGATCCTGCCGACATCACCCGTGCCGAATTCCGTCATGACAGCATTGATTTCGTCTATAAGACCAAGAAGCCGCTCGGAGTATTCAAAAAACACCTTTCCCGCATCGGTCAGGGTTATCTTTCGATTGATACGATCAAAAAGACGCACGTTCAGCGCATCTTCCAGGTCCTTGATCTGGATACTCACCGAAGGCTGCGAGAGGTGCATCTTCTTGGCGGTTTTGGTAATACTCAGGGTTTTTGCGGCGATATTGAAGATGTGCACCTGGTGGATATTCATAGTTCCCCTACACCATAATTTACTTTCGTTTAACATTACCATAAGAGATTTGTATTTGACACGGTTAAAATGGCTCTATATATACAGCTCCAGCCTATAGCAATCTTTCAAAGGGCTATAGACCTCCTTTTAGGCCCACTACCACCTCTTATTGAGTGGGCCCTTTTTTTTTGCTATCAAGAGATCCATGAAGGACGATCCTACCTTCAATGCTCCTTTTCTGAAGCTCAAAGGGCTGAAGGTGTCAGCCCCGAAGAAGCCCGGGGAAAAACCTCCCGCAAAAACCGCCGTGCCTCTGCCGGAACCGGAGACCAAGGATGACGAGGCGGCCCTGCTCTCAGCAGCCATGGAGGGGGTGAGACCCATCATGAATGATCTGGTGATGCAGGAGCCCGTGGACCAGTCAGCCATTGTTCAGCAGGTCCGAGACAACCTGAGGAAGCAGGATCAGGAGGTCGTGGACACGCTTCAGGCCCTTGTCTCGGGAAAAAATCGCTTTGATGTCACCTGCACCGGGGAATATCTGGAGGGCCAGGTAATATCCCTGGATCCTAGGGTTTTGAAGCAGCTGAAATCAGGAGAATTCACCATCCAGGCCCACCTCGACCTCCATGGCCTCATCAAGGAGGATGCGAAGACAACATTGAACACCTTCATCCAGAATTCCCATGCCATGGGATACCGGTCACTGCTCATCATCCATGGCAGGGGGCTCAAATCGGACATCGGTCCGGTTCTGAAGGAAGGGGTTGTGAGATGGCTCACCACAGGGACACTCTCTCACCTCGTGCTGGCCTTCTGTTCGGCAAGGCCCTGCGATGGGGGCACCGGGGCCATGTACGTTCTCCTGAAGAAGCGCCCTGTGAAATCGAAATGGAAAAGACCTCTGTGATGAAGCACCCGGATCATACCTGCAGAACCACTTAAGATCCGAGCATCCCCCTCTCCCGCACAACCCTCGCTTCACTTGATTGCCAGCTGTCCCAGCCGGATGAACAACTCAGTAGCGGCGACCCTGAGGTTGATGTTCTCATGGACACCCCGGCGCATTGACCTTATGAGATCGAGGACCTCCTCGATTTCTGCAAGGCCTGCCAGCCTGAGGTGCATGAGCCTGAGCTCCTCGTTCAGCACCCTGTCGGAGCCTTGCCTCAGCACCATGATATCGCGTATGACGGACTCCGCCTTTGAGAGCACCTCGGGAAGAAGGTCCCACCCCTCCTGATCGAAGTATTTCCTGGCGAGCAGGGCCGGATCCCCCCCGGTGAGAAGCCCGACCAGTTCACTGCTTACACCATCCGATTCCAGGGCATCACATACCCTCTCCCTCGCGCAAGGTCCGCCATCACCGTACGATGACAGGTCTCTCTGGGCCTCTTCATCACTGAATCGCATGAGTTGGCATCTCGATACGACTGTCGGCAGCAGAAGCTTGGGCCTGTGGCTGATCAGCATTATCACGGTATGATCTGGAGGTTCTTCCAGGGTTTTCAGCAGCGCATTGGCGCTTTCCATGTTCAGGCTTTCAGCAGGCTCGATCAGAACACATTTTCTCCTGGCCTCGTATGGTCTCAGACCGATATCGGCGAGTATATCCCGAATGTCGTCCACCTTGATCCACCGGGCTTCCGGGATCACCGACACAAGGTCAGGATGGGAGTCCGAGTCCGCCTTGATGCAGCTCGTGCACCTCCCGCACGCATCTCCCGACCGCTCGAGGCAGTTCAGCGCCTTGAAGAACTCCCGTGCCATGGCGGTCTTTCCCAGGCCGGCAACCCCGGCGAACAGGAGGGCGTGAGGTATTTTCCCGGAAAGGCAGTATCCTCTCAGAAGGTCCTTGATACGGGAATGTCCTGGTATATCCTCCCACATGAGGTGATTGTAGCCCATGGGTGTTCTCCTTGGCAAATGCTCTGTGGGGTTAGAGAGAATCTCCTGGATGGTTTTGCATGAAAAACATAGTCACTTGATTATCCGACCCTTAACCTGCCCATAAGCCCCTCCTTGACTTCATGGGCTTTTTTCAGCTAAAAGCCTAAATTCGAGATTTGGCTAATGGGAGGATCGATGAGGAAATTTCGAACGGATAATCTGAAGGATGTAATCATCATGTCGCAATCCGGGTCGGGGAAGACATCGCTCGGCGAGGCATTCCTGTTCAATGCCAAAGCAACAACACGCCTTGGGAAGGTACTCGACGGCAATACCGTCCTGGATTTCGAGCCCGAGGAGGTAAAGCGGCAATCCTCGATATTCAGCGCACTGCATAACTTCAAGTGGAAGAATACCGGGGTGATCATGCTGGACACCCCCGGAGACAACAATTTTACCTCCGAGGCCATTCTCGGCCTGAAATCCGCCGATAATGCACTTTTTGTGATCGATGCCATCGATTCCATCAAGCCTTATTCCGAGAACCTCTGGAAACTGGCAGCTGCCGAAGGTGTTACCCGCACATGCTTTATCAGCAAGATGGACAGGGAGCGCGCCAATTTCGACCAGGTGCTCCAGGACATCACCGAGGTCTTCGAGATCAAACCGCTGCCTCTGACCCTGCCCATCGGTGCCGAGGACAGCTTCGCCGGTGTGGTGGATGTGCTCAAGAAGAAGGCCTTCCTCTATGAAAAGGACGGTTCCGGTTCCTCCAAGGAAGCCCCTATTCCTGCAGACATGCAGGACCAGCTGGAAGAGGTCTACGGCAAGGTCATAGAAGACCTGGCCGAGGTCGACGACGCCCTTATGGAAAAGTATCTGGAGGGCGGCGAGCTCTCACAGGCAGAGCTCGACAGCGCACTGTCCGAAGGCCTCACAAAGGGAATGTTCCTCCCCGTGTTCTGCGG
Organism: Thermodesulfobacteriota bacterium; assembly: GCA_036834365.1. Classification (GTDB taxonomy): domain Bacteria; phylum Desulfobacterota; class Desulfomonilia; order UBA1062; family UBA1062; genus MWEI01. Next base: position 80,297 of record DAITOA010000004.1, on the reverse strand, counting down.
TTCCGCTCTGCTGAACATGGGTGTGCAGCCTCTCATGGACTTCATGGCGTCTTCCTTTATATCCCCCGAAAAGAGAACCATCCCCGCACTGAAGAACAGCAAGGGCGAAACCAAGGAATACAAGCCGACTGAAGACCAGCCCTTCTGCGGGTACGTATTCAAGACCATGAGCGACCCTTACACCGGGACCATGAGCATCATCCGGTGCCTGTCGGGCACGCTGAGCCCTGACTCGAACGTCTACAACGCCAGAAGCGAGATCAAGGAGCGCATCGGATCCCTCATCATGCTGGAAGGGAAAGCGCAGAAACCCCTTGAGCTGGTGGGGCCGGGGGACATCTTCGCCGTTGCCAAGCTTAAGGAGACCAAGACAGGTGACACGCTCCTTGCCGAGTCCATACCGTTCACCCTCCCCAGCCCGGTCTTCCCCGAGCCCATCATGAACATGGCAGTGAGCCCCAAGACAAAGGCCGACGTGGAGAAGATCATGCCCGCCTTCCAGAAGATCATGGACGAAGACCCTGTCCTCAAGGTGTTCCGCGACGAGCAGACCGGCGAGTTCATCCTGTCGGGCCTGGGCCAGCTCCACATAGAGATCGCCGTGGACCGTCTCAAGAGGAGGTACGGCGTCGAAGTGGATCTGAAGACCCCCAAGGTGCCCTACAAGGAGACCATCACCGCCAGCGCAGAGGTTCAGGGCAAGCACAAGAAGCAGACCGGCGGCCACGGCCAGTTCGGCGACTGCTGGCTCAGGATCGAACCCCAGGAGCGTGGTGCCGGCTTTGAATTCGTCAACGCCATCGTGGGGGGCGTCATCCCCAGGCAGTACATCCCGGCCATCGAAAAGGGAGTGGTCGAATCCATGCAGACAGGCCCCCTGACGGGGAATCCTGTGGTGGACATAAAGGTCACCGTGTACTTCGGGTCCTACCACGAAGTGGACTCCTCGGAGATGGCCTTCAAGATCGCAGGCTCCCTGGCCTTCAAGAAGGCCATGGAGCAGTGCAGACCCATCCTCCTGGAACCCATCATGAATATTGCGGTGACGGTGCCCGAAGAGTGCATGGGCGACGTCATGGGCGACCTCAACAGCCGCAGGGCGAAGATCGAAGGCATGAACTCCCGGGGCAAGTACCAGGAGCTCAAGGCCCAGATTCCTCTGGCCGAGGTGCTCACCTATGCGGCGAGCCTTACCTCCATCACGTCGGGAAGAGGCACGTTCACCATGAGCTTCTCTCATCTCGATCCGGTGCCGTATAACCTCCAGGACAAGATCATAGAGGAGGCAAGGGCGGCAAGGGATGGAAAATAACGAGTCAGAAGCCTCCATCAGGAGCCTGTATCAGAAGATACAGACCATGTCGGTTTCGGAGAAGCTCGACCTTGCACGCAAGGCCACCAAGGAGGCCCGGACCATCCTCATCCGGGATTCCAACAAGCTTGTTCAGCTGGCTGTCGTAAACTCCCCGAAGATAACCGAGAGCGAGATACTGGCTATTGCGAGCAACCGGCAGGTGACCGATGAGGTGCTCAAAGAGATCGGCATGAACCGGGAATGGCTGAGGAACTACCAGGTCAGGCTCGCCCTTGTGAACAACCCCAAGACACCACTTTCCATAGCCATGGCTCAGATCTCCTATATCAACCAGCGCGACCTTGCACTGCTGGCAAAGAGCAAGGGAGTTCCGCGTCCCATCGTGATAGCGGCGGCCGGGAGACTCAAGGATGTGAAGAGATGAAGAAGGCAGGGGTCCTCACTTTGAGCGATAAGGGGGCGGCCGGCCAGCGGGAAGACATAAGCGGCCCCACCATCAGGGGAATCCTTGCAGGCATGGACATATCCATCAAGATCACGGAGGTCATACCCGATGAAATCGGGCTCATCAAGGACCGGCTGGAAAACTGGTGCGATGAACAGGGCCTCGACCTCATCGTCACCACCGGCGGCACCGGGCTCTCGCCGAGGGATGTGACCCCTGACGCCACGCTCTCCGTTATCGATAAGAGGGTCCCCGGCATGGAGGAGGTCATGCGGGCCGAAAGCATGAAGAAGACCCCCCATGCCATGATATCCCGGGCCGTGGTGGGCGTGAGGAAACACACGCTGATCGTCAACCTCCCGGGAAGTCCCAAGGCAGCCAGGGAATGTCTCGAAGCCCTTGCACAGGCGCTTCCGCACGCCCTCGACAAACTCGGCGGAGACATGAGTGACTGTGCACAGACTTGATGTCCTTTAAAGAAAAAAGAGGATAGGTTCCTTCCCGATGGCGGGTTGTATGATGGGTGCCCATCCTGTTGTCATACCAGCCTATGGACCCATGATTAATCATCTCGCATGGCCACGGCCTCTTTCGCTTCCAACCCGAAAAAAATAAAGTTTTTCTCAACAGATGCCGTAATAAAGATGATGTTGATGTACGTTGTTCAGTCGCGAGGATGCATGAAGAGGAGATATGAGTGCGGCTCAAGCGTGATCTGAGATACTCTGTAGAGACGAACGATACCGGCAAGGCCGTACGTTTCCACGACTTTCAGAAGAACGAACATTCCTGCCGGGTCAAGGACTATTCGCGAACCGGCGTTTCCTTCTACCTCGAGGACGGCAGCCTGCTCCTGCATATCGGCGACATCATCAACGACCTGAAGTTCTACTCCTTCGACCAGGAGGTCCATGCCGCCGGTGCAACCATTATCCATATAGAAGACGAGGAAAAGGATGGACAGGTCGTCTCCTGCATCGGTTGTTCCTACAACGATCAGCCCATGGATGTCTATTCCGTGATGCGGGCCGACAAGATCTCAAAGCTCCAGAACGATTTTTTGGACTTTGTCCAGTCCATGGCTATAGAGGAGAACCTCGACCCGGAATTCGTCAACCTCACCTCTCACCTCCATTTCATCCTCGAGGGTTTCTCCGAACGGCTCACCAGGGACCTCAACGGTATCAGAGACGAGGATGAGGGCATCCAGGAAGCCCTCCTGGAAACATTGCGCGAGCTTGCCTTCGATGCGCTGTTCGACGAACTGAACCGTTACTACGACCATTTCACCACCATCATCAGCCGTTTCACCGATTCCAAGCAGCATTTCATCCACCGGGAATTCTTCCAGAAACGCCTGAACGAATACCTGACGAAGTCAGCCCTCTTCCACCGGAGCATCACCAAGCCGCTGGGCTATGCAGGTGATTACGAGATGATGAACATCATCTACCGGAACACCTTCGAGGGCGATTCGCTCTTCGCACAGGTGCTGAACAAGGTCGACTGCGAGGGAACAGCCTCCCGCGCCGTGAGAAACCGCAGATCGTATCTGTATAAAAAGCTCCGCGACCTCTTGGCGGGCAACACCACGGGTGGAGACCTCAAGATCATGAGCGTCGCCTGCGGGCCCGCCCATGAATTCACCGATCTCATCCGGGGATACGACGGGAAGACGCTTCCCTTTGCCATCGAGTTCATAGCCATGGACCAGGACAGCCTTGCCCTTGGAGATGCGCGTTCCCGCATAGAACCGATCATCAGGGAGAATCCGAGTCTGAAGGTGCACTTCGAACAGGACAACATCAAGCGCCTCATCGTGGAAAAGGAAAACGGGAAGAACCTCTACGCAGGGGCCGACATGGTATACACAGCCGGGCTCTTCGACTATCTCTCGGACAGGGCATCGAACCGGCTCATCCACAAGCTCTACAGCTTCCTGAAGCCTGGCGGCCTCCTGACCGTCGGCAACTTCGGGATCTACAACCCCCAGCGGTTCATCATGGAATACGGGGCCGAGTGGTTCCTGATCCACAGAAGCGAGGAAGAGCTGAAACGGCTGGCCACCGACCTTCCGGACAATCCCGACATGATCGTGGAGAAGGAACCCGAGGGCGTCAACCTCTTTCTGAATATCAGAAAACCCCTGCGACAGTCTTCCTGATCGATGCAGGACTATGCCGGAGTCTCTCCCGCAGGGACCTCGGGCATGCCGAAGACCTCCTCAAACTGGGCGATATCCGGCAGTTCGGACAGAGAGGTCAGCCCGAACACCTCAAGGAATTTGGTCGACGTTGAATAGAGCAGTGGTTTGCCGGGTTTGATGTCGATGAGCTGGTGTCTGACGAGCTGCTTCAGGCTCGACGTGGAGTCCACCCCCCGGATGCCGTCGATGGTCTGTTTCGAGCACGGCCCCTTGTAGGCTACTACGGCCAGGACTTCCAGCGCCGCTCCGGTAAGCTTTACCGGGCTCACCAGCTGGCGTATGGAGGATGCATACTCCGGCATGGTCGCAAACAGATACCCGTCACCTGCACGGCTGATCCGGAAACTCCTGTGGGATGTCTCGTAGATGTCGTTCAGCTCCGCCACGAACCGCTCGATGTCCTCGGGTGACGAGCCTGGCAGGACCCTCAGGATATCCTTGACGGCCACGGCCCCGCTGGATGAGAAGATGAGCGCCTCTACGATCTCCCTGTTCGCCATAACGCAAGACCCCCGGTTTCAGGATTCGGTGATCCTCATGTCCTGTCTTTCCTCTGCATGAGAAAGATGGTTGAGAACAGGCCCCGCTGGATGATCGTCACGATACTGAGCCTGGACATCTCGAGGGCCGCCATGAAGGCGCCGATGAGCTCGGTCTTCTCGCCGCTCGGCGCGGCCTCGCTCAGCGAGATCTTCCTGCGGCCCTGAAACAGCGCCTGGATACGTGCCATGATCTCGCGGATGCTGAACCGCATGGGTGTGACCTTCATGATGAGCTGCCTGGTGCGGCCTCTAATGGCGGCGATCGCCTCCATCAGAGGTCCCAGACTCGTCCGGCTGACCTCCCGCTCCTCCTGGACGGATCCCTTGGGGAAGGTGTCCCAGTAGAGCATGGGCCTCATGCCGAGTTCGCGAGATGCCGCCTTGATGGCCTGATAGGCCAGAAGCATCTCCCTGAGTTCCTCGACGGGATTTTTCCCGTCTTCGTCCCGGTGGGAAAACTCGTCGGGAAGCAGGATGCGGGATTTGAGCCAGATGAGATAGGAGGCCATGTCGAGGAATTCTCCCGCAAGGGAGATATCGAGCAGCCGCACCCGTTCGATATAGGAAAGGTACTGGTCTATGATGGGGGACACTTCCAGATCGTACAGGGTGAACCGGTTTTTCTCGATGAGGTAGAGCAACAGGTCCAGGGGACCCTCGAACATGGGCAGGTGCAGGACGAAGTCCATGCTCCCTGCCGGAGTAACCGCCACGGACTGTTCCATCATCTCATCCAGGCATCGAGAGCTTCATGACCCCCCTGACCCGGGCCATGGTGAGCTCGGATTCACGGGTCGCGGTTACACAACCCGCATTGAGGATGTCGTCCACCAGGGTCGTGTGGCCCTGGTAATACGCGATCCTTTCCCACACCGGCGCGAACTCGGCAACGAGGTTCCTGATGAGGACTTTCTTGCAGTCGACGCATCCCCACTGTGCACTCCTGCATCCGGCCTGTATCTCCTCGCGGGTCGCCTCGTCGGTGAAGAAATCGTGGAAGGGATAGAGATTGCAGTCCCTCGGCTCGCCGGGGTCGCTCCTGCGCATGCGCTTGACGTCCGTGAGCATCTGCATCACCTTGGGCTTCAGGCTCTCCTCCGTCTCGGCGATGAAGATGGCGTTGCCGTAGGACTTGGACATCTTCCTGCCGTCGAGGCCCGGCACCTTGGGGGCCTCGGTGAGGATCTCCTTCGGCTCCCTGAGAGTCTCGGCCCCGTAGAGGTAGTTGAACCGCCGCGCGATCTCCCGGGTCAGCTCCAGGTGGGGGAGCTGGTCCTCGCCGATGGGGACTCTGTCGGCATGATAGATCACGATGTCCGCCGCCTGGAGGACGGGGTATCCCAGAAATCCGAACGTGCTCAGGTCCTTCTCCTTGAGCTCCTCCCTCATCTCCTTGTAGGTGGGGTTCCGCTCGAGCCACGAGATCGGGGTGATCATGGACAGGAGCGTGAACAGCTCCGCATGGCCCTTGATGTCGGACTGGCGGAACAGGACCGACTTCTCCGGATCGAGACCTACGCTCAGCCAGATGGTCACCATGTCACGCGCACTCTGGGCGATGATGGACGGATCCTTGTACTCGCTGGTCAGCGCATGCCAGTCGGCAATGAAATAAAAGCATTGGTATTCATCCTGGAGGCTCACCCAGTTCTTCAGGACACCGAGGTAGTGCCCCAGGTGGAGGTCGCCGGTGGGTCTGATGCCGGAAACGATGCGTTTCTTGCTCATGTCTCTCCTCTTCTAGCTCAGAAGTACATATACGATGCCGTGGATGATGGGCGCTATGACGATATCAACGACCCTCGTGAAGATGAGCAGCAGCAGGATGATGAATCCGTAGGGCTGCAGCTTGGAATACGAGTATGCAAGCTTGGCGGGGAGCAGGCCCTCCATGATGTGGCTGCCGTCTAAGGGGTGTATGGGGATGAGGTTGAAGACGGCAAGCCCGACGTTGATCATGACCATCATCTGCAGCATGATTACCAGCGGATAGAGGGCTGTCGATGCGAGGACCGGTCCGATGAGCTTGAGGACCAAGGCAGTGGCGGCCGCCAGCACCAGGTTCGAGGCGGGACCTGCCAGGGATACCCACACCATGTCCTGGCGGGGTCGCTTGAAGTACCTCGGGTCCACCGGGACCGGCTTGGCCCAGCCTATCATGCGGGTGACGAAGAGCACCAGAAGCCCGATGGGATCGATGTGCCTGACGGGGTTGAAGGTGAGCCTGCCCGCCATCTTTGCCGTGGGGTCGCCGAACAGATAGGCCGCATATCCGTGGCACACCTCGTGGACTGTAATGGAAAACAGCACCGGCACGATGAGCAGCGCTATCTGGCTGAGATACTGGTTGATCTGATTCATTGCACAGGCCTTATACCTTATGGGGGTCATGGTGTCAAAAAGTTAACCCGGACCTTTTTCCTCCTTGACGAAACGGGCTTCCCGGACTTACAATCCCTTCGTTCCACAGGGGTGGCTCTTGAGAGCCTGAGATCATACCCTTTGAACCTGACCTGGATAATACCAGCGTAGGGAGATCGTGAGGGAAATCACTTTTCCTTCACACGGGTAGAAGAGCCGTCTCCTTTGAGGAGGCGGTTTTTTTGTTTTCCGGTACGCCTACCCGCCGCGGGTCATCTCGATGCCTTCCCGAAAACATTCATCCACCAGGAGGACACTATGTTGAATGAGGTGACCATCACCAGGGCCATCATCTCCTCGTACCTTGCAAAGCTCGACCGGGCGCTCGAGCTGGATGTGGCCATCGTCGGGGCGGGACCGTCGGGACTGGTAGCCGGATACTACCTGGCAAAGGCCGGGAAGAGGGTGGGGCTCTTCGAGAAGAAGCTCTCCATCGGCGGAGGCATGCTGGGCGGGGGTATGATGTTCAACGAGATCGTGGTCCAGGATGAAGCCCTGCCCGTAGTACGGGAGCTGGGTATACGGTCTGCCGCCTATGCCGAGGGATACCACACCGTGGATGCCATCGAGGCCATGGGGTGCATGGTGTATCGGGCCGTCAGGGCGGGCCTGCTGGCATTCAACTGTATCACCGTCGAGGATGTCGTGTTCAGGGACTTCAGGGTCTCGGGCCTGGTCATCAACTGGTCTCCCGTTGAGTCGGCCGGCCTCCATGTGGACCCCCTGACCCTGCATGCACGCTATGTCCTCGATGCCACCGGGCACGGGGCGGATGTGGTCTCGCGCCTGACCCGCAAGATGGGAGTCCGGCTCCATACGGAGACCGGCGGTCTGCTGGGTGAGAAATCAATGGATGCCGGGCTCGGCGAACGGCACACCGTGGAGAACACCCGCGAGGTCTACCCAGGCCTCTATGTTTCGGGCATGGCGGCCAATGCGGTCTTCGGAGGATGCCGCATGGGACCGATTTTCGGCGGGATGTTCCTCTCCGGCAGAAAGGCTGCCGAGGAGCTGTCAGCGAGGCTCGAGGAATGAACGGGGAGACATGCCGGATCGTGGATGCGAACCTCAACCGCATCACCGAGGGGCTGCGGGTGGCGGAGGATGTCTGCCGGTATGCGTGGAACATCCGGGGCGTCCAGGGAAGGCTCAAGTCCCTGCGTCATCGGGTAGCGGTCCTCCTGGACCGGGGGGGATTCATCCCCTCGCGGAATCCGATGGCGGACGTGGGCCGGTCGTCGTCAGGGGCGCTGGAATCGCGCAGGGCGGACCTTGCCGAAGTGGTGAAGGCCAACCTGAAACGGGTCGAGGAAGGGCTCAGGGTCCTCGAGGAGATCTTCAAGATCAGCGACCTGAAGATCTCTGCCGCATGCAAGAACCTCCGCTATGAGACCTATGAGATCGAGCGGAAGATCTTCGCCGTTCGGGAAAGGTCCCTGGGGAGAGGGCTCTACCTCATCCTGACCGCACCGTGCCGGGGCATCGAGGATCTCGCTTCCGCTGCGACGGCCTCGGGCCTGCCCGCCGTCCAGCTCCGGTGCAAGGAGGGGGACGACAGATACTTTCTCGATCTTGCAGGGAAAATCAGGAAGCTCACCTCAGGCTCCACGACCCGGTTCATCATAAACGACCGCATGGACATCGCGTGCCTGGCCGGGGCGGACGGCGTACACCTGGGGCAGAAGGACGTCGATCCCGCCCGCGCCCGGACCCTCCTGGGGCCCGATGCCGTCATCGGCCTGTCCACCCACGACCTCGACCAGGTCCGACGGGCGAATACGTTGCCTGTGGATTACATCGGCTTCGGCCCCATATTCGAGACCGCATCCAAAGACAATCCCGACCCGGTGACGGGAACGGCTGCCCTGGCGGAGGCGGTTTCCCTTTCCACCGTTCCGGTGGTGGCCGTCGGGGGCATTACCGGGGATGCCATCCCCGCACTGAAACGGACCGGATGCCATGACGTTGCCGTCATCGGTGCAGTGACCCGGTCCGCAGACCCGTGCACGGAAACGCTCCGCCTGCACACCCTTTTTCTGGAGGAATCATGACACGCATGCAGCTTGCAGCACAAGGCACTCTCACCGCAGAGATGATTCAGGCAGCCGTCCATGAAGGGATCGATCCGGAGACCGTCCGGCAAGGGCTCGCCCAGGGAACCGTCGTGATCCCGAAGAACCGCACGAGGACCTTCCCCCTTGTCCGTGCCATAGGCAGGGGCATGAGGATCAAGGTCAACGCCAATATCGGCGCTTCCCCCCTGTGCACGGATATCGGGGTGGAACTCGGCAAGCTGGCGGCAGCCGTTCACCACGGCGCGGACGCCGTCATGGACCTCTCCCTGGGCAGAGAGCTCAGGCATATCCGGGCGGAGATCCTCGGGGCATCACCAATCATGGTGGGTACGGTGCCCATCTATGAGACGGCATACGACCTCTCGTCCCGGGGCAGGGACATCACGGACATGACCATAGACGACATCCTCTCAACGATCCGGAGACAGGCCGAGGAGGGTGTGGACTTCATGACTATCCATTCCGGCGTGAACCTCTCCGCCCTGTCCGCCATGCAGAACCAGGGGAGGTCCCTGGACGTGGTGAGCAGGGGCGGCTCCATGCTCATTGCCTGGATGCGGAAGAACAGGAGGGAGTCCCCCCTCCATGAGCACTTTGGTGCCGTCCTGGATATCCTTGCCGACTACGATGTGACCCTGTCCATAGGCGACGGCATGAGACCGGGCTCCACGGTGGACGCTACGGACCGGGCACAGATTACCGAACTCGTCGCCCTGGGCGAGCTTGCCGACCGTGCGTGGGACAGGGGGGTCCAGGTGATTATCGAAGGCCCGGGCCATGTCCCCCTGAACATGATCGAGGAGAACGTCAGGCTGGAAAAGTCCCTGTGTAACGGAGCGCCGTTCTATGTGCTCGGCCCCCTGGTCACGGACTGCGCGGCGGGCTACGACCACATCGCAGGCGCCATCGGCGGGGCTCTTGCAGCCTACTTCGGCGCCGACTTCCTGTGCTACGTGACCCCGGCAGAACACCTCAGGCTGCCCGATGTCCGGCACGTGGTCGAGGGGGTCGTCGCGTCGCGGATCGCCGCCCATGCCGCAGACCTCGCAAGAGGTCTTGCTTCTGCCCGGACACGGGAACAGGAGATGGCTTCGGCACGTAAGACCCTGGCATGGGATCGGCAGTACGAGCTGTCGGTCAATCCGTCGCATGCCCGGATGCTCAGACAGGAGAGCGGCATCGGCGATGGGGATGCCTGTACCATGTGCGGGGAGTTCTGTGCCATCAAGCGGTTGAGGGAATGACACGGGCCATCCCTGATCCTTCTTCCCTTGCCCATATGGTTTCACCCTGCTAACGGTGAACACATGCACGACCCCCTCATCATCTGGCCACCGCTGACCAGGGGAACCCTGGTCAGGCGATACAAACGGTTCATGGCGGATGTCGCCCTCGATGACGGCACCGTGATCACCGCCCACTGCCCCAATTCAGGCCGGATGCTGGCGTGTTCGGACCCGGGCAACACCGTTTACCTGTCCCTGTCCGCCAGTCCCGGCAGGAAATTCCCCCACACCTGGGAGCTGATCGAGATGCCCGATACCCTCGTGGTGGTCAACACCCTGCGGGCCAATCAGCTCGCCAGGTCCGCCATAGAGAGAAGGTTCATCCCCGAGCTGTCCGGGTACACTTCCCTGAAATCCGAGGTCAGGATCAGCGACAGGTCCCGGATCGACCTGGTCCTCGAAGGACGGGGCCTTGAGCCGTGCCTGGTCGAAGTCAAGAGCTCCACCCTGGTGGAACAGGGAATGGCCATGTTCCCCGATGCCGTGACGACCAGGGGATTGAAACACGTCCGGGAGTTGCAGGCCATGCGGCACAAGGGATACCGAGCCGTCATGCTTTTCATCATCCAACGTACCGACGCCCACTCCTTCGCCCCAGCCGCCCGTATAGACCCGGCATATGCCGACGGGCTCAAGGAGGCCTGCACGGACGGCGTCGAGGCGCTGGCCTACGACACGGCCATCGACCTCTCGGGGGTGACGCTGGGCAGGAACATTCCTTGCATAGTATAATGCGGGACAGGGAACCTTTCCATATGCCATCGACCCCCTGTGTTGAAATAGCATCTCCCCGTCACTATTAGATTCTTAGGACCGTTCACCCGTGCATGCGGTGCCGGTACCGAAGGGAGCGAACATGAAGAAACAGGCTCAAGCTGATAACGAGGTTACCCTCCTCGCCGCGGACAAGACAAAGGACAAACACCCGGCCGGGGCTGATATCGGGAAAGGGGCAAAACCGGAGCCTATAAAGAATATCTACAACGAGATCATACACTCCCTCATGGACAAGAACAGGAAGAGGGTTGTCCGATACTACTGCGCCAACAGCAGGTGCAATACTGCTTTCTATGATGCAGCCTCGGGATACCAGTGTCCTTCATGCGGATCCATCGGGATCATCAGCGAATACAAGCATGACACATCCCTTGAAGATGATCTGAGCAAACCCGTCCTCGGGTACCTCGATACCATCGGACGTCTCTTCTGCAAGAGTTGCACGCACCGTTACGGCCTGACCGACGAGGTGAGCATGGTCATCTATCATGACAGCGATCCGTATAAAGGCGAACGTTGTGATGTCTGCAGGGTGAGGCTCAACGAGACGGGAAAGCATTCAGACTGATCGCACCGACATCCTTGGCACGCCCCCTCCCCGCCCAGGAGGGGGCATGCCTGCCCACTCCCCAAATGTATTCTTTTCAGCTATAAGAACATCCCTATGAGCACCATGCGCATCAACCGGTTCATCGCAGCCACCGGAGCCATATCCAGGAGAAAAGCCGACGAACTCGTCAGAGCGGGGCGTGTCCGGATAAACGGGACAAGGGCTCTTCTCGGAGACATCGTGGATCCTGAAGAGGATGAGATAAGCCTTGAGGGAAGAATCCTGAGCCGACAGACGACCTGCGTGCTGGTCATGTACAAGCCGAAGAACATGCTCACGACCCTGAGCGACCCCCAGGGGAGACCCTGCATCAGCGACCTCATCCCCAAACAGTACCGCGGTGTGTTCCCGGTAGGGAGGCTGGATTTTGACGCGGAGGGCCTTCTCATCCTTACCAATGACGGGGATTTGGCACATGCACTCCACCATCCCTCGTACCGGGTCCCCAAGACATATCTGGTCAAGGTGACGCCTTCGGCGACGAGGGATGCCATGGAGCGTATGGAGAGGGGGGTCGTCCTCGACGGGAAGAAGACCCTGCCTGCGAAGATCGTTTTCGCGCATGAAAGCTCTGAGGGTTCCACCCTGAGGATCACCTTGATCCAGGGCCTGAAGAACCAGATCAAGCGGATGGCGGTCGCCGTCGGGTTGAGGGTGGTCTCCATCAAACGGATCAGTGTCGGACCCCTGGTGCTCAAGGGGCTCTCCCCGGGCGATATCCGCGAACTGAACCCGGCCGAGGTCAGCCTCCTCCATAAGATACGAAAAAAACAATAATAAAACTTGACATGTGCCTTCTGCACTTTATATTCTATTCTATAATCAGTTTATTACAGGAGGAGATGCATGAACAAGTCCGAATTGATAGAAGAACTCTCCATGCGCATGGCTCTCCACCCCAAGAAAGCCGAAGCCCTGGTGAACTCCATCCTCAACTCCATGATCACTGCCATGAAGAACAAACGGCGTGTCGAAATCCGCGGTTTCGGCAGCTTTGTCATGAGGGACTACAAACCCTACACCGGACGCAATCCCAAGAGCGGAGAGAAGATCCAGGTCAAGTCAAAAACCCTGCCTTTCTTTAAATCCGGCAAAGACATGCGGGACCAGGTGAACGGTAAAGAGCAGTAATCCGTGCACCGTGCCGGGTCTGAATCTTTTTGCATCAGTGAGCGTCTATATATTGACGCATCTTATGGTTTGCGTTATAATACACACCAAGAAATATGGCGACCCATTCCATACTCATTGTAGATGACGAGGCCCAGAACAGGGAGTACCTTTCGGAAATCCTTTCCGAGGAAGGGTACACCGTGTCGAACGCCGTTAATGGGAGGGACGCCGTTTCCAGGCTTACGCAGGAGACGTTTCACGTCGTCCTCACCGACCTCCAGATGCCCGAACTCGACGGGCTCGGCGTCATTCAGCACCTCGTCGACAACAAATTGAACACCATCGGCATCCTCTACACGGGCTACGGTTCCGTCAAGACAGCAGTGGATGCCATGAAACTGGGGGCCTTTGATTACATCACCAAGCCCTTCAAGGCCGACGAGATAAAGGTGGTGGTGAAGAAGGCCCTGGACCATCTTGCGCTGCAGGAAGAAAACATCTATCTCAAACAGCAGCTCAAGGCCAAGTACAAGTTCGAAAACATCGTGGGAACCTCGGACAAGATGCAGAAGATCTTCAGCCTCATCGACAAGGTTGCATCTACGGACTCCACGGTCTTGATCCTCGGCGAGTCCGGGACAGGGAAAGAACTCGTGGCACGGGCACTCCACTTCAACTCGACTAGGTCCGCCAATCCCTTCGTGCCGGTCAATTGCGGGGCCATCCCGGAGGAACTGCTGGAGAGCGAGCTGTTCGGCCACGAGAAGGGTGCGTTCACCGGGGCATTCAGGACGAGGATCGGAAGGTTCGAGCTGGCCAGCAGCGGCAGCATCTTCCTGGATGAGGTCTCCGAGATGAGCCCGAACCTCCAGGTCAAGCTGCTGCGGGTCATCCAGGAGAGGGAATTCGAGCGCGTGGGCGGGGTCAAGTCCATCAGGGCGGATGTCAGGATCATTGCCGCCACCAACCGGGATCTCGAGGAGGAAGTAGCCCAGGGCAGGTTCCGTGAAGACCTCTACTACCGGCTCAATGTCATCCCCTTACATCTTCCGCCTCTCCGCGACAGGATCGAAGACATACCGCTCCTCACCAAGCACTTCCTGGACAAATACAGAACCGGCAAGTCGCCCAAGAAGGTGGACTTCGGCAAGAAGGCCATGTCGGCCCTCATGCGGTATCGCTGGCCGGGCAATGTCCGCGAACTGGAGAACCTGGTAGAACGCATGGTCGTCCTGTGCGACGCCCCAGTCATCGAAGCGGAAGACCTGCCGGAGAAGATACTCGCCGGCGCAATGCCGGCGACCTCTACCGTGCCGCTCATCGACCTGCCCGAGGCGGGCATAGACCTGTCCACGGCAGTGAACGACTTCGAACGCAACATCATCATCCAGGCATTGAACAAGAGCAACTGGGTCAAGAACCGTGCGGCAAAGCTCCTCCATGTGAACCGGACCACCCTGGTGGAAAAGATAAAGAAGCAGAAGCTCGAGAAGCCAGCCGAAGTCAACCTGACCTAGAATCCCGGGGACCATCACCTGACCGGTCCGGCAATTCCCTCTGCCCCTCGCATGACTCTCCCGGTGATGAGGGGATGCTTTCCATGCGTTATCCTCCATGCTTTTCCTGTTTCATCCCGCAATATGGCATGGAAGTTGTATTTCCTTGCAGCGGTGAAGACCGACAAACCCATACGGATCATACTGAAGCATGCATCGATGCATGTCATGCATGCCCTGTGCATGATCCTCGTCGCCGCAGGCGCCGGGCGTGCGGGAGACATCATGACGGGGAGCTCCGGCGAGGGCACCAGAATCGTCTTCTATCTGAAGGCATCGGACAGCATCAGTCCGGATCTGGTGGAACAAAACCAGACACTGATCGTCAATTTTCCCCACACTGTCGCCGAGCCGCAGACGATCCAGGACCGGTTCATGATCGATAACCTATCCTTCGACGGCACCAAGGCCGTTATCGTGCTTCGTCATCCCTTTACCTGCAAGACATCATTCAAAAAGTTTCCAACACGCTTCGTCATCGACATCTCAGAAAAAAAGGCCGGTGATCCAGAGGTCCCGTGTCCCATACAACGCATCGATATCATTCCCGTAAAGTCCGGCCTCAATGTGGCCATGATCTTCGAGGAAGACACCTTGCCCGACATCCGGTCCACCAAGGAGGGCAGGATCTTCATCCACTTCCCTGCCGAGGTCACATGTCCGGACATGGAAAGGCTCTTCGAGGGAGTTCCTCTTCTGACCTTCTCCAGCCTCATGAAGATGGACAGCGGGTCAACCCTCACCCTGTCCCTGGACGGGAACTATAACCTGAAAAAAACCAGGCTCGACCGGGGAAACAGCCGGATCATCCTTGAAATGGGCATGAAAGACAAGGGATCGCACGAAACGAGGGAGCATGCGGCGAAAGGCCTCTTCGATATAGGAAACACCGCAGCGGTCATACAGATACTGGAGCCGCACATGCAATCCCTGACCCCAGGAGAAAAGATCCTCCTTGCCCGCGCCTACTGGTCACTTGCCTTCCCGTACAGGATGGGCGAGAAATCCGGCAAGGCCCTGTCCCTGATGAACGAGGTCACCAAAGAACTCTCCGGAGAATTCGAACAGGAAAGAGTCCAGCTTGAATACTGCTCCATGCTCATCCATGCAGGCCTGCCCAACGATGCTGTTCCGCTCATCGGCAGCCTGAAGGACTCAACGAACGGCGGCATCAAGGCCGAGGCTTCCATCCGGGAGATGGACATCATGAACCGGGCCGGATCCTACCAGGATGCCTACGCCTCAAGCAAACGTCTGTTGATAGGTCTCGGCGGAAAAGGACTCCCGGAAAGGCTGGCACCTTTATATTCGGCCGTCCTCGCCGACACGTACCTCGGATTGAATGATCATCCCAAAGCCCTGGACCTGTATCGCCAGGCCCTTGCAGCGGACCCGGACTATCCCCGGGACGACCCCGGCATCTACGCGCGGATGGGAGAAGCGGCATTCAAGATAAACGATTTCTCAACCGCCCGTGAATTCCTCACCTTGGCCATCAATCTCTCCATAGCAAAGGACAGGCAGAAGCAGCTCATCATGCTGGGCGACAGCCTCTACCAGACAGGCGAAAAAGACAGGGCCATCGTGGCGTTCTCCCAGGTGGAGAGCCTTGCCCCCGAGGGCGACAACATCGTCATCGCCAAGCTCAAGACTGCCCGCATCATCATAGAGAAGAATACGGACGAACGGGGAAGGCTTTCCAACAGGGCATTCAATGAGGTCATGGATATCTATGAATCCCTGAAAACCTCGGAGGAACTTAAGGACAAGTCACTGGCATCCCTGGTGAAGGTAAGGATCGCCCAGGCCTATGCGAAGCACGGCGACTGGGAAAAGGCCCTCGAGGTATACCATGAGGTATGGCGGAACACGAAGAAGGAGGATACGATCCATCACTATGCCCAGGTGGAGGCCATCAGGAGTATTATCCAGCGCGTCCGCGTCCTGTATCGGGACTCCCGATACGACCGTATCTACGAGATTTATATGTGCTACAAGGGGACCTTCATCAAGGAGATGCAGGACAGCGCAACCCTCTTCATCATAGGCGACGCCCTCAACCGCCTCGGCCAGAAAGAACAGGCCCGGACCATACTGGAACTGTCCACCAGGGGGGAATCCATCTATAAGGAGCAGGCCTTCTATCTGCTCTTCACCATCGACATCAAGCAGGGGAGATACCAGGAGGCCCTCATCTGGAACACCATCTACCTGAGCACCTACCCGAACGGGAAAGATGCACAGATCATGAGAGAACGGCGAGGCGAGGTCCTGTACCGGCTCGGCAGCCTCAAGGCGGCGTTGCCCGACCTCGAAGCCTCAGCCGCCAGTGGCAGCCCCCTGGCGCTCCATTCCCTGTCCTTCCTGGCGGACGCGTACAGGAGACTGAACCTGCCCCAGATGGAACAGCAGACCCTGGAGAGGATCATCGCCTTCCACCCCGACCGTGTATCCCCCATCATCGAAGAGGCGCTCTATCGACGGGCGAACCAGCTGCAGAAAGACGGTGATCTCGTGAGGGCATCATCCCTCTACCAGTCCCTCCTGGACGCATACCCCCGTTCACCCCATGCCCACTGGGCCATGTACTATCTCGCCGAGATAGCCCATCTCCAGGGAGACAACGAGAAGGCCAGGGGCCTCATGACCAACATCATACGCATCAGCAAGGATCCGGTCCTGATCGCTGCCGCACGGGTCACATCCGACGAGATGGAACTGAACAGGGAACTGCAGGGTTACGAGGTCATAAAGCGCAGATCGGAGAGGAACTGACCGGCCATGGGCATCGCCATACTGGATTCGGACAAGGAAACCGTCAACCTCCTCGCCGAGCTCATCGCCGAGACGGGAGAGTCGCCCAGTCCGTTCACCAGCAAGGACAAGTTCCTCGAGGTCATCGACCCGAAGCTGCATTCCATAGCCATCATATCCGATGAGTTCGTCGATGTGCTGGAAGGGACGAAACAGGTCTACGACACCATCGAGATCATCGGTATCGGCGGTGCGAACGGATCGGCGTGCATGAAGGCGGGGGCTGCTCACTTTCTGAAAAAGCCATTCCGGGCAGAGGAGATCGTGCGGGTCATCGAGGCGCTCAATACGCCGAAGAACGGCCGCCCCCAGGACAACGGGACCCCCTTTGTCGTAACCGACCCCTCCATGGGCCGTATCGTTGAAATCATCCGCAAGGTGGCCCCGACCCAGGCACCGGTCCTCATCATGGGAGAGTCCGGAACGGGCAAAGAGGTCATCGCGAGGACCATCCACGCCCTGAGCAAGAGAAAGGCGGGGCCGTATGTGGGGATCAACCTCGCAGCCATCCCCGAGACCCTCCTGGAGAGCGAGCTCTTCGGCTACGAGAAGGGTGCCTTCACCGGGGCGTATGCCACCAGGGTGGGCAGGTTCGAGCAGGCCGACGGCGGCACCATATTGCTCGACGAGGTGACCGAGATCGGATTCGGACTCCAGGCCAAGCTGCTGAGGGTGCTTCAGGAAAGGCAGATCGACCGCGTCGGCGGCAAGACACCCGTCAAGGTCGACTTCCGCGTAATCTCCACCACCAACAGGGACATAGAGGAGGAGATACGGACCGGGCGATTCAGAAACGACCTCTTCTTCCGCCTGAATGTCATCCCCATCAAGGTTCCCCCCTTGAGGGAACGGAGGGAAGACATCCTTCCCCTGGCGGCACACTTCATAAGAAAGATCGCAACCCGCGAGGGCATGCAGGAAAAATCGCTCAGCCCCGAGGCAAAAGATGCCTTGATGAAATACCCCTGGCCGGGCAATGTCCGGGAGATGGAGAACGTCATCGAACGCGCCATGATCCTCACCGAAGGAGACAGGATCTCCTCGGAGCATATCGTGGCTGACAACCCTGCCGGAGAGGATTCCGGATCTCTGCCCCCCCCGGGAACCACCATCCACGATATGGAAAAGCGTCTCATTTACTCCACGTTGCAGAAGGTGGACGGGAACAGAACAAAGGCGGCGACGCTGCTTGGCATCAGCATCCGTACCCTGCGGAACAAACTCAATGAATATACCAGGGGTGGTCAAAATTCTGACGATTTCCCCATGGACACGGACTGCCCCGATCCTGAAGATACCTGACTCTTCCACACCCCCGGACCCTTGGTACGACAATTGCTTCTGAAGGACGAGGAGAACAGATATGGGCAATATCTTCAGCAAGGTAATCTCGGACGCGACAGAAGACATGACCTACCGGACTTACCGCCAGGAGGTCATATCCAGCAACATCGCCAATGTTGACACCCCGGGATACAAGGCCAAGGAGGCACTGTTCGAGAAGGAACTGGATTCCAGGCTGAAGCTCACCACCACGGACCCGGGCCATCTGAAGAAATCACCCGGCCAGCCCCTGTACGAGACCGTGGACGACCCATACTCCCGCATCGGCAACGACTCCAATACCGTGGACATCGACCGGGAGATGATGAAGCTCAGTCAGAACCAGCTCCTCTACAACGCCTCCGCGGAGATCATTACCAGAAAGCTTGAAGAACTCAGAAACGTCATAGGAGGTATCAGGTAATGGACCTCTTTACAGCCATGGATATCAGCGCCAGCGGGCTGCGGGCCCAGCGGACCATGATGAACGTCATCTCGAGCAACATTGCCAATGCGCGTACCACGCGGACCGAAGGCGGAGGCCCCTACCAGCGCAGAGACGTTATCCTGAGAGAAAATTCCTTTGAGGAGCAGCTTGCGAGCGTGGACGTAGAGTCCATCACAACGGATCCCACACCCGGCGAGCGGATCTACGACCCCAGCAGCCCTGATGCGGACGAGCAGGGTTACGTCACCATGCCCAATGTGAACCTCATGGAGGAAATGGTGAACATGATGAACGCCTCGAGGGCCTTCGAGGCCAACACCATCGCAGTAAAATCCCAGAAAGACATGGCTCTTAAGGCCCTGCAGATCGGGAGGTAGACATGCGCATCGACATGCCCGGATTCACACTGACGAATCCCCTGGGTCCTGACGGGAAGAAAGACAAGGCCACGGGACTGAATTTCGTGGACACCCTGAAGGATGCCATCGATTCCACCAACAAGCTGGTCAAGGAATCGGAACAGGCGGCTTCCGACCTCTCTTCGGGCACGGCACCGAATATCCATGAGGCCATGATCGCCATGCAGAAAGCGGACATCACACTGAGGCTCATGGTGACCATGACCAACAAGCTCATTGAAGGCTTCAATGAGCTCAAGAGGTTGAGCTAGCCATGTGGAAACTCCTCGCACAACTCCCGGCAAAGTTCTCCGCCATGAGCATGAGCCAGCGGTTCGGACTGCTGGCCGTGACCGCCATGGCCGTGGCGGTCATTGTGGTCAGTCTCATGTGGGCCACCGCACCGAAGTACCAGTACCTCTTCACTGACCTCAATGAGCAGGATGCCTCCCTGGTCATCCAGCACCTGAAGGACGAGCGCATCCCCTACAGGCTGACCAAGAGCGGCACGGCCATCATGATCCCGGAAAAGAACGTCTACGAGACACGCCTGACACTGGCCGCCCAGGGCATCCCCAAGGGTGGTGTGGGCAAAGGCTTCGCCCTCTTCGACGAGACCGACTTCTCCACCTCGGAGTTCGTGCAGAAGATCAACTACCAGAGGGCGCTCCAGAACGAGCTGGCCAACACCATCATGTCGCTCGAAGAAGTCGACTTTGCAAGGGTCCATATCGCCATGCCCAAGGAGAGCATCTTCATCGAGGATGAGAAGCCCGCCAAGGCGTCCATCGTGATCAAGACCAAGCCCGGTATGCAGATGGGCCCTTCCAAGGTCCAGGGCATCGTATACCTCGTGGAAAAGAGCATACGCGGCCTCGACCCGGAGAATATCAGCATCGTGGACATCAAGGGCAGGGTCCTCTACGAGGGCAAGAAGGACTCAGACTCAGTGGTCATGGCGAGCGACCGCCTGGAATTCAAGAGGGCCATCGAGAACCAGCTCCAGGAGCGTGCCCAGGACCTCCTGGAAAAGATCGTGGGTCCGAACGCGGCCGTGGTGAAGGTCAGTGCGGACGTGAACATGGACATGGTCAAGAGCGTGCAGGACATGTATGACCCCGAGATGCAGGTGATACGCTCCGAAGAGCTGAAGGACCAGTATGCAAGGATCGACAAGGAGACCCAGGGCGCTGCCGGTACGACATCGAACCTGCCCACAGGCAGAGGTGGCCCCGAGGCGGTTCCCAACGCCGGAGGCAGAGGGAACGGCAGCATTGTAAGGAACTACGAGATCGGCAGGAACCAGACCGAGCATATCTATTCTCCCGGGGATGTCAAAAAACTGACTATCTCCGTCGTGGTGGACGGAACCTACAAGGCCGACAAGGACGGCAACAAGATGTTCGTGAGCCGTCAGGCCTCCGAACTCAAGGAGATCGAGAGCGCAGTGAAGAACGCCGTCGGGTTCAGTGCCGATCGGGAAGACCTGATATCGGTATCCTGCATGCCCTTTGCCCAGGACGACACCGACCTCGCCGCCATCTCCGCCAAGGAGAAGAACAAGGATCTGATCATGACCCTGGTGAAATACGCCCTCTCCTTCGCCGCGGTCATCCTGGTACTTCTCATGGTCATCCGGCCCCTGCTCAAATGGCTCACCAAGTCGGTGAGGGTCGTGGAGCGCGTCCACGCCCATGAGAGGGGCATCCCCATGGAGGATCGCGAACTGCTGGAGAGCGGCGAGGACACGGCCCAGATCGAGGCGGTGGCCAAGAGCGACGAGATGAAGCGGGCGGTGCAGGGAAAGCGCAAGAACATCGAACACATCACCAAGAATGACATGAACACCGCCACGGCGGTTGTGAAATCCTGGCTGCAGGAGAATGTGTAATGGGAAAACTCAAGAAGGTGGACGGCCCCCAGAAGGCCGCGATCTTCCTCATGGCCATGGGCGACGAGTTCACCAAGGCTGTGTTCAGGGGACTCACCGACCACGAGATGATGCTTCTGGGCAGACGCATGGCCACCCTCGAGGACGTGACCATACCGGTGGACACAGTCAGGACCATCATGGACGAGTTCGAACAGCTCAGCGGAGAGGTGAGCGGCGTCACGGGCAAGGGCATCACCTACCTGCGCGACGCCCTGGTGTCGGCGCTCGGCCAGGACA
The DNA here is from genome assembly GCA_036834365.1 of Thermodesulfobacteriota bacterium. Lineage (GTDB taxonomy): Bacteria > Desulfobacterota > Desulfomonilia > UBA1062 > UBA1062 > MWEI01. Next base: position 58,798 of record DAITOA010000004.1, on the reverse strand, counting down.
AGGCCAAGCCCATCCTGGACTCCATCTCCCAGGCCATGGATACGGCGGCGTTCTCGTCGCTGCGCTCCATCGATGCGTCCATCCTCGTGGACTATCTCAAGGGTGAGCACCCCCAGACCATCGCCCTGGTCCTGGCCCACCTGGACCACCAGAAGGTCGCCCAGATCATCAAGGAGATGCCCGAGAAGCTCCAGCCCGAGATCGTCTTCCGCATCGCAAACCTCGGCATGGTGCCTTCGGGCGTCATCGAAGACGTGGACGAGGTGCTCAAGAAGGAGATCGAGGCCATGGGGAGCGTGGAGAGCAAGAAGCTCGGCGGCATCGAGACCGTTGCCGAGATCATGAACCAGCTCGACCACAATACCGAAAACAATATCTTCGCCTCCCTGGAAGAGGTCGATGCCGACCTGGCCGAGAACATCCGCCAGAAGATGTTCGTCTTCGAGGACCTCATCAACATAGACAACCGCGGCATCCAGACCATCCTCAAGGAGATCACCAACGAAGACCTGTCTCTTGCGCTCAAGACCTCCAGCGAGACACTCAAAGGCCATATCCTCAAGAACATGTCCTCTCGTGCCTCGGAGATGCTCCTCGAGGACATGGAGACCATGGGCCCCGTGAAACTCTCGGACGTGGAGAACGCCCAGCAGAACATCGTACGCGTGGCCCGGAAGCTGGAAGCGGCCGGAAAGATCGTGATCGGCGGAAAGGGTGGAGAGGATGTCCTCGTCTAGAATCATCCGCGACGACGACCCGAGGGACTGTTCCATCACCCCGTACTGCGTCAAGGAGATGCAGGGCAAGGGGAGCCTCAGGGATGCCCAGGCCGAGGCCGAGGATATCCTGAAGAAGGCCAGGGCGGAGAAGGAATCCATCGAGATGGAGGCCTACCGCAAGGGGCTTGAGCAGGGTCAGACCCAGGGCCAGAAGATGGCGGTCAAGAGGATCGAGCCGCTCCTCGGGACGCTCGGTGCCGCAGTTGATGAGCTCAAGAAGATCCGGCAGCTCATCGTGGAGAAGCACCAGGATCAGCTTATCGAGATCCTCTTTCTCATCGCCGAGAAGATCATCCACCGCGAGATCCACCACTCGCCGGACATCATCCTGGAAACCATCCGGCAGGCGAGCTGCCACCTTACCCAGACCGAGGAGATCCGCATCAGGCTGCATCCATCGGACTTCGAGTACATCCGCGACATAGAGAGGATCCTCTCCCGTCATCTCACGGGGAAGGGGGACCTCCACTTCGTCGAGGACAGCACCCTGGAACGCGGGGGGGTCTTCATCGATACCGAGTTCGGTGAGATCGACGCGAGCATACGGTCACAGATCGATCACATGAAAGAGGTACTCCTGGAAAAATGATCGACATGAGACGACACGTCCTGGCACTGCGCGAGCTGGACCCCATCCAGGTCCGGGGCAAGGTGACCAACATCGTGGGCCTGGTGGTGGAGGGCCATGGTCCGGGCAGCGCCATGGGAGGGATGTGCGAGATCTACTCTCGTTCCCGGAAGACCTCCATCATGGCAGAGGTCGTGGGCTTCCGCGACAAGCGGGTCCTCCTGATGCCGCTGGGAGATCTCAGCGGCATCGGCCCGGGCAGCATGATCATTGCAAGAAAATCCCAGCCCACGGTCAAGGTGGGCAGCGACATGCTGGGCCGCGTCATCGACGGCATGGGTGAACCGCTGGACGGCAGGGGTCCGCTGGTCCTTGACCAGGAGATGCCGCTATACGGAAATCCCTACAACCCGTTGAGGAAGAGGCGCATCGATGAACCCCTGGATCTGGGCATCAGGGCCATCAACGGCATGCTCACCGTGGGCAAGGGGCAGCGTATGGCCATCATGGCGGGCTCCGGCGTGGGCAAGAGCGTGCTGCTCGGCATGATCGCCCGTCACACCAAGGCGGATGTGAACGTGATCGCCCTCATCGGCGAGCGCGGCCGGGAGGTCAAGGAGTTCCTGGACAGGGACCTTGGCGAGGCGGGGCTCAAACGGTCCGTCGTGGTCACCGCCATCTCCGACCAGCCTTCCCTCATCCGCATCAGGGGCGCATACCTCGCCACGACCATCGCGGAATACTTCCGCGCCCAGGGCCTCGACGTGCTCCTCATGATGGACTCCATCACCCGCTTCGCCATGTCCATGAGGGAGATCGGCCTGGCAGTGGGGGAACCTCCCACCACCAAGGGCTACACCCCCTCATGCTTCGCCAAGATGCCCAAGCTCCTGGAGCGGGTCGGAAACACCTCGTCCAAGGGGAGCATCACCGGGCTCTACACGGTGCTGGTGGAGGGTGACGACATGAACGAACCCGTGGCCGACACGGTTCGATCCATCGTGGACGGACACATCGTGCTCTCCCGTGATCTCGCAGCCAGGGCCCACTACCCTGCCATCGACATCCTTCGGAGCGTGAGCAGGGTGATGAACGACATCGTGGACGAGAAGCACCTCAAGGCGGCCCGGACCATCCAATCCATGGCCGCGGTCTACGAGGAGGCCAGGGACCTCATCAACATCGGCGCATACGTAACGGGAAACAATCCCGAGATCGACACCGCGATCCGCCATAACGACGTCATCAACAGGTTCCTGAGGCAGGGCATCGACGAAAAGGCCACCATCGAGGATTCGGTGGCCCAGATGAGTGCCATTACCGATTCGAAACGTGCTGCAGGAAAAGCGTAAATGGCCTTCCATTTCAAGTTCAAGACCCTGCTCAATGTACGGAAGATCCAGGAGAACCTGGCACAGCAGGCCCTGTCACAGGTCCAGAGGCATCTGGCCTCGCTCAATGCCATGAAGGAGCAGATCCTTGCTCGTAAGGACGTGCTGAAGGCCGAGCTCTTGACCAGGATGAAGGGCGGCCTCAGTTCTTCAGAGGTAAGACGCTATTACGATTATCTCCTCCACCTGGATGAGGGCATCGTTCGTATCGACGAAAATATCAAGAAGGCTCAACGACAGGTGGACGAGAAAAGGGATGCGCTCCTGAAGGCAAAGAGGGCTCATAAGGCCATCCTCAGGCTCGAGGAAATCCATCAGGCCAGGTTCGACGAGCACGAGAGGAGACAGGAGATGAATTTCCTCGATGAGATAGCGATCCTCAAGGCAGGAGGGGGAGAATGAAGACGAAGATACTGCTCGGATTAGTGGTCATCAACCTGGCTTTTGCCGGCATTTACCTGACCATCCGGCCCACACCGGTGGAGGCGGGCAACAATGAGCCGGCGATACAGGAGCAGACCCAGCAGCCTCAGCAGCCGATCGGTCTGAATGTCTCCGACCAGATCGAGATCCTGCGATTGAAGGAGGAGCGGCTCAAGGCGCGCGAGGCCGAGCTCAAAGAGCTGGAGCAGCAGGTACAGGGAAAGATCAAGCGCCTCGAGGAGATCGAGGCCGCAGTCAAGAACGATCTCGCCTCCTACAAGTTCGTCAGCAGCGAGAGGATCAAACACCTCGTCAAGATCTATTCCTCCATGAAACCAGGGGCTGCGGCAAACCTGATGAACAACCTCGATACGGATGTGGCCGTGGAGGTCTTCCTGGGTATGAAGGGCGATATCGCGGGCGGTATCCTGTCCTATATGGAGCCCGTCAAGGCCGCCGGCATCACCCAGCGCCTGGTGAGCTACCGCGGCAGCAGTGCGGCACCTGCGGCCAGCACTCCTGCACAGTAGGTTCGAATTTCTCCCGGAAGAGACCTCAGGGCATGGCGATGGGTGTGCCCGTCGGGTTTCATGCAGCCGAGGATACGCCGTCTGCTTTCTCCTGGTCCTTGAAGAGTTCTTCCCTGATCCTGCGGAAAGTTACCTCGAGGGTCAGGAATGCATCGACCACGTCCGGTGCGAAGTGAGTCCCCCGGCTCTCCACAATGATCTGTTTCGCCTCTTCGTGGGAGAATGCCTCTTTGTAGACCCGCTTGGAGGTCAATGCATCATACACATCGGCAAGTGCGACAATGCGGGCGGAAAGCGGTATCTGCTCGCCTTTGAGACCCCGGGGATACCCCGATCCGTCCCATTTCTCGTGGTGGTAGTAGGCGATCTCCTTGCCCAGCGTCAGGAATGACTGTCCCTCGATCTTGGACTCCACCTCCTTGAGGGCCTCACCACCCAGTGCCGAGTGCCGCTTGACCGCCTCGAACTCCTCTGGATTGAGCTTACCGGGCTTCATGAGGATGGAGTCGGGGATTCCCACCTTGCCGATGTCGTGGAGAATGGACGAGTTGTAGATATCATCGATATAATCGTCAGTGATGTAACCCGCATATTCAGGCTTCCTGGCGAGTTCTTCAGCCAACACCTTGCTGTATTCACGGATCCTCTCCAGGTGTGCCCCGGTATCTGCGTCACGGTATTCGGCGAGCTTGGCGAGCCCCAGGATCGTCGCGTTCCGGGCACTCTGGACCTTCTTGTACGATTCGAACAGATCCTTCTCGAGCCTCTTGCGCACCGTGATGTCCCTGATCACGAGCTGGAAGCCCACGATCTGGTAGTCCTTCATGATGCACTTGGCGTTGCACTCCACGTCATAGATGCTCCCGCGCCAGTTCACGATCTTGAACTGGATGTCCTTGACCGTATGCTCCACGGGAAGGCGGCTGATCATCCGTTCCACCAGGCTTATATCCGTGGAATGCACCATATCCAGGAATCTGGCGTGGGCATTGTCTTCGGCCGTGCCGATGATCTCGTAGAACCTCGGATTGGCCATGAGTATCTTCGAGTCCCTGTCGACGACGAGCACGATATCGATGATGTTCTCATAGAGTTCACGGTACCTGAGCTCGGACTCTTCCAGCTCCTTCATGCGCTTTTCCACCTCGGACTCGAGGTTGTGGGCATAATACGAGAGCCTCTCGGCCAGGGCGTCCATCTCGTTCTTGAGCTTGACCTCGCGCTTGCGGGCGCGGTTGTCCTCGAAACACTTGAGCACGGCGATCACGATGAAGAATGCAAAGAAAAAGCTGTTGCTGAAGAACACCTTCAGGTTCTGCTGGGTCGCCTGGGAGAAGAGGACTATGGGCATGGCATAGACGAAATACATGACCACTCCCAGAACAGCGGCCTGCAGGGCGTTGAGGGGGAGGATGACCAGGACAGCCACGAGCACCATGAGCACCCCGACGTAGTAGAACGAGTCGTATCCACCCATCTTCACGCACATGAGGGTGATGGTCATGCCGGATATCAGGTATGCAATGATGGAGATGGGGTAGGCGAACCTTCTCCCCCACCGCGAGAAATAGATCATGAGGAAGACGCTCAGGATGGCCGCACAGCTGATGCGGTAGATGAAGAACTCCCTGAGGTACTGGCGCACCACTACATAGTCGAGGATGGAGAACAAGGGGATCAGTACGATCCCGATGAGGAGGATGGCCAGCACCCTCTGATAGTACAATTCCCGCGTCTCCTCGAGGAATCGATCATGCCATGGTTCTTTAACCTCGGACATACCATTTCACCCTATCGGAAAACGGCTTGATAAAATGAAGCGATCAGATAAGTCGGGAAATGTCTTTGAATGGTCGTTCCGCGTCGAAATCAGGGTTGTAGGTGTCCGGGGCATCCATGTCCTGGCAGTAGACGGTTTCAAATCCCAGTTCGGATGCCTTGTCCAGGACCACCTGGTATTCCTCGGAAGTCAGCCTGCGCTGCATGTCCGGCATATCCCCCCGGTAGAAGGAGGGGTTGTACTGGGACATGATGCTCACCGGTATTTCCAAAGAGAGCCCGGCGAGGAACTCGAGCACGGAAAACGGATTGGAGGCCATGCCGGGAAGCACCAGGTGCCTGACCATGAGCCCGTGCATCGCCCTGCCCTCGGCATCCACCACCAGAGGCCCGACGGTTTCTAAGAGAAAGGCAATGGCCTCTCTCGCCGCATCCCAGTAGTCGGATACCCCGCTGAGTGCTTTTCCCATCTCATTGTCGCCGTATTTAAGATCCATGAGGTAGATGTGTGCGCGATCCTTCCACATCTCAAGACACTGTCTGGTCTCGTACCCGCTCGAGTTGATGAGGACCGGCAGGTTCATGCCCGAGTCCCGTGCCCGTTCGATGGACTCGATGATCCAGGGTGTGAAGTGGGTCGGACTCACCAGATTGATGTTGGAGCACCCTTGATCCTCGAGCCTCAGCATGGCCTCCGCCAGTTCCCCTGCCGTCATGACCCTGCCCCGGCAGAGCTGGCTGATCTGATAATTCTGGCAATAGCTGCACCGCATGGGGCAGCCGCAGAAAAAGATGGCCCCAGACCCTGCCCCGGCCACAAGAGGAGGCTCTTCACCCCTGTGGACAACCACGGCACCCACGATCAGCTCGCTCCCCGATCTGCAGACTCCTCTGCCCCGGTTCCTGTCAATGCCGCACCGCCTCGGGCACAGCGTGCAATCGTTCACGGGGTGTCCTTGAGGAGGTCGAACAGGACCTTCCCCTTGTCATCCCTTGGAATCTCGGGGACGAAGACCACCTTGCGGGGAGTCTTGAAGGTGGCAAGCTGTTTGCGGGCGTACTTCTTCACGTCGTCTTCGGTCAGATCGGAGGATTCACTGACCACATAGGCCTTGATGATGGCTCCCCTCATGAGGTCGGGCTCGCCGGTGATGGCAGAGTCGCGGATGCCGGGCAGGGAGTTGAGGATATTGGTCACTTCCCTGGAATAGACATTAAACCCGGAGGTGATGACCATATCCTTCTTGTACCCGGTGATGAAGATATACCCCTCCTCGTCCATATATCCGAGATCGCCTGTATGGAGCCACCCGTCTTTGATGATGTCCCGGGACTCCTTTTCCTTCTTGTAGTAACCCTTCATGATGTTGGGGCCCTTGAACAGCAGCTCGCCGGTTTGTCCCGTCTCGAGGATGGACCCGTCGTCGTCCTCCACCCGTGCCGTTACCCCGGGGACGGTCTGCCCGATGGATGCGGGTTTGATGGTGCGGTATTTCTGGTTCACCGAGCAGACGGGAGATGCCTCGGTGATACCGTAGCCCTGTCGCAGGTCGGCGTGGAACTTCTGCCTGAAGGCTTCGTAGACTTCGAAAGGCAGTGCGGATCCCCCTGCAATGAGCGCCTTCATATTCGTATAGTCTATGTCGGCGAGGTCCGGGTGGTGTACCAGTCCGTAGAACAGGGTAGGAACGGCACAGACCGTAGTGGCACCGCCCTCGGTCAGCGCATATTTGAGCTCCTTGAAGTCGAGCTTCTTCATGAGGTGGATGGTCCCTCCGTAGCGCAGCATGGAGAGCATGTTCACACTGGCGCTGAAGGAATGGAAACAGGGGACCAGCGTCAGTGTGGTGTCCGTTTCATCAGCCCCCATGCAGACGCGCATGAGATCGGAATTGTGGTCGAGGTTGCCCTGGGTCAGCATTGCTCCCATGGGATAGCCGGTGAGCGCCGAGGAATAGATCATGACCGCGACATCGTCCCTGTCCCGCTCCTCCATGATCCCGCCGCCTCTTCCGGAAACCCACTGATGGAAGCTGCCCTGGCTGCCTGCCGTGATGACGACCTTCTGGGGGCACTCCTGGGCCACGGTGTCATAGGTATCACGGTTGCTCTGCTCGATGATGAGGGCCTTGGAGTCGGAGTCTGTGAGGATGTGCCTCAGCTCCCTCGAGGTGTAGGAGGGGTTGACCGGCGTGACCACCGCGCCGATGCCGATGGAGGCCATGTAGGTGATGATGAACTCGGGCATGTTGGGCAGCATGAGGGTGATGTGATCGTCCCTGCCTATGCCGGCCCCGCGAAGTGCCGTCCCCATCGCGTCGGTGAGCCTGTGGAGCTCTGAAAAGGTGATCTCCTGGTCACGGAAACGGATGGCGACCTTCCCGGGCCTTGCCTTCGCATGCTCTAGCAGCCACGAGTAGAGATTCATACAACCCCCTTATACGAGAATCAGGAAAACAGAAGTCTTACAGAACATCAAGTGACTCAACCCTTCCCGTACACCATTCCGGCTTGTTCATTCAATAGAATTCATGCCCGGGTGTGTGCCGATCGGGCCATGTGAAACCTGTAGCACTCGAAGTCTTCTCCGCTCCCTTCCTGATAGAATCGGTTGGTCCGGCAGTACACCTCGATCTCCCTGTCCTCACGGTGGACGCAGATCGTGCAGAAGGCCTTCATGCTGAGGTCCTGATCGCAATTGAGATGATATTTCCTGTACTTCGGGCAGGTCGAGCAATCCTGCAGGGGATTTTTCCTCATGCTGCACCAGACACAGTGGGTGGCTCTAAAATCCATGGCCGAATACATACGACGCCGACCGTGATAGGGCAAGGGGAATCATTCTCCAAAGGGCCAGAGGGACCTGAGCGCCTTCAAGATCCCCGGCATTCCGACCTCGGAGGGCTCGGACGGCTCGGTTCCTGCAAGATAGGGAAGCCTCACGGGCGACACCGTCCATAAGGTGGCCTTCTTGCCGTTGACGGGATCCACCTCGCAGAAGGTGATGCCCTCCGGCGCCTGCCGCGCCACGGGAACCGCAAGCCTGCCCATGATTCTGCCTGCAACCGGCAGGGCCCCGGACGCCCCGGTCAGTCCCGTAGTCCGGTAGGCGTCATCCCCCATCCACACGACCGTCACCAGATCCTGCGTATAGGCTGCGAACCAGGAGTCCCTCAGATCGTTACTGGTGCCCGTCTTGCCGCAGACACCATCCGGGACTCCATACCTTGCCGCTGTCCGGGCAGTCCCTCTCCTGACCACCTCCTCCAGCGCCGTATCGACGAGATAGACAGGCCCTGCGTCGAGAACCCTCCGCAGGGGCTTCTTCCCCGTCACCTGGATTGCAGCGCCGTGTTCGTCCAGGACCGCATCCAGGCACCGCATGGAGGGAATCAGGCCGTCATTGGCAAAGACCGCATACATCCCGGCGACGTCCAGAGGTGAGCAATTTAACGCACCAAGGAGCACCGAGGGATGCTCGGGAACGGTCACTCCGGGCATGACGGCCTTCACCCTCTTGCTCACACTCCCCAGCCCGAGGGCAAGTCCGAGCCGGACCGTCGCCTGGTTGTACGAGTTCACCAGTGCATCCATGAGCAGGACATCCCCGTGACTCGCCGAATCGAAGTTTGCAGGCGACCACACGGACGCATCAGGAAGGGTAATACTCAGCGGGCTGTCATCCAGCATGCTGGACAGGGTATATCCGTCCTCCAGGGCCGTATAGTAGATTATGGGCTTGATGAGAGACCCGATGGTGCGCTTCAACGAGACGGCCCTGTTGTACTGGGATGCACGGAAGTCCCTGCCGCCCACCATGGCAAGGATCTCTCCCGTGGCCGGCCTCAGGACAACGCAGGCCGCCTGTATGTTCCCGGGATGTCCCTCCAGACCTCTGGCCACGGCCTCCTCGGTCACGTGCTGTACATGCATGTCCAGGGTCGTGAAGATGCTCAGGCCGCCCCTGGAGAGGACCTCCTCCTCAGGCGAGAATGAGCGGACCGATGACAGTACGAAGTCAGTGAAATAGGGAGCCTGCCGTATGGCCGGGGTGAACGGGACAACGCCCAGGGACTGCCGGACGGCCGACTCATAGAGGCGGGAAGGAATCCTGCCCTGCTCGCGCATGAGTGACAGCACCGTGTTCCTGCGCTCAAGAGCGGCCTTGGGATGGGTATACGGGGAATAGCGGTTGGGTGAACGGATGAGCCCGGCCAGCAGGGCCGCTTCGTGCAGGGTGAGCCTCGAGACGTCCTTGTCGAAGAAGATCCGCGATGCCCTTCCGAACCCATGGATCCCTGCATGCCCGTACCGCCCGAGGTAGATCTCGTTGACATACATGGTGAGGATCTCGTCCTTGGTATAGACCGTCTCCATGACGAGGGAGAGCCATGCCTCCCTGAGCTTTCGCCCCACGGTCCTTTCATGGGTCAGGAACAGGTTCTTCACGAGCTGCTGGGTAATGGTGGAGCCTCCCTCCATGATCTTCGCATGGAACATGTCTGCCAGAAGGGCCCTGAACATGGCCCTCGGGTCGATCCCCCCATGGGTGTAAAACCTCTGATCCTCGACGCAGAGCAATGCATCTATGAGATAAGGAGGGCAGTCCTTCAGGGAGACGAGTTCCCGATCCTCGAACCCGGCATCGTACAGGGTGGCAATAGTCTCGGGCTCCAGCCTCACCGAACCGATGGCCTGCCTCAGCTGGCCGGAGAGTATCTTCTCCACCCTGCTTCCGGCCATGACCAGTCTCACCTCGGTCGCCTTCCGGGCGCCCTCCGGATACGCGAACGGGTGCAGGTAGATGGTAATGACATCCCCATCGAGGCGGTACTGTCCGGGCTCCCTCACCTTCTCGACCCGGCGGTATCTCAGCCGGTTGAGCCTTTCGGCGAGCCCCTGACGGAAGATGTCGACCCCGGGGGAGATCTCGAAAGGGCTGCTGTAGATCCGGGTGGGGAGGTGCCACATGGTGCCTGTCTGGAGCTTCCTCATCTCCCGGTAGGCATTGAGGCTGAAGAAGGCCATGATCAGAATGCCTACGATCCCGAGGAGACAGACGCCCCAGGCTATGTATTTTTTCATACGAGACACAGCCCCCCCTCTATAGGACGCGTCTCAGGGAGGTGTCAATGCCCGGGGGTATAGCATGGTCTCTTCCGAATGATTGAGGATGGAGCACATGTGCAGAGAGGTTTTTCATGACCTGCTCACTCTGATCAACTTTCCATTCTTTTCAGGAAAGTTGATCAGAGTGAGCAGGCTAAAAGGCGCATTGAATCAACTCGTGACGTTCGAGGGGCATCGCCCTGCAGGCATTCCAGAAGTAAACCGGAGCCATCTCCTCGTCCACATTATGTCCTGCCGAATCTGCTGCGTTGTCCCTTTTTCAGGGACAACGCAGCAGATTCGGCAGGCTAGGGAAAAACCTACCTGAACCTTCAGATCTGCCGCTTCCTCAGGACCTCACGTTGTCTCCTGAAGAGGTATCGGATGATGTCCTCGCGGGTCTCGGTGTCCACCTTGAGGAACTTCACCGCCACGGCAAAGCGGACCGTCTGGGGGGTGCTTGTGACAGCTTTTTGACGTATCACCTCGCCCACGAGCCTGACGAAGAGGAGGGGCACCATGGGAAGGATGAGGCGGATCTCGACGAGATCCCCCATGTCGAAGGCCTGATCCGAAATGAACCTGATGCCGGAGGCAGAGATGTTCACATCCCTGGGTACGGTGTTCATGAGAGACTTGAAATCCTCGGCGAGGAACATGTGGATCAGGAGGTCGAGCTTCCGGTTGATCTCCCAGAGTCCCTGATTCAGCTGGGTGTCCTTCTGGTAGGCGGCATCGTCGGAGCCGGGATATCCATACCTGCCCTTGAGGAAGGAGTCGATGATGAGTTTATTGGCGTGGATGCGCTCCAGGGCCTCCGGCAGAGCCCGGGCCTTTTCTCCTGCATGACAGAGCAGCTGTGCACTGTAGTAGACCCTGTCATAGATCCTGACGTCGGCCCTGCGTTCATGTCCCGGCGACAGGTAGCACTCCATGCACAGCTTCAGCCCTTTGTCATTTTTCTCTATAACCTTGGCCACTACCGAGTCCAGCCCGTCCGTGATCTTCACGATGGAGCCGATGGTGACATCCAGGCTGGCCTCCGGCACAAAGACGAAGATGTCCTCGTCCACAACCTCCGAGACCCTGCCCTTGACCCTCTGACCCTCAGGACCAGAGGCTATGAGTCCTGAAGCCAGATCAAGGAGACTGTCAATATTCATTTCCCGTTCCTCTATACCGAGATGTCCTTGAAGATCTCCACCCGATTCCGCCCCTTACCCTTGGCAAGATAGAGACCGGTATCCGCCTGTTTTACTAGATCGGTCGATGTCAGTCCATCCTGATATTGACAGACGCCTATGCTGATGGTGACGCCGATATCGCCGGGAAAGCGCATCTTCTCCACAAAGCTGCGGATACGCTCCGCCAGCAGGCTGGCCTTGTATATCCCTGTCTGGGGCAACAGGACCATGAACTCCTCGCCCCCGTAACGGAACACCATGTCACTCTTGCGCAGCCTGTTCTGGAGCCGCGAGGCGATGGAAACGAGCACCAGGTCGCCTGTGGGATGGCCGTAATCGTCGTTGATGCGCTTGAAGTGGTCGATATCGATCATCATGAGCGAGAATGTGGACTTGTAACGCCTGGCCCTCTCCCATTCGGTCATCAGGATCTCCGAGAAGGCCCGGTAGTTGAGGAGGCCGGTCAGCCCGTCCCTGAACGCCATGTTGAGGAGGAGTTCGTTGTCCATAAGTTTGGCGATGGCGGGCGTCAAATATTTGGCCCACTCATAGAATATCTCTTCATGGACTCCCGGGTTGATGGACAAGGTCACCTGGGCATACGGGCTCTTCATCAGCGTGATGTCCAACCTGGCAGGGTTGTACGGGGCCTGCCCTCCTGCCAGTACGCGCGTATACGCATACCGTTTCGATCCGAGCACCCGTGCGGAATCGTTGTCACCCCCCTCGAGCGCATCGATCACGGAGTACGCCCTCATTTCATGACCCCGCGCATCGACGTAGAGGGCCGGTGCGGCCAGGGGAAAGGTCTGCCCCATAAGAGAGACGACATCGGCAAAAGCGCCGTATGTGTTGTGGCTCGTGAGCAGGCTCATGATACTCTCGGTAAACAAGGCCAAAGGCCTGCTCCGGTTCTTCTCCGGAATGAGAGTTTTCTTTCTCGATGAAATAATCCCGGCTTCCCGCACGATCATCTCTGCTCCTCTCATCATATGGTCTCTTCTAACACTGCGAGTTTATGCAAAGTATGTGCCTTGATTAATACATGGTCTTGATATATAGTGACCGGGTAACGGCGTTCGAGCCGCAGGGACCCTTTCCTGCGGTCCGGAGAAGTGAAACAGGCAAGAGTTGCAACTGGTTACGCGTGAGGGGAACCGCAGCACATGAAGAGACACCCATGGAACGTCGCGCCGGTGAAGGCCCTCAGGGGAACGGACCGTCAATGACCGGCATCCATGATGATACGTCGTCCAGGGATAACCGTTCTCGACTGTCTCTGACCTGAAACTGCACCCGGGCCATGCGAATACCATCGGATCGTCCCGGCGGGGCGGTCGCTTACCCTTAATAAGCTTAAAAGGCTGCAGGGAGACATGATGAAGGATACCATCGACATCAGGTGGCACGGAAGAGGCGGACAGGGGGCCATCACTGCTGCAAAGATCGTCGCCAAGGCCATGTTCCAATCCGGTTATCCGGGTGTGGCCATGGTGCCGACCTTCGGCACGGAACGAAGAGGCGCCCCGGTATTCACATCGCTGAAGATCTCGAAGAACAAGATCTATGACCTCTCTCCCATCGAAGAGCCGGACATCATCGTGGTTCTGGACCACGTGCTGCTGGAGGAGGGCAACATCACGAACGGGCTGAAGGAGGGAGGGGCCCTCGTGATCAATTCACCGTGCAGCCTGGAGTCCTACCATTACAACGGCTGCCTGGTCGCCGTCTGTGATGTCAACACCCTTTCCCTCAAGGCCGGCCTTCCCGAAGGCATGGTAAACTCAGGCATCATCGGCGCCTTCGCCAGGGCCTGTGATATAGTCGGTCTGGAAGTCCTGATCGATGCCATCAAGGAGGAATTCCAGTCCCGGAGACCTGAGCAGAATGCGCTGGCGGCAAAGCTGGCGTACGAGAACACCCTGATCGGAGGATAACGTGGGCACACGTCAATACGGCAGAAAGACGTCACACAGCGAGTCGGGACCGGGCGACGCTGGGAGGACCGGTTCCTGGAGAGTCAGCCGCCCCATCATGGATGCACACGTATGCATACCCGCCAAGAGGGGAGCCCCTGCATGCTTCATCTGCTGGCTCTACTGCCCCGACGGGGTCATCAGCAGGACCGTCCCCCCGAAGATCGACTACGAGTACTGCAAGGGATGCGGTATCTGTTCAGAAGAGTGCCCGACCAAGGCCATCACCATGGTGGAGGAATCCTGTTTCATACAGACCGAAGGCGGGGAGAAATAAGCGATGCATATCATAGAGTCAGGCAATGTCGCAGCCGCGCTCGGCGTGAAGCTGTGCCGGGCCCAGGTCATTGCAGCATATCCCATCACCCCCCAGACCCCTCTCACCGAGAGGCTCTCCGAACTGGTGGAGTCGGGCGAGATGGAGGCCGAGTACATACCGGTGGAAAGCGAGCACAGTGCGCTGGCGGTCTGCATCGCTGCCTCATCCACCGGCGCCAGGGCCTTCACCGCCACCAGCGCAAACGGGCTGCTCTATATGCATGAGCAGATCCACTGGGCGGCGGGCGCCAGGCTTCCCCTCGTCATGTGCGTGGTGAACCGGGGCGTTGGGGCACCCTGGACCATCTGGAACGATCACCAGGATTCCATCTCCCAGCGTGACACAGGGTGGATGCAGCTCTACGTGAACGACCACCAGCAGATCATCGACGGCGTCATCAAGGCCTACATGCTGGCGGAAGAGGTCATGGCCCCGATTATGCTCTGCTATGACGGGTACCTCCTGTCGCATACCTACATGCCCTTCGATGTCCCTTCCCAGGAAGAGGTGGATGCCTTCCTGCCTCCCTACAAGCCGGCCTATGCCCTGAATCCGGACAGCCCGGCCAACCTGAATACCGTGACCCTGCCGGACGTTAGGCCGGACACCAAAGGGAAGACGGCCCACGGATACATGGAGATCCGTTACCTCCTCCAGGAAGACCTCCTCAAGGCCATCGACGTCATGGGCTCGGTGGAGTCCCGGTTCAAGGAGCACTTCGGCCGCGGAGGCAACCCCTACTATGAGACGTACCGGTGCGAGGACGCCCGGTTCATCGCCGTGAGCCTCGGATCGCTCTCCTACCACCTGCGCGAGGTCATCGACCGGGTCAGGGAGGACGGCATCAAGGCCGGCATCATGAGCATCCACCTCTACCGGCCTTTCCCTGCAGATGCCATTGCCAGGGTGCTGGTGGAGGCCGAGGGCGTGATCGTCTTCGAAAAGGCCCTGAGCTACGGGTACGAAGGAGCCCTGTGCTCGGACGTCAAGGCGGCACTCTACCAGGCGAGCGGTTCGAAGAAGAAGCGGCCGTTCGTTCACAACCATATCCTCGGTCTCGGCGGCAGAGAGATCAAGACCGTGCAACTGTACGAGGCGATGCAGCATTCCTGCACCCGCGGGACCAAGGTCGAAAACGCCCTGCAGTGGATCGGGCTGAAGATTTAGGGAGAATGTGAACATGCAGACCAAAACCACCATCTTAAGCCTGCCGGAAGAAGAATTCGTCAACCCCGGTAACAGGGCCTGCGCGGGATGCGGCCTCGGCATCGCATACCGGATAGCCTTGAAGGCCCTGGGGAGGAACACCATCCTCGTAGTGCCTCCGAGCTGTCTCACCGTGCTCCAGGGGCTCTACCCGGTGGCTGCCACGAAGCTGCCCTGCCTGAACGTTACCTTTGCATCCACCGCAGCCGCATCCACAGGCATGCTCGCAGCGCTGAGGGCACTCGGCAAGCAGGACATCAAGGTCGTTGCATGGGCCGGTGACGGCGGTACCGCCGACATAGGTCTCCAGGCGCTGTCCGGGGCGGCAGAGCGCGGGGATAATTTCCTGTTCATCTGCTACGACAACGAGGGCTACATGAACACCGGCGTCCAGCGCTCGGGGACCACCCCCAAGGGCGCCATCACCGCGAACACACCCATCAAGGGAAAGTTCCAGCAGAAAAAGGATGTGCCGGCGATCATGGCGGCCCACAACCTTTCCTACGTGGCAACCTGTTCCGCGGCCTTCCCCCTCGATCTCTATGACAAGGTCTCCAAGGCGGTGGGGCTGCCGGGGGTGAAGTACATCCATATCCAGATCCCCTGCCCACCCGGGTGGGGGTTCGAACCCCGCAGGTCGGTCAAGGTGGGAAAACTGGCCGTCGAGAGCGGCCTGTTCGAGCTCTATGAGGTGGAGGATTCCGCTGTGCGGCTTACCGGTGCATCCCGGAAAATAGCAGACAAGCGCTCACTCGTGCCGGTGGTGGAATACTTCAGGGCCCAGAGCCGGTTCAGGCTCATGACAGCATCCCAGATCAAGGATATCCAGGACCAGATCAACCGGCGATGGTCTGCCAGCTTCGACAAGTCCGGGGACAACGACGCCTCGTGATCAGCCCTGCTGCAGGGCGCGTTCCAGGTGTGCCCTGTCGAGGTTTCCTCCCGACATCATGAGGACGACCTTCTTGCCCTGAAGCTGTTCCCGTATCTTCACGGCGGCGATCAGCGACGCAGCCCCCGCGCCTTCGGCAAGGTTGTGCGTGGCGGTCAGCGCCAGGCGGATTCCCTCAAGGACCTCGTCCTCGGTGAGCAGGACCACATCGGTGATATGGTCCTTCATAATCACATAGGGGAGTTGGAACACGCTGCGGGCGGCCAGGCCGTCAGCAATGGTATCCGCCTCATCCAGAACCACCCACTGGCCCTGCTGGAGCGACCTCTGGAATGCGGGCGCCCTTTCGGCCTGAACACCGATGATTTTGACGCCGGGGTTGATCGCCTGGGCGACGCGCAGCAGTGAAGCGCACCCCGCGCCTCCGCCGATGGGGCAGACGATCACGTCGACATCCGGCAGGTCCTCGAAGATCTCCAGTCCCATGGTGCCTATGCCGTTGAGCATCTCCGGCTCGTTGCCCTGCTCCACATAGTAGTATCCGGCAGCGGCGACCAGTTCGTCGCAGTAGAACTGGGCATCGTAAAAGTCGTGGCCGTGGACAATGAGTTCGGCCCCGAAGCTCTCGATGATGCGGTTGATCTCGGGGTTGTTGTTTTCCGGGACCACCACGGTGCACGGTGTGTGGAACCACTGGCCCGCCCAGGCCATGGCGAGTCCGTGGTTGCCGCGGGTGGAGACGAGCACGCCGTTGGACACGTCCTCTTTGGGGATGGTCTGGAAGAAGTTCAAGGCCCCGCGGATCTTGAAAGACCCTGTGGGCAGGTGGTTCTCATGCTTTACGAAGGCCTCGCATCCGATGATACGGCTGAGTTCCGAGGAATAGATGAGGTTTGTCCGATGTATGTAGTGGGAAATGGCGGAGCGTGCCCTGAGGATATTCCTGAAGCTCACCTGTGCGCTCAATCGTTCGTACTTCTTCAGCATTTCACTGCCTCCCCTGTTGTCAGAATCGATATCCCTGTTTCTTGGATCTGCCGCTGGCCATCTGGATGAACAGCCCGATGAGCACGCCCAGCACGATGAACACACCACCGATGAACGTGAAGAAGAGCCTCTCCGATGTCTTCAGCCGGCTGTTCTCCCCGGCCAGGACATTCTTTTCCCGGACGCATTCCTGGTTCTCCTTCAGCAGCCTGTCATACTTCGCCTTGAGTCCTGCGCAGCCCTCTCCTGATACATCGAGGGGGAGCGCAATACCCTGGGTGCCTTCTGCAGAAGGGACACCTTCGACGGATTTGCCGGAACGGCTTGCTTCCCTGAGCCTCGTGTTTTCCTCCTGAAGCGCCTTGTTCCTGGCCTCGAGCTGTTTGAGGAGCAGGCCTTTCGGCGGCTTGTCGGTCAGGAACCGGGTCCCCACCCATCCTTCTTTTCCGTCCCGGGTGCGGATCTTCGACCAGCCGTCCGCTTCTTCGGTCAATTCAAGCTGGTCTTCGGTATTCGCAAAGGCAACGGTCGCAGAGGCATCGTTGGGCGCGGACCGGATATTGATGACGATCCAGTCCCTCACATACACGGTTTTTGCGTGCAGCTGCCCCGGGGGAACGACCATGAACATACTGACACAAGCAAGAAAAACGATTGCTCCTCTTCTCATTGCACGACCTCAAGAACACATTGTCGAATGGATCTGCCCATAGCCTAACGCAGAAAGCACCACCATGCAACACATTCCCTTCCGGAAATGCCCACGGATCATGAAGCGGCCTCGAGGTCCCGGATGATCAGGTCAAGGCGTCCCCTGGTATCCGCCTCGATCTTCTCCAGGGCATCACGATCGCGTGCCTCGAATCGCAGCACGATGACCGGCTGGGTATTGGACGGCCTCACCAGGCCCCAGGTATCGCCTCTGGTGAACCGCACGCCGTCGATGTCCACGCAATCGTCGTATCGGGAGCGTGCATACGTAATGAAACGTTCCACCACATCGAACTTTATACGGTCAGGACATTCGATGCGGATCTCCGGGGTGTTCACCACCGCGGGCAGACGATCGAATACCGCCTGGGGTTCCGTCTGGCGGGAGAGGATCTCCAGGAGCCTCGCAGAGGTATAGATGGCGTCGTCGAAACCATACCATCGGTCCAGGAAGAATATGTGGCCGCTCATCTCGCCCGCCAGGGCGGCCTTCTCCTCCATGAGCCGGGCCTTCATGGGGGAATGTCCCACCTTGCCCATGATGGGGATGCCTCCGGCCCTTGCCACCTCGTCATAGAATGCCTTGGAACACTTCACCTCGCCGATGATCTTCTCTCCCGGCTTGTCTTTGAGCAGTTCCCTGGCCAGGATGGCGGTGATCATGTCTCCATAGACGGTGTTTCCCCGGGCATCGATGACGCCGATGCGGTCCGCGTCGCCGTCATAGCCGATGCCGAGATCCGCCCCCTGCCGGATCACTTCCGTCCTCAGCATGGAGAGGCCTTCCGCCGTGGTCGGGTCGGGATGGTGGTTGGGGAAGCGACCGTCCGGCTCAAGGCAGATGCCGCTCACCTCCATCCCCAGGGCGTTGCATACGGCCATGGCAGGGGCGCCTCCCACGCCGTTACCGGGGTCCACCACCACCTTCAGCCGCGTGGTGCCGGGCCTGATGCGGGTAATGATATCGTCGACATACTCGGGGACGATATCGCAGGAAGAACCGGATGCCTTTCCGGGCATGGTCCTGCCCTCCTCCATGATGGCGCGGATCTTCTGGATCTCGCTGCCGTATATGGTCATTTTTCCGAGCGCAATCTTGAAGCCGTTGTTGTCCGGAGGGTTGTGGGATCCGGTCACACAGACACCGCCCCCCACATCCAGCCTGAAAAGCGAGAAGTACATGACAGGCGTGGGCACCATGCCGAGATCTATGACGTGCACACCACTGCCGGTAAGTCCCTTCTTCAGGATATCCCTGAACCCGGGGGAGCTCAGGCGTGCATCCATGCCCAGACTGATACGGTCCACGCCCCGTTCTCGGAAGTAAACGCCAAGAGACCGGGCAAGACCGTCAACAAAACCATCATCCAGGTCCGTGCCTACTACGCCCCGGATGTCGTATTCACGAAAGACCTCAGGATTCATGCCTCCTCCCATCGATGGATTCTCGTGTTGGACTTCCGCCCTTCCTTACTCACGAAACGCGTACATTCTAGAGTACCGAGGAAGAGATCGTCAATGGAAAGGTCCCCCGCGCAGACGCCGCCATAAACCTTCTACATCCTCAAGCGTATGAATCTTGTATTATTTTTGCAACGGAAAGATTTTCTGCATGTGGTACATTTTCAACAACAGAATGCCCAGCATCACTTAGTATAATGATATTGTTATAACTATATGTTGGCATGCATGTTGTATATTAAAGTGCAGGGTTTTGTGTGTTTTGAGGGAGAAAGGCCCAGTGAAATTTTAGAGTTCAAGTTGGAACGGGCCAAAATCGAAAAGGAAGAAAACCAAAAAGGAGGAGTAGGATGAAGAAGGCATTGTTGGCAATATTAATTGTATTTGTTGCCACGACCGTATGGGCCGGGTCGAGTGTCGATCCGAGGGAAAAGACTAGGGTACTGAGGGAAAGGGACTACGAGATAGTCGGTACACCCGAGGTCAAGTTCGACCTGAGCGGTGAGTTCAGCGCCCAGGGTTACTACTGGGACAACTATGCACTGGCTTCCGACGACACGGTTACGAACACTTTTTACAAGGGATATCTCTCCCTGTTCCCCAAGCTCACGGTGGGGGACACCACGGCCTTCATGAAGATCAACATGCGGGACGAGGTCTGGGGAGACTATTCGGCCTATGGGACCGATAACTCCGATGTCTGGCCATACATGTATACCTCCGAGGCGAACGACAACATCGACATCGAACTCGCGTACATATCCCACAAGTTCGCCAGCACGGGCACCCTGCTCGACCTGGGCCTCATGCAGGGCCAGTGGTGGGCAACCACATTCGGTGACAAGATGGAGCCCAGATACAGGGTGAAGGTCGTCCAGAACACACCGGTCGGCCCTGTCATCGCGATCCTGGAGAAAAACGCCGAACTGGGCGACCCCGACGTGGAAGACTCCGAGAAGGACGACGGCGACACCTATCACCTGGCCATGATCACCAAACTCGGCACCGTGTATGTCAAGCCCCTCATCACCTATTACGACAGGAGTTCCTATTTACAGGACCAGGGCAGTGACGGCGTACAGGTTCTCCAGTATTCGCTCGGCCTCGACGGCACGCTGGGGCCCATCGAGTTCGAGTCGGAGTTCAATTACAGGAAGACCGGATTCGAAGACCTCAAGAAGTATACTGCAGCGAACGCCCTCTATGCGTATGCCAAGGACGCGAGCACTCTGGGTGCATACGTCAACGTCTTCAAGACCATGGACTTCGGCAAACCCGGCCTGATACTCATGTACACCGAGTGGGATGACAAGGGCGGACCGTTGGGATCGGGCTACGGCACCGACAGCAGGCAGGACTTCAAGGCAAACCTCATCCTCGGCGACGAGATCGGGTTCGGCGGGTCTGCATGGCAGCCGGCAGAAGACCTCGTGGGCATGACCATGATAAAGCCCTATGTCAAGGGCGTGAAGATCATGGACAACCTCACCTGCGATGCGTCCTTTGCCTACATCATGTCCAACCAGGATGCCTACTCAGCGGCCGTTACCTACTATATGGGAGCGAATCCCTATGAAGACGCCACCGCAATGGAAGTAGACCTCGGCCTGAACGTCAAGATTTCCCCCAACCTGTACTACATGGTGGATGCCGGTTATGCCAGCATCGACTTTGACGAGCTTGACGATCCGGATCCTGTCATGCTGCTCAAGCATGAAATGCTGTTCACCTTCTAGAAAAACGACCCATGCAACAACGAAAGGCCCGCCTGAAGAGGCGGGCCTTTTTTCTTTGGTCATGAAGAATGACGAAGACCATGGCGTCCGGATTCCAGACTGCACCAGACATGAAGATCTGTGCCGATACGTCTGTCCAGGTTCTGGCCTCCTGAAAATGATCAACCGGGATTGATCCTCTGCAGAGGATCAATCCCGGTTGATCATTTTCAGGAGGTTATGTTTTTCCCTGTCGAATTATCCAGCAATCCCCTATGAATCGATGAACGACCTGAGCTTCTTCGACCGCACCGGGTGCCTCAGCTTGCGCAGGGCCTTTGCCTCGATCTGACGGATGCGCTCACGGGTGACCGTGAAGTCCTTGCCCACCTCTTCCAGGGTGTGGTCCGACTTCTCGCCGATGCCGAAGCGCATGCGCAGGACCTTCTCCTCACGCGGGGTGAGCGTTGCCAGGACCCGGCGGGACTGCTCTGAGAGGTTCTTGGCCAGGATGGCGTCCGACGGCGACGGAACCTTCTTGTCCTCGATGAAGTCTCCCAGATGGCTGTCCTCCTCCTCGCCGATGGGTGTCTCCAGAGAAATAGGTTCCTTGGCGATCTTGAGGATCTTGCGCACCTTGTGCTCGGGGTAGTCCATCTTCTCGGCGATCTCCTCGGGGGTGGGTTCGCGGCCCAGTTCCTGCACGAGGGCCCGGGAGGTGCGGATGAGCTTATTGATGGTCTCGATCATGTGCACCGGGATGCGGATGGTGCGCGCCTGGTCGGCGATGGCCCGGGTGATGGCCTGGCGGATCCACCAGGTGGCATAGGTGGAGAACTTGTACCCCCTGCGGTACTCGAACTTCTCCACGGCCTTCATGAGGCCGATGTTCCCCTCCTGGATGAGGTCGAGGAACTGCAAGCCCCGGTTCACGTATTTCTTGGCGATGCTCACCACGAGCCTGAGGTTGGCCTGGATGAGCTCGGTCTTGGCTGCATTCGTCTTCTGTTCCGCATCCTCCAGGATACGGACGGCCTTCTTGAGGCCGTGGGCGGTAAGCCCGCCTTCTATCTCGATGCGCTTGATGTCCTTGACCGCCGCGATCAACTCCTCGGCGATGGCCGCGAAGTCCTCCTGCTTGAGGTCGTGCTCCTCCAGGAACTCCTCGACCTCTTCGTCGCAGTCCCCTTCGCAGATCATCCGGTGCATCTCCTTGATCTCCTCGATGGACCTGCTGAAGCGCTCCTCGCAGGTGGCCAGGGCATCTTCCTTGGCCTCCAGCAGCCGCTTGAGCTCCTTGAGCCTGCTGCCGAAGAGTTCGATCTGCTCGGGCAGGAAATGGATGTCGTGGATGAGCCTGACGATCTCGCGGCTGACCTTGCCCATGTTGGTCTTGATCTTCTCCTTCTGGGCGTTGCTCCTGGCCTTGAAGAGCTGGTACTTGAGGTTCTTGAGCTCGGTCTGCTTGTTCTCGATCTCCTTGATGATGTCCAGGTTCTTTTTCCTGACGAGCTCCTCGTCCACGTCGATGATGTCGTCGATGTCGACCACGTCCTTCAGGCGGATCTCGTTGTTCTCCAGGTAGAACCCGATCTGGATGACCTCCTTGACCGTGACGGGAGAATTGATGATGACGTTCAGGATCTGGCGCTGGCCCGCCTCGATCCTCTTGGCGATCTCGGTCTCGTCCTCCCGCGACAGGAGGGAGACGGAACCCATCTCATGGAGATACATCTTGACCGGGTCAGGAGAGCGCATGGAGCCGTCGTCGTGGAAATCGAACTCCTCCTCCTCGGGGCTGAGGTCTTCCTCGGTGTCCACGAGCTGGATCTCCTTCTCGGTGAAGAGATCCATGACATCGTCCAGGTCGTCCGGGCTGAGGATATCGTCGGGGAGTCCGTCGTTCACCTCTTCATAGGTGAGGAAACCCTTTGATTTTCCCATGGCAATCAGCTTCTGTATCTCTTTGGGGTACGACTTCTTCTCGCTCATCTCTTCTCAAGTTCCTCCATAACATGCGCTCGCAGGTTCTTCTTCATGAGCTGCATCTCGTGTTTGCGCCTCTGCAGCTCGCTGCGCTTATTCTTGTCGCCATACTTCTCGGCATCATTGAGCTCGCCTTGAATCTTCCTGAGCTCCTCGTCGATCGCAAGACTCTTAAACCTACATACGGTATCAATCAAGGCCTTTTTGGGGTCGCCGGGGAATTCTCCCTGGGCCATGAGCCGTGCCATGGTCATGCGCACCTCATCGGGGCATCCGGGATCATCACCGGCATCACCGCCATGACTTACAAGATGATCGAACAGTCCTTCTAGGACTTTGTTCTGGAACTCGAAGGACATGCTGCGCCCCCTGATGAGATCGACGGCCGCACGGTCGGAGAGCATGATCCTGGCAAGGGTGGTCTCCAGGATATCCCTCTCCCCCCCCGTTCTGTGGGAGACGGGCTGGTCGGCGCCTGCAGCTGCAGGCCTGATCCCCTTCAGGACCACTTCGGGAGACACCCCCAGCTTCACGGCGAGCCTCTGCGCAAGGAGATCTCGCAGCACGGAGTCGTGCAGGGGTGCAATCATGGGCACAAGTTCCTTCAGGATGGCGTTCTGACCTCGCAGTTTAGACGGATCATACCGGGAAAACGATTCATCGAAAATCAACTCCCAGATATCCTGGGCCGATGCCAGGAGGTCGTTCCAGGTTTCGATGCCCTTCCGGGCGATGTCGTCGGGGTCTGTTCCCTGGGGGAGTATGACCACCCTGGGGATGACGTCACCCGCCACGAAGGGCTCCAACGCCCTGACCATGGCATTCCTGCCCGCAGAATCCCCGTCGAAGACCAGGGTGATGTCGTCCGTGAACCGCCTGAGCAGCCTCACATGGTCCTCGCCCAGGGCGGTCCCCAGCGTCGCCACGGCCCCGGGAAAACCGGCATTGGCAAGGGAGATCACATCCATGTACCCCTCCACCACCACCGCACCGGCCTGACGGATGGTCGTACGTGCGGCATGGAGGTTGTAGAGTATCCGCTTCTTCTCGAAGATGGGGCTCTCCGGGGTGTTCAGGTATTTGGGCTCGCCCTTGCCCATGATCCTGCCCCCGAACCCGATGACCTCCCCCGATAGATCGATGATGGGGAACATCACACGGCCCCGGAACCGGTCATAGGCCCCTCCGCCCTGCTTGGAAACGAGCAGTCCGCACTTCTCGGCAATGGAGACCGGTATGCCGCGTCCCTTCAGATGCTTGATGAGGCTGTCCCAGGTATCGGGGGCGAATCCGAGGTGGAAGGCGGAGATGGTTTCTCCGGTGAGGCCCCTGTCGGCAAGGTACCCTCGGGCTCCCTCCCCCCTGCCGGATGCGAGCTGCTGCTCGAAGAAAACCATGGCGGCCCTGTTGGCCTCGTAGAGGGCCTTCTTCTCGGATGAGGGCTGGCTCCGCGACGTCTCCAGCCGGATGCCCGCCTTGGCGGCGAGCTCGGACAGGGCCTCGGCGAAGCTGAGCCCCTTCTTGTCCATGACAAAGGCAAAGACGTCCCCCCCCTTGCCGCACCCGAAACACTTGTAGATCTGCTTGTCGGGGTCCACGGAGAACGAGGGTGTCTTCTCGCTGTGGAAAGGACACAGCCCCCAGAAGTTCTTGCCCCTCTTCGCCAGGTGTACGTACTCCGAGATCACGGATATGATATCGCTCGCTGTCTTGACCCGTTCGACCTGGGATTTGTCCATCTATCGCACCCCGAGGGTGACGATGGTCTTGTTCCCGCCGCCTTCCGCCATGGGGGCGTCGGACAATCCCTTCACGAAGGGCAGATCCTTCAGGTATTCCCTGATGGCCTTCTTCAGCCGGCCCGTGCCGGCGCCGTGGATGATCTCCAGCTGGTCCTGCCCCGTGAGCATTGCCCGGTCCATGGCCCGTTCCACCATGGGCAGGGCCTCGTCCACACGCATCCCCACGACCTTTATGGGCAGGATCGGAGGTGGTGTCCTCATGCGGGAAACCGTCTCCCTCTTCGCCCCTTTCTCGTCGGGACCGGCAACCGTGTAGACCTGGTCGAGGGCTACGCGCAGCCGCTTGGTGCCGAACACGATCTCGGCGTAGTCCTGCCCGGCCTCGGCAACAATGCCTTCCTGGTCGCTCCCCTTGAGCCTCACCGTGCATCCTTTCTCTATATTCAGCGAGCTTGCGGGCTCCGCATCGGCAAGGACCTTGATCATCTCCGCGGTCTCGGGGGTCTGCCGAACCGCACGAACCTTCTCCGGGGTTACCTGTCTCCTGGAGAGCACCTCGAGCTGGTCGAGGAGTCTCTTGTACCGCAGTGCGCTTTCCATGCGCTCCTTCTTCTGCGCCTGCAGCTCGGAGGCGGCCTTCTCCCTGAGACTGGCAGCCTCGGCAAGCTCCCGGGCCGCATCCTGCCTCATGGCGGATGCCCGGGAGATGTCCTCGATGGCCCGGGCGAGGGGGGAGTTGACCTCGCGGTTGACGATGCCCCTGGCCTCGGCGATGAGATCGCGGGGGAACTCGATGGCCTCCAGGATCTCGAAGGCCCTGCTCTGGCCTACAACCCCGTACTGGAGGGCGTAAAGCGGTTTGAGACCCGAGTCGTCGAAGGCGGTGGCCGCATTCTCCACACCCTCCGAGGTGATGCCGTAGAGCTTCACGAGGTCCGAATGGGAGGTGACCACCACGGTGGCGCCCTTGTTCCGCAGGGCATGGATGCAGGAAACGGCCAGGGCCCCGCCCTGCTCGTGGTCCGTGCCGGTGCCGGGCTCGTCCAGAAGGACGAGGTCACCGCCACAGGCATGCTCGTAGATGCCCTTCAAGGACAGGGCGTGGGCCGTGAAGGATGACAGGTCGTGGGTGATGTCCTGGTTCGTGTCCATTTCCACCCAGACGTTGCCCACCGGGGCGATGGCGGAATCCGCCCTGGCCGGGATGGCGAGCCCGCTCTTGGCCATGAGGATGAGCAGGCCGAGCGTCTTGAGCGCCACGGTCTTGCCCCCGGCATTGGGACCGGTGATGATGAGGCAATCCCTGCCCCGGGGGATCCGGATGTCCAGGGGCACGGTGGCGGCCATGCCGAGCCGCTCCAGCAGGATAGGATGCCGGGCGCCCATGAGATTCATCTCGTCCCCGCCTATCCTGGGGATCGCCGCGCCTGCCCGGACAGACCACCGCGAACAGGCAGCCAGCAGGTCAAGCCTGCCGTAGACGGAGAGATTCATCCTGATCTCGCCGGTGTGGCCGTGCACCAGGGAGGTGAGGTCCCGGAGCACCTTATGCTCCTCCTCGAGGATCTGGGCCTTGATCTGGTTCAGGGTGTTGTTCTCGTCCACCACGGCCATGGGCTCCACGTAGACCGTGCGGTTGGTCCTCGAGTAGTCGTGGGTGATGCCCTTCATGTGGACGTGGTAGTCGTGCCTCACCGGGATCACATACCGGTCGTTGCGTTTGGTGATAAGCTCTTCCATGAGCACCGATTTCGGTTTGAGCCGTTCCAGGACCCCTTCGAGCTTCTCCAGGATCGAGCTCCTGATGGCGCGGTAGCGGTTCCTGAGGTCGCGCAGCAGGGGATACGCATCGTCCGAGATCTCTCCCGTGGGGAGGAGCAGGGCATTGATCTGGGCGGAAACGTGGTCCAGCGTCTCCATCGGGGATGCCGCATCCGCCAGCAGGCCGCCACGACGCTGGAGCTCCTTCCTGAGTCTGGCCATTGAGCTCAGCGCGTCGGCCACCCTGACCAGGTCCTGGCCTTCCAGCACCGCCCCTTCCCTGACGGAGAGCAGGGGGCGGATATCAGGGATGGCGGCAATGGTCGGGGGAGTGGAGGAAGCCATGAGCTCCATCATCTCCCCGAGGAGGTCGAGCCGGCTCCTCGCCTCGTCCCAGGAATCAGCCGGGGCCATATCGGAAAGGGCGCTCAGTCCGACATCCGAGGCGACGAGGGGCTTTATGTACTCTTTCAGGGCAGAATACTCTAACAGGTCATGTACCATGGAATGCAAATAAGGCAGCAACGCGTGCCGCCTCTTTCAAGGATTCCGGATCTATTCGGTCACTGGAGCAGCGAATTCACGATGCTGTTGACGATCTTCCCGTCCGCCTGGCCGGCCAGCTTGGTCATGACGAGCTTCATGACCTTGCCGAAGTCCTTCTTGGTGGCGCCGGTTTCGGCGATGATCTCTTTTACTATGTTCCGGATGCCTTCTTCGTCGAGCTCTTGGGGGAGATAGGACTTCAGGATATCGAGGTTCTTCTTTTCCGCCTCGACGAGGTCCGTCCGTCCCCCCTTGGTGTACGACTCAAGGGATTCGGTGACCTGCTTGACCTGACTGCGCAGGACCTTGACGACCTCCTGGTCGTCAAGGTCCTGATGCAAGGCTACCTGTTTGTACTTGATTGCGGAAACGACCATGCGCAGGCAGGACGTTCTGTCCTTGTCCTGTGCCTTCATAGCGGCTTCCAAATCAGCTTTTATCTTTTCTGTGAGCATGGATTAATAAAAGGACCTGACTTTGTGCATTCTCTTCATGGCCCTCTTCCGTGCCGCTATGGCCTTGCGCTTCTTCTTGACGCTCGGCTTCTCGTAGAATTCCCGCTTGCGGACTTCGGAAAGGACCCCTGCCTTTTCCACCTGCTTCTTGAAGCGCTTCAATGCGCCCTCAAAAGGCTCGGTCTCTCTAACCTTTATACCGGGCATGCGTTAATCAAACACCCCCTCTCTGTGTAACCGCTCTGATAAAGCAGAAGATTGTATATAGGAACCCCCCTGCACTGTCAAGGAATTAAGTATCAGGAGGAACGACCCTCATACAGCCTTAACCTCCAGGGTCCATTCACCGATAGAGCAGGTAAATGAACCGAGAGCGATTTGTCCAGAAAATTCAGGGGATCTTCTACGAGGAATCCACGATCACCTTGGGAACGGGACACACCCAGAAGACCCAGACGGCGAAGAACTACTGCCGGGCGGAACAGGTCGATGATGAAAAGGTAAAGC
Source organism: Thermodesulfobacteriota bacterium (assembly GCA_036834365.1). GTDB lineage: Bacteria > Desulfobacterota > Desulfomonilia > UBA1062 > UBA1062 > MWEI01. Next base: position 30,771 of record DAITOA010000004.1, on the reverse strand, counting down.
TCTCCTTCCTGGGCAACGAGGGGCAGCCGACCGGGATCGTGATCGACTTAACCATCAACGAGTTCCTGAAGAAATTCACCCTGGACACGGAGTATCGGGTGAAGACCAGGGAAGAGGCCGATCGGGACCGGCATATAGCCATTGCCGAGAAGCACAGGGTGCACGGGGAGCCGAACTCTGCCGAGTTCGAGTACGAGAAGGCCTTGAAGATAGACCCGGAGAGCGTCAGGGCCAACTTCGGCATCGGAACCCTGTACATGGAGATGGGGCAAACAGGAAAGGCCAAGGAGATATTCAGAAAACTCTCCCAGATCGAGGCCATCTTCGAAGAGGAGAACAAGCACATCTTCAACGAGTTCGGCATCGAGCTGAGGAAGGCCGGGATGGAAGAGGAGGCCCTGGCCAATTATCAGAAGGCCATCACCATCTCCCCTGAAGACGAACATCTCTACTTCAATGTGGCCCGACTCTACTACGGTATGAAGGAGCTGGACAATGCCGTCGAATGGCTGGGGAAGGCCCTGGAGATCAACCCCCGCTTCATCGAGGCCGAACAGCTGAAGTCCCTCATCCTCAGGGGCTTGTAGCAGGACGGGATCTCGGCCCGTTCAGGATAGGGAACGCCTCACATATTTCGCATCCTTTCCCGCTACGTTACATCCCTGAGCACCAGGTGTAGACATTACGGGTATCCCCTTCGTCATAGGAGACAAGAGTGAAGGAGGGAGCACACACATGAAGAGGCTGATCCCCATACTGTCTGTCTTGATGATCCTGGCGACCATGACAACGGCAATGGCGAAGAATATGAGATATGGGAGAGACCGGCATGGATATGACGACGGTCCCGGTGAAACGTACGGTGACAGCTATGTGACGGTAAGCCTCGGGGCCTTCATGCCGGAAGACGATGCCTATTATCTCGACAACGGCATATCCATCGGAGGCGCCCTCGGTCACAACCTCAACCCGAACTTCGCCCTCGAGATCGGACTTGATTATACCGTCGCAGATTTCAAAGATGAATACGGTTACTACAGCTATGCAACCGATGAGTATGAGCATGCCTACGTGACCACCCTCGGCATACCGGTCACCGCGAGGTTCATCGTTCCCCTTTCAAGCCGCGTGGACTTCTTTGCCGGTGCCGGCATAGGCGTGTACTTCATGGACGTGGAGATTGAGGACGCGTACACTGACGGATACTATCACGATGAAGGCGTGGATGACACACGCCTTGGTTTCCATGCACTCATGGGTGCGGACATCGAGATGAACCCCCATGCGGCCCTTACCATGGAGTTGAAGTACACGGAGCTCGAAGGGGATTCCGACGATGGTTATGACGATGTCCTTGACTTCGGTGGAACGACGGCTTCCGTAGGTGTCAAGTTCCGGTTCTGAAGATGGACCGGAAACGGAGGAAAAGGGAGGTTTCCCTTTTTCCGTCCATCACTACCTGGCTTTCCCCGTTGGGGAAAAGGGGGCATCTCTCTTGTTCATTTCGGACCGAACACCGCCTTCCATTCCTCGGGGGTCAGGGTCTGCCTCAATCTGAAACACGCATCCAGGACCTGCTTCTGGCTGTTGGATCGCTCCTCATCTATCCTGGCCAGGACCTTTTCGAAATCTTCGGGTTGAGATTCATACGTCATGTAGAGCCGGGCGAACTCCTTGCCCTGCTCCAGGAACTGCTTCTTGAACGCATTGACTTCCTCGGACATCAGATAGAGCTGGTACTGTGCATTGTTCGCCCTGCCCTGGTCTTTGATAAGATATTCAACCTCCGCCCGTGTCTTGTTGAGGTATGTCCTCGCATCGTCATATGGGGTCTCTGCCGGTCCAGGGAAAAACGGCACAATGATCATGCTCAAGTAGAACAACACCTGGGAAAGATACATGAAAACCTCCTTGTGCTCGGGAAGGATGATCGGGGAACCATGTCCTATTCCGATCCCTCCTACGTCTGTGTAAGGGGTTCTGTACTCCGCTCACTGTCTAGGTGATTCTTCGCTCGCCTTCAGACACTCAGCCATGGCCTGTACGTCTCCCTTGGAGACGGCCTCCCATTCCTTCTTCGTCATGAGAGACTTCAACTCGAAATAGTCCTCCATGATCTTCTTGCGGGATTCCATGCGGAATTCGAGAGATTCATCGATGATCTTCTGCAATTGCTCCGGAGTTGTTCCGTAGTCCGCATTCATCCTCATGAACTCATGCTGATAAAAAACGCTCTTCTCCTTGAGTGCCAGTGATTCCATGCTCATGCGGTCCATCAGGGCAAGGACCCTGTCCGCCCTGGCAGGGTCGGCGACCTCCCTGCTGACCAGCGTCTTCATCTCATTCATGTACTTCTGGCGGGCCGTCATCGGTACAGCTTCCCTGGTATGCGAGCATCCGGCCAGAAACATGACGGCCATGAGCATGACCATCCAGGGAATCGCCGCGTGCATACAACCTTGACGGATCGCCTCTGATGTGGATGTGTACGTTACGCTCCTCATCATGGGTTCGACTCCTTTAAGCATATTCATTTCATGACCCCTTTCAATAGTCCTTTTTAAACATCGCAACAAGACCATTTATCGGGATCACCGGATGTCATGCCTAGTGATAGGTAAAATTGGATTTAATATTTTATTGTTTATGATACTATCTTGCATAGGATGAAATGACGCACGAACGGATGAAATAAGCCGATGCCCCTGTTTCCCTGTTCCAGACGTAAGGGGCGACCTGCGGACGTGAAATCCGAAAAACCAGACACGTTGAGGAGGATTTTGTATGAAGCATGCCGGCATATTCAGTCTGTTCTGCTTTGCCTTGATCATGAACATGTTGATACCCGCATCCCCGGGACACCTCACCAGGGCATACGCCGCTTCCGCACTGGACAGCTCCATGAAGCCTCTGGCCGACAGCCTGGACCAGTTGCAGCCCGCGGCCGTGTTCAGGAATTTCTACCAGCTGACCCAGGTCCCCCGGCCTTCCCATCATGAAGAGAAGGCCACTGCGTTCCTTGCCGCCTTCGGGCGTTCACTCGACCTGGAGACCATCACCGACGACGTGGGCAACGTGATCATCCGAAAGCCCGCTACCCCGGGGTATGAAAACAGGCGCAGTGTGGTGTTCCAGGCACACACGGACATGGTCCCCCAGAAGACTGCCGACAAAACCCATGATTTCCTGAAAGACCCTATCACGGCCTATGTCAACGGCGGCTGGCTGACGGCGGACCGCACGACACTCGGTGCGGATGACGGCATCGGGGTGGCGATCATCATGGCTCTGCTGCAGGACAAGGACATCAAGCACGGCCCCATAGAAGCATTGTTCACGGTCGACGAGGAGGATGGGTTTACGGGCGTCAACGGACTGAAAGCCGGGGTGCTCAAGAGCGATTACCTCATAAATGTCGACTGGGAAGGTGAGGGCACGTTCGCCATCGGCAGCGCCGGCGGCGTAAACGTGGACGCAGTCGGGAAATACTCCCAGGAGCCCACACGCGCCGATATGCGCGCATATCAGGTCAGTGTCAAGGGCCTGCAGGGAGGTCACTCCGGCGTCGACATCAACAAAGGAAGCGGTAGTGCCAGCAAACTGCTTGCACGACTGCTGTGGTCGGCGGATGCGTTCGATGTGCGCATCGCTGCGATCAGCGGTGGTGAACGGTATAACGCCATTACACGGGAAGCAGTGGCCCTGGTTGCAGTACCCAAGGCAAAGAGCGCCGATTTCGAGAAATTCATCGGGTCCTTTGATGCAACGGTAAAGAGCGAACTCGCCGTAACGGACCCTGCGGTGAGCGTAAGCGCCGCATCCACCGACCGGCCTGCGAAAGTGATGAATGCGTACTCCCAGGCCATGATGCTCAGCGCAATCTACGGAAGCGTCAACGGCGTGCAGCGCATGAGCGACACGGTGCCCGGCCTGGTGGAAACCTCATGCAACCTGGGAATCTTAAATGCAGACAAGGGCCAGTGGAAAGCAGGCATACTGGTCCGCAGCACGGTCGATTCGGCACGTGACGATACGGCGGGCAAGCTCGCTGCCGTGATGCGGCTGGCCGGGGCGGATGTCAACATCCATGACGCGTACTCCGGTTGGCGGCCCGATGTAAACTCGCCCCTGCTCGTCCTGATGAAGGGTGTCTACCATCAGACGTTCGGTAAGGAGGTAGGGCTCGTTGCCGTGCATGCGGGATTGGAAACCAGCGTCATCGGAGTCAAATATCCCAAGATGGATATGGTCTCGCTCGGACCGACCCTGCAGGGCGTTCATTCACCGGACGAGCAGCTCGAGATCGCCACGGTGGCGAAGGTGTATGATCTGCTGACCGAGACACTGAAACAGATTCCTGTCCGATAAAGAAAGCTGCGGGCTCCCCCGGGTTTCGGCAGGGCTGTCGACCCCGAGGGGATCCCTTTCCTTTGAGCAGGGATCATGGGTGCAAGGGCTGAGGTTGTCACCTTTGCCCGTGCACCTTCCACCGGGTGCCACCCGCCTGTAACCTGCCCGACAGGACGAATGCCTCCAGGGCCATTCACCGCCTAGAACGGATGGCCGATAAAGAGCTGAACGAGGGAATCCTCCTTCGATACACCCATGTCCGCACGCACGATGATCCCGTTCACCAGGGTCCTCGCACCGGCGCCGAGGCACCACTTCATGTCTTTGTGGAGGGTGTCGACCTTCCACTCCGGCGCCACCCTGCCGAGCTCGCCGAAACACACGAGCTGGAACCAGTCAACCTCGAGCCGGCCGTTGAAGGTGACATCCTTCAGGGGGTTCCATGCGAGGGTGTGGCGGTATTCCATGCCGTAGTAGAGGGCGGCCTGGTCGTTGAACCGGGTGGCCGGGTACCCCCTGAGCCTCCAGAGCCCGCCCAGGTTCCCCCCCTTGTATGCCGGGGGACGGTGGTATGACGTGGTCCCGCCGCTGTCCCAGGTCGGGCAGTTCACGGTCCAGACATTGAAGGCGAGGACCCGCTGGCGTGCGTGTTCCGATTCCCCGAGGGATACGTACCGGTGGAGGTCGACCCCGACGACGGTCCAGGGCGCGGAGCTGCCGAAGCCCCCCCAGTCGCGGGAGATGAAGACGCTCTGGTAGCTCCCCTCCGAGGGGTTGGGCCAGTAGTCGGTGTTGTCGTAGGTCAGGCCCAGGTCGACCCCGGCGGTCTTCTGGGTGAGGTCCTGATCAAGCTCGTCCTCGGTCTCCCTGCTCCGGTAGAAAGGGTTGGCCTCGATATAGGTGCGTCCACCCGCAAGGGGATTCCACTCCCGGGGGGTTCCGCCATCGGGGATCGGGACGCCGCGGTCGAGCCTCACCCGGGAAGCGGTGCCTCCGGCACCGTCGCCCAGAGGCAGGAGGAACCTCAGCCTGCACTCGAACCAGAAGTCCGTTCCGTCCGCCTCCAGGTAGTTGTCCTCGCTGGAGCCGTTGCTTGCCGCACGTTCGTCCGAGAATTCAGGATTGCTCAGCACGTAGGACCTGACCGACTTGAACGTGTTCTGGCAGATCTGCGGTTCGACGATGAGGCGGGGGAGGAACGGGGCACGGCAGTTCCTCACCATGAGGAATGCCATGTGGGTGCCCTCCCCGCCCGCCATGGCGGAGCCCACGGTGAGCATCCGGGGCTGCACATACCCCTGGGCTATGGCCGCGACCCCGAGGCCCGGCCCGATGGACTCGTTGTAATAGGGGAAGGGGACCACGAGCAGGCGCCTTGACGCCTGCTCCACCTCGGGCGGGTCATACTTCGTGATCTTCTCCGCAGCGCAGGCAGGCCGGGAGGCAGCCACGGCGAGCACCGCCACAAAGACCGCGATCGCAGGCCATCCCCTCAGTGCATCGTGCATTGAGCCTGCCTCCGCCACCGACACAGCCCGTATCGAAGCAGCTGAGACCACTTCTTTTTCATGACATGCCTCCCTTCCCTGCCGGGGATGCGTTCCGTCAGGCAAGCCCTCTCCGGCTCGACTTGTCCTGGATGATGTGGACCACGGTGGGGTCCACGGCGAACATGCCCTGGAGCGAGATCTTGCCGATGTTGAGGATGGACTCCTCCGGGGATCTTCCCAGCATGCCGTCCTCCGACGACAGGCCGTATCCCGACAGCGCCATGAATGCTGAGCGCATGGCCGTCTCCGCCCCGCTCATGATCTTCATGGAGCACCCGGGCTTGGCGCCGTCGCAGATGATGCCGCACAGGTCGCCGATGACGTTGTCCATGGCAAGGCCGATCTTCGCCATGTCGATGCCCGCCTTCTGGTAGACCATGGCCACGGCGGAGGCGATGCTGGCGGCGATGGCGCAGCCGCAGATGACCGAGAGCTCGCCGGTGAAGCACTTGACGTACGAGTTGACCGCATGGCTGACGGCGATGCTCTCCTGGATGCGGCCGATGTCGATGCCGTTGTGGCGGCCAACGACGTAGGGGGCGATGACCGTGAGCGTCCCCTGGTTGCCCGAGCCCCCCGAGGTCATGACCGGCTCCGGCATGCCCCCCATGCGGGCGTCTACGGCGCAGGCCACGCGGAGCTTCACCTGGTAGAACAGGTCATCCGCCTTCAGCCCGTCCCGCATCATCTGCCTGAGCTGATAGCCCGTGCGCTTCATGTCGATGCCCTTTTCCGCGATGGTCATGTTCATGTCGATTCCGCGCTGTATGTAGGCCCGCTGCCCCTCGTCCAGTCGGGTCGCATCCCTGAGCACCTCCTCCAGCTTCATCTTTTGCATGACGTCGCGGTACGTGGCATCCTTGGTCCCGCCGTGGGGGTGCGTGTCCACGATGGACATGCCGTCTTTTTCCAGACAGGTGATGTTGGTGTGGCCCTCGGACACGATGCAGCGGACATGGGACCCGTTTCTCCGCGCCGATACCTCCACGTGGAATCCCTTCTCGTCCTCCTTGCAGCCGTAGCTCACGGCCCCTGTTTCAACGAGTTGTCTGGCCCTGGCCAGGGTATCCGGGGTGACATCCTTGAGGATCTCGAGCCTGAGGCCCGACCTCCCGATGACCGCGCCGAGGGCGGAGGCGATGACGTTACCCTTCTCTCCACCGCTGTTGGGCACCGTGACCGCAGCACCGTTCTTGAACGTGCCGGCATCCACGAGGATATCGATGGTGTCCGGGATGCCTTGCAGCTGCTCCGCCGCCGCGGCAGCGGCATATGCGCAGGAGATGGGTTCGGTGCATCCGATGGCCGGAAACACCTCGTTGGTGAAGATCTCTCGTAACAGGTCCACGTGTCTCTCCTTTCCGGTAATCTCATTCCCTCATGGGAGCTGTTCCGCCAGCCTGAGGATCCCTATTTGACGAGCGGCAGCTTGGAGTCGATCTGGAGCTCGATCATCTTGTTGACCACAGCGTCCACCTGGAGGAACCGCGCCGCAACCTTTGCCGACAGGGCATCTTCCATCTTCTTTGCATAGGCCCTCCTGAGCTTGAGCTTCTCGTCCTGGTTGTCCAGGGTTCGGTTCATGATGTCACTAGCCGTCTCGTCGGTCATGGTTTCGTAGTTCTTCGCATAGTCCATGAGGATGTCCACGCCCCTGTCCGTGAGCTTGGCAAGGTCGTGCTCGTAATCGTCGTACAGGGGCCAGAAGGCCTTTGTCTGCATCTCGTCCAACCCCATGGACCTTGACACGATCTGCTTCTTCTGGGCCCTGAGGTTGGTCCGCATGAGTTCGATGTAGGTCTTGATGTTCATGTCCTGCCCGTCGGGGAGGATGACCTGGCTCAGCTCGGGATCAGCCTGATCCGGCTGCTGGGCGAAGGCAAAAAATGCAAGAACGAGAATCCATGCCCCGATGAATACGACCGTACCGATTCTTTTCATACCTCTCTCCTTTTCACATGACATTGATGATGATGCTTCCCATGACCGTCAGGAAGACGTTGGCGAATGCGAACGGTGCGGCGAAGCCCAGGGCCGGCGTGGTGCTGCCGGCGTCCTCCTCCAGGGCGGTCATGGCCTGGGGGATGACCCGGGCACCGGTGAGCGCACCGAGGAGGAGCACGGGATTCATCTTCAGGACATACCTGCCGAAGACCATACCCGCCACGATGGGGACCAGGGCCAGCACGATGCCGGCAAGGAAGATGGCGAGCCCGCTCGCCTGGAGGGCTGCCAGCGCAGCCTTCCCGGAGCTCAGGCCGATGCAGGCGACGAACAGGCTCAGCCCCAGGTCGTTGAGGAGCCACTGCCCGCCGTCCGAGATCTGTCCGAAGGTAGGATGAACGGAACGCAGCCATCCGCATACGAGACCGGCCACGAGCACTCCCCCGCCAGTGCCGAGGGTGAGCGGGATGCCCCCCAGCGGGATGACGATCATCCCGGCCAGGGTTCCCAGGACACACCCGGCGCCGACCATCACCAGGTCGGTCACTGCCGAGGGCCGCTGGGCATAGCCAAGCGCCCGGGCCGCCTGTTCCACCTCGTTTCTCGTGCCCACCAGATGCAGGATGTCGCACTTGTTGACGACCGTGTCCTCGAGGATGGGAAGGTCGTGGCCCTGCCTGGTCATCCTGGTCAGGAAGATGCCGCGGGCACCGCCTGCCAGGGCGATCTCGCCCAGCGTCATGCCCACCACGGCGGGGTTGAGAACGCACACGTCCAGGGACTCGCCGATGAGGTCGATGATCACCGAGACGTCCACCTCCGTGCCGACGATGTCGGGGGCGCGCACGAGACCGACGTATTTCCCTGCGATCACGAGAGTGTCCTGCTCCTCGAGGATCGTCTCCTGGAGGGGCTCGAACAGGATGCCCCTCCTCAGGACCTGGTACACCGCGACCCGTGCAGGGGAAAAGAGTCCTTCGACCTCCCTGACGCTCTTCCCGATGATCCGGTGATTGGTGGTCTCGTAGGCACGCAGCCCCACCTGGCGCGACCAGGAGAAGAGCTCCGGGCTCTTGAGGTCGGAGCCCCCTCCCATGGCCCTCTCGAGCTCCCCGGCCTCCGCCTTCAGATCGATTCTGAACAGACCTGGCAGGAGCTTGAAGAAGATGATGACCCCCACCACCCCGAAGAGGTAGGTGATGGCGAAGGCAACCGCTATGTTGTCGGAAAGGACCTGCTTCTCGGCTGCAGATACGGCGAGCTGCCCCACCGCGCCGTTGGCCGTGCCGATCGCTGCGGATTGGGTCATGGCCCCGGCGAAGAGCCCAGCGGCTGTGCCCTTGTCGAAGTGCAGGACCCTGCCCAGGACCACCACGCACGCGAGCCCGGCCAGCGCCACCACTACGGACACCCACAGGTAGTTCAGGCCTTCCTTGCGGAGCGCCCCGAAAAACTGGGGCCCCACCTGATAGCCGATGCAGAAGGCGAAGAGCGCGAAACTGATGCCCTTTAGGATAGGCGGCACGTCGATGCCGAACTGGCCGAGCACCATGGCCGCCAGCAGCACCGAGGCGGTGGTGCCGATGCCGAAGCCCCTGACCTTGATCCTGCCGATGGCATACCCCAGCGCCATGGAGAGGAAGACCAGGATCTCCGGGCTTTCCTGAATGATGCTTCCGATCTGATGCGTCATGACACCCTTCCTTGTAAGGTCCGTCCTGCTGCGTCTCGGGCACCTCGACCGGAGAAATAGGGGCTCCCCATCCGTCTCAGGTCTCCCCTCGGTTTACCGTCATCCCTGCCGGCGTATGTCTCGTACAGCGTCGGTGCGATCTTCTCGAATGCGTCCAGGATCTCCGGGTCGAAGTGTGTACCCCTCCCACCGACGATGATCCTCATCGCATCTTCGAAGGCAAAGGCCTCCTTGTAGGGCCGCTTCGAGGTCAGCGCATCGAAGACGTCCGCAACGGCGAAGACGCGCGCCACCCGCGGGATGTCGCCGTTACGCCTGCCCTCGAGGTAGCCTGAACCGTCGTATCGCTCGTGATGCCCTCCCACCACCGGAGCCGCGTCGCTGAGCCATGATGAGCGGGACACGATGTCCAGGCCGTGGCGTACGTGCTGCTTCATCTCCTCGAACTCGCCGTCCGTGAGATTTCCGGGTTTGAGGAGGATGCCGTCCCTGACGCCGATCTTGCCCACGTCGTGGAGGAACGCACCCTTGATGAGCGAGCGCATCTCATCGTCGGGTAGGCCCAGGACCTGTCCGAGGCGGATGGCATAGATAGTGACCCGGTAGTTGTGGATGTCCGTGTCGCTGTCCCTCTTGGCGATGGCGCTTCCGAGCACGTTCAGGATCTCCAGGTTGGCGTGCAGGAGATCTTCCGTAAGGCCCGAGACCCGCCCCAGGAGGCGGACGATTACTGGATAGAGGAGCAGGGCCGTGAGCAGCACGACGAGCGCCGCGATGAGCGCCGTTACAGCCGCCTGGGTGCGCGCCCTTGCCAGGAGCGAGGGGGCCACGGCGTACACGCCTTCCATATACCCTGCCGGCTCTCCCCTGCTGCTTTTCAGGACAGTCCTCAGGTGGATGAGAACGTCCCCGTCCACCCGGGAGATCCTGCGCCAGGCACCGTGGTCTGCAAGTGCGGCGCGGTCCAAACCTGCTGCGACGAAAGCCGTGACGGACCCCAGGTGTGCATAGGAAGGGTCACTGACCCGCACGGCCTCGTCAAACTCCGAGTCGAGGATGCGCACCAGGACGAAATGCCCCCCCGACGGCCACGCCCTGACGGACATGGGCTTCTCCAGGATACTGCGTATGCGCGCATGATCGCCCAGAGCTGGTTTGTCGAGTTCGTCCATGATGGCCCACCGCAGGTGCTCCGTGGCCACGGATGCCTGGTCCGCCACGTAGGTGTCCATGTTCCTGAGTTCCACCCACAGGACAAGGGCCGCAAGGGTGGCGGCGATGGCCAGCGCGGCGAAGAGGAGGCGGAGGATGAGGGTACGGTGGATGGAATGCGTGAGCCCCATGTTCAACCCTGCTTTCCGTCTCCTTCTCGCAGCCAGTGGGTATGCAGCGAGACCAGTACGCCGATGAGGACGGGGGGATAGAGGATGCCGATTACGGACTCGAGCATGACGAGCGAGCGGGCGAAAGGGTGGACGGCCGTGACGTCGCCGTAGCCCACCGTGGTCAGCGTGCATATGCTGAAATACAGGAAAGCATCCACCCGGTATGCCTGGAGGAGCCCTCCCGGAGAGACGGTGAACGAACCCGGAACCAGCAGCTCCATGATGTTGTACGAGAACGCGAAGACCATTGCCAGGAGGAGGTAGGCGGCCACGGCACCCCTGATCTTGTGGGCCGTTGCCGGGCTTTCCCGGTAGACCTGCCACAGGACGAGCGCCAGGAAGACCAGGGTCGCCGCCAGGGACGAGACTCTGTCCCAGAGGCATAGTTCAGCCGATCCGTGGAGGTTGGCCAGCCAGCGCAGCACGATGGCGCAGGTCACGACGGCAGCGGCGGCGACCTGGACCAGCGGCCGAGGCGCCATGGCAAGGACGCCCGCAATGAGCAGGAGGGAGAACACGAGCCCGTTGATGACGCCCGGAAGGGGGCCCTCGGCCCGGGTCAGGGGGCCGAGGAAGAAGACCTCGGCGCACAGAAGCACCAGGAAGAGGCTCATGGTATGCTGCCTGGGCTCGCTCAGCACGTAATCAGTCAGTCTCTTCCACATATGCGGGTGTCGGAACGATTCACTCGGACTTCTCCTGAGCGTCTTGTCGGTCCTGAGGTGCGGTGAGCCCGTCCGCCCCGGTCACCCATCCGCCGCCCATGGCCTTGTACAGGCCCACCAGGTCCGAAAAGAACGTGCCCTGGGTCTGGGAGTATGACAGCTCCGCCTCGAACAGGCTGCTCTCCGCGTCCAGGACCTCGATGTAGCTCGTATACCCATTGTCGAACCTGGTCCGGGCGATGTGCGCATAATCTCTGAGTGCCTCCACCTGCATCTTCTGGGCATCGAGCTGATCCCGGTCGTACTTCTGGTTCATCAGGAAGTCGTTCACCTCCCTGAAGGCATTCTGCACGGTCTTCAGATAGGTGTACATCGCCTCCTGCTGCACGGCCTCGGCCACCCTGTTCTGCCCCTTGATGGCACCGCCCGCGAAGATGGGTGCATCGATGGCCCCGCCCCAGCTCCAGACACGGGCAGGCGAGGTGATGAGGTCGGAGAGGTGGGTGCTGGACCAGCCGAAGGCGCCGGTGAGTGAGATGTTTGGGAAATACAGGGAGCGTGCCTCCCCGATGCGTGCATTGGCCGCAACGAGGTTCTGCTCGGCCTGGCGGACGTCCGGCCTGCGCTCCAGGAGTTCCGACGGCAGGCCCTGGGGGATCGCCGGCGGGGAGAGCTCGTCGATGGCCCTTCCCCTGGCTATGGCTCCGGGGTTTCTCCCCAGGAGGACGGACAGTGCGTCTTCCTGCTGGGCGATGAGCTTCTCGATGGCGGGGATCCTCGTCAGGGTGAGAGCATACTGGGACCTGACCTGGCTGAGTTCCAGGTCGGAGATGACCCCTCCCTTGAAACGGATCTGGAAGAGGTCCAGGGTCTTCTTCGTGTTCTCGGCCGTACGCCTGGCGATGAGCAGCTGGTTGTCGAGGTCGAGGAGGTTGACATACCCCACCGCGACATTCGAGCAGAGGCTCAGGATCACCCCGCGCCTGCTCTCCTCCGTGGCCAGGAGGTCAGCCCGGGCGGCTTCGTCGGCCCTGCGGTAGCGGCCCCAGATATCGAGCTCCCAGGCTGCTCCGAGACCGAGCTGGTACTGGTGGTAGGGGTTGGTGATGAGCGACGAGATCCTGCTCGATCCGTGCTCCGAGAGGCGGTTCTTACCGGCCTGGTACGAGGCGTCGGCCTTGGGGAAGAGGTCGGCGCGCGCCACCATGAGGCGGCCTTCGTACTCATTCACCCTGGCCGCCGCGACCCTGAGGTCTTTGTTCTCCTGAAGCGCGGTCTCTATCAGCCCGTTCAGCGCCGGGTCGCCGAACTGCTCCCACCACAGGGTGTCCGCCACATCACGGGCATCCTTTGCCTCGTATCTCCACGCCTGGGGGGTCTCCACGGCGGGGCGCACGTAGTCGGGCCCCAGGGCGCACCCTGAAAGGACCGCTGCCACGACCGACAGGATCAGAATCTTACGCATGGGGGGCGACCTCCTTGTTCTCGGGTGTCCTGTCCGCCTCCCCCCGGTGGGCGAGCCTCTGGATCACGGTGAAGAAGACCGGGATGAGGAAGATGGCGATACCCGTGGCGGCCAGCATGCCGCCGATGACCGCGATGCCCATGACCCTGCGGGCGATGGCACCCGCACCCATGGCCGCTGCCAGCGGTACGCAGCCCAGGATGAAGGCGAAGCTCGTCATGAGGATGGGCCTCAGCCTGAGACGGGCGCCGGCCAGGGCCGCCTCGACGACGGGCCTGCCCTTGTCGTACTCCATCTTGGCGAACTCCACGATGAGGATGGCGTTCTTGGCGGCAAGACCGATGAGCATGACGAGCCCGATCTGGGCGTAAATGTTGTTCTCCTGCCTGAGGAGCCAGAGGGCGCCGTAGGCGCCCATGACCGCGATGGGGGTGCCCAGGAGCACGGCCAGCGGCAGGGCCCAGCTCTCGTACTGGGCGGCCAGGATGAGGAACACGCACAGCAGCGAGAAGCCGAAGATGGCCAGCGACGAGATGCCCTCGGCGGCCTTCTTCTCCTGGTAACTCATGCCGAGGTAGTCATAGCCCATCTCCCTGGGCATGGTCTGGCTGAAGACCTCCTCCAGGGCCTCCATGGCCTCGGGAGTGGTGTAACCGGAGGCCGCGGTGGCGTTGAACTGGGCACTGCGGTACTGGTTGTAGCGCATGGTGAACTCGGGTCCGGTGATGGACCGCACCGAGGTGAGCGCAGACAGGGGGACCATGTCGCCCTGGGCGTTGCGCACCGAGAACAGGCCCAGCTTGTCCGGGCTGGTCCTGAACTCACCCTCGGCCTGGAGGAAGATCTGCCACTGGCGGCCGAAGCGGTTGAAGTAGTTCACGAACACACCGCCCATGAAGCACTGCAGGGTCTTGTAGACATCCGAGATGTTCACCCCCTGCTTGAGGACCTTGTCCCGGTCCACGTCCACGAAGACCTGGGGCACGGACGCCTTGTAGGTGGTGGTGATGTTCGAGATCTCGGGGCGCTTCTTGGCCGCTTCCAGGAACTTTTCCACGTTTGCGGTGAGGAAGGGTATGTCCTTGCCGGCCCGGTCCTCCAGGATGAAGGTGATGCCTCCCGAGGTGCCGATGCCGGGGATGGCGGGTGGCGAGAAGGCCATGCCCATGGATTCGGACATGCCCAGGAGCTTCAGCGTGATCCTGCCCTTGATGAACCGGTACCACTCCTGGATGCTCCTGCGCTCGGACCAGTCCTTGAGCGTGACGAAGAAGAAGGTGCTGTACGTGTTCGCCACGCCGCTCACCAGGTTGTACCCGGCCACCGAGGTGCAGTACTTCACGCCCGGGGTCCCCATGATGAGGTCCTCGGCCTTCTTCATGGCGGCATCGGTGCGCTGGAGGGAGGCCGCGTCGGGCAGCTGCATGGCGGCATAGACATAGCCCTGGTCCTCCTCGGGGAGGAAGGTGGCGGGAAGGCGTGTCCCCAGGAGACCGGCCAGCACGATCATGACCCCCAGCAGGCCCAGGCTGAGCACCGACTTGCGGATGAGCGATCCGCAGATGCCCACGTACCCGTCCGTGACCCTCCCGAACACGCGGTTGAACCAGGAGAAGAACCTGCCCAGCGGACCTCTGGCCTCCTTCTTCGGCCTCAGGAGCAGGGAGGCCAGGGCGGGCGAGAGGGTGAGCGCGTTGAAGGCCGAGATGAGGACCGAGGCGGCGATGGTCACGGCGAACTGCTGGTAGAGCCTGCCCGTGATGCCCGGGATGAAGGCCGTGGGGATGAACACGGCCGCCAGGATCAGGGCGATGGCCACCACTGGTCCGGACACCTCCTCCATGGCCTTGAGGGTGGCGTCCTTGGGCGTCATGCCGTTCTCGATGTGATGCTCCACGGCCTCCACCACCACGATGGCGTCGTCCACCACCAGGCCGATGGCGAGCACGAGGCCGAAGAGGGAGAGCGTGTTGATGGAGAAGCCGAAGAGCGGGAAGAACATGAAGGTGCCCACCAGGGAGACCGGCACGGCAAGCAGGGGGATCAGGGTTGCGCGCCACCCCTGGAGGAAGACGAAGACCACGACGATGACCAGCGCCAGCGCGATCCAGAGGGTGACCACGATCTCATGGATGCCCTCGGTGACCGCGAGCGTGGTGTCCAGGGCCACCGCATAGTCGAGGTCGGCCGGAAAGTGCTGCTTGAGCTCCGCCATGAGATTCTTCGCGCCGTCGGCCGCCTCGATGGCGTTGGACCCCGGCATCTGGTAGATCGCGATGACCGCGGCGGACTTGCCGTTCAGCCGGCTCATCATGCTGTACGTCTGTGCCCCCAGCTCGACCCTGGCCACGTCCTTGAGCCGGACCATGGACCCGTCGGGGTTTGCCCGTATCACGATCTCGGCGAACTCATCTTCTTTTTCGAGCCTGCCCTGGGCCCTCACCGCATAGGTGAAATCCTGGCCCTTGGGCACCGGCTCGGCACCGATCTTGCCCGCCGGGTTCACCGTGTTCTGGGCGTTGACCGCATTCACCACCTCGGGGATCGTGATGTTGAGCTTGGCGAGACGGTCGGGATCGATCCAGAAGCGCATGGCATAGCGTCCCGCACCGAAGACCGTGACGCTCGCGATGCCCTTGACCCGGGTCATCTGGTCGTTGATGTTGATGTAGGCGTAGTTGGCCAGGAACACGTTGTCATAGGTCCCCTTGGGCGAGTACAGGGCGAAGATGATCAACGGCGCCGAGAGCGACTTCTGGACCGTGACCCCATAGTTTCGGACATCGGACGGCAGCTGGGATTCGGCCTGGCTCTGGCGCATCTGGGTCAGGACCTGGTCCGTGTTGGCGTCGGTCTTGATGTCGAAGTTGGCCGTGATGGTGCAGTCGCCGTTGTTGGTGTTGATGGAATACATGTAATTCATGTTGTCCACACCCGAGAGCTGCTGTTCGATGGGTGTGGCCACCGACTGCTCGACCGTCAGGGCGTCGGCGCCTGTGTAGCTGGACGTGATCCTGATCTCCGGGGGGACAATGTTCGGGAACTGAGCGATGGGCAGGCTGCTCATGGCGACCAGACCGACGATGACCATGAGGATGGCGATCACCATGGCCACGATGGGTCGGTTGATGAAGAACCGCGACATGGCCCTACTCCTGCCCGGTCCCGCCGGAAGGGGCTGTGCCTGGTGTCTGCTGCGGGGCGCCCGTCTTCACGACCACGGCGCCTCCCTGCGTGAGCCGCTGGGTCCCCTCAACGACGACGTTTTCTCCGACCTTGAGCCCCTCCTCGATGATCACGAGGCCGTCGGTCTTCTGGCCGATCTTGACCGTCCTGATGTCCGCCTTGTTGTCGGGCCCCACCACGGCGACCTGGTACTGACCCTGGAGCTCGGTGAGGCAGCGTTCCGGGACGAGCAGGGCGCCCTTGCGGGTGGCAAGCATGGCCCTGACCTTGGCGAACTGTCCGGGCCTGAGCACATTGCCCGGGTTCGGGAACCGGGCTTCCACCTTGAGCGTACCGGTCTTCACGTCCACCTGGCGGTCCGCTGCGCTGAACGATCCTGCGTGGGGAAAGACCGAGCCGTCGGACAGGATGAGCTCGAGCTGTGCCTCCCTGCCCTTCCCCTGCAGGTTCTTCACGGCCTGGAGATACTGCTGCTCGCTGATGGAGATGGAGACCTTGATGGGGTCCACCTGGGACACGGTGGTGAGCTCGTCGGTGGACTGGGGGCTGATGAGGTTGCCGATCTGGGCCTTGGCGATGCCCGCGATGCCGTCGATGGGGGAGGTGACCTTCGTGAAGGAGAGGTTGAGCCTGGCCTTTTCCAGCTCGGCCTTCGCCATCTCCAGCGACGCGCGGGCCGTCTTCTCGGCCGCCACGGCATCATCCAGGTCCTTCTGGCTGAGCGCCCTCTGCTCGGCAAGCGGCTTCACCCGTGCCAGGGTGGAGCTGGCCTGCTCCAGCTTGGCCGCGTACATGGCTACCTGGCCCTTGGCCTCGTCATAGGCGGCCTGGAAGGTCCGGGGGTCGATCTCGAAGAGCACCTGGCCGGTTTTCACCACGTCACCCTCCTGGTAGAGCTGCTTCACCAGGTACCCCTGCACCTGGGCGCGGATGGTGGCGTTCACGTTGCCGTCCAGAGTCCCCACCCACTCGCCGTACACCGGGACATCCCTGGCCACCACAGCAACCACCTCCACCGAGGGGGGGGGCAGTTGGGGGGTCTTCCCCTTGCCGCACCCGACAAAGACCAGGGGGGCAAGGATGGCACACGCCATGAACAGGACAACACCACGCGCCAAGAATTCACCAGTTCTCCGTTTCATGCCATTACCCCCTGAAACGCATCATTCTACTGCACGCACCAGCTGCTCTAAGCATCCCCAAGGTACCATGGAAGGCGCAACGCCCATGAGTCCCTGGCATTATCTTGCGGCAACCGCCATCCGGGGACATGGAAAGAAAAGGCTCGGTGCCGCAAACTGCATGCGTCTGCAATGAAGCCTCCTCCATGATCCTGTGGAAAATCCCATCAGAAGCCTGGGCATATGTTACGTACTGCGTCTATTATAATGCCTGTGCTCCACATGAATAGCATGGATTTGCAGGAAGCTCTAGAATACATTTCGAGAACATCCTGATAAGTTACCGAATATCAGAGAAATTACGCGATGGAGGATCACCCTGTCCCTGCATCGGGAACCTGTATGCCCGGGCCGGCCTTGGGAGAGGTGCATCCACAGGCCACAGGTGAAATTCATGTCTTCACCCCCTTTCAATATGGTATATATTTAATGGTAAGAGAATATCTCAAAATGAGATGCTCGGGGTAATTGGGAAAGAATTATGATATCGTGACATCTGTGAGGGGAGTTCTAGATGGGGGGAAAAAGGTCGGGGCTTCCGGAAAAGAAGGCCCATGGAACGTTCGAAGATTTTCTGGCCTCGATGTCGGCCCGTCTCGTCGCCCTGGAGCCCGAACAGATCGATGATGAGATCCAGAAAGCCCTGGGAGAATGCCTTCATTTCTTCGGGATCGATCGTTTAGCCCTGGTACGGCTCCTGCCGTGTAAGACGAAAACCGTCATCAGCCATAACGCGGATAGACTCGGTACATCCCCTTATCCCACAGGCATGGTGCTTCCTGTATCCCTCTTTCCCTGGATCGCCCGGAAGCTCATCGACCGGGAGGTCATCTCCTATGCACGGCCGGAGGAGCTTCCGACCGAGGCAGATGTCGACAAGCAATCATTGGAGATGTTTCAGGTTCGGTCCGGCACGTATATCCCCATCGCCGCCCTGCGGTCCTCCGAATATATGCTCGGCATCAGCCTGAGCGAGTACGGTCAGGCCTGTTCCCCAAAGCATATCCCCAAACTTCGCCTCCTGGGGGAGCTGATCGTGAACGCCCTCGAGCGCAGCAAGGCCGAGCTGGAGCTCCGGGAGCGCCTGGCGGAGATCGAGCGGTTAAAGTCCCAGCTGGAGCAGGAGAATATCGTCCTGCGGGACGAGATCAAGGCCGGAATGGGCACGGTCATCGGGGACAGCGACACGCTCAAATACGTGCTCTTCAGGGTCAAACAGGTCGCCCCCACGGACGCCACGGTCCTCATCCTGGGCGAGACCGGCACGGGCAAGAGCATGGTGGCCAATGCCCTGCACGAGATGAGCACCCGCAGGAACAAGCCCATGATCACGGTCAACTGTGCCGCCCTGCCCGCGAATCTCATCGAGAGCGAGCTCTTCGGGCGGGAGAAGGGGGCCTTCACGGGCGCCCATGCGAAGCAGATCGGCCGTTTCGAGATCGCGCATGGCGGGACGATCTTCCTGGACGAGATCGGCGAGATGCCGCTGGAGCTCCAGGCCAAGCTCCTGCGGGTGCTGCAGGACGGAGAGTTCGAACGGCTCGGCAGCCCACGGACTGTCAAGGTGGATGTGCGCGTCATCGCCTCGACCTGCCGTGACCTGAAGGCGGAGGTCAGGAACAAGCGGTTCCGGGAGGACCTCTATTACCGCCTCAACGTCTTCCCCGTCTCGATCCCGCCCTTGTCCAGGCGCATCGAAGACATCCCGCTGCTCGTGGAGCATTTCATCGACAAGTATGCCCGCAAGCTGGGCAAGACCTTTGCGTCCATCCCGAAGGGCACCATGCGAGCCCTGCAGGAATACCACTGGCCGGGTAATGTGCGCGAGCTCGAGCACGTGATCGAGCGGGCCGTCATCATCAGCCCCGGGCCGGTGCTGCACCTCGCCGACCAGCTCGACTTTGAGACCGCCCCGATGGAGGATGACGGGTCGAAACAACTCGAGGCCGTGGAGCGGGAGCATATCCTCAGGGTGCTGCACGAGACGCGCTGGCGGATCGAGGGCAAGGGAGGCGCCGCGGCCGTCCTCGGGCTGAACCCGAGCACCCTGCGGTTCCGTATCAGGCGCCTGGGCATCGAGCGGCCCTGAAGGATCAGTACCTCAAGCATAGAACCCGCAGCATATTGCGGTTCCTCAACATGTTGCGGGCTTTCCGGAGAGCCTGTTTTCACTCTTCTTTAGAATATATCCGAAAAATCAAGCTGTTCCATTATGCAAACGCACCTCTGTCCCCTGGTATGCTTTTTGGATTCCATCTCCGGTGACTGACCGGGGATATCCGCGAGCTTCGACGACGAAACGCCTCCTCTGGGATTCCTGCGGGAATGACTGTTTGCATGCAAAGGAGAAGGGAGATCCATGGAGCTCACCATTGAGATGAAGGCCGTACCTGGCAAGGCCCAGGAGCTGTATCAGACACTGCAGGCGCTGCTCCCCACGATCCGTAAGGCGAAGGGTTCCCGGGACTGCCGGGTCTCCCGGGACGTGGAGGATGAGGAGCTCTTCTGCCTGGTGATCGACTGGGAGAAGAGGGCGAGGCTCGAACACTATATACATACCACCAGCGGCAGCGCGCTCCTCGGTGCCCTAGACCTGCTGAGCGTGACGGTGCATGTCAGGTTCGGCAGGAAATCCCCCTGGGAAGGGATCGATGCCCTGAAGAGGATGAGGGATGGACAATAGCCTCTCATCCGACCAACGACAGAAGGCAGCAAGAATGCGTTGATTTGAAAAAGTGAGGAAAGGAGCCTGAGCTATGAAGACAAGACTTACCGTACAAGGTAAAGTCGGCGTCTGCGCCGCAGTAGGCACGGCGCTGGCAGGTGGGGCGCTGATAGGCAGCGCATCCGCCCAGGAGGTCCTTCCGGCCCCGCCGGCCCCGTTCAAGGGGCAGATCGGGCTGTCCGTGAAGGACTCGAAGTCTGATTTCCCGCAGCCGATCAAGGCGCCTAATGGCGCACCCAACATCGTCATCATTCTCCTCGACGACGTCGGCTACGGCGCGTCGAGCACCTTCGGCGGGCCGTGCGACACGCCGACGCTTGACAAGCTGGCCAAGAGCGGGCTGCGCTACACCCAGTTCCACACCACGTCCATCTCGTCGCCCACGCGGGCGTCGCTCCTCACCGGACGCAACCATCACACGGTGCACACCGGCAACATCATGGAGCTCGCCACCGGTTATCCCGGCTACGACAGTTTGATGGGCAAGGACACTGCCACGGTGGCCGAGGTCCTCAAGCAGGAAGGCTGGAACACCGCCTGGTTCGGCAAGAACCACAACGTGCCCGACTGGCAGAACAGCGCGGCAGGACCGTTCGACCTCTGGCCCACGGGCCTGGGCTTCGAGAAGTTCTACGGATTCATCGGGGCCGAGACGGACCAGTGGCGGCCCGCGGTCTTCGACGGGACCAACGCCGTGGAGCCGTACCTGGGCAACCCGGACTACAACTTCGACTATGACCTCGCGGACAAGGCCATCGAGTGGGTCAGGGCGCAAAAGGCAGTGGCCCCGGACAAGCCGTTCTTCCTCTACTATGCCCCTGGTGCCACGCATTCTCCGCACCACCCGAAGAAGGAATGGATCGCCAAATACAAGGGTCGGTTCGACCAAGGCTGGGACAAGGTGCGCGAGGAGACCCTCTCGCGCCAGAAGAAGCTGGGCATCGTCCCGGCAAACACGAAGCTCACCGAGCGTTCCCCAGGCCTGCAGGCCTGGGATTCGCTGGGTGCCGAACAGAAGCAGCTCTATGCCTACATGATGGAGGTGTACGCCGGCTATCTCTCCCAGACCGATTACAACGCAGGCCGGGTCCTGGATGCCATCGACAAGCTGGGCCAGACGGACAACACGCTGGTCATCTACATCTGCGGGGACAATGGGGCCAGCGGCGAGGGCAGGCTCCAGGGCTCCTACAATGAGCTGGCCATGATCAACATGGTCCCCGAAGACTACAAGGAGATCCTGAAGCAGAAGGACAACCTGGGTACGTGGAAGACACATAACCACTACCCGGCGGCCTGGGCCCATGCCATGTGCGCCCCGTTCCAGTGGATCAAGACCAATGCCTCGCACTACGGCGGCACGGCCAACGGCATGGTGATATCCTGGCCCGCGCGCATCAGGGACAAGGGCGGTATCCGGACACAGTGGCACCATGTCATCGACATCGTGCCCACCATGCTCGAGGCAACCGGCATCGAGTTCCCCTCTATGGTGAACGGGGTTGCCCAGAAGCCCATCGAGGGCGTGAGCATGGCTTATACCTTTGACAATCCCAAGGCGCCCTCTACGCGCCACACGCAGTATTTCGAGGTGTTCGCCCACCGCGCCATCTATCACGACGGCTGGATCGCCTGCACCACCCCTCCCTACGGCGGGCCTTGGGAGGACCAGACCAAGTTCAAGCATGTCGATGTGATCAACGGATACAAGTGGGAGCTCTATAACGTGGACAACGACTTCAGCGAGGCCGTCAATGTCGCGGGCCAGTATCCGGACAAGCTGCACGACCTCCAGCTGCTGTTCTATGCCGAGGCGGCCAAGTACGACGTTCTGCCCCTGGACGACAGCGGAACCGAGAGGTCGTACCCGGGCATCCGACCCAGCCTCACGGCCGGACGGAGCGAGTTCGTCTACACCGGACCCGTGAAGCGCATCCACGAGGGCGCTGCACCCAACATCAAGAACCGGTCCTTCCGCATCACTGCGGACGTGGTGCTGCCCAAGGGGAGCGAGCAGGGTGTGCTGGTGACGCAGGGCGGCCTGTCAGGCGGCTTCGCGCTGGTGTTTGAGAAAGGTAAACCGGTCTTCTATTACAATATGGCGAACGTGGCCCACTACAGTGTTGGGTCCAAGCAGGCTTTGAAACCCGGCAAGCATACCGTGGTCTTCGATTTCCTCTATGACGGCGGCGGGTTCGGCAAGGGGGGCAAAGGAACGCTCAGCGTGGACGGTCAGCAGGTGGCCCAGGGGCGGATCGAGAACACCGTGCCCTTCCGCTTCTCCCTCGACGAGACCTTCGACGTGGGCGAGGACACGGGCACCCCGGTGGACCTCGTTTACGACGTGCCGTTCCGGTTCACGGGCACCATCGACAAGCTGGTCATCAAGTACCTCGACGGGGGCAAGCTCTCCGCCGCGGACCAGCAGAAGGTGAATGCCGTGGATGCCAAGCTCAAGGCTGATTAAGGCCCTGAGCTCTCTCCCTGACATACCCCCACCCCATGGCATGGGGGTGGGGGATGAGAGTTAGTCATGGGGACAGTCATGGATAGAAAACAGGAAAAGACGATGTTCAAGAGATCACAACACGTATCATCAAAGTACGTGTGCGGCTTGGTTGTGGCAATCATAGTCCTTGCCGCGATTGGAGCGGCACCCCGGCCTGCCCTGTGCGGCGGCATGAACGCGGCGCAGGTGCTGGCGCACCCGGAAATGCTGCACAAGCGTATCAAGGCTGGGAACCCTGAGTACAATGACCAGGCCCAGTTCGCACAGGTCAAGAATCTCGGCCTGGTCGGAGACTTTACCGGCTCCCGGATCTCGGACCTTTCGCCCCTGGCCGGAATCCCTTTCAACGCGCTTGATCTGAGAGGACAGCCCATCTCGGACCTGAGGCCCTTGAAAATCATGCCGCTTACGTTCCTGGGCATCGAGGACACCAAGGTCGCCGACGTGTCCCCGCTTACGGGCATGCGACTGTCGAAGCTCTACCTCTCCAACACCCCGGTCAGCGACCTGAGACCGCTGGCCAGCATGCCCCTGAACGAGCTGATGCTGGTGGGCACGCGCGTCCACGATCTCGCGCCGCTCAGAGGCTCGCCGGTGGGGACGCTCTGGCTGAA
Source organism: Thermodesulfobacteriota bacterium (assembly GCA_036834365.1). Lineage (GTDB taxonomy): Bacteria > Desulfobacterota > Desulfomonilia > UBA1062 > UBA1062 > MWEI01. The sequence continues at coordinate 7,504 of DAITOA010000004.1, read as the reverse complement.
CAACACGCCTGTATCCGACATTGCGCCTCTGTCCGGGTGCCGCCTCGTGAGCCTGACCCTCGAAGGGACGAACGTCGCCGACCTGACACCCCTTGCGAAGATGACGAGCCTGAAGCGCCTGAACATCGGCAGGACCCCAGTCACCGACCTGACCCCGCTCAAGGGTCTGAAGCTGGAAAGGCTGGTCTTCACACCGGGGTCCATCAGAAAAGGGCTCGATGCCGCGCGAAACATGAAGACACTTACGGAGGTGGGCACCACGCTGGATGCGCTGATGCCGCCGCAGGAGTTCTGGAAGCGCTATGACGGGAAACAATGAGAATATCTGCAATAAGAGGAGAAACCGTATGAGAGGAATGAAAAGGATCACCAAGGTCGCCGCAGCCCTCGGCCTCACACTGGGTGCGGCAAGCACGGTAGCGGCCGGGGATCAGCCGAGCGCAACCGCCCAAGCCACCCCGCCGGATTACAAGGGCGTCATCAAGACCGACGTACGCGATTCAACCCCGGACTGGGGGCCGTTCACCCCCAAGAAGGCGCCTGCAGGATCGCCGAACATCCTCATCGTGCTCTATGACGACACCGGCCTGGCCATGTGGTCGGCCTACGGCGGCAGGGTCAACATGCCCACGCTCGACAAGCTGGCGGCGAACGGCCTGACCTACACGCAATGGCACACCTGCGCGCTCAGCTCGCCTACCCGCTCCACCATCCTGACCGGGCGCAACCATAACCTCAACGGCCTGACCAGCATCACCGAAGCGGCGGACGGGTTTCCCGGGGCCAGCGGCCGCATTCCGGATCAGTGCGCCACGCTCCCGCAGATCCTCCAGGACAACGGCTGGAGCACCTTCTGGGTGGGCAAGAACCACAATGTCCCCATCCAGGACATCGCCTCCGGAGCGACCCACAAGTACTGGCCGCTCCAGATGGGCTTCGACCGCTTCTACGGCTTCTTAGGCGGCGAATCCAGCCAGTGGTACCCCGATCTCGTGGAGGACAACCACTATATCGATCAGCCGTACTTCCCCGAACAGGGCTATCATCTCTCCAAGGACCTGGCCGACCAGGCCATCAAAATGATCCGCGACCAGAAGGCCAGCAACCCATCCAAGCCCTGGTTCATGTGGTTCTGTCCCGGAGCCATGCACGCCCCGCATCAGGCGCCGCAAGACTACATCGCCAAGTACAGGGGCAAGTTCGATGACGGCTACGATGCCTACCGTAAATGGGTCCTGCCGCGCATGATCGCCAAGGGTGTCATCCCCCAGGGCACCGAGCTGACCCCGTTCAATCCGATGCCGCCGAATTACACGAATCAGGTGGATTACGTGCGTCCCTGGGATTCGCTCAAGCCCGAGGAGAAGAAGCTCTTCTCCCGTATGGCCGAGGTCTATGCCGGGTACTCGGAGTACACGGACGCCCAGGTCGGCCGCGTCATCGACTATCTGCAGAATACGGGTCAGCTCGACAACACGCTGGTCATGTACTGCGCTGACAACGGAGCCTCGGGCGAGGGTACGCCCAACGGCTCGGTGAACGAGAACAAGTTCTTCAACGGCTACCCCGACGATCTGGCCGAGAACATGAAGCTCATCGACAAGCTGGGCGGTCCGGACACGTACGGGCACATCCCCACCGGGTGGGCTGCGGCCTTCTCGGCCCCGTTCAAGATGTTCAAGCGCTACTCCCAGTACGCCGGCGGCACCTGCGACCCGCTCGTCATCGCCTGGCCCAAGGGTATCAAGGCCAGAGGCGAGATCCGCAACCAGTACCACCACTCCGTGGACCTCGTGCCGACCATCCTGGACGTCTGCGGGCTCGAGATGCCCAAGGTGTACAAGGGCATCGAGCAGTACCCCCTCTCCGGCGTGTCCATGCGCTACACCTTCGACGCCGCGCCGGATGCGCCGACGCAGAAGCACCGCCAGTACTATGCCATGATGGGCACCCGCGCCATGTGGGAGGACGGCTGGAAGGCCGTTTCGCTCCATGCCCCCATGAGCGGCAAGGGACACTACGACCAGGACCCGTGGGAGCTCTACCATGTGGATGCCGACCGTGCCGAGTCCAAGGACCTGGCCAAGCAGTACCCCGAGAAGCTCCAGGCCCTCATCAAGGATTGGTTCGAGGAGGCGGATAAGAACAACGTCCTGCCCCTGGACGACCGTTCGTGCCTTGAGCTGAGCTTGCTTCAGCGCCCCACGGAAGAGCCTGCCCGCGAGCGCTACCTCTACTACCCGGGCACCGCGCCGGTCCCGGAGAGCGCCTCGGTCGAAATCGCCGGCCGTTCCTACAAGATCCTGGCTGATGTGGAGATCACGGACAAGAGCTGCGCAGGCGTCATCTTCGCCCACGGCTCGCGCTTCGGCGGCCACGCCCTGTTCATCAAGAACCAGAAGCTGCATTATGTGTACAACTTCCTCGGCATCAAGCCGGAGCAGGCGTTCGTCTCGCCGGTGCTCAAGCCCGGCAAGTACACCCTGGGCATGGAGTTCACCAAGGAGAAGATGGGGCCGCACCACGAATCCCTCGGAACGGCCAAGCTCTACGTCAATGACAAGGTCGTGGCCCAAGGCCCGATGAAGACACAGGCCGGCAAATTTACGCTTTCGGGCGACGGACTGTGCGTGGGATATGACAGCGCCGACGCCGTCAGCAGCCAATACAAGGCACCCGGCACGTTCCACGGCGGCAGGATCCTGGGTGTGGGCATCACCACGGAAGGGACACCCTACATCGACCTCGAGAAAGAGGCCCAGCGGGCATTGAGCAGGGACTGATCCATACCGCGGGACTCCGGTGCGATGCATGATCAGCCTTTCGAGACGATGAAAAGCGTGGGCCGCCGCTTCCTTCAAAGGGCGGCCCGCGCAGAAATGACGGGGGGAGCATCCTCCCGCTTCAGGATATCAAGAGTGCGTTGTTCATGGTGAATGACAGGCAGGGAAGGAACACTATGAGCCTCGATCAAACCAGCAACATCCCGATCCCCCGGGGGCTCCACGTGGTGGCCAAGCCCATGGGGCCGGTGTGCAACCTGGCATGCGACTACTGCTTCTACCTGGAGAAGAAGGCCCTCTTCGGCGAGGGCGAGAATTACCGGATGAATGATGCGGTGCTTTCCGCCTTCATTGCAGACTACGTCTCATCCCAGCCCACCCCGGTGGTGGAGTTCGTGTGGCAGGGCGGCGAGCCCACGCTGGCCGGCCTCGATTTCTTCAGGAAGGTCGTGCGTGAGCAGAAACCTTACACCCAAGCGAAAACTATCCGGAACTCCCTGCAGACCAACGGTACCCTGCTCACGGACGAGTGGTGCGCCTTCCTGAAGAAGAACAACTTCATGGTGGGCATCAGCCTGGACGGACCCGAGGCAATCCACGACGCCTACCGCCACACCAACTCGGGCAGGGGCTCGTTCGACAACGCCGTGCGCGGCCTGAAGCTGCTGCAGAAGCATGGAGTGGAATACAACGTGCTGGCCTGCGTTGCACGGGAGACGGCCAAGCGGCCCCTGGAAGTGTACCGTTTCATGAAGGACGCCGGAGTGAAGTTCATCCAGTTCACCCCGGTGATCGAACGCGAGCCCGATGCGATGAGCGCACAGAGCGGGCTCAGGCTTGCCGGACCTGCTGGCCTTGACAGGGAAGAAAAGCAGGTACAGGTCACCCCCTGGACCGTTCTGCCGGAAGAATACGGCGACTTTCTGATCGCCGTATATGAAGAGTGGGTACGTCACGACGTGGGTGAGATCTTCGTGATGAACTTCGAGTGGGCGCTGAATGCCTGGATCGGCAACCCATCCCCGGTGTGCATCCACGCACAGCAGTGCGGCCGCGCCCTGGTCATCGAGCACAACGGCGACGTGTATGCGTGCGACCACTGCGTCTACCCGGAGTACCGGCTCGGGAATATCGCAGACAACACACTGGCCGACATGGTGGAGAAGTCACTGGCCAGAGGATTCGGCGTCATGAAGGAGACTGCGCTGCCATCCTGGTGCCGGGATTGCCCGGTGCTGAAGGCCTGCCAGGGGGGATGCCCCAAGCACCGTTTCAGGATGAGCCCGCCGGGTGAGCCGGGGCTCCATTACCTGTGCGAAGGCTACAGGAAGTTCTTCCTCCATATCCGCAAGTACCTGAAGGCCATTACCACGCTGCTGGAAAACGGGTTGCCGGCCTCCCGCGTGATGGATGCCATCGATGCCCCGCTGCTGATACGGAGGTGAGAAAACAATGAACACGAGACATACCCTACATGGAAACACCAAAAGGAGACGAGCATGAAAGACTATATTCTGAAGGGAGTGAAACACACGGTCATCGGGATCCTGCTGTGCCTCGGCGTTTTCTGCTCCTCACAGCAACCGGTACACGCATCGGAAGGCGCTGCCAGCTACTACTTCCCCGGCGCCTTCGCCTCGTTCGCCGTGGCCGTGGCCCCTGACCCGGGGTTCCAGTACGTCAACCAGACCCTGTATTACCACGCCAAGGTCGACAAGGCCCCCCTGACGGGCCTGGTGATGTCGCTCAAGGCAACCGCAGTGTACAATTACTTTGGAGGATCCTATGCCTTCAATGGCAGTGTCCTCGGCGGCAGGCTCCAGCTGTGCGCAGCGGTCCCGGTCGGCTATGTGTACACGAAGGCGGGTGTAAACATAGATATACCCGATTACTACAGCATCTCCGTGGATGACGACGACAAGGCCTTCAATATCGGTGATTCATTGATCTCGGGTGCCCTTGCCTGGAAGGCGGGGGACTTCAGCTTCAAGATCACCCAGATGGTCTTCGCGCCCACAGGCGCCTACAGCACGGGCGATCTCGCCAACGTGGGGCGGAACTACTGGGGCTTCGACACCTCCTGTGCCGCGACCTGGCTCTCCTCGAAGACCGGCACCGAGGTCTCGGTCATGCCCGGCATGCTCTTCAACACGGAGAACAACGCCACGGACTATAAGACCGGCAATGAATTCCACATGGACTTCGTGGTGAACCAGTTCCTGTCGAAAAGCTTCGCTCTGGGCGCCCAGGGATACTGGTACAAGCAGGTGACCGGAGACAGCGGAGACGGGAAGCCCGACTTCCTCGGAGACTTCAAGGGCGAGTCCTACGGCTTCGGCCCTGCCCTGTTCTGGATGCCGGGCTGCACCGGCGGGAAGCTCAGCGTGATCGGGAAATGGCTGTTCGATTCCCATCACGAGAACCGCATGAAGGGAAACTACGGGCAACTGGTCGTCTGCAGGAAGTTCTAAAAGACAGGGCGCCCCTGGAGATGCTACAAGGCGGGATGCATGATCGAACATAAGGAGGACTTCATGAACTCAGTCACAAGAATGGCAATAACGGTGGTCCTGAGTGTGGCCCTGGCACTGTCGGCCGCCTCCTGCGCATCGGTCCAGAAACCTTCCGGATTCCTGGGCGATTATTACGGGAACCTGCAGCCTGGCCCTGAAGGCGGTGCCAAGCTGCGCTGGATGAAGCCTGGGGTGGATTTCTCCGGATACGACAAGGTGATGCTGGACACCGTCGTCTTCTATTTCGCCCCCGATTCAGAGGATAAGGGCATCGACCCCGAGGTGATGAAGGAGCTTTCCGACGCCTTCCACCTGGAGCTGGTGAACGCACTGAAGGACAGGTACCCCATCGTTGCCGAGCCGGGACCCGGTGTCGTGCGCTATAAATTCGCCCTGACAGGGATCAGGCAGAGCAGGCCCGTGCTCAGCGGCGTCTCCTCGGTCATACCCGTCGGGCTGGCCGTAAGCGCCATAAAGAAAGGTGCCACTGGCGAATGGACCGGTTCGGGGGCCACGGGCATGGAGGTGCTCGTGCTCGACAGCATGAGCAACGAGGTGATCGCCGCCGGGCAGGATGAACGGACTGCAGGGTTCACGGAGAGGTTCTCCAGGTACGGATCGGCCAAGGACGCCTTCACTTTCTGGGCTGCCAGGCTGAGGGCTCTCATGGACTCCACACACGGGGTGAAGTAGGTTCTCGCCCTGCCCGTTTCCCCGGGGAATACTCGTTGCCCGGCAGGCCGGATTGTCTGTATATACCGGAGGGAGGCCGGGTTCGTCCCCGTGACGATGCGCCTTGCCCGAGGATACGGATGTGGATGACCTGAATCGACTCATCGAGATCGTAACGGACATCGCGGAGGGTCGTTCTCCCGAAGATGTCATGGAACTGTCCGGCAGGGACACGGGAGAACCCGTGCGCACCCTGGCCAAGGCGGTTCGACGCATGGCTGCGAAGATCCAGGCCCGCCAGGCCCATCTGGAGACGCTGGCCAGACAGGTGGAGGAGACGAGCCTGCACACCCGTCGCAGCACCATCGCCACCGTGACCGCCATGGCCAAGGCTCTTGCGGCCCGCGATTCATATACCGAGGGACACGCCGAACGCGTCGGCCGGATCGCCGCACTGATCGCCTCCGAGATGGGCATGAGCACGGAGGAGACGGAGCTGGTCCAGCTGGCCGGACTGCTGCACGACATAGGAAAGATCGGATTCCCGGATTACCTCTTCCTCCCGCACGAAGAGAGCACCCCGCCGGAGATCGTCCGGGAGATAACCCGGCACCCGACCACCGGCGCCGAGATCCTCAAGGACCTCGATTTCCTCGGCGATGCCTTGTCCTACATCCGGTGCCACCACGAGCGCCCGGACGGACTCGGGTACCCGGGCCGGCTGAAGGACCACGACATCCCCCTAGGTGCGAAGATCATCGCCGCAGCGGACGCCTTCGACGCCATGACCACGGACAGGCCCTATCACAAGGCCAAGACCTTCCCGGAGGCGCTCGACGTGCTGAAGCAGGGCTCCAGGACCAAATGGGACCCGGAATGCGTGGGTGCACTCGAACGCGTGCTCCCGGAGGTTCCACACCAGGCGGAAACGGCGAAGGCACCAAAAGAGAGGCTGCAGTGTCTTTCGGACGACCGGACCGACATCGTCCTCACGCCCGGGCCGCCGGGCGGTGCCCGCTTGCGCTGGATCAGGCCCGGGACCGACTTCTCCGGGTACCATGGACTCATGTTCGACCGGGTGATCTTCTTCTTCGCACCCGACAGCGCATACAAGGGGATGGACCCGCATGAGCTGAAGGAGCTCTCCGATCTCTTCCACCGGCAGTTCAGGAACGCCCTCAGGAAGAACTACCCCCTCGTGAACGCCCCGGGACCCGGCGTTGTCCGGATCCGCTTCGCCATCACCGACCTCAAGCAGAACCGGCCTGTGCTGAGCGATATCTGGCAGCCCGAGGCCGGGCGGACATCGGAGGAGAAGGGACTGACTACGACCTGGGCCGATTCCGGGGCGACCAGCATCGAGGTGATGGTCCTCGACTCGGTGACGAATTCCCCCATCATGGCGGTCATTGATGACCAGAGAACCGGTTTGAAGGAGAAGTTCACGAAATGGGGCTCCGCCGAGGATGCCTTCTCGTTCTGGGCGCAGCGGACCAGACTGTTCCTCGATCAGGTCCGCCAGGAGAAGAGGGCACC